>NZ_LOSO01000004.1:84976-250170 GCF_001595495.1 Microbacterium sp. CH1 | reverse complement strand
CCCCGCCGATGCCGATGCGGGAGGCGGATGGACGGCTCCGGGCAGCCCCCCGCAGCCATGATGCGGCGCTTCGACGACGTCTTCGTCCCGGACGGGGAGGAGGCACGACGCTGGGCCGAGGAGGAGCTGTCCAACCCGCGGTACGCGGACGCGAAGCCCACCTGGTTCGATCTGTTCGCGCGCGACGTGATGCGCTTCCTCGGCGACCTCTTCAGCGGGGACAACGGCGCGAACGTCGGCCCTACCGCGCTCATCGTCGTCACGGTGCTCATCGCCGCGGCCCTGGTCACCGCTCTGCTCGTCTGGGGACGCCCCCGACGGTCGCGAGCGATCCGCCGCCCCCAGGGCGACCTGCTCGGCTCCGCCGACGATCGCAGCGCCGCGCAGCTCCGCGCCGATGCCGAGCGCAGCGCACGGCAGAACGACTGGGACACGGCTGTCGTGCTGCGCTATCGGGCGATCGCCCGCAGCCTGCTCGAGCGCGATCTCATCGATCCGGCACCCGGCGCGACCGCGCAGTCGATCGCCCGGTCCGCGAGCGCGGTGTTCGCGGAGGAGGCCGAGTCCCTGCGCCGCGCCGCCGCGTCCTTCGACGATGTGCGGTACCTGCGCCATCCCGCCGCCGAAGACGACTACCGCCACCTGGCCGCGACCGACGAGCGGCTCCGCGCCCACCGCCCAGAGGCGGTGCCGGCATGACGACGACCGCCCCTCCCGACGAGGCCGTCGACACCACCGCGGAGCGGCCGAAGCGTCGCACCGCGTCCTTGTGGGGATGGCTCCTCGTCGCGGTGCTCGTGATCGCCGTGGCCCTCGCGGCTTCGCAGCTCGCCGCGACCGGTCCCGGTGCGCGGGGCGCGCTCGACCCGGAGAGCCGATCCGACACCGGCGCCCTGGCGCTCGCCGAGCTCCTCCGGGATCAGGGCGTCGAGGTCGAGGTCGTCCGCTCCCGGGCGGCAGCCGCGGCCGCCCTCGACGAGGACAGCACGCTCGCCCTGACCAACCCCTATACGCTCTCCGACGAGGCTCTGGCGGATCTGCTCGCCCCGGCCGACCGTGTGGTCTTCCTCTCCACCGGCACGCACCTCCTCTCCGAGCTGGCGATCGGCGAGAACGCCTCCGGATCGGCGGCCCCACGCCCGGCCGCGTGCGCCGTGCCCGCGTTCGCCGAGGTCGGCGACATCCGTCCCGATCGACTCTTCTCCCCCGCCGACGGCGTCACCGGCTGCTTCGCCGACGGCGATGCGGCCGCCGTGCTCGTGGACGACCGCGACGGACACCGAGCCGTCGTCGAGGGCGTCAAGCTCTTCAGCAATGCGACCCTCGCCGAGGACGGCAACGCCGCGCTCGGTCTGGCCCTGCTCGGACAGACCGCGCGCGTGGTCTGGTACGTGCCGTCCTACGAGGACACCGACATCCAGGGCGCGACCCCCGATACGCTCGGCACCCTCACCCCGGACTGGGTCACCCCGGCGATCCTGCTGCTGCTCACCGCGGGCCTGGCCGTGGCCGTGGCCCAGGGGCGACGATTCGGTCCGCTCGTCGCCGAGACCCTGCCGGTCACCGTGCGCGCCTCGGAGACGATGCACGGACGCGCCCGTCTGACGGCGAGGGCGGCCGACGCCCCGCACGCCGCCGAGGCGCTCCGAGAGGGCACCCGTCGGCGTTTGGCGCGGCGGTTGGGACTGGCCGTGCACGCGAGCGCGGACGAGGTGGCGGACGCCGCCGCCGACCGGCTGCGGATCCCGCGAGGCACGCTGCAGAGCCTGCTGGCGGGACCGCCGCCCACCGACGACGCGGCACTGGTCACCCTCGCCCGACGCCTCGACGAGCTGGAGACCGCCGTGGAGACGAGCGCGCAGACCCCACGGAGCGACGCATGAGCACCTGCCCACCCCGCATCCCTTTCCCGACCGAAGCCGAGGAGACCCCGTGACCGACGAGAACTGTCCCGCCGACGACGCCGCGCTGCGCCAGGCCATGCACCGCGTCCGCACCGAGGTCGACAAGGCGGTGGTCGGCCAGGCCGGTACGGTCACCGGCCTGCTCGTGTCACTCCTGGCCCGCGGCCACGTCCTGCTCGAGGGGGTGCCCGGAGTGGCGAAGACCCTCGTGGTGCGCTCGTTCGCGCGGGCTCTGGGTCTCGACACCAAGCGGGTCCAGTTCACCCCCGACCTGATGCCGGGCGACGTCACGGGATCCCTCGTGTACGACGCCAGGACCGGGGAGTTCGACTTCCGCGCCGGACCGGTGTTCACGCACATCCTGCTCGCGGACGAGATCAACCGCACGCCTCCCAAGACCCAGGCGGCGCTGCTGGAGGCGATGGAGGAACGCCAGGTCTCCGCGGACGGCGTCAGCCGCGCGCTGCCCGATCCCTTCCTCGTCGCGGCGACGCAGAACCCGATCGAGCACGAGGGGACGTACTCGCTGCCGGAGGCGCAGCTCGACCGCTTCCTGATGAAGCTCGTCGTGGGCATGCCGGAGCGCGACGCGGAGGTGTCCGTGCTGCGACGTCACGCCCAGGGCTTCTCCCCGCGGGAGCTCACCGGCGTCGAGGCAGTGATCGGCGCCGACGAGATCCGTGCCGCGCAGCAGGCGGCTGCGCGGGTCGACGTGACGGACGATGTCCTGGGCTACGTGGTCGACCTCGCCCGCGCGACCCGGCAGTCCCCCTCCGTCGAGCTCGGCGCCAGTCCCCGGGCCTCGACCGGCCTGCTCGCCGCGGCGAAGGCCTGGGCGTGGCTCAACGCCTCCACCGCCGTGACCCCGGACCACGTCCAGACGATGCTCGTCCCGGTGTGGCGGCATCGCCTGCAGCTCCGCCCCGACGCCCAGATGGAGGGCGTGTCCGCCGACGCCGTGCTGACGTCGGTGGTCCAGCAGACCCGGGTGCCGATCTAGGTGTTCGTCACGGGCCGCCTCGCCGTCGCCCTCGCCGTCGGCATCGTGCCGCTGGTCCTCGCGGGACTGGCGGGATACCCGCCGTACGCCGTAATGGGCGGATGGATCGGGCTCTGCGTGCTCCTCGTCGTGGTCGACCTCGTCTTCGCGGGTGACCCCCGCGCGGCGACCGTCACGCGGCGCGTCCCGGCGCGTGCGCGTCTGGGCGAGCAGATCCCGGTCAGCGTGGCGGTGGAGAACCGCGGCGCCCGACTGCTCGACGTCCTCCTCCGCGACGCCTGGCAGCCCACCGCCGGCGCGCCGGAGTCGCGACAGCATCTGCGCATTCCCCCTGGCGAGCGCCGGCGCGTGGACATCCCGCTCCGTCCGCGACGCCGCGGCGAGCTGGTCAGCGCCTTCGTCGTGCTCCGCTCCCGCGGCCCGCTGGGCCTCGCCGGCCGCCAGGCGCGGCACCCCGTCCGCGGCGCGATCCGCGTGCTGCCGGCGTTCTCCTCGCGCAAGCACCTGCCGTCGCGGCTCGCGCGTCTACGCGAGCTCGACGGGAACACGAGCATCCAGGTACGCGGCCAGGGCACGGAGTTCGACTCGCTGCGCGAGTACGTGCGCGGCGACGATGTGCGCTCGATCGACTGGCGGGCGACGGCACGCGCGGGCACCACGATGCTCCGCACCTGGCGCCCTGAGCGCGATCGGCACGTCGTCCTCATCGTCGACACCGGTCGGACGGCCGCCGCACGTGTCGGCGACGGCACGAGACTCGACGCCGCGCTGGAGGCGGCCCTGCTGCTCTCCGCGCTCGCCTCCCGCGCCGGTGATCACGTACACCTGCTCATGCACGACCGTGTCACCCGGGCGCGGGTCACCGGCGTGGACGGCACCGGGCTCCTACCCGCGCTGACCGACGCCATGGCCCCGGTGCATGCCCGCCTCGTCGACACCGACTGGCACGCGGCCTTCGCGGCGGTGCGCACCCTGACGACCCGCCCCTCCCTCATCGTCGTGCTCACCGCTCAGGACGCGGCCGAGTCCGCCCGGGGCTTCCTCGGGGCCTTCCCCGATGCCTCGCGGGCCACCACGGTGCTCGTCGGGTCGGTGACCGATGACGGCATCGCCGCGCTCGCCCGTGCCCGCGGGTCCCGCGAGGAGGTCTACCTCGCCGCCGCCGCCGAGCGCACGCTTCGCGACGCCGAGAACGTCGCGGACGCGATCCGCCGGGCGGGCGGGGAGGCCATCGCCGCCGACCCGGAGGACCTACCGCCCCGGATCGCTGACCGCTACCTCGAGCTCAAGGCGGCGGGACGGCTCTGACCGCGGTCAGCGGAGGCGTCAGCCCGCGACGAGCCGGGGCGTGCCCGACTCGTACTCCACGAGATCGCCGGTCTCTCCCCGCAGGTGCGCCCGGCGGCCCACGACGAGCATGTAGATGAGGAACACCGCGAGCGCCGCCGCCCCGATGCCGATCTTGACCGGCCAGGGCAGCGCCCAGCCGGTGACGAAGCCCTCCACGAGTCCGGAGAGGAAGAGCGCGAACACGAGTCCGAGGGCGACCGTGGCCAGCGCCCTGCCCTCCACGGCGAGCGCTTCACCACGCGTGCGGGGGCCCGGGACCACCCAGGCCCAGAACATGTGCAGGCCGGCGGCCGCGGCGACGAAGATGCACGTCATCTCCAGCATGCCGTGCGGCAGGATGTAGAGGACCATGAGGTCGGCCTTGTCGTGGATCGCCATCACCGCCCCGGACGTACCGAGGCCCAAGGCGTTCTGCACGAGCATGTAGACGGGCCAGATCCCGGTCACGCCGAACAGCACGCACTGCATCGCGATCCAGGCGTTGTTCGTCCAGACCATGCCCATGAACACCGCAGCGGGGTTCTCCGTGTAGTACCCGGTGAAGCTCTCGTCGGCATACTGCTGGAGGGCGTCGGGCGGCCCGAGGGTGGCGACGAGAGCGGGATCGCTCGCGATCCAGGCGGCGGTCCCGACGGCGACGGCCACGAAGGCGAGAGCGATGACGAGGGTCGTCCATCGCAGCCGGTACAGCGCCGCCGGCAGCTGCAGCCGGAAGAAGCGCGCCGTCTGGGTGAGGATGCTGTCCGCGGCGCCGGTGAGACGGAGCCGCGCGCGCACGAGGATCGTGGAGAGGTAGGCGCCCTGCGGCGACTCCCCGACGGAGGTCTTCAGCTCCGCGAGGTCGGCCGAGGCGGCGCGATAGCGCACGATGAGCTCGTCGACGCCGGCGCCGTCGAGACGAGCCCGGCTCAGGGCGTCCAACCGCTCCCATTCGGACCGGCGCGCATCGGCGAGGGCATCGGCATCCACCTGATTTACTGTACTCATGTCCGCGCAGATCGACGTCTCCGACGAGGTGCTCTCCGGAGAGGCGGTCGCGATCGACGTGCAGCCCGTGGGGTTCCTCCTCCGGGCGGCGGGGGCCGTGATCGACATGCTGCTGGGCTACGCCGTCTTCGTCGGATCGATCTTCCTGCGCCTCTGGCTCCTCGACATCGGCGTGCTCGACCCGGCCACGGATCGCATCGCCCTCGTGGCCTCCCTCGTCGTCAGCTTCGTCGTCCTGCCGATCACGATGGAGGTGGCCCTCAAGGGCCGCAGCCTCGGCAAGCTCGCGGTCGGCGGGCGGATCGTGCGGATGGACGGCGGCGCGGCGGGGTTCCGGCATGCGTTCATCCGCGCGCTGCTCGGGGTGCTGGAGATCTACCTCACGTTCGGTGGCCTCGCGGTCCTGGTCGGCGCCTTCACGGCGCGATCCCAGCGGTTGGGCGACCTCGTCGCCGGCACCTACAGCCAGCGCGTGCGCACACCGAAGCTGTTCGCCCCGGCTCCCGTCCTGCCTCCCGCGCTGGCGGGGTGGGCGCAGGTCGCCGACGTGGCCCGTCTCCCCGACCGCCTCGCCCGCCGCATCTCGCAGTTCCTCGTGAGCGCCCCGCGCATGCTCCCGGCGGCGCGCGAGCGCGTGGCGGCCGACCTGCTGGCCGAGGCGACACCGTACGTCTCCCCCGTGCCGGCCGCGCCGGCGGAACTCGTGCTGGTCGGCATCACCGTCCTGCGGCGGGAGCGGGAGCGGCGGGCGCTGGAGAACGCGGACCGCCGGGCCGAGAAACTCACCGGACGACGACTGGGCGTCTGACGTCGCTCGCTCCGAGGCTCTCCTCGAGCGGCGGCCTTCGGTCAGGCGCGAAGGGCCTCGTGGCGCACGACCAACCATCCCGCGGGAACCGACAGCCGATCGGCATGCGGGGCGCACAGATCGTGCGCCTGCGGGTCGTTGGCCGCGCCGAGCGGGCCGAGCGCGGCCATCTGGTCGCCGTAGTCATATGTGAGGGTGGCCACCGCCTCGCGCGCGCAGCCGACCTTCGAGCACAGTCGTCCGTCCATTACCGTCAGCGTACGGCTCCCGGCCGCGCGGGCGGCGGTGCCGCGCCGGGCGGGCACGCAGCGCCTAGACTTTCGGCATGCCCCGTCGTCGCTCCGCCTCCGTCTCCGGTGTCCGTCGCGGCGCCCGACACGGCCGGCACGGACGGCTCGGTCGCAGCGAGGTCGTGAAGCCCCCGCTCGCCCCGTTGGACGGGCGCATCGACCGCTTCGACCTCACCGTCGGCACCGCCGTCGAGTTCCTCCGCGGCACGTGGCCGGAGCTCCAGGACGTCCGCTTCGAGATCGGCGCGCTGCCCACCGCCGAGGTCGACGGCGAGGTGCCGCGCTGGCACCTGGACCGGGACCGGCGGAGGATCGTGCTCTTCCGCATCCCGATCGAGCGCCTCCTGCCGCCCGGCCACGACGACGCCACCCACCGCCGGCTGGCGATCGAGAGCGCCGTCTTCCGCGCCGCGGCCGAATACGTCGGCCGCGAGCCGTGGGACCTGGGGCACGATCACTGAGCGCGCCGCCCGCCCCGCTCAGGGGTAGACGGTGATCGAACTCTCCACCCCGGCGGGCGCGGGGACGGGCAGGACGGCCAGCGCCCCGGCTCCCGTCAGCGTCACCGCCGCGTGCACCGGCCCCGCGGGCTGGAGCAGGTAGGACCGATCGGCGCGCACCTCGACCTCGCCGGTGCCGCCTGCCGGAACGGTGATCTCCTCCACAGCGTCGCCCCCGATCGTGCGGAGGGTGACCGTGACCTCTTCGTCCGAGGGATTGGCCAGCTGCAGCTTCGGGCTCGGCCCCGCGGGAACCGCGAAGGCCACGTCGGTGTCGATCTGCGGAGCGGGTGTCACCCAGGCGAAGTCGGAGCCGGCCCCGAAGCCGTCCTGCTGCCGGACACCGGCGACGACCGGCGCGTCCGCCTCGATCTCGACGGTGTAGGTCCCGGGCTCCAGCCCGTTCAGCGACACCTGGGTCGGCTCGTCGGCGGTGAGCGGCACGGTGAACTCGTCGAGTCCGACAGCGCCGCTCGGCCCCGTCACCCGCACGTGCGCGGTGGCGTCCGCTCCGGGGGCGAGCAGGCGGAGGACGGTCATGTCGCCCTGATCGCCCTCCGCGGCGAAGGCCTGCACCCCCGGGAGGACGAGGTGCTGCTGCGGGCCGGCGACCGCCTCCTGCTGGTCCGCGCCCACGGGATCGAGCACCCGCATCAGCGCGGACTGCAGCACGGCACGTACGGGGGCGCCGACGGCGCTGACCTTGACGACGGGTACGTCGTTACCCGCTGCGACGGCTGTCAGCGGAAGGGCGGTCTGCGTGCGCGGCGGCACGATCACGGTGCGGCCGCCCCGAGCGGTCCCGTAGACGGCGAGCGTCACGGTCGCGGCGACATCGGAGGCGTTCCCGAGCAGCACGACGTCCTCAGCGCCGGTGCCGACGGACCCGCCGACCAACCAGGACTCCAGCCGCGGCACCCCGCACGGCGAGGCCGCGAGACCCGCGAGGTCGTCGGCGCCGAGCATCACGGACTCCGCTCCGGCGATCAGCGGCGCCGACCGGCCCTCCACCGCGCCGGTGAGCACGGGGACGTCGTCTCCGTCCACGAGGTCGGGGGTGGCGAGCCCGGACGGCGTCGGTTCACCCGACGTGCCTCCCGCCGTCACCTGTGGCGTGCCCGCGGCACGCATCTCCAGGGGCGCCGCCGTGTTCCGGCCGAGGGCGCGGAAATCGCCGGAGCACAGCAGGACGCTGTCCCCGGGAAGCGGCGTCACCTGCTCCTGTGCGGGCTCCTGGGTCACGGTGGGCCACGGGGCGTGCACCGCCGCGACCACCCCGACGACGCACGCTGCGGCGACCACCACGCCGGTGGCGAGGCGCGCGCTCGTGGCGACGACTCGGAATGCGCGCGTGCCGGTCATCGGTCCTCCTCCGTGGTGCGGGCGTCGTCCTGGCGTGGGGCGACAGGGGCGAGGGCCTCATCGCTGCGGGCCGGTTCGTCCTGCGGCTCCTCCACGGCGCCCACCTGGGGCTCGTCCCCTGTCTCCGGCTCGCGGTCCTCCGCGTGCCGCGGGAGCACCAGCGGCTCCTCGGGTGCTCGGCCGACGATACGGGACCGCGCCCGCGCGGCGCGCCGCGACGCACGGGTCGGGATGGACAGCAGCAGGGCGGCGAGGACGACCAGCAGCTGGACGGTCACGACGAGGCGCGCCGTGCCCTCCTCTCCGGCCGTCAGCTCGGCGGGGGCGGCAGGCTCCCCCTCCAGGCGCCAGAGCACGCCGCGGTCGGTGGACCCGGCCTGCGTGAGCCCGGCGCGCTGGTCGATCGCGGCCACGGACGCCGTTCGCAGCGACCGCGCCCGATCCCCCTCGTCCTGCACCGCCGCGAGGAGCACGTAACTGATCCCCCGGTCGAGCAGCTCCGAGGGGGCGTCGAAGTCGCGCGCGGAGATGAGGTCCACCGCGAGGGTGGAGACGTCGTCGCCCTGGGGCTCGACCGCGGTCGAGAGCATCGTCGTCTGGGCGCCCAGGGTCTCGCTGGCCCCGTGAACGACCTCGACCGCGAGCCCGCCGTCGTTCTGCGGCGTGAGGATGAGGGTCGCGACGGGCTGGTCCCCGGCCGCCTGCGCGCGCACGTACGCCGGAAGCGTCGACTCGGGACCGTTGGTCAGCGCGGATCGATCGGTGTGGAGCGCGGTGAGGGCGGGCACGGCGCAGGCGACGAGGGCGAGAGCCGCCACGCCCGTCGCGGCGACGCGGAGCCGCGGCAGCGGGAAGGCCGTGTCCAGGGTGACCGTCGCCGCGCCCACCACGCCGATCCAGGCGAGGCTCAGTCCGGTGCCCGGCCAGATCGGGACGGCGGTTCCCTGCGTGAACGCGACGCTGATGCCCACCGCGAGGAACGCGGTCCCCAGCCCGGTCAGGGTGATGACCAGGAGGGTGATGCCGGCGCGCCACCGCGGGGACACGGCGGACCCGAGGGCGAGGAGCGCGAGCGGGGCGCACAGCAGTGCCGCCCAGGTCCCGGGGACGACCGTCGCCCAGCCGGCGAGGTCGTCGGTCGGGAAGCCGGTGGCGAGAGCGAGACGCCCGGCGACATCGGCTGCGGCCTGCGGCCCGAGCCAGGTCAGCCCCGGATCCGCGAGAAGGCCGAGCGGCGTGCCGTGCGCGAGCTGCCAGAAGACCAGAGGCGCGAACAGGGCAGCCGTGGGCAGCGGCAGCCAGAGGAGGCGGCCGGCGCCGCGGAACTGGGCGGTGCCGAGCACGATCCCGAGCGCCACGACCCACAGCACGGCGAGCGCCGGCGCGAGGACCGGCGCACACGCGAGGACGGCCGCGAGGAGCAGGGACGCGCTGCCGGCGGCGCCCCACGAGCGGTGTGCGACGACGGCGGAGTGGAACAGCCACGGCAGAAGCAGATGCACGAGGACCGCGGCCGGCCGGCCGTCGACGAGCGCGGTGAGGAAGGTCGGCGCGAGAGCCCACGCGATACCGGCGAAGATGCGCAGGCCGGCACGATCGGTCACGCGTGTCGCCGCGAACCACCCGCCGAGGACGGCGAGCGGCAGCGCGAGGATCCACAGCAGGACCACCGCGAAGGAGGGCGCACCCGGCCACAACGAGCCGAGCAGGGCGACGACGGCGGCGAACGGATCGGCGGGTCCGACGACGTCGAGGCCGACCCCGCGCATCCCCCAGGCGGCGTCCCTCCACAGCGCCCCGACCGTCTCCCGCAGGGGAAGCAGGCCGCCCCCGCCCAGCGCCGGCCAGGCGAGGAGGCTGGTGAAGGAGACGATGCTCACCACGAGTGCGGCCAGGACCGCCCACGCACCGCCACCGGAGAAGAACCGCAGCTCGCTGACGGCTCCGTGCTCGCTGCCGTGCCCGTCGTCGAGCCGCCGTCGCAGCTGCGCGGGCGTGACCCGCAAGGGGGCGATACTGGCCCAGGTGGAGGAGCGGAAGGAGCGGATCCGCGCGCGGGAACGCGCCACGGCCCCGAACCGGACCATGGCGGTGAGCGCCGCGCCCCACTCCGGGAACACCGCTTCCGGCCGCTTGCCGACGAGATGGGTGAGGGAGCGCCAGAGCGCGAGGGGCAGGAAGGTCAGCCAGTGCAGGGGGACCGCAACTGTCGGGGCGTACGCGAGACGCCGATGCAGCTGCGCGAGGCGGGTGACGAAGGCACGGCGGGATCGTCCGGTCGGCAGCGCTGCCGGGCCGTCCGGTGCCGCCGAGACCCTGGCCGCCGGAGCGAGGACGACGCGACCGCCTCCGAGCCGAGCGCGCACGCCGAGATCGAGACCCTCGTCCGCGCCGGCCAGGGCGGGATCGGGGCGCAGAGCCTCGCGCACCTCGCCGCGGATGAGCATGCCGCGGATGTCGGCGCCGAGGGCCTCGTCCATCCGATCGTGCTGCCCCTGGTCCAACTCCCCCGCCGCGAGCTCCACCGCGCGACCGAACGTGGTCATGCTCACGCCCAGGGATACGATCTCGCGGTCGTTGTCGGTCGCGACGAGCTTCGGGGCGACGATCGCGGCGGACGGCGAGCGCTCCAGCATGCCGGTGAGGCGCTCCAGCGCGCGCGGGTGGGGCGCTGTGTCCTGTGCGAGGATCCAGATCGCGGAGCCGTCGAGGATGCGAGGCCGTGCCAGGTCGATGGCCTCGGCGAAGGAGGTCGAGGGCCGCGCCTCGATGATGCCCTCGACGGTGGCGGCGACCGCTCCGCTCTCCCGGGCGGTGGCGGCGTCGCCGCACATGATCAGCGTGACAGCCGCAGGGGGAAGGGTCTGGGCGCGCACGGCATCGAGCGTGCGGAGGAGCTGGGCGCGGGCGGAGGGGCCGGGGCGCGCGACGATGAGGGCATGGACTCGGGCTGGCATGACGTGGCCAGCCTATGCGCGCGGTCAGGCAGGGAAGCGCACCTGACCCGGCGCGCCCACGAAGCCGCGGGCTGACGGGAGCTCAGCTGGCTTGGCGCTTGAGCTTGCGACGCTCGCGCTCGGAGAGGCCGCCCCAGATGCCGAAGCGCTCGTCGTTGGCCAGCGCGTACTCGAGGCACTCGCCGCGCACGTCGCACGAGGTGCAGATGCGCTTGGCGTCGCGCGTGGAGCCGCCCTTCTCCGGGAAGAAGGCCTCGGGGTCGGTCTGCGAGCACAGGGCGTCGCTCTGCCACGCGAGGGCGTTGTCGTCGTCCGGGTCGGACCGGCGGACCCCGGGGACACCGAGGTTGACCGGATCGACGAACCAGTTCTCCGGCACATCGGAACGGTATCCCGTCATCTCGACCTCCAACCCTTCAAAAACCGCCCCCCTGGCGGGCCGTGCTCACCTAATTACACCCGTGTCATTCGCTCCGGTCAAGTCGCGGATCGTAAACCCTCAAGCGATTCTTGAAGGTTCATGGACGTCTCTCGGCGTGTCGCCCCCGCGCGGATCAGTGCCCGGGGGTGGCCACGAAGGCCTCCCCCGTGCCCGAGAGCGTCAGGCGGCGCTCATCGGCATCCGCGAAGGCCACCGCGCCGATCCGGAGCGCGATGTCCGCTCCCGACTCCGCGGTCACGCGGACCGCACCACGGGTGGCCAGCACCATCGTCGGGCCCTCCACCTCCACGGCGATCGGTGCGCCGTCGAGGCGCACCCGCCGGAGGGCGAAGTCCGGCACCGGCACGGAGTACGTCGTCACGGCCTCGTCGCCCGCCGGCCGCAGCACCGGCACCTCGCCCGGCGTGGTGTCCAGGATCGCGAGCAGCTCCGGCACATCGATGCGCTTGGGCGTCAGGCCGCCGCGGAGCACGTTGTCGCTGGCCGCCATGATCTCCACGCCGAGACCGGAGAGGTACGCGTGCAGCAGGCCCGCCCGCAGGAAGACGCCCTCGCCGCGACGCAGCACGAGATGGTTCATGAGCAGAGCGACCACGACCCCCGGATCTCCGGGCGAGGTCTCGGCGATGGCGGCGACGGCGCGCAGCGACGGGTGCTCCGCTCCCGCTGGTCCGTCCGCGGCACGGCGGACGGCGGCGATGACCTCGTCCACCGCGGTCTGCGCCTCTCCCCCGAGCAGCCACCCGATCGCGTCTCCGAGCGGGTCTGCCGCGCCCGAGAGCCGCTCGCGCAGGGACCGCACCCCCGGAACGTCGTCGAGGGCGTCGAGCAGACGCAGGGTGTCGGCGACCGGACGCAGACCGCTGAGCGACTCGAAGCGCTCACTGAGGGCGACGAGGAGCTCCGGCTTATGGTTGTCATCGCGGTAGTTGCGTCGCGGGTCGTCGAGCGGCAGGGCGCTCTCCCGCGCCCAGCCGGCCCTCGCCTGCTCCTTCGTCGGGTGCACCTGGATCGACAGCGGCCGCGCGGCCGCGAGCAGCTTCAGCAGGTACGGCAGCGTGCCACCGGTCACCTCGTCCAGCGTCCCTCCGCCGTCGACGTCGGCAGGGTCGCCCGGGTGGTCGCCGAACCACACCTCGGCCTCCGGCGCCCCGGACGGGATGCGCCCTTCGAGTTCGGCGAGGAGAGACGGCGACCCCCAGGCGTAGTCGCGGGGCACGTTCGTGAGGCTGCGCAGCATGCCCCCAGCGTAGAGCCCGGGGCGACGGACGGGTCGGATCCGGGTCCGTCGAGGTAGCCTGAGTCGCGATGGCCCAGTACACCAAGCACCCGGTGGCCGCCCCGCCCACCGCGCCCGAGCGCGAATCCACGGGGCACCTCCTGCTGCGCGGGTACGTCATCGCCGTCCTCTTCGTGGCGTTCGCCCACTCCGCGGTCTACAACCTGCTGGGGGAGGTCGGCGCGGCGATCGTGCTCGCGCTCTTCACCGCGGCCACGCTGGCGATCGGGATCCCGATGCTGGCCCGGAACCGTCCGCAGCCGTTCCGCTGGCGCCGGCTGCCGTGGGCGGCCCTCGGCTACGCGGCCCTGGCCCTCCTCTCCGTCGTCTGGTCGCAGTGGCGCGTGCCGACCGTGGCGACGGGCGTCCTGTTGACCGCGGTCACCGTGAACGGCCTCTTCATCGCGCACGTGCTCACGTGGCACGAGATCGTCCGCGCGCTGTCCTCCGCGTTCAAGTGGATCCTGGGGCTGTCCCTCGCCCTCGAGCTCTGGGTCTCGCTCGTCCTGCACGGCCCCCTGCTTCCGAACTTCGTCGACCTCCCGCCGGGGAAGATCGACCCGCAGTGGTACTGGGTCCGCGACAACCTCTTCGACGGAGGGCGCATCCAGGGCATCCTCGGCAACGCGAACCTGCTCGGCATCGTGTCGCTCTTCGCCCTCCTCACCTTCGGCGTGCTGTTCGCGGCGAGGTCGCGCTGGCGCACGACGCTCGCGCTGTGGATGCTGCTGGCCGCGTACTTCCTGTTCCGCACGGCGTCGGCCACCGCCCTCGTGTGTGCCGGGGCCGCCGCCGTCGTGCTCCTCGTCGCCCTGCTCATGCGGCGCGCCGCCTCACCGGGCGGGCGCACCCGGATCTACGTCGTCGCGATCGGGTCGACCGCCGTGGGCGCCCTCGTGCTCTGGCTGCTGCGCGAACCGCTGCTCGGCCTGCTCGGCCGCAGCGCGGATCTGACCGGCCGGTCGAGCACGATCTGGGAGAAGGTCCTGGAGCGCGTCGCGGAGCACCCCGTGATCGGCAACGGGTTCTCGAGCCCCTGGGTGCCCACCGACCCGGCCTTCGACGGCTGGATCGTCGACCACGGCATCACCGTCTTCCACGCCCACAACATGTGGTTGGACGTGCTGCTGCAGCTCGGCATCGTCGGCCTCGTGCTGATGGCCGTCGCGTACGGCAGCCTGCTCTGGCGCTCCTGGTTCTTCGCCGTCGACCGGCCGCGATGGGATCTCGACGCGCGGCGCCCCTATTCTCCGCTGACGCTGCTGCCCAGCCTGTTCACCGTGGTGCTGCTGGTGCAGGGGCTCACGGAGTCCACCCCGATCATGCTGTGGGGCTGGCTGCTCCTGGTGCTCCTGTCCTTCAAGCTCAAGTCGGTGCCGCTGGTCGGCGTCGGCGAACGGGACCTCGTCTTCGAGCGCGGTGCGACGCCGCGGCGGGTGCCGTGACGACGGGGCATCCCCTCGCCCGCCTCCTCGGGTCGGCCGAGATGGCCAGGGCGTTCACGCTCGCGGCGCTGCTGGCCGTGTTCGGCTCGTTCGCGATCGAGCGGATGACCTCGGCGGTCACGCTCGCCACCGTCATCACCGCGCTGTGCCTGCTCGGTGCGGCGATCCTGTGGGTGCGGCGGGAGGAGCTGTCCCCGCTGCGGATCGCGCCGTCCTCGCTCGTGGCTTTCCTGGCCTGGGCCCTCGTGAGCCTGCTGTGGACGACCGACCGCTCCGACACGATCCTGGGCTGGCTGTCGCTCTTCGGCTACGCCTTCCTCGCCATCACCATCGGGCACGTCCGCGACACGCTGCAGACCGTCCGGGCGCTGGGCGACACGTTCCGCGTGCTCCTCGGCATCTCGCTCGGGGTCGAGATCCTGTCCGGGATCCTCCTCGACCTCCCCTTCGCGTTCCTCGACATCCAGGGCAACCTCGCGGCCGGCGGACCCATCCAGGGCCTGTTCGGCAGTCGCAACATGCTCGGCTTCATCGCCGTGCTCGCCCTCATCACGTTCGTGATCGAATGGCGCACGCAGTCGGTCGACCCGCCCCTCGCCGTCGGCTCGATCGCCCTCGCCTGCGGCCTCGCGTTCCTGTCCGCGTCGCCCACCGTGCTGGTGCTCGCCGGCGCGGTCGGGGTCGTCACCGTCGCCCTCACCATCGTCCGGCACACCCCGCCGGCGCGTCGCAACGTCGTGCAGTGGACCCTGGGGATCCTCGTCGCGCTCGCCCTCACCGTGGCGTTCGCGTTGCGCCACCAGATCATCGCCCTCCTCGACGCCGGGTCGGACTTCTCCATGCGCGCGGAGCTCTGGAACATGATCCTGGACTTCGTCGCGGTCAAGCCGATCACGGGGTGGGGATGGTTCGGCGACTGGGCGCGGGGCGAGTACCCGTTCACGTTCATCAACTTCCAGCTCGATGACCGCCACCAGAGCGCGCTGAACGCGTTCTTCGACGTGCTGCTGCAGCTCGGCACCGCGGGCCTTGTGCTCTTCCTCCTGCTCGGCGGCATCGCGCTGATCCGGTCCTGGCTGGTCGCGAGCGTGCGCCGCTCGGTCGTCTACGCGTGGACGCCCATCACGCTGGTCACCCTGGCGGTCGACTCGATGTTCGAGAGCTTCACGCTCGTGGACGCCGGCTGGTTCATGCTCGTGCTGTGCGCGCTGCGGGCCGGACAGTCCCGGTCGTGGCGGGAGAACATCGACGCCGCCCATACGGGCGCCATCCCGACGCTGCGCCCGCAGGAGTGAGGCGTCGGGCTCAGCGGACCGTCGGGAGCTTCTCGGCCCAGGCCAGTGCGTCGCGCACGCCGTCGTCGACGGAGCGCTCCGCGCGCCAGCCCAGGACCTCGCGCGCGCGATCCACGATCGCGAAGGCTCCGGCCTGGTCCCCCGGGCGCCGCTCCGTCTCGACGACGGGCAGCGGGGCGCCGGTCACCCGCTCGAACGCCTGCACGAGCTCACGGACAGTGACCCCGTCGCCGGTGCCGAGGTTGATCACCCGGTAGGGCTCGGTGGGCGTGGCGACCTCGTCGAACCGCGTCACCGCGGCGACGTGCGCGAGCGCGAGGTCCCAGACGTGCACGTAGTCGCGCAGGCCCGAGCCGTCCCTGGTCGGCCAGTCCGTCCCCGTGATCGTGAAGGGCTCGCCGGCCGCCCGCGCCTGCATGATCTTCCCGAGCGCATGCGTCGGCTCGGGGTTCTGCAGGCCAGTGCGCAGCTGCGGGTCGGCGCCGATCGGATTGAAGTAGCGGAGAGCGATGGCCCGGACGTCGCCCGCGGCCGCGGCATCGGCGAGGATCTGCTCGACCATGGCCTTGGTGGTGGCGTACGGGCTGGAGGGAGCGATGCGGCCGCTCTCGTCGACCCCGTCCCCCGTCTCCCCCGCATAGATCGAGGCGGACGAGCTGAAGACGATGCGCTGGATGCCGGCATCACGGAGACGCCGGAACAGGACGATCGACCGGCCGACGTTGGTGTCGTAGTACCCGAGCGGGTCCGCCACCGACTCCGGCACGACGACACGCGCGGCGCAGTGCACGACCGCGTCGATGTCCGGATGATCGCCCAGCAGGCGGTCGAGGACCGCCGCGTCGGCGATGTCGCCCACGTACAGCTCGCGCCCCGCCCCGAAAGCGGCGAGGCCCGTGGAGAGGTCGTCCAGCAGCACGACCTCGATCCCGGCCTCCAGGCACGCGGTCGCCACGGTCGATCCGATGTAGCCGGTCCCGCCGGTGATCAGTACCTTCATCGCGGTCAGTCTAGCCACGCCGGCCGTCTGCGCGGGCAGGGCTCTCCGCCGATCCGAAGGCGACCAACGGTAGGCTACTGACTGTCCGTCGAGTCTGCGCTGCCCTCCGGCAGCGGCCGCGGCACCAACAACGGAGAACCTCCCTGTGGCCCACGTCCTTCAGAACGTCGTCTTCCCGCTCGATCGCGACCCCGACCTGCTCCCGCTGTACGCCGACCCGGAGACATGGTCCGTGATCGAGGACGAGCCCGTCCGCGTCTCCAGCCGTGCGCACCTGGGGAACATCCTCGGTCGTCACCGCGCGCGCATCGTCGCCGGACGTCGCGTCTCCCTCGGCACGTACTTCAACGCCTTCCCCGCCTCCTACTGGCAGCACTGGACGAGCGTGCGCGACGTGCGGCTCACCGTGCGCACCACGGGCCCAGCGACCCTCCTCGTCTATCGCTCCAACGGCTCCGGCATCCGCCAGCGCGTCGCTACCCGCGAGGTCACCGGCGAGGCGACGACGTCCTTCGATCTCGACCTCACCCAGTACAGCGACGGCGGGTGGATCTGGTTCGACATTGTCGCCGATGAGAAGCCCGCCGTTCTCGAGGGCGCAGAGTGGACCACCGAGCACGAGCCCGCCCGCACCGGCAAGGCATCGCTCGGGATCACGACGTACAACAAGCCGGACTACTGCGTCGAGACGCTGCGGGCTCTCGCGGCGTCTCCGGACGCCCTCGAGTTCGTCGACCGCATCTTCCTCGTCGACCAGGGCACCCAGCTCGTCACGGATCAGGACGGCTTCGCCGCCGTGAGCGAACGACTCGGCGCCACGCTGCAGGTCATCCGCCAGAGCAACCTCGGCGGGTCGGGCGGCTTCGCCCGCGCGATGCACGAATCGCTGCGCCGGCCCGAGACCGATTTCGTTCAGCTCTTGGACGACGACGTCCGCATCGAGCCGGAGTCTCTCCGTCGCTCGATCGTGTTCGGGCAGTACGCGACCACACCCGTCCTCGTCGGCGGACACATGTTCGATCTCCTCGATCGGCCGAAGCTGCACGGCTGGGCCGAAGTCGTCGACGAGGCGCCCTTCATGTGGCGCAACCTCTATCAGGAGAAGATGCCGCACGATTTCGGCGCGTCGAACCTGCGCCAGTCCCCGCTGCTGCACATGCGGATGGACGCCGACTATAACGGCTGGTGGATGTGCCTCATCCCGCTGGAGGCCGTGCGCACGGTCGGGCTGTCGCTTCCCGCGTTCATCAAGTGGGACGACGCCGAGTTCTGCCTGCGCGCGGGGGAAGCGGGCTTCCCGACGGTCTCGATGCCCGGCGTCGCCCTCTGGCACGTGTCCTGGGTGAACAAAGACGACACGATCGATTGGCAGGCCTACTTCCACGCCCGCAACCGCATCGTCGCCGCGCTGCTGCACTCTCGCGCGCCGCGGGGCGGACGTCTGCTCGTGCACAGCCGCCGTGTCGACCTCAAGCACCTCATGATGATGCAGTACTACCCGGTGGCCCTGCGCGCGAAGGCGCTCAGGGACGTGCTCTCGGGTCCACAGCACATGCGCCGGAATCTGGGGACGGCGATGCCCGCCGCCCGAGCCCTCGCCGACCAGTACCCCGAGACGGTGGTCCACCGCGATCCCGCCAGGATTCTGCATTCGCGTCGGGGACGTCAGGTGTACAAACTCCTTCCGAAGAACGAGCTCGACAGCCCGACCGGTCTGCGGCTGCGCTGGTTCACCCTCAAGACACTCCTGTCGCACTGGGTGCACCGCCCGCACCCCGCGAACGTCGCCCGACCCGAGGTCGAGTTCGGGAAGGACGATGCTCACTGGTGGCGCGTCCCCCACTTCGACAGCGCTCTCGTCAGCGCCGCCGACGGCTCCGGCAAGAACATCTACACCCGAGACAGGGCCACGTATCGCCGGATGCTGCGCGAGTCCGTGCGGCTGCACGCCGCGCTGCGGCGGCGCTGGCCCGAACTCCAGCAGCAGTACCGCGAGGCGCTGCCCGACCTCGTGTCACCGGCGTCCTGGCAGCAGATCTTCGAGGAGAAGGAATGACCGTCGAGTCCCCCGCGTTCGACCCCACCACCACCGCGATCGTCATCGTGACGTTCAATCGTTCGCACCTGCTCTCCGGTCTGCTGACGAGCATCACCGCGATGGATCCGAAACCCGGCCACATCGTCGTGATCGACAACGCCTCCTCGGACGACACCACCGACGTCGTCGAGTCCTTCCGCGACGACATCGGCACCGAGCTCGTCTATCGCCGACTCGACGTCAACACCGGCGGCTCGGGCGGCTTCAGCGAGGGCATGCGCACCGCGTACGACCTCGGCGCCGAATGGGTCTGGATGATGGACGACGACGTCGAGGTGCTCCCCGACGGCCTCGCGCGCATGGGCGCGTGGGCCCCCCGGTTCAAGAGCATCCAGGGACGACGCTACGACTACGACGGGAGCGAGTTCTACTGGCAGTACCGTATTGCCGAGCGCATGGGCATCCCGATCCCGTTCGCCCCCGCAGGGTTCGACTCCTCGGGCTACAAGGAGATGAACAGCGGGTGCTTCGAGGGGATGTTCATCCACCGCTCGATCGTGCAGCAGATCGGTCTGCCCGACCCGCGGTTCTTCATCTACTGGGACGATCAGATGTACGGCTGGCTCGCGTCACGGCTGACGACCGCGGTCATCGTCGACGAGTTCGTCCTGCGCCGCACGCGCGAGATCAAGCAGTGGGACATGGGCATCCGGCACATGAACGCGTCGAGCAACGCCTATCGCTACTACATCATGCGCAACCGGGCCTTCATCAAGCAGTATTACCGCGTGCACGGCGTCTACAACCCGTTCCTGTTCGGGCTGGGCACGACGATGACCTTCGCGAAGGAGCTCATCCGGCTGTTCTTCGTGGAGCGGACCGTGCGAGGAACGAGCAACCTCTTCCGCGGGCTCCGCGACGGCGGGCGGCTGGGCCGAGACCGCGCCTGGCAGCCGATGGCACCCCTGGAGGCGTGAGGCGATGAGCACGGATCTGGACGGCCACGACGACCGTCGCGCGACGGCGTCGAGCAATCGCGGCCGAATCGCTCTCATCGTGGGGCTGACGGTCGTTCTGGTGGTCATCGTCGTCGTCTTCCTCGCGCTCTTGCTTCCCCGCACGACGGCGCCGGCCCCTGAGCCTTCCCCCACGGCCACGCCCTCCGCGACCGCGACGCCCTCATCGTCTCCGAGCGCGACGCCGACCGCCCCCTCTCCGTCGCCGGTGACGTCGCCGCCGCCCCCGAGCGACCCCGATCTCGCACTCTTCCGTGATCGCATGACGCCGCTCCTCGACGACGCGGCGACCGGACTCGGATTCGTCGAGGCCGGGGGCACGGCGCAGGACGTCGCCTCGATCGTCGAACAGCTGCAGATCGATGCGCAGCGCATGTCCGAGGCGAATCCTCCGGCATCGCTCAAGGACTCGTGGCGTGAGGCGGTGGGTGCGTACGGCAGCCGGCTGGACGAGCTGCGCGCGGCGGACACGGGCTCCGAATCCGCAGCCGCCCTCGAGGCCGCTCGTGCCCGCCTCGACGATCTCCGGGAGCTCCTCGGCGCCTAGGGCCCGGCCGCGCGCCGCGGGTGCCGCCGGTCAGCGGAGGTAGAGGTGTGCGGCCAGCTCTGCCTTCCGCAGGCCGAACTCCTGTGCCCGCGCGGGGAAATCGGGATCGCCCGTCGGCGTCGGGAGGGCCTCGCTCTCGGGCGTACCCCCGTCGCCGAGGTCGGAGCTCGCCCATCCTGTGCCGAGTTCCTGGAGCGACGCATGCTTGATGTCGTAGTACCCGGGTCGAGCGTTGACGACGGTGCCTCTCGCCCCCGCCGCGGCAGCGAGCAGATGGAAGTGGAAGCGGGTGGTCAGCCACTCCTGCCCCTCCCGGGCGGGGAATCCCTCATCCCAGATCCGCAGGAACGGGAAGAACGGCGACCCGTCGGCGACGAAGGGCGCGGCACGACGGTGGTCCTCGGGAGGGATCCCCTCCGCGAAACCGACGGCGAGCGGGTCCGTCCGCGCGGCCATGAACCGCGTCACGAGCCGGTCCAGCCGTTCATCCGTGTCGGGGTCGGCCATGTCGCCCTGCACGAGGACCATGGTGTCGGGAAGGCCCTCGGGCGGCGCGTAGATCGGCCGGTCGTTCGCGAACGCGAGGAAGGCGTCATCCAGGCCCTGCACCACGCCGAAGGCCTGGGCACTCGCCTCGTCCCGGGCCTCGACGTAATCGAAGTGCTGCAGGCGCGCGCGCAGCCACTCTCTGGTCTCCCCCTCATGCGGGAGCAGCCCCTGCCCCGTCGCGAAGAGGCGGATGCCCCACTCCGCCTTGAGCGTGACGAGGGCCTCGATGATCCCGAAGTTCTCCGGCCAGATGGAGTTCATGTACCCACCGCCGAGGAGATGGATGGACGCCATCCCGCGCAGGTCCCGCAGACCGAGGTCGTATCGGGGCGATCCCAACTCGCGGATCAATCCGCGCATCCGGGAAGCAGCGGCCTCGTGGTCGTCCGCCGGCCCCGTATGCGTCGCGTGCCACAGGGTGTTCGTCGTCTTCAGACGGGGGTGGGTGTCCCGGAAGAGGTGAGCGGCCCTCCCCGGCTCGATCGTGTCGAGCCACACCTCGCGGTACGGCTGATGCTCGGCGAGCCAGTCGAGCCAGGACCGGGTGATGAACTCATCCCCGAAGTTGGGTTGTCCGCCCGCGGAGACGAGGTAGAGGGGCGCCTGCGGAGCGCGGAAGACCTGCTCGCCCATACGGCGGATGGTGCGCGCGGCGCGCACGGGTAACGACGGCACGGAAGCATCTCCTCAGGTCGGGAGGTGAGGGCGAGTCGGTCGGGTGAGCCCGTCTCTGCTCCGTCGAGCCTACCGTCCGGATGGGCGGAGCGCGGCACTCACGCGCGACCCATATCCGCGTTGTAGCGATCGAGCACCGTATCGATCGGCCCGTCGAGGACCAGCCCTCCTCGGTCCAGGTACAGCCCCCGGGTGCAGAAACGGCGGAGATCGCGCTCGTTGTGCGAGACGAAGAACAGGGTCCGTCCGTCAGCCAGAAGCTCGTCGATACGGCGGTAGCACTTGTCGCGGAACGCCTTGTCGCCCACCGCGAGCACCTCGTCGACGAGCAGGATCGGCTCTTCGAGCTGGGAGACGACGGCGAAAGCGAGGCGCACTTTCATCCCGTTGGAGAGGTGCTTGTACGGGGTGTCCTCGAAACCCGCGAGCTCCGCGAACGCGATGATGTCGTCATAGCGCCGGGACACCTCGGCGCGGGACATGCCGTGCAGCCCCGCGGTGAGGCGCACGTTCTCCCGCACGGTGAGGTCCCCGACGAAACCGCCGGTGATCTCGATGAGCGGAGCGACGCCACCGTTGACGGTGACCGTGCCCTCGTCCGGGAGGAGGACTTTCGCGACGAGGCGCAGCAGCGTGGACTTGCCCTGCCCGTTGCGCCCGACCACGCCGATCGCCTCTCCCGGCTCCACGACGAAGGAGACGTTCCGCAACGGCCAGAACTCGTCCGGACGGGACCGTCGCGATGCTCCCGCGAACAGGTCCTTGAAGCTCCGACGGCCCCGTCGATTGCGGCGGAACCGCACACCGAGCCCGTCCGCCGCGATCGCCACCTTCGGTGTCCGCTCCTCAGCCATCAGAGCTCCTTCAGAACTGTGCGCTCGAGCCGACGGAAGACGAAGATGCCGAGCGCGAGGATAGCGAGAGTCATCGCGATGCCGATGAGGACCGGACCCGTGCTCCACTGATCGGGGAAGAAACCGTTGCGGTAGAGCGTGAAGATGCCCGCGAGGGGGTTGAACGCGCCGATGACGTCGAAGGGCGCAGGAAGATCCGAGATGCCGTAGATGATCGGCGTGGCGTAGAAGAGGGCCCGCAGAACGAGCGCGGTCGTGCGCTCGAGGTCGGTGTAGAGCACGCACAGCGGTGCGATCAGGAGCCCCAGGCCGACCAGGAGCGTCGCCTGGAGAACCACGGCGAGCGGGAACCACAGCAGCCCCCAGCCCACCGGCGCGCCCGTGGCGATCGCGAACAGGGCCAAGACGGGCAGCGAGAAGAGGAACTCGATGCCCTTGCTGAGGACGATCCTGTTGACCCAGATCGACCGCGGGATCGCGGTCGATCTGACGAGGCGTGAGTCCTTCCGGAACGCGCGGGTGAAGTCGGACATCGAGGTGTTGAACCACACCCACGGCAGGAGCGCCGTGAGGAGGAACACGATGTAGGGCTCCTCCCCCACGGTGCGATGGAAGACGACGGTGAAGACGAACCAGTAGATGGCGCTCATGACCAGCGGGTCGAGCACAGACCACAGGTAGCCGAGCATGCTGGTGGCATACCGGACCCGGAGGTCGCGCGCGGACAGCAGCCACAGCGAGTGGAGGTAGCGCCGAGGCGTGCCGGGCGCCCCCACCGTCGAAACGCTCATCGTGTTCCTGTGTCCGTCATGTCGCGTCGCGGGCTCGCGGCGTCAATCGCCGCTCTGCGCGGCGTCGAAGAGCTCACGCCACTTCGCGGGAGAGGTGATCTGCGGGGCGCCGTCGGCGTATTCCTCGGCGAGCTGCTTCCATCCGCGGGCCAGCCGCAGATGCAGTCGGATGCTCCGCCACAGGAAACGACGCATCGTCGCGCGGTCACGCTGATACCACGCGACGCCGATGCCGTCCGGCGACGTGACCAGCGCCGAGTCGATGTCGGCGAACCGCCACCACGTGATGTCCTGCGCCGAGATGATGCGCTCGGGGTTGCGCCGGCTGCCCGGAGCCTGACGGACCAACAGCTGCCGCGCGGCGACCCGCGCCGCCAGCATCAGCGCCGCGATGGGGTTCGTCGGCTTGCTGACGCCGCCGAGCAGAGCGACGGAGGACCGGCGAACCGGCGGCAAGGTCGCGAAGTCCTCGACCACCTTCGAGTCGATGTACTGCGCGCGCAGCGCACGGATCTCGCCCTGCTTCCGCGGCAGCAGGTCCGGGAGCTGCCCCGGACCGCGGAAGACGTCGCGGAGCGCCTCGTGCCGCAGGCGCACCGCGGAGTACTGCAGCATGAACAGCAGCTTGATGTCGCCGAGGAACGAGACCAGCGGAAGCGAGCCCCCGTTGCGGACGTGGGAGTGCAGCAACCCCGTCACCACCCGGTTGCGGTGGATGAAATACTCCTCCCAGGTGCGGGTGGGGTCCTTGTCGTGCCAGGCCATGTGCCACACGGCCACGCCCGGCAGGCACACCGTCGGATAGCCGTGGTCGCGGGCCCGGAGCGAGAACTCGATGTCGTCGAACTTCAGGAAGACGGGGAGGGAGAGTCCGATCTCGCGGAGGATCCTCGTGGGGATGAGACACATCCACCAGCCGTTGAAGTCGGCATCGAGGTGGCGATGCAGCTCCGGCGTGGAACGCAGGGGCTCTTCGGCGAAGTCGTGATCGTACTCGCTCTCCCCCGACGGCCGCATCCAGGACTTCCGCTGATCCCAGACCTCGCCCTGCGTGTAGAGCACGGAGCGGTCATCGAGGTGCAGCATCCCGCCCCCGACGATGGTCGGGACGGTGGCGAAGTCGGCGAAGCGCACCGCCCGTACGATGGCTTCCGGTTCGGAGATCGCATCGTCGTCGAGGAGCAGCACGTAGTCGCTGCCGTCGTCGAGGGACTCGAGCATCGCTCGCGAGAACCCTCCGGACCCGCCGAGGTTGGGCTGTCGGATGACCGCCAGCTTGTCACCTAGCCTGGCAGCCGCCTCCGCGAATCCCGGCTGGTCGCTGACGAGGTCCGTACCCTGGTCGACCACCACGACACGGTCCAACACCTCGTGGACGTGCGGATTCTGGCCGACGGCCACGATCTGGTTGAGGCAGTAGGACGGGCGGTTGAACGTGGTGATCCCCACCGTGGCGGTTCCCGGCTTCCAGTCCTCCGGGGCGGCGACCTGCCACTCGGCGGAGACCAGCGTGGCGTCGGAGCTTCCCGCCGCGATGTCGAACCAGTAGAAGCCCCCGTCGATGAACGACGTCACGGGGAGATCGAACGTGACGGTCTCATCCGTGAAGGTCTTGGAAGCGAGCGCCGACGCGCGTCCTCGGGCACTGGACTTGTACACGGAGATGAGTCCGCGCCCTTCGACCGTCGCCACCAGCCGCACCGCACGGACCGGCGTGGAGTGCTGCCAGTCACTCGCGGGGAAGGCGTTGAAGAACGTGCTCAGCGACACACGACGATGCGCATAGACCTTGATGCTGCGACGACTGACGATCTCGTACGCCTCACCGGGCTGAGAGCCGTCCCCTGACCCCGTATCGACGTACAGCGCCGACACCTCGGCGACGCCCTCCCCCGGGAAGACCGTGTGGTTGACGGCGACGTAGTTCTTCGCTTCCTCGGCCATGGTGTCCTCCCTCACGCGAGGTGGTTGTTCCACATCGACAGGGCGGAGCCGATGGCCATGTGCATGTCGAGGTACTGGTAGGTGCCGAGGCGGCCACCGAAGTGCACGTCCTGCTCCCCCTTGGTGAGCTCCCGGTAGGCGAGAAGACCCTCGCGGTCGCTCTGCGTGTTCACGGGATAGTACGGCTCATCGTCACGCGTCGCGAAGCGGGAGAACTCCCGCATGATGACCGTCTTGTCCGTCGGGTAGCGATCGGCGCGCTCCGGGTGGAAGTGACGGAACTCGTGGATGCGCGTGTAGGGCACGTCCTCGTCCGCGTAGTTCATCACCGAGGTGCCCTGGAAGTCGCCGGTCGGGAGCACCTCCTCCTCGAAGTCGAGGGTCCGCCACGACAGCGCGCCCTCGGAGTAGTCGAAGTAGCGGTCGACCGGGCCGGTGTAGACGATCGGCAGCTGACCCACGACGGCCTTCTTGTTCAACGGCTGCGCCTCGTCGAAGAAGTCGACGTTGAGCTTCACCTCGATGTTGGGGTGGTCGGCCATCCGCTCGATCCACGCCGTGTAGCCGTCGGTCGGGAGCCCTTCCCAGGTGTCGTTGAAGTACCGGTTGTCGTACGTGTAGCGGACCGGGAGACGGCTGATGATCTCCGCGGGGAGCTGCTTCGGGTCGGTCTGCCACTGCTTGGCCGTGTAGTCCCGGATGAATGCCTCGTACAGCGGGCGTCCGATGAGGCCGATCCCCCGCTCCTCCAGGTTCTGCGCCTGCTTCGGGTCGAACTCTCCCGCGAGCTCGTGCACCAGCGCGCGCGCCTCGTCCGGCGAGTAGGCGGCGTTGAAGAACTGGTTGATCGTCCCCAGGTTGATGGGGAGCGGGAAGACCACGCCCTTGTGGTTCGTGTACACGCGGTGCACGTAATCGGTGAATGTCGTGAAGCGGTTGACGTACTCCCAGACGGTCGGGTTCGAGGTGTGGAAGAGATGAGCGCCGTAGCGGTGGACCTCGATGCCGGTCTCCGGCTCGTCCTCGCTGTAGGCGTTGCCCCCGATGTGGTGGCGACGGTCGATGACCGTGACCTTGCGTCCTGCCTGTGCGGCCCGTTCAGCGATGGTGAGTCCGAAGAAACCCGAACCGACGACGAGGAGATCCATAGAGACAACTTTCCTGATGCTGAGCGACGTGTGATGCGCGTGCATCGCGACAGGCACGCGCTTCCACATTTTAGCCGTCAGTGGGTGAGATCACGCTGAGGGCTCGGCTGCCATCGCCGGATTCGGCCAGGATCTGCTCCAGCACAGGGGTGAGGGTTCGGGCGTAGGTCCCGGAAAGATGGTTGTCGTCGATGTAGACGGCGACATTGCCTATGACCGCTTCGCACACATCGGACGGACACAGCCACGGAGTGAAGTCGACGAGCGTGATGTCGTTCCCGAGCGCTTCCGCCGGATTCTCCGCCGCCAGGACCTCCTCCCGGGGAACCGCGCAGTCCACGGACGCGTCGATGGCGCACTGGTACATGTCGATCGAGAATCGAGGGTTGTCCCGCACGCCGATGACGGGGATCCCTGCCATGCGCATCTCCGCGACGACGTCCTCCACCCCGCGCAGCAGTCGTTCCGGCGCGCTCGCGTCGGCCCTTGTCACCACGATGTACACGGCGTCGGGCGAGATCTCCTTCGCATAGTCGAAAGCCGCGCGCACCCAGGTCTCGCAGGAGTCGAGGCTGAGACTGCGGGATTCCTCGAAGAGGCCCGCCGTGCAGCCGCCGTGGAGAAGGGTGATCACGGCCACGTCGTCGTCGTCCTCGAAGAGGGCGTTCAGCGGAATCGACAGCTGCTGCGCATGCGAGTCGCCGATCACGAGCACGCGGTGCTCCGCCGTCTCCGCGCCGACGTTCTGGTTGCAGGATGTTCGGATCATCTCCGACTTCGGGGCGAGGGCGCCCTCACAGGCCGGTCCGACCAGCGACCACTCGTCCTCCAGAGCCGTCGGCAGCGGAATCAGCGGCTGCTCGCCGCCGGCGATGTCGATCGCCGCGCCGACCTGCGCGGCGCCGGGATAGTGCGAGTCCGCGACCTCGGCGGCGATCTCCGCTGCCCGGAGCTCCTGGGTCCCACGCCATGTCCCCGTCACGCCGGCGACGACGACGACGGACGCGGCGATCACCGCCAGACCTCGGAGGGAACCGGCGCGTCCTGTCCTCGACGATTCGCGGAGCGGCCTCTCGATCCCTCGCGAGAGCAGACGCGCCGCCACGAGAGAGCACAGGATGATCAGGGTTCCGGCCCCGAGCCCCACGCGGTCGACATCCCACAGGACCATTCCGGTCACGAGGATCGGCCAGTGCACGAGGTAGAGCGCGTAGGCGTCCCCGCTGAGGAAGGTCATCGGCTTCGAGGCCAGGAACGACGCCGGCCCGCCCCGCGTGTCGCCGACGCCCGAGACGATCACCGCGGCGGCGCACAGCACGGGCCACAGGGCCAGGAAGCCGGGGAACCGGCCGCTGACGTCGAGCAGGATCCCGCACAGCACGATCCCCGCGACGCCCGTCCACCCGAGCACGGCGCGGGCGACGACGCCCAGACGGATGGCAGGGAGAAGCAGCGCGAGCAGCGATCCCGCGGCGAACTCCCACAGCCGGGTCCGCGTGTCGAAGTACGCGAAGGCCTGATCCGCCCGCGTCTCGACGATGGAGAACCACAGCGACCAGACGAAGATCACGAGGAAGACGCCGACCAGCGTCGGCCGCACGAGGTCCCGGCGCCGCCGGAGGAGAAGGGCGACCAGGAAGATGAGCAGGGGCCAGAGGAGGAAGACCTGGCCCTGGATCGACAGGGACCAGAAGTGCTGCAACGGGCTCGTCTCTGAGCTGTCGCGTGCGTAGTAGTCCACCGCCGAGAAGGCCAGCTGCCAGTTCTGCACGTAGAAGAGGCTGGCCCAGGTCTCGTTCCAGATGCGCGTCCATTGGGTGGGTGGGAAGAACGCCGCGGCCGCCGCGAGCACGGCGAGCAGCGTCGCTGCGGCGGCCGGCACGAGCCGCCGAAATCGCCGGATCCAGAATCGGGGCAACGCCAGCGGGGTCCCGGCCTCCGCCCGGCGGGCGAGCGAGCCGGTCAGCAGGAACGCCGAGATCATCAGGAAGACGTCGACGCCGCCCGAGACACGACCGAACCAGACGTGGTAGATGACGACGAGCACGATCGCGAGCGTGCGCAGACCGTCGATGTCGGCGCGGTAGCCGGCACCGCGGAGATCAGGGACTGTCCTCGTTGGGGGCACGCGGAAACCTCGGTCAGACGGCGGAGGCCTCCACGGGTTCGGGTGGGTGGAGGCTCCGATCCAGCCTAGCCCAGGCGTCCGCCGGCGTCACACGCTCACGTCGGGTGCGCTCACCCCCGGAGGTAGTCCTCGAGCTGCGCCCCGGCGTCGATCGGGACGAAGCCGGTCGCCTCGATCTTCGCGAGGTCGAGCACGCTGTTGGACGGCCGCGGCGCGACCGGGCCCTCGGCGCTCGCGAAGTACTCCGCCGTGCTCACTCCGGTGACGTGCGAACGATCGGCGCCCACGAGTGCGAAGATGTCGCCCGCGATCTCCGCCCACGTGCGGGGCTCGCCCGCGCCGCTGACGTTGTAGATCCCGTACGGTGCGCGGGTCGAGAGGAGGTGGACGATGGCCCGCGCGATCTCGGTCGCGAAGGTGAGGCGGCCCCGTTGGTCGTCGACGACCTTCGGCGCGATGCCGCGTTCTGCCAACGACGCCATCGTGCGGACGAAGTTCTTCCCGTCGCCGATGACCCACGAGGTACGCACGACGTAGTGCCGGGGGACGGTGGTGACCGCGAGATCACCCGCCGCCTTGGACTGCCCGTACACACCCAGCGGGCACACCGCGTCGTCTTCGCGGTACGCGCGGTCTGCCGAGCCGTCGAACACATAGTCGCTCGACACGTGGACCAGGGTGAGACCGTACTCCCCGGCGATGCGGGCCAATGTCGCGGGACCGGAGGCGTTCGCGGCCCAGGCATCCCTCCGTCCGTCCGCCGTCTCGGCGAGGTCGACGGCGGTGTAGGCGCCGGCGTTGATGATCGTGTCGTAGTCCCGCCAGCGTCGCGATGTCGCGATTCCGGGGTCACCGAGGTCGAACTCGGCCCTGGTCGTCCACTCGATGTGCGGAAGGTCGCCGAGCTCGGTCCGCAGCGCCCGTCCCACCTGGCCGCCCGCGCCGACGACGAGCGTCTTGCGGGCGCCGATGGGCGTGACATCAGCCAGGCGGGGGTGTGTCCGATCCTTCTCCGAGATCTCGACCTCGGAGAGCGGGATCGGCCAATCGATCGCCACGCTCTCGTCGGCGAGGTTGAGGAACGAATAGGACGCGTCGGCCGACCAATGGTCGTTGACCAGGTAGGTGTACGCCGTGTCCGGCTCCAGCGTCTGGTAGGAGTTGCCCACGCCGCGCGGGACGAAGATGGCCTTCGAGGGATCGATCTCGGCCGTGAACACGGCACCGAACGTCGGTCCCTCCCGCAGGTCGACCCATGCCCCGAAGATGCGTCCGGTGGCCACGGAGACCCACTTGTCCCAGGGCTCGGCGTGGATGCCGCGGGTGGTCCCGACCGCGTCGTTGAACGAGACGTTGTTCTGAACCGGGCCGAAGTCCGGCAGTCCGATCGCGGTCATCTTCTCGCGCTGCCAGTTCTCTTTGAACCAGCCGCGTGAGTCCCCGTGCACGGGGAGATCGAACAGGACCAGACCGGGGATTCCGGTCTCGATCTGCGCGAGCTTCTTGCCGAACTCGATGTCGCCCACCGTCGCCTACTGCCCCTTCGTCGCGTAGAAGGCTTCGGTGGCGTCCTTGGACGGCGCCCACCACGCCTCGTTGTCGCGGTACCACTGGATCGTCGCCGCGAGGCCGGACTCGAAGTCCGCGTACTCCGGCGTCCAGCCCAGCTCCGTGCGGAGCTTGGTGGAGTCGATGGCATAGCGCAGATCGTGTCCTGCGCGGTCGGTGACGTGATCGTATGCGTCGCGCGGCTGACCCATCTCCTCGAGGATGAGCTCGACGACCTGCTTGTTGTTGCGCTCGCCGTCGGCACCGATGAGATAGGTCTCCCCGATCCGTCCCTGCTCGAGGATCGTGAGCACGGCCGACGAGTGGTCGTTCGCGTGGATCCAGTCGCGGACGTTCTCCCCTGCGCCGTACAGCTTGGGACGGATGCCGCGGATGACGTTGGTGATCTGCCGCGGGATGAACTTCTCGACGTGCTGGTACGGGCCGTAGTTGTTCGAGCAGTTGGAGATCGTCGCCTGCACCCCGAAGGACCGCACCCAGGCGCGCACCAGCAGGTCGCTGCCCGCCTTGGTGGACGAGTACGGAGACGAGGGGTTGTACGGGGTCTGCTCCGTGAACCGCTGCGGGTCGTCGAGCTCCAGGTCGCCGTACACCTCGTCGGTCGAGATGTGGTGGAAGCGACGTTCGTGACGACGCGCGGCCTCCAGCAGCGTGTAGGTGCCGACGATGTTCGTGTCCAGGAACGGGCGCGGGCTGTGCAGGGAGTTGTCGTTGTGCGACTCCGCCGCGTAGTGCACGACCGCATCCGCTTCGGCGGTGAGCCGGTCGACGAGTTCGGCGTCCGTGATGTCCCCGTGGACGAACTCCACCCGGTTCTCCGGCAGCCCGGCGAGCGACTCGCGATTGCCGGCGTAGGTCAGCGCGTCCAGGACGGTCACCGTGTGGTCCGTGTTCTCGACGACATAGTGCACGAAGTTGGATCCGATGAACCCGGCACCTCCCGTCACGAGCAGGCGAGTCATGCGTGTCCTCTCTTGAGAAGGTCCAGAAGATAGACGCCGTAGCCGCTCTTGACGAGCTTTTCGGCGCGCCCCCGGAGCTCGTCGTCGCTCAGGAAGCCCTGTCGCCAGGCGACCTCCTCCGGAACGCCGATCTTCAGCGAGGTCCGTCGTTCCATGGTGCGGACGTACTCGGCCGCATCGGTCATCTGGTCGAAGGTGCCGGTGTCGAGCCAGGCGGTCCCCCGGGGGAGCACCTCGACCTGCAGTTTCCCGCGTTCCAGGTACGCACGGTTCACATCGGTGATCTCGTACTCGCCACGCGCCGACGGCACGAGGTTGCGGGCGATCTCGACCACGTCGTTGTCGTAGAAATACAGACCGGGCACCGCATAGTTGCTCTTCGGCTGGGCGGGCTTCTCCTCGAGGGACACCGCCGTGCCGTCCGCATCGAACTCCACGACGCCGTACGCCTCGGGCTCCGCGACCCAGTAGGCGAAGATCGCGCCGCCGTCGATGTCGCGGAACCGCTGCAGCCGGCTGCCCAGCCCCGGTCCGTACAGGAGGTTGTCGCCGAGCACCAGGGCCACGCTGTCGTCGCCGATGAAGTCGGCGCCGATCGTGAACGCCTGGGCCAGGCCGTCCGGAGACGGCTGCTGCGCGAAGGTGAGGTTGATCCCGAACTGGGACCCGTCACCGAGGAGCCGCTCGAAGTGAGCGGCATCGTGCGGCGTCGTGATCACCAGGATGTCGCGGATGCCGGCGAGCATCAGCGTCGACAGCGGGTAGTAGACCATCGGCTTGTCGTAGACGGGGATGAGCTGCTTGGAGACGCCCAGAGTGATCGGGTGCAGACGAGTGCCCGATCCTCCCGCGAGAATGATGCCTTTCACCCCAACATCGTGCCACACCTCGACGAAGAGCCGCGGAACACGGCATGTTGACTTGCGTCACGCCAACCACAGTGGCACCATCAGCCCCTTTCCGTCACAATGGGCTTGTGAACGGCTCCCCCACCCCACGCCCGCGCACGCTGCTCTCCGGCGTCGCAGCGATCGTCTTCGCGATCTCCGTCCTGATCGCGACCCCGGCAGGTGCCGCGACCCCTCAGAACGCCGACGCACCCGCGGCGACATCCCTCACGGCGACCGCTGCAGCGGGGCCGGTGAAGTCTCTCGTGACCGATGGCTTTCGCGCCGGCAACATCATCTCGAACGACGTCTTCTATGACACGACGACGATGAGCGCCGCATCGATCGACTCCTTCTTCCGTTCCAAGGTGTCGTCGTGCCAGTCCGGCTACGTCTGCCTCAAGGACTATCGGCAGAACACGCCCAACCGCGCGGCGGATGCCTACTGCAACGGCTACCAGGGCGCCGCCAACGAGTCAGCGGCCACGATCATCGCCAAGGTCGCCCAATCCTGCGGGATCAACCCGCAGGTCTTCATCGTCATGCTGCAGAAGGAGCAGGGCCTCGTCACCCACACGTGGCCGAGCTCCTGGCGCTACACGATGGCACTCGGACAAGGCTGTCCGGACACGGCCCCGTGCGATCCCGCCTTCGCCGGGTTCTTCTATCAGATCTACGGCGCGGGCCGACAGATGAAGATCTACACCGAGGGCCGCTACTTCACGTACTACGCCCCGGGCAGGACATGGAACATCCTCTACAACCCCAACGCCGCATGCGGCCGGGGCCCGGTCTACGTCGAGAACGAGGCGACCTCGGCCCTCTACTACTACACGCCCTACCAGCCCAACGCGGCCGCGCTGCGCGCCGGCTACGGCGAAGGCGACGGATGCTCCGCCTACGGCAACCGCAACTTCCACAACTACTTCACCGACTGGTTCGGATCGACGCAGATCTCGAAGAGGCCGACCGTCGGCACGATCATGGTGCCCGGCGGAGACAAGATCTACATGCTGATGGGCGGCGTGAAGTACCACGTGCGCTCCGCTGAGGATCTCGCCCCGTTCTCCGCGCGATACGGCGGGGTCACCGTCGTCTCGCCGGCATACCTGAACGGACTGCCGGAGGGACGGCCGATCACCCGGTACGTCCACGACCCCCGCACCGGCACGCTGTACCTGCTCGAGGCCGACGGCACCAAGCACCGGTTCGTCGACCCCGGCCAGGTCGCCCGCTTCGGATACGACTTCTCCTCCTATGTGAACCTCACCGGTGCGGTCGCTGATGCGTTCAGCACCGGCGCCGAGGTCGGGAACTACATCCGTTCCGGCTCGGCTCCTGAGGTCTACCTGATGGAGGGCGGGACCAAGCGCTACATCGCCACCGTCGACGCGTGGAACTCCGTGACCGGCGGCGCGCCGGCGTACGTCGCCTCCATGACGCCCGCCGTCGCGAATGCGGTGCCGAACGGCCGCATTATCGCCCCCGCCGGCACGCTGGTCAGGACCGCGGCGGAGAACCGCGTCTATCTCACGCTCCCGCAGGACCGCCTGGCCTACGTCCCCTCCTTCGGGCTCGCCTCCGAGTTCGGGGCATCGACATTCACGACCGTCCCCAACGGCGCGCTCGATGCGCATCAGCGGGTGCCCGGCGGCCTCAGCCCGGTCATCCAGTGCGGTCAGACACGCTATCTCGCGGCGGCGGGCACCCTTCATCGCATCACCGGGAGCGATCTCGGTGGGATGGTCCCGTTCGTCGTCACGGAGGCGGAATGCAGCGCCTTCCGGATCGCGAGCGACACGGTCAGCGCCCCGTTCTTCGTGCAGCCGCGAGGCACCGGGGAGGTCTACGTGATCGCGAGCGGCGCGCTCCGCTACGTGCGGACGCCCGCCGATCTGACCGCGCTGAACGGGTCGCGTCCGTTGGCGCTCCTGAGCTGGGCGCCGGAGACGACGTCGTGGTTCGGCGTCGGGGCGGAGTACGTGCCCGAGGGCGCCTTCGTGAACTTCCAGGGACGTCCCGAGGTCTACCGGTACACGCAGGGCGCCCTGCATCACGTGCGCAGCGCCGCGACGCTCACCGCCCTCGGCGGCGGCAAGACGCCACCGCTCCGCACGCTCCCCGGCGGCCGCTTCTCGAGCTTCACCGTCGGAGCACCTCTGCTGACGGAGAACGAGGACTTCGTGCAGTTCCAAGGCCGCCCAGAGGTCTATCGCTACGCGAACGCCTCCCTCCACCACGTTCAGAGCATGGCGACCCTGGTCCGGCTGGGCGGTGGCGCGGTTCCGCCGATCCTCAGTCTCGACGCCGCTTTCGCGAGCTCCTACGTCATCGGCTCCCCTCTGCCCTGACCCCCTTCCTTCCGGCGTGCACGCGCGCATCGGATAGGATCGAGGCACTATGAGCTCTGAGTCGGACCGCGTCCTCATCATCGTTCCGGCCTGGAACGAAGGACGCATCGTCGGCTCGACCGTCCAGGCGATCCGTGAGACCGACGAGCACTACGACGTCATCGTCGTCGACGACGGTTCGGAGGACGACACCGCCGCTGCCGCCCACGCGGCCGGGGCGACGGTGCTCTCCCTCCCGTTCAACGTGGGGGTCGGCGGCGCGATGCGAACCGGCTTCACGTACGCGCAGCGCGAGGGGTATTCGCGGGTGATCCAGGTGGACGCCGACGGTCAGCACAACCCCGCGGACATCTCGCGGGTCCTCGCGGGTCTGGAGGTCGCAGACATCTCCATCGGCGCCCGCTTCGCGGACGTGGGCGATTACTCGGTGCGGGGGCCGCGCCGCTGGGCGATGACCTTCCTCGCCGGCGCTGTCTCGCGGGTGGCCAAGGTCCGTCTCACCGACGTCACCAGCGGCTTCCGCGCCGCGAACTCCCGGGCCATCGCACAGTACGTGCGGTACTACCCGGCCGAGTACCTGGGCGACACCATCGACTCGCTCGTCGCTGCCTGTCACGCCGGCCTCCGGGTGACGCAGGTGCCCGTCGCGATGCGTCCTCGCGCGCACGGCACCCCGAGCCAGGGTCCGATCGGCGCTTCGGTCTACCTCCTTCGCTCCCTCTTCGCCTTGGGGCTGTCGATGTTGCGTCGTTCGAAACCCCTTCCCGACACGGAGGCCGTTGCCCGATGATCGTCGTCCTGGGCATCGTCCTCTCGCTCATCGCTCTGGGACTGGTCGGCTGGATGCTCCTCACTCGCCGCATCCAGGAGAAGTACGCGGTTCTGTGGATCCTCATCGCCCTCTGCGTGTTGATCCTCGGCCTCTTCCCGCAACTGCTCCTCTGGGCCACGGCCTTGATCGGCGTCCAGCTCCCTGCGAATCTGCTCTTCGCCTTGGCCATCCTGCTCCTCCTCGGCGTGACGCTGCACCTGTCCTGGGAGCTGTCCCGCGCGGAGGACGAGATCCGCAGGTTGGCCGAGGAGTCTGCCATCGCCCGAGCCCGGCTGGACCAGCTGCACGATCGAATGGACGCTCTCGACGAGCGCACGGCGGGTGAGGAATGACGGACATCAACGGCACGACCGACACACCCCCGAGGCCCGTCGCCGTCGTCACGGCCTTCCGGGCGCCTGATGATCTGGTCGAGCGGATCGCGTCCCTCAACGCGCAGGTCGACAAGGTCATCGTCGTCGACGATGGTTCGCACAGCCTGGGCCGCCTCGGTCTCCGCGACCCAGACGTGGTCACGATCGAGTTGGAGGAGAACGTCGGCATCGCGGCCGCTCTCAACGTGGGACTGGACAAGGCCCGAGAGCTGGGCGCCACTCATGTCCTGACGATGGACCAGGACTCCTCCCTCCCCGGGGAGTACGTCCGCGAGGCCCTGCAGCATCTCCACCGGCTCCAGGCGCGCGGATTCCGCGTCGCCGCCGTCTCCCCGGCCCGCTTCGGAGAGTTCCTGGTGTCCACCACACCGGGGACGCCGCACCCACGCGACCCGATCCAGTCCGGGCAGGTCGTGCCCATGGCGGTGTTCGACGAGGTCGGCGGTTTCGACGAGCGCCTCTTCATCGACGGCGTCGACACCGAGTTCACGCTGCGGGCCCGCGGCGCCGGCTACGAATTCTGGGTGCTGCCCGGCGCCGATATGGATCACAGCCTTGGCGAGAAGATCCCGGTGATGGTCTTCGGCAGGCATCTGACGCTCTTCGGCAAGAAGCGGAACCACTACTACCACGCGCCGTTTCGCACGTACTACGCCGTGCGCAACGGCCTCGTCCTGTGGCGGCTCCATCGCCGTGGCAACCTCGGCTGGCTCACCCGACGCACCCTCGCGTTGTTCTGGGTGACGGCTCTCGGCATCGTGCTCTCCTCCGACCGCGACGCGCAGTTCATCGCGACCGTCCACGGCCTCGGCGACGGCATGCGCATGCGACTCGGGCGCATCCCGGAGAAGACGCTCCGCGCCCTCGCTCGGCGACGTCGATGAGTGCACCCGAGACGCCATCGCGCTTTCGTCGTGCCCTGGTGCCGATCCAGCGGATGGGCGGATTCTCCGCTTCGATCCTCCTGAGCTCGGTGATCGGCATCTTCACGATTCCGATCCTTGTCCTCGCGCTCGACGACGAGGGCTGGGCCTCGATCGGTGTCCTGCAGACCACCGGACAGTTGGCCGCCGTGTTCGTCGCATTCGGCTGGGGGGCCACCGGCCCCAGCATCGTGGCCAGCCTCTCCCCCGACCAGCGCGTGGGCTTCTACCGCTCGTCATTCCGGATCCGCGGCATCCTCTACCTGGCAACCGTTCCCGTCGTCACCGTGCTCCTCGCTCTCCTTTTGCGCGGGGATCTGCTCCTCGCCGTGCTGGGAGCCTTGGCCTACGTCCTCCCCGCGCTCGGCGCGGGCTGGTACTTCACGGGCATCGCGCGTCCCGGCGCCTTCTTCGTGCTCGAGGCGCTGCCGAGCGCCCTCGGCACGGTGGCCGGTGTGTGGATGGCCGCGGTGACACGTCAAGCCTGGGTCGTGCCTTTCGGCCAGCTGGCCGGCACCGGGCTCGCCGTGGCCCTGTCGTACTTCTTCATCGTCCGACGAGGCCGGACGCCGCACGCCGAGGCGCCCCCTCTTCGCTTCTGGCAGACCCTGGCCGAACAGCGACACGCAGTGACGACCGCCGTCACGAGCGCCGTCTACGTGGCGATGCCGGTTCTCCTGCTCACGACCTTCTTCCCTCAGGGCCTGCCGGTGTACCTCATCGCCGACCGCTTCTTCCGTTACGCGGTGCTGGCCTTCCTCCCCATCCAGCAGTTCTTCCAGGGCTGGGTGCCCGCCGATCCCGCGCAAGTCGACCGCCGCGCGCGGATCGCTTTCCTCGCGGGCTCGGTGATCGGAGCAGTGGGCGGAATCTGCGTCGCGCTCCTCACGCCCGTCGTCTCCCCGTTCTTCCACATCGACGTGCCACTGGAGGTGTCTGTACCGCTCGGCTTCGCCTTCTTCGGCGTCGCTCTCTCGGCTGTCGTGGGATATGCCTGTCTCGTCGTCCTGGGACGCACCGACTTCCTCGCCACGTCGACGGTCATCGGCGCCGTGGTCGGCATCCCCGCCGTCGCCGTTGCCGCGCTGCTGCACTCGCTCCCCGGCGTGGCCAGCGCCGTGGCGGCGACCGAGCTCATCGTGGCCGGAGTGCAGATCGTCGTCCTGCTTCGCACGCTGCGTCAGCGCCGCCTGCGCTCCGACGAGACAACCCGGTGACCGTCTAGGCCTTGACGCGTCGCCGGAAGGCTTCGAGGATCGCGCGGCCGGTCATGATCCGGGCCCGGAGGATGGCCCCGAGGCTCCGGCCGGTCTTCGATGAATTGGCGTCGTGAATGCGCCGCGAGATGGTGTCCTGTTCGAGATGGCGGACCGAGTGGTCGGCATTCGCCACGTAGCCGAGCCACTGATCGTGGGTCTCGGTCAAGTACGACGGGAACGGCAGGATGCGCTCGCGCAGATCGGACCGGAAGGCCATGCAGCAGCCGTAGTAAGGGCGTGTCCCGAACCAGATCCAGAAGATGTTGCGGCGCCACCGGGTGCTGTCGACCGCCCTGAGCCGTCGAGCCTGCACCGCGGTGAGCGCGCCGCCGAAAGAGCCGAAGTTCGACACCACCAGTTCGACGTCGTCGAGGGCCTCGATCATGCGGTCGACCCGGCCGGGCAGCCAGACGTCGTCCTGATCGGAGAGGAAGATGACGTCCCCCTCGGCCAGCGCGATCGCACGCTCGAACGTGCGCATGTACCCGTTGTTCCGCTCGGAGCGGATCAATCGGATGCGGGCGTCGCCGATACCCTGCACCAGCTCCACGGTCTCGTCCTGCGAACAGTCGTCGATGACGATGAGCTCGTCCCCCTCGGCGAGCTGAGCGAGGATCGACGAGATCTGCTCGACGATGAACGCAGCACCGTTGTACGCGGCCATGCAGACGCTCACCATCGGACGGTCACTGCGGTGGAGCATGGGTCCTGTCCAACGGGGTCATTGAGGAAGTACACACTAGACTAGTGGTTCGCGTGCCTACGCGTCGAAGCGCACCCGCGCCCCCAAGGAGGAGACCCCAATGACCGCTGCCATCGACGTCATGCTCCCGTACTACGGCGATGTCGCGCTCATGAAGCTCGCGGTGCGAAGTGTGCTCGACCAGTCTTTCACGGACGTGCGTCTGGTGGTCATCGACGACGGATACCCCGACCCCGAGCCCGCTCGCTGGTTCGGCGAGATGCGCGATCCGCGGGTCACCTACCTTCGCAACGAGACGAACCTCGGCGCGAACGGCAACTATCGCAAGGCCGTCGAGCTCGTCGAGGCCGACTGGTTCGTGATGATGGGTGCCGACGACGTGATGCGCCCGGACTACCTCGCCACCGTCGCGGATGCCGCGCAGCGCTACGACGTCGACCTCATCCAGCCCGGAGTCGAGGTCATCGACGAGAACGGGTCGCGTGTCCTTCCTCTGGTGGACCGGGTGAAGAAGCTGATCACTCCTCGCGTCGAGGGTCACGGCGCCGCGATCGGCGGCGAAGACCTGGCGGCCAGCCTGATGCGCGGCGACTGGGCCTACTTCCCCTCCATCGTGTGGCGCACCGAGGTCGTCCAGCGCATCGGGTTCCGCACGGGTCTCGATGTCGTCCAGGATCTCGCGCTGATCCTAGACATCGTCAAGCAGGGCGGCAAGATGGCGCTGCTGACGGATGTCGTCTTCGACTACCGCCGGCACTCTCAGTCCGATTCGTCCGTGCGCGCCCTCGATGGTCGGCGCTTCGACGAGGAGCGTTCGTTCTTCCTGTCCGAAGCGGAGAGCTTCGACCGGCTCGGCTGGCCGCGGGCTGCCCGATTCGCCCGCCGTCACCTCACCTCTCGCCTCAACGCCGCGTCGCTCCTCCTCAAGGCTGCTCGCACACCGGGAGGCTCGGTCAAGGCGCTGATGAGGCACATCTGGCGCTGAGCGCAGGACCCCGTCCGAGACGGGCACCCGCCGTACGCCCCCGGGCCTCGTCAGCGGCTCAGGGCGGTCCTCAGTCGCACAGCACGATCTCGTAGAGAACCGCGTCTCCGACCGCGTCCACCTCTTCGACGGCGTCTGAGGACTCCAGCCGGTCCAGGCCCCGGTACACGTGCACGCCGTCGTTGATCTCCTGCTCGCCGAAATCGAGGACGTACTCCGCCCCCAGCCGGTCGAGCGCTTCGCACAGCGCGTCGCTCGGGCGCGCGGAATCCAGTCGGTCCAACACCACCGACATGTCCTCGGTGACGTCCATGAGCGTGTGGGGCATGACGACCTGACGATCGGCGAGTGCATACGCGAGCGCTGTCCCGGTCCAGGGGCTCCCGAGGATCACGGCGTCCTCCGGTACGTGGGCGTCGAGACGCTCCAGGAGCGCGAGCTCGTCCGTCGTCACCAGGCGGGAGCCGTCGGTGACCGCGAACGCGCCCTGCGCGCTCGCCACCGCCTGCCGCATGGTCGCCGCCTGCGGGACGACCACGAGAACGAGCACCGCCACGGTCGCCCCGACTCCGCGAGCGAGACGGGGAGACATCCGCGCGAGCCGGGGGCTCATCAGCGTCCATAGACGGTGGCCGCCGATCGCCGCCAGCGGCACCCAGGTCATCGGGAGCAGCGCGGCCAGGCGCGGTGCGTTGTTGTACCAGACGCCGGTCAGCATGTCCCGCGGGAGCGCGTACGGGAGCGCGGAGACGACGATGTAGAGCGCGGCGGCGGCGAAGAGGAAGGACAGCGCGATCATGTCGCTCGCCGAGCGACGGCGCACCGCGACGACCGCGCCGACGGCGACGAGCGCCGCGACCACGAGGTTGACCGGCGCCGCCCAGACCGAGACGGTCAAGACCTCGCCCACGGCCTGCCCCACGGTCTCCGTCGTGCCCCACGTCCTCGCGTCCGCCGACGGTCGCAGGACGTACCACGCGACGGCGAGCAAGGCTCCGAGCACCAGGATCGCCACGGTCGCGATGATCTTGGACCGTGATGACGCCTCCGAACGCATCAGCTGCACCCAGCGGACGGCGAGGACGAGCGCGACGAAGAGCAGCAGCGCGACGAGGCCGCTCGGGTGCGCGATGGCGATCGCCGGAATGGTGCCCGCCGCGCCGAGGAGAAGGACCCACCGCTGGGTCCATATCGTCATCGCGGAGGCATCGATGATGAAGGCGACGGGCACGGCGATCATGCTCAGCGCCATCATGTACGGGAAGAGCACCCCGTACTCCACGAGCAGCAGAGGATAGGCCGGCAGCGCGACGCTGACGGCAGCCCCCGTCACGAGCACAGGGGTCGACGCGCCGAACAGCGACCGCGTCAGGAGGAGCATCGACACCGGCCAGACGAAAGCGCCGAAGAAGATCATGACGGCGTTCGACGCCACCGGGATGCTCGCACCGGTCAGCTGCACCGCAAGGGCCGCGACCGCGTGCCACCCCGTGGGATAGAACGGAAGGTTCCCGCTGGGGGCGGTCGTCATTGCTCCGACCGTCAACGGCGAGGCAGAAGCGGTGTCCAGCGCGTACCGGATGGCGTTCAGATGGAAGATGTTGTCGAACGTCTGCGAGAAGTTGTCCGGTGCGCCGATCACGATGAGGAACTGGATGATGGCGATCAGCACCGCTCCGATGAGCGCGAGGACACCGGCGCGAGAGAGGGCGCGCGGCACCGGACGCGCCGCACGGGAACGAAGCAGGGTCAACCGCAGCACGATGATGACACCGAGGATCCCCAGCGCGACGATCGCGACGGGAAGCGCTCCCCACGGCAGCCCGAGCATCGGGGCCGCGATCGAGGCGAGCACGATCACGGTGGTCCCCGCCGGTGCGGCGAGGGCGACGGCGGCGAGGCCGCGGAACCCGAGCGCGAACGAGGCGAGAAGCCCCGGGATGAGGACCACGCCGACGACGGCGAGCACGCTGAGCCCGAGATCGATCCAAGCCATGTACGCCGCGCCCTCCTCTTCGACGCTCGGATATCGACCGCCGGCGTCGATCCTAGCGAGAATCAGCTGAGCACAGCCCGACACTCCGCGCCGATGCTGCCTGAGAAACCCGCGTCCGCCGACAACCTATGATTGGTGAGGCGTTCGACAGACCAGAACGCCCAACGGAGGTGATGAGACGGCCGTGTCCCAGATTTCTGCGCCGATGGACCAGAAGCTGACGCAGCCAGGAGCGAGCAACGGGCTCTTCGACGTCTTCCGACGCCGTTACCTGTTGAGTCTGATCATCCGCAAGGAGGTGGGCATCCGCTATCGCGGGTCCGTCCTCGGATGGCTCTGGTCGTATGTGAAGCCGCTGATCCAGTTCCTGGTCTTCTTCTTCGCCCTCGGCGTCTTCCTCCGCCTCAACGACAGCATCGAGTACTACCCGTTGTACCTGCTGTCGGGCATCACGGCGGTCACCTTCTTCAACGAGTCGTTCTCGAACGCGACGCGGTCGCTCGTCGACAACGCCGCGCTCATCAAGAAGATCTACTTCCCGCGGCAGATGTTCCCGATCGCGAGCACCATGGTCGCGGCGATCAACACCATCCCGCAGATCATCGTGGTCATCGTCATCGCGCTGTTCTACGGCTGGACGCCGACGGTCCTCGGCATCGCCGCGCTGCTCCTCGGCCTCGTGATCATCGCTCTGCTCGCGACGGGCCTCGGCATGCTCTTCGGTGCGATCAACGTCACGTTCCGCGACGCCCAGAGCTTCGTCGAGATCATCGTGATGGTGTCCATCTGGGCGTCGCCCGTGATGTACCAGTGGCAGATGGTGGCGGACAACGTCCCCGAATGGCTGTTCAACCTGTACGCGTTGAACCCCATCACCGGCGCCGTCGAGCTGTTCCACTACAGCATCTGGCACGCGCTCGACCCGGCGAACGCCCAGCCGCTGCCCGCGCTGTGGGAGCACGCGCTGATCGCGCTCGCCGTCTCCACCGTCATCGTCATCATCGGGGAGCTCGTCTTCCGCCGTCTGGAGGGTCGATTTGCCCAGGACCTCTGACACGCCTCGCATCCTCGTCGAGGACGTGCACAAGCACTTCAAGCTCCGTCACACCCACTCCATCAAGGAGACCTTCGTCGCGGCCATGCGCCGCAAACCGCTGACGTCGGAGTTCCAGGCACTCGACGGCGTCTCCTTCTCGATCGGCGAGGGGGAAGCGGTGGCCCTCATGGGCTTCAACGGCTCGGGCAAGTCCACGATGCTGAAGCTGATCTCCGGGGTCCTCCGGCCCGATGAGGGGTCCGTGCGCACCCGCGGCCGCGTCGCCGGTCTGATCGAGGTCGGCGCGGGATTCCACCCCGACCTCTCCGGTCGCGAGAACATCTACCTGAACGCGGCGATCCTCGGGATGTCGAAGAAGGAGACGCAGGAGCAGTTCGACGCCATCGTCGAGTTCAGCGAGATCGAGACGTTCATCGACACGGAGGTCAAGCACTACTCCTCGGGCATGTTCCTCCGACTCGCTTTCTCGGTGGCCATCCACACGCAGGTGGACATCCTCCTGATCGACGAGATCCTGTCCGTCGGCGATGAGCCGTTCCAGCGCAAGTGCATCCAACGCGTCCGTGAGCTCCACGCCGACGGCAAGACCCTCGTCGTCGTGAGCCATGATCTGAACATGGTGTCGGACCTCTGCGAGCGCGGCATCGTCATTCAGCAGGGGAAGGTCGCCTTCGACGGCGACAGCAAGCACGCCGTCGAGCTGATGCGCGCCTGACCGACGTCATCAGCCGCGAGGCGGCTCCGCCGGCGTGACCGGTGGTCCGGACCTCATCACAGATCGGCGTGCAACGCCCAGACGCGTTCCGCGGAGCTGTCCCAGGAAAACGCGCGCGCACGGTCCGCGGCAAGCACACGCAGGCGGTCGCCCGCGTCGCCCGCGACATCCGCGACCGCGTCGGGGATGTCCTCCGCCGACACGAGCAACCCGCCGTCCGCGATCACGTCGCGGTGCGCGCCGCTGTCGACGGCGACGACGGCCGCGCCCACGGTCATGGCCTCGACCGCGCGCCATGGCCAGGCGGAGATCGGGTCCGTGGCGATGAAGGCCCGGGAGCCGGACAGCACGGCGGCGCGGTCGGCGCCGTCCAGGGTGCCGCGAATGTGGGCGCGGCGCTCCGGGAGTCCGGCGGCCGCGGCGACCTCGGCGAGGCGGGGTTCCGCGCCTTCCCCTGCCCCGAGCACCACGGCGTCCAGCCCTGCAGCGACCGCCCCGCGGAAGCCGGCGGACAGGGTCTGCTCCGGGCCCGCGAGGACGACGTAGTCCTCGGGAAGCGACAGCTCCTCGCGACGCCGCCGGGCGTCCACCGGGACTCTCAGGTCTCGAGGGGACGCGCCGGCGATGACGCGAAGGCGATCCCCGAGCTTCGTCAGCTCGGACAGGCGCTCGGCCATCGCATGCGACGGGACGACCACCGCGTCGGCGTGTCGGACAGCCCGCCGCACCATGCCCCGGTGCCAGGCCACCGCGGCGCGAGACAGCTCGGAGGGCGCCTCCCAGGCACGCAGGTCCCAGAGGGTGACCGTGGTCTGATCGTTGTCGTGCACGCGATCGTGGCGCACGAGAGGGGCGAGAAGCGTGGGCGCATGGATGAGCCCGCCGCCCACGCCCGGAGCGATGCCGAGCTGCCACGAGGCCGCGAGCTCCCGACGCCCGATCGGGAGGCTGCGCACATCGCCGATCCCCGGGAGCGCCACCTCAGCCCCCGCAGGGACGATCGCATCCACCGCGCAGTTCGGCGGCGCTGTCTGGACGAGACCCGTGGCGAGGTCTCTCGACGCCCATGCCTGGTCGGGGTCGACGACATGCACCAGCTGATCGAGAACAACACGCAGCCGAGCACCCATGCCTTCAGGCTAACGGCGGGACGCCGAGCATCTGCGGAGCGCAGCGCCTTCGGCGGTCAGTACTCAGCGTTCCCACAGCATGGGGCTCTCACCCCCATGCCCCTGCATGCTTGAATGCCAGCATGAGCGATGGTCGACTTCCCGTCCGGCGCCGGTGGGTCGGGTGGACCATCGGCCTCCTCGTCACGCTGATCGTCCTGGCGATCGGCTGGGTCACCGTGCGCGGGATCGGCGCGGTGGACAACCTGCAGCAGGTCGCGAAAGCCACGAGCCAGCTCAAGCAGTCCATCGCCGGCGGCGAGCTGGACGGCGCGGCGCCCGTCGCAGATCGCATCGCCCGGAATGCGGAATCCGCGCGGTCTCTGACCGGAGATCCGGTATGGCAGGCCTTCGCCGTCTTGCCGTGGATCGGTCCGAACTTTCGCGCGGTGAGCGAGATCGCGGTGATCGCCGACGAGGTCTCCTCGGACGCCCTCGGTCCCCTCCTCGACGTCGCCGACGACATCGACCTCTCGAGCCTCGGCCTCTCCGGCGGGGCGATCGATCTCGCCCCCTTCGCGGAGATCGAGGAACCCCTCGGCACGGCGAGCGCGGCCGTGACCTCGGCGGAGGACCGCGCGCGGCGGATCGACGCCGATGCCACCCTCCCGCCCCTGGCCGACGCGGTCCGGGAGATGCGTGACGTGGTCACCCAGGCCGCGACAGCGGTGGGGGCCCTGCACGGCGCATCCGTGCTCCTGCCACCGATGCTGGGCGGCGATGGTCCGCGCACCTACGTGCTCGCGATGCAGAACAACGCCGAGCTGCGGTCGTCGGGTGGGATCGTCGGCTCCATCGCACTGCTGCGGGCCGAGAACGGCAGGATCACCCTGCAGCAGCAAGCCTCGACGCGCGACTTCCCCCCGCTGGACGCCGCGCTGCCGCTCAGCGACAGCACCGTCGCCCTCTTCGAGGACCGCCCCGGCCGCTATCTGCAGAACATCACGAGCATCCCGGACTTCCGCGAGGCCGGCGAGACCATCGCGGCCCGATGGGAAGGCCGGTTCGGCGGAAAGGTCGACGGCGTGATCGCCGTGGACGCACTGGTGGCGGCGCATCTCATGCAGGCCACCGGCGACCTGACGTTCGGCCCCTTCACCGCGACGGCGGACACCGTGACCGGCATCCTGCTCTCCGAGATCTACGCCGCGGTCCCCGATCCCGCCGTCCAGGACGACATCTTCGCGCAGGCCGCCGGCGGGCTCTTCGGCGCCGCACTGTCGAACGCGAAGCCACAGGAGCTGGTCCGCGCCCTCGCGGACGCCGCCGGGGAAGGACGCATCCGCCTCTGGAGCGCGCACGAGCCGGAGGAGGCCCTCCTCGCGGCGAGCGCCCTGGGGGGCGCGCTCCCCCAGGACGCCGCCGATTCGGTGGCAGTGGGCGTGCTCTTCAACGACGGCACGGGCGGCAAGATGGACTACTACACCCGTGCCTCCATCGCGACGGCGGTCGGGACCTGCGCGGGAGCGCCGACGACGCAGGTGCGCGTGACCTGGACGAACACCGCACCCGCCGATGCCGCCACCGCGCTGCCGCCGTACGTCACCGGCGACGGCGTCTACGGGGTGCCCCCGGGAAGCGTGCGCACGCTGATCGCCGTCTACGGCCCCCAGGGCGCGCTACCTTCGCACATCGATCGTGACGGTGCCGAGGAGGGCGTCCAGACGACCACCATCGAGGACCGGGCCGTCGTGCAGCACGAGGTGCTGCTCGCACCGGGAGAGTCCACGACCGTCACGGTGGAGTTCCAGGGCGAGGGCGCGGGAGAACGGCTGACGGAAGTGCGGCACACGCCGCTGATCGTCGATCCGAAGCTGATCCGCGACACCCTGCGCTGCGGCTCGTGACATCCGCCGACGGATGAGGTACTGTCATCTCACTGGGGAATAACCGGGGTCCGTGAACCTGCCGTGGGGGCAGGGGGCCTCGCGCAGTCGGATGCAGGGGTGTATCCGGAGGCGATTCCGCGTGAAATTCTGGGGAGAAATCATGCTGAAGAAACTGGCTGCCATCAGCCTTACCGCTGGCGCGCTCATCCTGGCCGCGCCGACCGTCGCCTCTGCCGCGCCGAGCGACTCGTACCCGTCTCCGCCGAGCGCGAAGGTGGGTGACGCGATCATCGACACCTGCGAGGTCTCCACCGTCGCCTTCGGCGCCGGGTTCTTCGAGCCGTCGGAGACCGTGGGCGTGTCCGTGTCAGGCCGGAACGCCGGTGCCGCCGCCATCTCGGGCAACACCGCCGCTTCCGACGGCAGCCTGACGGTGACGTTCCGCCCGCCCTCCGACGGACAGGGGGCCTATGCCCTCGACTTCGCCGGCTCGCGACCGTACACCGCCATGGTGACGGTGTCGCACGGGAACACGGCCGCATCGAGCTGCGACCACGATCCGGGAGTCGCCGCGCCCGCCGGCACGGAGCTCCCGCTCACCGGCGGTGGCATGGAACTCGCCCTCACCGGTGGATCCGTATCGCCCTGGGTCCTCGGCGGTGGAGCGGTCGCTCTGGTCGCCGGTGGTGCCCTCGTCGCCGTCGGAGCCGCGCGCCGCAAGCGCGCCTGAGCCGCGCGCCGCACGCACGCCTGAGCCAGGCTGCCGCCTCGTGCGGTGGTCGGCTGGACGACGGTGATCCCTCCCCCTCCGATCACCGTCGTCTGGCGCATCCGGTCATGCACCGGACGGCCCACGGGTGATGTTCCCGGGAACATCGCCCGTGGGCTGCGTCATGCCCGGGGCGCGCTCACGGAGTGGGCGTCGGCGTCTCCGTCGGCGGATGCAGCTTCTCCTGCATGAGCTCGTGGATGAAGTCGTAGTTCGGGTCCAACTCGTCGACACCGTTCTCGGGCGTGAGCTCGACGGTCTGGACCGGCTGCTCCTTCGCCTTGAGCATCAGATCGAAGAACTCCGGCAGCTTGCCCTGGGGGAGATCGGTGCTGATGAGCGCCGTCCCCGCGGCCGCCACCTCGTTGAACCGGGTGAGGACGGTCTGCGGAGTGAACTGGGCGAGGATCGCCTCCTGCAGCTCTCGCTGCCGCTTCATGCGGTCCCAATCGCTGGTCGTGTACCGCGAGCGGGCGTACCACTGCGCCGTGTCGCCGTCCATGTGCTGCGCACCCGGCTCGATCCAGCCGATCGCCCATTCGTTCACGTCGGTTCCCGACCAGCCCTCGGGCGGGCCGCCCTTGGGCAGGCGCTCCGTGACGGTGATGTCGACGCCGCCGAGCGCGTCCACGAGGTCGGCGAAGCCGTGCATGTCGACGAACACGTAGTACGGGATCTCGATGCCGAGCACGCCCTCCGCCGCGTCCTTGGTCGCCTCGATGCCGGGCGCCGAGCCGGCGGCCTCCGCATCGGGGTAGAGTCCGGTCCCCTTGTCCTCGCGGCACACCTCGGCGGCGTTCCGGACGTGATTCATCCAGCCGTTCCAGCCGCAGGATGACGACGCGTAGCCCTGGAATCCGTCCGGATAGAGCTCCTGCATCGGGCTGCCGTCGCTGAACGGGGCGTGCGGGAGCTCGCGCGGGATGCCGGTGATGGTGACCGCGCCGGTCTCGGCGTTCACGGAGACCACGGAGATGCTGTCGAATCGCATCGAGTCGCGCCCGTCACCGCTGTCCGCACCGAGCAGCAGGATGTTGTAGTAGCCGTCGCTCGGCGGCAGGCTCGGGCCGCTCTGCCCGAAGATGGCGCCGACGCTTCCACGCACGGAGCCCACAGCCGTCGCCGCATAACCGGTGACCCCGCCGACCAGCCCGAGCAGGACGAGGGCGACGACAGGGATCAGGAACCGCGACGGGGCGGGGACCTTCACGAGCCGGACGAGGCGGAGCGTGTCGAAGGTGAGCACGACCCAGAGGACGACGACGCCGACGAGCAAGACCTGCACGAGGGTGAGGAGGGCCGCGGACACGAGGCCGCCGCCGATCGTGAGCCAGAGGAAGACGGGGCGTGCGAACAGCGCGAGACCGAGGGCGACGATCGCGAGGACCCACGTGGTCAGGGTGACTCCGAGACCGAACCGCCCCAGACGGCGGTTCCCGGCCAGGACCTGGGCCGACCCAGGGAGCAGGACGTTGAGCCCGACGAGCCACCAGGCGCGTTTCGACATGAGCCGGGCATCGCCGGAGTCGGGGTGCCGCAGCGGCCGCGTCTCGATGAGCGGGCGCCGCGTCGCGCGCGGGGGCGCAAGGGTCACAGCGAGCCCTTCAGCCGATCGTTCTTCTCCTCGACCTGAGCCTCGAGGTCGACGGCGTAGGCCTCGACGCGGTCGGCGAGCTCGTCGTCCGCGGCACCGAGGATCCGGGCCGCGAGCAGACCCGCGTTGCGGGCGCCGCCGATGGAGACCGTCGCGACCGGGATCCCTGCGGGCATCTGCACGATCGAGAGGAGCGAATCCATGCCGTCCAGATACGCCAGCGGCACGGGCACCCCGACGACGGGCAGCGCTGTCATGGACGCGAGCATGCCGGGGAGGTGAGCGGCACCGCCGGCGCCGGCGATGATGACGCGCAGCCCGCGGGACCGGGCCTCCCGGGCGTACGACATGAGCTTGTCCGGCGTGCGGTGGGCGGAGACCACCTCGACCTCGTGCGGGATCCCGAAGTCGGTGAGCGCCTGGGAGGCGTCGCTCATGACGCGCCAGTCGGAGTCGGATCCCATGACGACGCCGACCAACGGGGTGGCGGAGGAGTGCAGTGGCTCGGTCACCAGATCAGGCTACGGTCTCGCGCTGGGAGAATCCCCGAGCGGCACACGTCTTTCCCGTGTCCTGCCGCCGCCTCAGTCGAACGCGGCCGCTGCGGCCCTGGCCTCGTACACCGCATCGTCGAGGTCGTCCCCGGCGACGTTGACATGCCCCACCTTGCGGCCGGGACGAGGGGCCTTGCCGTAGGTGTGGATCTTCGCGTCCGGGTGCGCGGTCATCGCCGCCTCGAAGCGATCCCCCAGCGTGCCCTCCGTGGGACCGCCGAGGATGTTCACCATCACGGACCAGGCGGCGCGCGGCTGGGTGTTCCCCAGCGGCAGATCGGCCACGGCCCGGAGATGCTGCTCGAACTGCCCCGTGATCGCGCCGTCCTGGCTCCAGTGGCCGCTGTTGTGCGGACGCATCGCGAGCTCGTTCACGAGGATCCGCTCATCCTCGGTCTCGAAGAGCTCCACCGCGAGCATGCCGGTCACGCCGAGGCCCTCGGCGATGCGACGCCCGATGCCCTCGGCGACGTCGGTGAGCCGGTCGGTGGCGGCGGGGGCCGGGGCGATGACCTCGGCGCAGACGCCGTCGCGCTGCACGGTCTCCACGACCGGATAGGAGATCATCTCTCCCCCGGGGCGCCGTGCGACCTGCTGGGCGAGCTCGCGGACGAACGGCACGAGTTCCTCGGCGAGGAGCGCGTCGGTGTCGTCCAGGGCGTCCAGCCAGTCCTGCGCCTCGGCGGCGGAACGCACGACGCGCACGCCCTTGCCGTCGTAGCCGCCGCGCGGCGTCTTCACCACGGCCGCACCGTCGTGGTCGTCGAGGAAGCGCTGCAGGTCCTCTGCCGAACGGACCGGTGCCCACTCGGGCTGGGGCACGCCGAGCTCCGCCAGGCGCGCGCGCATGACGAGCTTGTCCTGCGCGAACTGGAGGGCGTCCGGGCCCGGATGCACGGCGACGCCCTCGGCGACGAGGGCCCGCAGGACCTCCTGCGGCACGTGCTCGTGGTCGAAGGTGAGGACGTCGACCTCGGCGGCGAAGGCACGAACGGTCTCGAGATCGCGGTAGTCGCCGACCGCCGTGGCGGCCAGCCCCGCGGCCATCCCCTCCTCCTCGGCGAGGACCCGCAGATCGAGTCCGAGCTCGACCGCCGGAGCGATCATCATCCGTGCCAGCTGTCCTCCGCCGATCACGCCCACGCGCAGCGCCATGTGCCGCCTCCATTCGTCATGCCCATTCTTCCGCACGCGCGAGGGCACCGGGGACACCCCGGTGGGTCAGGACAGGTCGTCGCCGCTCGCCTGGGCGTCGCGGTGGGCCAGGATCTGGCCGACCTCGATCTGGTCGGCCAGCGTCTCGTGCACGAGGGTGACGTTCGGCACGTTCGGGAGACGCACGGGAGCGTCGACACCGTTCGAGAGCGTGATGGTCCCGCAGCCCCACATCCGCTGCAGCGGGCCGCGACGCACGCTGATCGTGTAGCCGCGTGCGTGGGACATCTCGCGGCGGTTGCGGGCACCCAGGCCCTGGGCGGCGATGACCCGACGGGTGGTGATCGTCATGGTCCGGGAGTACCAGACGAGGAACGGGATAACGGCCGCGACGAGGATGACCACGCCGGCGGCGGCGAGCAGCATCCAGTCCTCGAAGCCGGCCGGGAGATTGCCGTAGAAGTAGGCGGTCGCCCCGAAGGTGGCGATGAGCACGACCGCCGACCAGAAGAGCCGACGGGCGTGGCCACGGAAGCGCGCGATCAGCAGCTCCTCGGCGGGAGCGCCGGGCGGCGGCATCAGCGGGCGTCCGCCGAGCGTCACGGGCTGGGTCACACCCCCATTGTGCCCGGGATCGCCACCAACACCGTCCGTGAGGCGGCGTGTCCCCGCCTCACGCGGGACGGGCGTGCACGACGTCCCCGGCGGAGACCGCGTGCACGGTGCCCTCCGCCGCGACGCGCAGGCGCCCGTCGGCGTCGATGCCGACGGCCGTGCCCACGAGCAGGGTGTCGCCGGGGAGCGACACCCGAACGGTCTGACCGACCGTCGCGCACCACCGGGTCACCGCTGCATGCAGGCCGCTCGCGATCGCGTCGTCCGCTGCGGTGAGCGCCGAGAGGTAGCGGTCGAGCGCCGACAGGTAGGAACGGAGCAGCTCATCCTCGTCGGCGACGACGCCTTGCACCGCGAACGAGGTGGCCGTCGGCACCGGAAGCTGCGTCGGAGTCATGGCGGTGTTGACACCGGCGCCGACGACGACGGCGTGCGGACTCGCCTCGGCGAGGATGCCGCAGATCTTGCGCCCGTCGACGAGGACGTCGTTGGGCCACTTGAGGACGACGGCGGCCTCAGGCAGCTGGGCGGAGACCGCCTCGGTCATGGCCGCGCCCGCCGCGAGCGGAATCCAGCCTCGCGCCGCGGGCTCGGTGGGCAGATCGCGCAGCAGCACGGACACCGCGAGCGCCGAACCCGCAGGAGCGACCCAACGGCGCTCGAGCCGCCCCCGTCCGGCCGTCTGGTCACGGGTCAGGAGAACCGAGAGGTGCGGCCAGGCATCGACGTCGTCCGCGTGCGCGCGCAGGTCGGCGTTCGTAGACCCCGTCGCGTCCACCACCTCAAGGCGTGGTGTGAGCGCGCCGGAACGGGGGAAGTCGCTGCTCATGCGTCCTCGTCGCCCGCTTCATCGTCGTCGTCTTCATCACCGCGGACGGCCCCGATCTCGCGCTCACGCCACCGCTCCCATTCCCTCATGAGACGGTCGACGGCGTCGTGGAACTTCTGCGTGGCGACGCCGGCGGTCGTGTCGCCGAAGTAGTGGCGCACCCACATCTGCAGCCGCGCGACGGCCGCCTCGTCCTGTCGTACGCGCTCCACCTCGGCGACGATGTCGTCTGCGGCCTCTGCCGACAGCCATTCGCAGTCGGAGAGATACCCCGCGGTGTCGACAGCGGCCTCCTCGTCGACCGGTCGCGTGATCAGGAGCGGTTTGCCTGCCGCCAGGCGGTCGTACACCATGGCCGAGATGTCCACCACGGCGACGTCGGCGGCGGCCAGTTGCCATCCGAGCTCGGGGCCGTCGTCGTACACGTGCTGCGCGGCCGGATCGGCCGCGTTCGCGGCGGCGATCGCGGCGATGATGCGCCGGTGCGCCGCCCCGTAGGCCGCATCGACGACGCCGCTCCGGGGGTGCGGCCGGTAGATGACCCGGTGATTCCCGGTCGCGAGGAGCCGGGCCACGAGACGCTCGCCGTGCGAGGCGATGGAACCGTAATGCGCGCTGGGGCGGTCCCCCTCCCAGGTCGGCGCATAGAGCACGACGAGGCGGTCGTCCGGCGTGTAGGGAAGCGAGCCCGAATAGTGGTCCGCCTGCGGGCGGCCGATCTCGATCGTGCGGCGCTCCACGTCGTAGTCCCACAGCGTGCGCGAGAGACGGTCCCTGGCGGCCTGCCCGGCGACGAAGGCGTAGTCGTACGCCTTGTACTGGTTCGTGGTCATGTACATCTTGTCGGACTCGCCGTGGTTGATGAACACGTGCCAGCGGCGGCCGTAGCGGAACATCTGGAAGTTGCGGGTGTTCTGGTTGACGTACAGCACGACGCGGATGTCCTGCGTGGCGAGGAAACGCTCGAGATCGCGCACGGTCGGCACGAAGGCGACGGGCGGGGCGTCCTCCTCGAGGAGCATCTCGGCTCCGGTCGCCTGGCGGGCCAGCACCACGACGGGCCAGCGCTTCGCGAGCGCGGCGAGCGGGCGGTACCACTGGCGCATCTGGTACATGTTCACGGCGCCGTCGGCGAAATACACCGCGACCCGGAAGTGATCGGCGGGGTAGGGCTCCTGGGCCGCGAGGCGGCGACGGACGCGCTGCACCGCGGACCGGGACGCGAGCGCCCGTCGCAGGAGCCGATAGGCCTTCTTCGCGTCAGACAGTGCACCCATCCCTCCAGGATAGTTCGTCCCCCTATCCTCCCCCTGGGCTCCGGGGATCCCGATGCTCCGCCTGGGAGAGCGCGGGGAGGCGCGCGTGACATGATCGACGTGTGCCCGCCAACGGATCCCCCGCCCCCGTCACCGGGGTGTCCTTCGTGATGCCGGTGCTGAATGAACGCGCCTACCTGGAGCACGCTGTCGCCTCGGTGCTGGCCCAGGAGGTGGGGGTTCCGACCGAGCTCGTCCTCGCGCTGGGACCGTCGTCGGACGGCACCACCGACCTCGCCCGCCGCCTCGCGGCCGCCGACGACCGGATCCGGCTGGTGGACAACCCCGCCGCGCACATCCCGGTCGGGCTCAACGCCGCGATCCGGGCCAGCCGCTACCGCACCGTCATCCGGGTCGATGCCCACTCGGAGCTCGCCCCCGGATACGCCGCCCGTGCCCTGCAGACCCTGCACCGCACGGGGGCCGCCAACGTCGGTGGCGTCATGCACGCGGAGGGTCGCACCCCGTTCCAGAAGGCCGTCGCCCGGCTGTACAACTCCCCCGTCGGCCTCGGCGGCGGCGCGTATCACGGCGGCCGGGTCGAGGGTGAGGCGGAGTCGGCCTACCTCGGTGTGATGAGACGAGAGGTCCTCGACGAGGTCGGTCTCTTCGACGAGTCCATCCGCCGCGGCGAGGACTGGGAGCTGAACCTGCGCATCCGTCAGGCCGGTCACCGCGTGTGGTTCGACCCCGAGCTGGCGGTGACCTACTGGCCGCGGGAGAGCTGGCTGCGACTGGCCAGGCAGTTCCGCGCGACGGGGGCCTGGCGAGGAGAGCTGGTGCGCCGCTTCGGGCGCCGCAACGGTCTGCGCTACTTCGCCCCGCCGGTGCTCCTGCTGTTCGTCGTGCTCGCGGTCGTCCTCGGCATCCTGCAGCTGACTGGGGTCGTGTCCGGCGCGGCCTCCCTCATCGCCTCGGGCCTGGTCTACCTCCCGCTCGCGCTCTACGTGCTGCTCGTGATCGGTGTGGCCCTCGCCCCGGGCGGGGGTGGCGTGCGGCAGCGCCTGTGGACGCTCCTCGTGCTGCCCACCATGCATCTCTCGTGGGGCCTGGGCTTCCTCGGGGGTGTGCTGCGCGGAGCCGGCGACACCGTGGACGCGTCCCGGCTCGGCACGCGCAACACCCCGCTGCCCTGAGGCCGACCGTCAGGCGGTCAGGAATCCGAGGTCGAGGATCCGATCGACCACCCGCTGCGCGGCCCGACCGTCGTCGAGCGCGTTGAACTGCCGCTGCCACGCCGCATAGCGCTCCGCGTACCGCTCCCGGTGGCCCTCGTCCGCCATCGCCGCCACGAGCTCGTCCTGGGTGCGCACCAGAGGGCCGGGTGCGCGCTCCGCCAGGTCGAAGTAGAAGCCCCGGAGCTGGCCGCGGTAGTGGTCGAGGTCAGGCACGAGGAAGTACATCGGCTTGCCGGTGACGGAGTAGTCGAACATGACGGAGGAGTAGTCCGTGACGAGGGCGTCGGCGGCGAGCAGGAGCTGCGACGTCTCGGGGTAGCCGGTCACGTCGATCACCCGCGCGCCGGCACGGTCCCTGCCCTCCCCCAGCGTGCGCGAGTGACCGCGCACCAGCACGACCGCGTTCGTCTGCCGCGCCAGGAGCTCGGGATCGACGAAGTCGACCATCTCCGCCCGATCGTCCCGCCAGGTCGGCGCGTAGAGCAGGACGCGCTCGTCCGCCCCGATGCCGAGCGCCGCGCGCACCGCGACCGGGTCACCCGTGCGCAGCGCATCATTGCGCGGATAGCCGTCGATCCAGATCGGCCGCCCGAAGAACGCGTAGGCCTTGCGGAGGATCCGTGCGGCGTACGTGTTCTGCGCGAGAAGCACATCCCACCGCCGCGACTCCTTGACCACCGCCGCCATCCGGCGGGGGTCGAAGCCGGGACGATGCAGGGCCAGGCGCTTGAGGGGCGTGCCATGCCAGGTCTGCAGCACCTTCTGCCCCGGCTTGCGTGCGAAGCGGCGCCGCATCCAGTCGTTCACGATGAGAAGCCGCGCAGCGCCGCGGGCGCGCCACCATTCCGGGCTGCCCTCGATCACCGCGATCGCGCCGTCCGGCACCTGGACCGACAGGTCCACGACGCTCCAGTATCGGCGGACCTGCGGGGCACGCCGGGCGAGTTCCCGGTCGATGGCGCGCGGGTTGCAGCCCACGCTCCGGCCGTAGAAGCTCTCGAAGAACACGGCGTTCTCTGTACCGCCGGCCTGCGCCACGTAACGCTCCTCGAGCGTGGAGCGTCCCTCCGCCGTGTCGTACACCGGGTCGACAGGAGCCCCGATGCGGACGACGGCGCCGTCGAGGACGACCCGCACCCCCGGGAGGACGACCGGCGCGAGACGGAGGTCCGTCAGATCGACGCCGTCGATACGCAGTTCGTATCTCCCGGACGGCAGAGGCAGTTCCGGACCGCCCCATCGCGACGCACGGAGCACGAACGTCGCCTTCCAGGTCTTTCCCCCGCCGGTGAGGCGGGCTTCCACCCGCGCTCGCGGTCCGACGAGCTCGGCGCTCGTCGGACGCTGCCCGGTCCCTGCGATGACCAGCGCCTGTGCCGTGTCATCGATGCGGGCCGTCGTCATGCTGCTCCCTTCGGCGCGGGGACTCCCCGCGCACGGATCGCGCGGTATACCCGACGGGTGTTCTGGCCGTCGCGGAACGCGTGCATCTCCGCGCTGAGCGTAGCGGAACGCCCGGCGGCCTCGTCGAACGCGGCCGCGTCGCCCAGCAGCGATGCCAGCCGCGCGAGTGCGGGCTCCCACCCGGTCGCGACGCCCGACGCGGCGACCTCCTCGAAGCGGCCGTAGAAACCGCGGGTCCGGGCGTACTCCGCCACATCCGGCGCGAGGAAGACGACCGGCATGGCGAGGAGGCCCACGTCGTAGGCGAGCGAGGAGTAGTCGGTGATGAGGATGTCGACGGCGGGAAGGAGCGGCGTGACGTCGCTGACGACCGTGCTGGGCAGCGCCCGCACCCGTGTCGTCGGCAGGGGCGGCGCGTAGCTGCCGTCGCCGAGCGGATGAGAGCGCACGAGGAGGACGGCGTCGTGCTCCTCCAGCACCTGGATGATCCGCATCCATTCCTCGGCCGTCGGCACGGACGGATCGGGGGCGCCGTCCCGCCACGTCGGCGCGTAGAGCACGACGCGGTCGGCGTCGCCGATCACACCCACGGCCTCGGCGAGCAGAGCCCGTGCGTGGGCGCGGCGTTCCTGGGGTGCGCCGCTCGACAGCACGTCGACGCGCGGCTCCCCCGTGACCACGACCCGGTCGTCGCTCAGTCCGAACGCGGACTCGAGGCGTGCCCTGGCCCGGTGCGACGCCGCGGGGAGCACGCGGATCCGCTGCGCGGCGCCGCGATACAGCAGCCCGACGAGGCGCCGCAGGATCGGGGCGCCGGGGACGGCCGGCGCCTGCGTCGTGGCCGGGGAGTCGAGTCCGATGCGCTTGAGCGGGATGCCGTGCCACAGCTGCACGACGAAAGCACCGCCGTTGCCGTAGCGGTTCACGTCGCCGAGGCCGTGCGTCACGACCAGCACGCCGGCGCGGGCAGTGGCCCACCAGCCGCGGAGGCCGCCCCGCGGGACGGTCCGCAGGCCGAGGGCCTCGGCGTCTGCCGCTTCGCGCGCCGACCCGGTCAGCCAGAGGGTGTCATGCCCCTCCCCTGCCGCATACCGGTGCAGGGCGAGCGCACCGTCGCCGACGCCGGCGCCGCATCCGAAGACCCAGCGCCGGCCGCGCGGCACGACGAGGGTGCCCAGGCGACCGAGGGCGTACAGCGGGATCCGGAGCAGCTTGGCCGCGTTGCCGGTGCCGAAAGAGAAGGACGCCACCCGGCGAGCCTATCGCGCGGGTGGCGTCCTTCTCTGACGGGGCGATCAGCCGGCGAGCGTGCCGAGCGTCACCTCGATCTGACTCTGCTTGCCGTTGCGGACGTAGGTCACGTCGGCCGTGCTGTCGGCCGCCGCCGCGCGGACCTGAGCCGTCAGGTCGGTCGCGCTCGTGATCGGCACCCCGTTGAAGCTCGTCACGACGTCACCGGCCTGGAGACCGGCGGCCGCGGCCGCGCCCCCATCGGTGACCTCGGCGATGTACGCACCGGCCTCGGTCGCGCCCTCGACGCCGGAGGCATCGCGGACCGATGCCCCGAGCAGACCGTGGGTGGCCGCGCCGTCGGCGATGATCTCGTCCGCGACGCGCTTGGCGATGTTGGACGGGATGGCGAAGCCGATGCCGATCGAGCCCGACTCCTCGGAGCTGCCCGAGCTCGCGATGGCGACGTTGATGCCGATCAGCTCGCCCTTGCTGTTGACGAGGGCGCCGCCCGAGTTGCCGTGGTTGATCGCGGCGTCCGTCTGGATCACGGCGATCGAGATCGACTCGGTGGCCTGCTGCCCGCTGTTGCCGGGCAGATCGAACTGGAACGGGCCTTCGCTCTGGCCGTCCTCCGGCGCCTGCTGCTGCGGGGCGTCCTCGGAGGAGGAGTCGGGCAGAGCGGAGGAGGCGATCTGGATGCTGCGGTTCAGCGCGCTGACGATGCCGGTGGTGACCGAGTTCGCCAGGCCCAGCGGGGCGCCGAGCGCGACGGCGGTGTCGCCGACGTTGAGCTTCGACGAGTCCGCGAACTCGATCGGCGTGAGGCCCTCCGCATCGGTGAGCTTGATCACCGCGAGGTCGTAGATCGGGTCCGTGCCGACCACGGTGGCGTCGTAGATACGGCCGTCGGAGGTCGTGACGCGGATCGTCGGATCGGCCGCCGCCCCACCGAGGGTGACCACGTGGGTGTTGGTGAGGACGTAGCCGTCCTTGCTGATGATGACGCCCGAGCCGCTGCCGGCCTCCTGCGATCCGGCCACCTCGATGGTGACGACGGAGGGCAGGGCCTCGGTCGCGACCGCGGTGGTCTCGTTGACCGAGCCGGGGTTGTTGACGGTGACGGTCTGCGGGCCCTGGGCAGTGCCGGTGGACGGGGAGTCCTGCAGCCCGGTGAGCAGGGCGCCGCCACCGAAGCCGGCGACGCCGCCGACGAGGGCGGCCGCGACGATGAACGCCGCCACGCGGGTGCCGCCGCGCGACTTCTCCTTCGTGGCGGTCGGAGTGCCCTCGGCCGGCGGCACCGTGCCGTCGAGCGGCCGGGTGTCCTGCGCCGGGACGCCGAATGCGGCGCCCGGCACGCCCGCCGCGGCGGGACCGGGCGCGGCCAGCCCGTGCGGCACGGGTGCCACGGTCGGGGCGCCGGCGGCGTGCGAGGCGAACGTCGGCGGCATGTGGTGGCCCTGCGGGGCGACCGGGGCGGAGGCGGCCGGGGTGCCCACGGGGGTGTCGGCGGCCGGAGACGGCGCGCTCTGCGGGGTCTCGGGGATCTGGGGGGTGTGTCCGGCCGACACGGCGTCGTCCGACGCCGGTGCCGGGCGGTCCTGCGGGTTGTCCTGGTTCATGGTGTGCTCCTTCAACGCCCCTCCAGGATGCCCCGCATCCCTGTGCGTTCCTTATGCCCAGCGTGAGTTTCCGCTATGGCCTTAGCCTGTTCTTCATGAGTGTCATCCCCGGCGCATGGCGTCGCACGGCGGCCGGTGCCGGTCTGCTCGACGCGGACGGAACCGTCGCGCCCACCATCTTCGCAGAGATGTCCGCCGCGGCGGTCAGAACCGGTGCCATCAACCTGGGGCAGGGATTCCCGGACGAGGACGGCCCGGAGGCGGTGCTCGACGCCGCGCGCGCCGCCATCGCCGACGGGGTCAACCAGTACCCGCCGGGGCGCGGGTTCCCCGACCTCCTGACGGCCATCGCCGAGCACCAGCGGCGGTTCTACGGACTCGAGGTGGACCCGGGCACCGAGGTCATCGTGACCGCCGGCGCCACCGAGGCCCTCACCGCGACCCTGCTCGCCCTGATCGACGGGCCGGAGGACGAGGTCGTCGTCTTCGAGCCCTACTACGACTCGTACGCCGCCGCGGTCGCGCTCGCGGGTGCCCGGCTCCGTACGGTGCCCCTGCGGGCGCCCGGGTTCCAGCCCGACCTGGATCAGCTGGCGGAGGCCGTCACGGACCGCACCAGGATCATCCTCGTCAACGACCCGCACAACCCCACCGGAGCCGTCTTCGACGAGGAGGTGCGCCGCGAGGTGGTGCGCCTGGCCGCGCGGCACGACGCCGTGATCGTCACCGACGAGGTGTACGAGCACCTCACCTTCCACGCCCCGCACGTTCCGATCGCCACCCTGCCCGGTGCCGCGGATCGGACGCTCACCATCTCATCGGCGGGGAAGACCTTCTCGACCACGGGGTGGAAGATCGGCTGGGTGCACGGCCCCGCCGCGCTCATCACCGCCGTCCTGACCGTCAAGCAGTACCTCACCTACGTCAACGGCGCCCCGTTCCAGCCCGCCGTCGCCGTCGGGCTCCGCCTCGACGACGCGTTCTTCACCGACGCGGCCGCCGTGCTCGCCCGCAAGCACGCGATCCTCGGCGACGGTCTCCGCGCCGCCGGCTTCACGGTCCACGCGCCGCAGGGCGGCTATTTCACGGTGGCCGATGCGACGGCCCTCGGCGGCGCCGATGCGGCGGCCTTCTGCCGGGCCCTCCCGGACCGTGCGGGTGTCGTGGCCATCCCCCTCACCGCCTTCGTCTCCCCCGCCCGGCGCGCCGAGTTCGCGGGATTGATCCGCTTCGCGGCGTGCAAGCGCGTGGAGGTGCTGGAGGAGGCGTCCGCCCGTCTCGCGGATCTGCGCCCCTGAACCGATCGGATCAGCGCGCGACCACGGCGTAGCGTCGCGCGCGCAGCGAAGGGTTCGTCGCACGGACGCGGGCGATCGCCGCGCCGTCGACCACGCCGACCGCCACTCCCGGCTCCGGCCCGATGCCGGCGCGGACCACGCCCTGCGGGTCGACGATGCGCGAGTGCCCCACGCCGATCGGCGCCGGGTGGTCGGCGGCGATCACGAAGACCGTGTTCTCGATGGCCCGCGCGGCGAGCAGGGTGGTCCAGTGCTGCTCCTTGAGCGGTCCCCGCACCCACTCCGCGGGCACCACGAGCGCATCGGCACCGGCGACCGCGAGAAGCCGCGACAGCTCGGGGAACCGCAGGTCGTAGCAGGTCATCAGCCCGAAGCGCAGTCCGCCGACCTCGAACACCGCGGGCTCGCCGATCTCCCCCGGCTCCACCCAGTCCGACTCGGTCTGCCCGAACGCGTCGTAGAGGTGCTGCTTGCGGTAGACCGCGAGGATGCCGTCGCCGCGCACGGCGACGACGCTGTTGCGCACGCGCCCCTCGTCCGAGGCCTTCTCCGTGACGCCCGCGACGATCACGACGGCGAGCTCGGCGGCCAGACCGATCAGCCCGGTCACGAACTCGCCGTCCAGGTGCTCTGCGTTCGCCGCGAGGCGTTCGTCCATCGGATCGACGAAGTAGCTCGAGTACTCCGGGAACACGATCAGCTTCGCCCCGAGTCGCGCGGCCTCCGTCGCCAGCTCCGCGATCCGTTCCCGGTTGGCCTCGCGGGAATCCGTGGGGGCGAACTGGCACACGGCGACGGGCACGGCGGTGTTCTCAGACATGACGCCATCCTCTCGCACCCGCCGGTGCCGCGCTCGATTCGACGCCTCCCCGGATCCGTGATAAGTTATCTCTTGTGCCGCGGGGTGGAGCAGTTCGGTAGCTCGCCGGGCTCATAACCCGGAGGTCGCAGGTTCAAATCCTGTCCCCGCAACAAATGGAAGGCCCTCTGGCCGGGAGAAATCCCAGGCCGGAGGGCCTTTCGCATGTGGCGTGCGGCGACCTCTGCGAGTATCGAGGGGTGAACCGACCGGTCGACATCGATGAGCGGCTCGTCGCGGAGCTCGTCGCGGAGCAGTTCCCCCGCGGGGCGCACCTGCCCGTCCGCGCCGTGGCGCGTCAGGGGTGGGACAACAGGACGTTCCGTCTCGGTGACGAGTTGTCGGTGCGACTTCCTCGTGCCGAGGCCTACGCCGCGGCCGTACAGAAGGAGAGCAGAGCGCTCGAGTTCCTCGACGGAAGGCTTCCCGTCGCCGTTCCCTCCGTCGTGGCGCTGGGGGCGCCCGGCCGGGGCTACCCGTTTCCGTGGTCGATCCGCCGGTGGCTCGACGGCGACACCGTCGAGCGCGCCGCACGGCTCGATCGCGTTCGCCTCGCCGTGGATCTCGGGGCCGTTCTCCGCACCGTGAGATCCCTTCCCGTGGACGCGGGTTGGGCGGCCGGTCGGCACTCGTTCTTCCGCGGTTCGCATCCGAGCGTCTACAGCGATGAGGTCCACGCCGCGCTCCAGCGGCTGGACGGCACCCTGGACGCGGAACTCTGCCGGAGCGTCTGGCTCGACGCGACGAGCAGCGCGTGGGAGGCCTCGCCGGTCTGGTTCCACGGCGACGTCGCCGTCGGCAACCTGCTGGTCAGCGACGGCCGCCTGTCGGCGATGATCGACTTCGGCACCTGCGGCGTCGGCGATCCCGCCTGCGACCTCGTCATGGCATGGACGTACTTCGACGGGGACGCGCGCGCCGCCTTCCGCGACGCCGTCGACCTCGATGCCGCGACCTGGCGACGGGCTCGCGGCTGGGCGCTCTGGAAGGCCCTGGTGACTCTCTCCGACGGGTCAGGGCCCGGCGGCGACGACAGCCGACGCGTGCTCCACGAGGTGCTGACCAGCCCGCTCTAGGCCCGCGGCCTCCGGTCAGCGGACGACGGCGGTGGGCGCCACGAGCGCGGCGAGCACTTCGTGGCTGATGGAGCCGAGCAGGAACCGGGCGACCGCCCCCCGTCCGTGCGAGCCGACCACGGCGAGGCTGGCAGTGGCGGCGGCGCGGTTGATGACCTCGGATGGGTATCCGCGTTCGACCCGGGGCTGGATCTCGAGATCCGGATAGGTCGAGCGCAATCCGCCGAGAGCGACGGCGAGGGTCTCCTCGGACAGCTCCTGCATGGAGGAGAGGTACTGCTCGGGATACGCCCTCGCTCCGCGCGGGAGGGGGACGGGAGTCCATACCGTCACCGCGACGAGGGGCTCGCCGAGACGGTCGGCTTCGGCAGCGGCGAACGCGACGGCGGCTTCCGAGGTCGGAGACCCGTCCACCCCGACGACGACACCGCGACGGTCGCTCGTCTCGATGTCGGGGATCACCACGACGGGGCAGGAGGAGTCAGCGACGATGCGCAGCCCGTGGGCCCCGCGCCGCGGACTGTCCGCGTCATCGGGACGGAAGTCGCTGCCGATCACGAGGAGGTTCGCGCCCGCGGTGGTCGAGACGAGCTGACGGACAGGGTCGCCGCGGAGCACGACGATGTCGACGTCCAGCCCCTGGGCCTTCAGCGTCTCCGCGTGCTCCTCCAGCAGGCTCCGCGCCGCCGCGATCGCAGCGTCGACCACAGAGCCCTCCCCGACGGCGCCGACCGCTCCCCCGACGACGCTCGCGAGGAGCAGCGAGGCCTTCCGCGACCGGGCGCGATGCGCCGCCCATTCCAGTGCTCGTCGTCCCGCCGACGTGTCCACCACTCCCACAACGATGCGCTCAGCCACGGCACCCTCCCTGTTCCCCTCCACCCTCCCATGCCACCCCCTCCCCGCGCGACGGTTCGTCCCGGACAAAACCCTCCGTCTACTCAGGCACTCGCGCCAGTTCAGGCTTCCTGCCCAGAGGGCGCCTGACCTCGCGCGCCCGCCTGCTGCCGCGAGACCGCCTGTCCTGGCGTGCGGCGCGCGAAACCAGGCACACGCGCGGCATCAGGCCCGCGGGCAGGGGGTCGCCTGAAGCGGCGCGAGTGCCTGAATGCGCGGGGCGACTACTCGCCGACGTACCGCCAACCCCGGGAGCTCTCGGTGACCTCCCGGAATCCTGTCCATCGGGCCCGTTCCTGCGCGTCCTCGCCATCGACGACGACGAGGACGGCGTGCACGCCCCCGACCAGCAGCCACCGGCCGGCTTCTGCCAGGAGCACGCGCCGCACGATTGGGTCCTCGGCATCTTCATCGGACACCTCCGCCCGCACGGGGCCGACGGGGTGGCGCTCGGGGCGACCGACCGTGAGGTCCAGTTCGAGGTACCCGGTGTCGGCACCGTCGGTGCGTGCGACGAAACGGACCCCGCCGGGACCGAGCTCGCGGCGCACCGTGATCCCCTCGCTTCCGGCTCCCGCTCCCACGAGCTCGGTCGGCGTCGCCATCAGCACGACCTCGGTCGTTCCCGCATGCACGAACCCCGCCCTCGCGAAGGCTTCGCGCACGTGGGGCCAGGAATCGGGAATCCCGGTGACTCCCGGGAACGGGAGCTGTCCCTCTGCGTACACCGCCGCCACACGCCAACTCCGGAGCTGGACCACGCACGCGCGCAGGAGCACATCGAAGGCCGAAGGATCATCGGAGTCCGGAAAGGCCAGCGCGAACTGGATCAGCCCCGCGTCGCGATAGTCGTCGCTCACGCGGGTGTCGCCGGAGAACCGCTGCAGATGCGCCGCCGCGACGAGACGTTCGCGTTGCTCGACGACGATGGTCGCACGCTCAGTGACCCAGGGGTCGAGGACGTACTCGTCCGGCTGACGCTCGAGGGCGCTGAGAACGGTGTTGACCGAGACGCGGGCTCCCGGGATCACGGTCGAGAGGTGTGCGTTGACCAGGTCTGTGAGCTGGTCTCTGTCGTCGCGACGGAAGAATCGAGCGCGGGGTGGGTGTTGCATTGCGGGCCTCCAGTTGAATCAGGAAATGAAGGCCGCCACCGGGTGCGGTACAACCCCACGCTAACACGCTCACCACCATGCACCCGCGCCGCATCAGGCCACCGGGCAGAGTCGCGCCTGATCTCGCGCGAGCGCCTGGTGCGGCGGACCGGCTTCCGGCGCACCACGGGTTCCGGGAATGCGAAAGGGCACCCCTGTGAGGGTGCCCTCTCGTGTGCGTGGGGAGGATCACTCTCCCGCGGCGGCCTCCAGCTCCAGGAGCTTCTCGACGGCCGCGGTGAGGCGCTTGTCCGCCTCGCCGAACTTCTCCAGGTCGCCCTCGGCGAGAGCCGCCTGGCGGTCGAGCAGCGCCTGCTGCGCCTTCGCCAGGGCATCGGCCTGCTCGTCCGTCGGCGTCGGCGTGGTCGGCGTCTCGCCGGTGTCGGGATCGGTCGTACCCGGATCGGTGGGTTCGACCTCGTCGTCACCACCGGTCGCGCCGGAGTCGCCGCCGAACAGCGTGTCCAGCGCCTCGGTGAGCGTGTTCTCGAAGGCCACCCGGTCGCCGAAGGCGACGAGCACCTTCTGCAGACGTGGCAGCTGCGTGCCCTCGGACGACTGCACGTAGACCGGCTGGACGTAGAGCAGACCGCCACCGACGGGCAGGGTCAGCAGGTTGCCGTAGATGACCTCGGACTCCCCCTGCTGGAGCAGGTTGAGCTGCGGGACCACGGCCGTGTCGGAGTTGTACGTGTTCTGCACCTGACCGGGACCGGGCACGGTGGTGTCGGTGTCGATCTCGAGCATGCGCAGCTGCCCGTACCCCTCGGCCTTCACCCCCTTCTCGGCGCCGGCATCCGAGTCGACGGCGAGGTAGCCCATCAGCACGTCACGGCTGCCACCCGCGCCCTGGGAGGCCGGGATGAACGTGGAGAACATCGAGAACCGCGGTTCGTCCTGACCCGGCATCTGCATGGTCAGGTAGTACGGCGGCTGCAGCATCGCGTCGCTGCGCGGGTCGTTCGGCGTCTGCCAGCGGTTGTCCTGCTGGGCGAACGAGCCGGCCTTGTCGACGTGGTAGATGCCGAGGATGTCGCGCTGCACCTTGAACAGATCGGTCGGGTACCGGACGTGGCTCATGAGCTCGCCGGACATCTCGCTGATCGGCTTGAGGGTGGACGGGTAGACCTTCTGCCAGGTCTTCAGGACCGGGTCCTCCTCGTCCCAGGCGTACAGCGTGACCGAGCCGTCGTAGGCGTCGACCGTGGCCTTGACCGAGTTGCGGATGTAGTTGATGTCGTCGATCGCGAGCGACGGCGTCGGCACGTTCGAGTCGGCGATCGCGTCGGACAGGCTCACGCTCGTCGAGTACGGGTAGGTCGAGCTCGTCGTGTAGCCGTCCACGATCCAGACGATGCGGCCGTCCACGACGCTCGGGTACGGGTCGCTGTCGAGCTCGAGGTACGGCGCGACCTTCTGCACGCGGGTCTTCGGGTCGCGGTCGTAGAGGATCTGCGAGTCCTCGTTGACGAGGTTCGAGAACAGGATCTGCTCCGACTGGAACTTGAGCGCGTAGAGCAGCTTGGTGAAGCTGTCGCCGATCTTCGGCCCGCCGTTCCCGGTGAACGTCGTCTTCGTCTCGCTCGAACCGTCCTTACCGCGCGGGTAGTCGATCTCGACCGGGTCGGCCCCCTCGGGGGCGCCGACGATGGAGTACTCCGGGGAGTTCTCGCCGAAGTAGACCCGCGGCTCGAAGTCGCCCTGCTCAGACAGGAAGCCCGAGGTGGGGATGCCGCGCTCGAGGAAGACGGGCTCGCCGTCGGTCGTGCGCTGATTGCCCGCCGCGGCGACGAGGCCGTAGCCGTGCGTGTAGACCGCGACCCGGTTGTTCCAGTTGTCACCGTCGCCGAGGCCCGACATGTCGAGGTCGCGGACGGAGACGACGGTGTCCTGCTTCACGCCGTCGATCTCGTAGCGGTCGACGTCCATGGTCGTCTGGAACTGGTAGTAGCCGCGGTACTGCTCGAGCTGGCGGACCGTCGGCGGGATGACCTTCGGGTCCATGATGCGGATCGACGCGGTGGTCTCGGCGTCGGCGCGGAGCTGGCCCGCCTCGGCGTCGGTCTCGGCCTCGAAGGCCGTGGTCTCGAGGTCGGCGACGCCGTAGGCCTCCTTCGTGCCCTCGATGTTCCGCTGGTAGTACTCGGCCTGGTAGGCGTTCTGGTTCGGCTTCACCTGGAAGGTGGTGACCACCCAGGGGTAGCCGATGCCGATGACGAGGGAGGCCACGATCAGCAGCGCGGTCGCCGCGAGCGGGAAGCGCCAGCGGCCGATGACGGCGGTGACGAAGAAGAGGATGGCCACGACGGCGGCGATGATCGCGAGGATGCCGAGGCCGGGGATGGTCGCGTTGGCACCCGTGTAGGCGGCACCCGTGATGCGGTCGTCCGGCTCGACGAGCGTCTTGTAGCGGTCCAGCCACAGGCTCGCGGCCTGCACGAGCAGGTAGAGACCGGCGATGACCGCGAGCTGGATGCGGGCCGGCTTGGAGATGCGCAGCTCGCCCTGGCCGACGCGCACCGAGCCGTAGAGGTAGGACACGAGTGCGGTGACGAGGAGGCTGAGCAGCAGGACGGCCGAGACGAACGCGAGGAGGATCGAGTAGAACGGCATCGCGAACATGTAGAACCCGGTGTCGACCTTGAACTGCGGATCGACCTCACCGGTGGCGACGCCGTTGGCCCACAGCCAGACCGTCTTCCAGTTGCCGGCCGCCGCGAACCCCGCGAAGAGGCCGAAGAAGATGGGCATGCCCCACATCGCCAGGCGCCGCAGCGGCTCGATGACCTCCTGGTAGCGGTCGAGCTGCGAGCTCAGCCGGACGTAGACCGGGCGGAGCCGATACGCGAGCTGGATGACGACGAACAGCGGCACGGCCATGCCGAGGAAACCGACGACGAACATCACCGCCGTCGCGATCCACTGCGTGGTGAGCACGCCGGTGAACCCGACCTGGTCGAACCAGAGGAATTCGGTGTAGAGCGACGCGAAGACGAAGAACGCCGCGATGAGCGCGGCGATGATCACCAGGGAGATTCCGAGGATGCGTCGGGAGGTTCGAGGCGTGGCCGGGGGCTGGGCTGGGGTCGAGGTACCCCTCCATCCTAGGCACCGCTCGCTGTGGGCGGGCTGTCACACCGGTCACGGCGGGGTCACGACCCGCGCCGGTTCAGGTGGCCGGGATGTCGCAGGTCGGCAGCGCGTCGACGTCGCCGTCCTCGGCGATGACCTCCAGCGCCGCGAGCGATTCGTCGAGGGTCGCGGTGCGGATGACCTGCAGGCCGTCCGGCACGTGCCCCACGACCTCGTCGCAGTTCGCCTCCGGGGCGAGGAAGTAGTCCGCACCGGCGTCGCGGGCGCCGTAGAGCTTCTGGCGGATGCCTCCGATCGGCCCGACGGTCCCCTCGGCGTCGATCGTCCCCGTACCCGCGATCTCCTTGCCGCCGTTCAGCTCGCCCGGCGTCAGGGTGTCGATGATCCCGAGAGCGAACATCATCCCTGCGCTGGGGCCGCCGACGTTGTCGAGCTGGATCGTGACGTCGACCTCGAAGTCGTAGTCCGTGCGCAGCGTGATGCCGATCAGCCACGTCGTCGTGCCGTCCTGGGCCTGCTCCTCCGGCGTGATCTCCACGGTCTGCTCGTCGCCGTCGCGGCGCACCGTGAGCGCGACCGGATCGCCGCCCGCCTCCTGGATGGCCTCGCGCAGCGCGGTGGCCGAGGTCACGGGCGTGCCGTCGATCGCGGTGATCACGTCGTCCGCCTGGAGCAGACCGTCGGCCGGCGACCCCTCGACCGCATCGACCACGACGACCTCGGCTCCCGTGTCGTAGCCGAGCTCGTTCAGCGCGGCGGCCGTCGCCTCGTGCTGCGAGTCGACCATGAGCATCGCATTGCGCTCGTCCCGCTGCTCGGTGGTGACGCCCTCGGGGAAGACCGCGTCCAGCGGCACGACGGCCCGCGACGCGTCCATCCAGGCGAGGGCGAGCTCGAACCAGCTCGGCGTGCGCTCCCGGTTGCCGACGACCTGGACGGTGGTGAGGTCGAGCGTTCCGCCCGTCTCGTAGGTCTCCGTCCCCTCCACGCTGATGAGCGGGACCTGCTCGCCGTCCGCGTTCTTCGCGGTGCCGAGGGTGTCGTACACGGGACCGGGGCGCTGGATGACGTACGGCGAGGGCAGGAACGTGAGGACGGCGAGCGCCGCGAGCGCGACCACCAGCGCCCAGACCCCGAGTCCGAGCTTCCCTGCGCGCGGTCGTTCCACAGCAATCCTCCGTCGTTCGCGAGCGGCGTACAGCGATCTGCCCGCTTCGGGGTCGCGCACTGAAACCTGTGACTAGCGTAGATGCCACGGCTTCAGACGTGCTGAGAGGGCGAGCGACATGGCAGACAACGAACCGAACCCGGAGGACTTCCAGGAGTTCCTGCGACGGATGCTCTCGAACCAGGGCGGCGGCGACATCGACCCCGAGGCGCTGCGCGGCGCCTTCCAGGGGATGGACGGCTTCACGTTCGACCCGGCGATGATGCAGACGATCATGGCGCAGCTCCAGGGTGCCTTCGGCGGCGATCCGTGGGAGAACTCGCTCCGGCAGGCCCTCCACATCGCCAACCGCGAGGGCCAGGGCATCGCCGACGGCTCGCGATCCTCCCTCGCCGACTCCTTCGCTCTCGCGAACCTGTGGCTGGGCGAGGTGACCACCATCTCCGAACTCGCCGCTCCCCCGGTGGCGATGACACGCGGCGAGTGGGTCGAGAAGACGCTGCCGGTGTGGAAGGAGATCGCCGGCCCCGTCTCGACGAGCATCGCCGACGCCCTGACGGCCGCGCTCGACACCCAGGTCCCCGAGGAGATGCGCGGTGTCGTGCAGGGTGCGGGACGCCTGATGCGGGGCCTGGGCGGGTCCGTCTTCGCCGCCCAGTTCGGGCAGGTGCTCGGCAACCTCTCGCTCGAGGTCGTCTCCGGCGGCGACGTGGGCATCCCCGTGCTGCCGGCGGGCACGGCCGCCGTGATCCCGCAGAACCTGACGGCTTTCGGTGAGGGGCTCGAGATCCCCGAGGACCAGATCGCGCTCTACATCGCCACCCGCGAGCTCGCCTACGCCCGCCTGTACCGTCACGCCAAGTGGCTGCATCTGCACGTGATGGCGCAGATCACCGATTTCGCCCGCGGCGTGACGGTGGACGTCGACGCCCTGGAAGACGTGGCGAGCCGCCTCGATCCCTCGAACCCCGAGGAGCTGCGCGCGGCGATCGAGGGCGGCGCCCTCCTGCCCACGCAGACCGAGGCGCAGCGCGAGGCCCTCGCCCGCCTGGAGAACCTCATCGCGACCATTGACGGCTGGGTCGACGTGGTCACGGAGGAGGCCACCACCCGGCTGCCCGACGGCGGCAGGATCGCCGAGGCGGCCCGCCGCCGTCGCGCGGTCGGCGGCCCGGCGGAGGACGCCCTCGGCGCGCTCGTCGGGCTCAAGCTCCGCCCCCGGCGCATCCGCGAGGCATCGGCCATGTGGCGCGCGGTCACGGATGCCGTCGGCGTCGCCGCGCGGGATTCCCTGTGGGACTACCCCGACCTCATGCCCACCGCCGAGGACATCGACGACCCGACGGCGCTGATCGCACGTCTGCAGGCCGCCGAGCGCGGGGAGCAGCCCGAGGCGGACGAGTTCGACGAGGCGCTCGCGCGCCTGCTGGACGGCGACGACTTCTCCGGGGAGACGCCGGCCGAGGGCAGCGGCGAGGACGGCGACGACGACGCTCCGGAGGGCGAGCGCCCGGTCTGAGTCCGGTCATCGGGGGGCCGGGCACTCTCCCTCCCCGACCGGGCAGAGCCCGCCGATTTCTCCACCGATCCCTCGAACCGGCCTGCGGCGTCGCGCGGCTCCGCAGAATCGAGGGGTGCCGCTCACCCCGACGACCCTGACCCGTCTCGATCCCGCGTACCCGCTGCTCTGGCGCGATGGGACGACCCTCCAGATCGGCGACGACCCCGGCGTCCGGGTCCCGGCCTCCGCACCCTGGGTCGAACGGCTCCTCAGCCGCATGCGCCGAGGATTCCGGCGCAGCGCGTTCGACGTCATCGCGCACCGCGCGGGTGCACCGTGGTCCGAGGCACGACGGCTGCTGGCCGTCGTCGAACCCGCGTTGCAGGACGAGCCCGCTCCGCCGCGCGCCGCCCGCGTCTCCGCGCTCGGCCTCACCGACACGCGCGCGGAGGGGCGGCTGTGCGAGACGCTCGAGGACGAGGGAGTGCCGCTCGCGACGGCCGAGGAGCGGGGGTCGACGGCGGTCGCCGTCGTCCTCGTCCCCGGCGCGGCGGCCGCCGTGCAGTTCGCCCCGATGCTGCGCGCCGACCACCCGCACCTGCCCGTCGCGGTCGAGCCCGCGCGCATCACCGTGGGGCCGCTCGTGATCCCCGGGGTCACGCCGTGTCTGAGCTGCCGGGACGCCGAGGACACCGCTCGCGATCCGGCCTGGCCGCTCCTGCACGGTCAGCTCGTCGGCCGCGACCCCGGACGCCTCACGCTCGCCAGGGTGGCTGCCGCCGGGGCCGTCGCCGCGCATCTCCTGCGCGCGGCCGTTCCGGCGCGCATCGCCAGGGTCAGCGCGGACGGCGGGATCGCGTGGCGTTCGGTGCGGTTTCGCGCAGAATGCCTGTGCCGCGCGCCGTCGTGCCCATCTCCGCCAGGAACCGCGACGGCGCCCGCTCGCCGCGCCCCGCCGTCCGTGCCCACGACAGCTCCAGCGTGCGCGCAGCCCGCGTGACCCCGACGTAGGCCAGACGCCGTTCCTCGTCGACGGCCTCGAACGTCGTGGCGTAGGAGATCGGCAGAGAGCCCTCCGCCCATCCGGCCAGGTACACGTGCGGCCATTCCAGGCCCTTCGCGGCATGCAGCGTCGACAGCGTCACCGTCCGCATCGTCGGCTCGTGCTGATCCTTCGCGCGGGCCATGAGCTCGTCGCTGAAGGACCGCAGAGTCGTCTCCGGCCCCGCCTCCTCCGCGAGACGGAGGATGGCACGCCGCGCCTCCCACCCGTCGCGCTGGGCTCCCCCGGCCGCCGGAGGCTCCTCGGTGAGCCCCAGTTCGCGCAGCACCCGTCGCACCCCGGGCAGGAATCCGTGCTCGGTCGGCGCCACCGCCGCCGCACGGAGCGCGAGGATCGCCTGCCGCACCTCCGGCATGGCGAAGAACCGCGTGCCGCCGAGCACCGAGGTGGCGATGCCCTCGGCGGCGAGCGCCTGCTGGAGCACCGCGGACTGCGCATGGGCGCGATACAGCACGGCGATCTCCGCCGGGGACGCGCCCCCGGCGATCCGGGCCGCGACGCCGGCGGCGATGCCCGCGGCCTCCTCGGCCTCCGTGTCGTACGCGGTGACCGTCGGCGGCTCCGCCGTGAACTGCTCCCGGGCCGGGACCAGCTCCAGCGCGCCGGGCCTGCCGTGCATCAAGGCGTTCGCCGCCGTCAGGATGGGGGCCTGGGACCGGTAGTTCGTCTCGAGACGGATGACGGTCGCGTCCGGGTGCCGCCGCTCGAACTCGAGGAGGAAGCGCTGCTCCGCCCCGGCGAACGAGTAGATCGTCTGGCTGGCGTCGCCGACCACGCAGATGTCGTGCCGATCGCCCAGCCAGAGCTCCAGGAGCCGGTTCTGGAGCGGCGACACGTCCTGGAACTCGTCGACGGTGAAGTGCCGGTACTGCTCGTGGACGGCGGCCGCGACCCGGGGCTCGGTCTCCAGCATCCCCGCGCAGGCGAGCAGCACGTCCTCGAAGTCGAGTTGATGACGCTCGTCCTTGAGCGCCTCATAGCCGCGCATCAGCTCCACGAGCTGCGTGGGGTCGATCCCGCTGATCGGGCGACCGAGCTCGGCGTACCGGTCGATCGAGATCATCGAGACCTTCCGCCACTCGATCTCCGCGGCGATGTCGCGCAGGGTCGCCGTGCTCGGACGCAGGCGGATGGCATCGGCGGCCTGGCCCAGCAGGCGCACCTTGTTGTCGATGATCGACGGCGCGGGCGCACCGGCCAGGGTGGGCCAGAAGAAGTTGAGCTGTGCGAGGGCCGCCGCGTGGAAGGTGCGGGCGGCGACGCCCTCGACCCCGAGCGCACGCAGGCGGCCGCGGAGCTCGCCGGCGGCCTTCGCGGTGAACGTGACCGCCATCACGCGCGACGGCGAGTAGGCACCCGTGTCCACCCCGTGCGCGATGCGATGCGTGATGACCCTGGTCTTGCCCGTCCCGGCCCCCGCGAGCACCGCCACCGGGCCCCGCAGGACCGAGGCCGCCGCTCGCTGCCGCTCGTCGAGGGCATCGAGTGCGCTCACGGGCGCTCCTCGAACCAGTCGACGATGAGGGCCCGCGCGATCGAGGCCGGCCCCGGGAGTCCGACCGGACCGTTCCCCGCGAGCGCGGAGCCGATCTCCGTCCGCGTGAACCACCGGACGTCGATGATCTCCTCGCCGTCCGGGCGCGCCGCCGCGTCGTCCTCGACGACCGCCCGGAAGCCGACCATGAGCGACCGCGGGAACGGCCACGGCTGCGAGGAGACGTAGCGGAGGGCCGACAGCCGCACGCCGGACTCCTCCTCGATCTCCCGGTGCACGGTGGCTTCAAGGGACTCGCCCGCCTCGGTGAAACCCGCGAAGCAGGAGTACATGCGTCCGCCCCAGTTGGCGTTGGCGCCGAGCAGCAGCCGCTCGCCGTCCGCGCTCTCGACGGCGACGATCACGGCGGGATCGGTCCGCGGGAAGTGTTCGCGCCCGCACACCAGGCACCGTCGAGACCAGCCCGCGGTGCGCAGCTCCGTCCCTCCGCCGCAGGTGGGGCAGAACGGGGCGTCGCGGAGCCAGCCGGCCAGGGCGACGGCGGCGACCAGGACCTCGGACTCCCCCGCGTCCAGGCGCCCGCCGAGGTCGCGGAGCCCGAGCCAGATCTCGTCGGGCGCGGTGTCGAGCGCATCGGTCTCCGGCGGCAGCGCGGCGAGCAGGAGCGCCGCGCCGTCGGCATCCCGGCCGAGCAGCGCCCATGTCCCGTCCGCGACCTCGTCCGCGGAGACGCGCAGCAGCGCGGAGGCCGCCACGCGCACACGTCCCTCCCGGACGACGACGACGCGCGAGCCCGCGTCGTCGCGCAGACGCTCGAGCACGCCCTCCTCCTCGCGGAGTTCGGCGGCGCGGTCGAAGAACGGGCGCGGAATGCTCATCGACTCCCCCTTTCACGGGCGTGGCGGAGGCGGGACCGCCCCTGAGCCGACCTACCCTGGGGGCATGGGACGCTCTCCATTCACTCTAGCCGCGGCGGTGACGGCCGCACTTCCCGGCGCGGAGGTCACGGGCACCCGGGCGCTCACTGCGGACGGCGACGGGCGCTTCGACTCCGCCGTCGCCTCGCTCGCCGACGGCCGGGAACTCGCGATCCGCGTCGCAGACGACGATGACGCGGCGCGGGAGCTGGCGGCGGAGGCCCTGGCGCTGCGCGCCCTCACCGACGGTGCGCGTGCCATGCTGCCGTTCCGCGCCCCCGGCTACATCGGCGAGACCAGGGTGGGCGAAGGGCGTGCGCTCGTGACCGAGCTGCTCCCCGGCTTCCAGATCGAGGCGTCGATGGTGCCCGCCGGACGCGGCGCGGCGGAGTCCATGGGAGCCGCGATCGCCGCCGTGCACGGGCTGCCGACGTCGGTCGTCCGCGGCGCCGGGCTCGTGATGCGCAGCGCCGAGGAGAGCCGCGCCGAACTGGAGCGGCTCGTCGACACCGCGGCCGCCACCGGACGCGTCCCTGCCCGCCTCACCGTGCGGTGGCGGGATGCCGTCGCCGACGACGACCTCTGGCGCTTCGAGTCGACCGTCGTGCTCGGCGGCGCGCAGGCGACGTCCTTCCTCTTCGACGACCACCCCGAGCGCGGCCCCGAGGTCACCGGCGTGATCGGCTGGCACGGTCTCGCGGTCGGCGATCCGGCACTCGATCTCTCCTGGCTGTCCGCGGCTCCCGACGCGGCGGCCGACGTGCACGGCGCCTACGCCCGTGCCATGGACCGCACCCCCGATGCCGGGCTCGAGGTCCGCGCGCGTCTGCTCGCCGAGCTGGAGTTCGCGCGCTGGCTCGTCCACGGCGACGCGCTGCGGCGCGAGGACATCGTGGAGGACGCCGCGGCGCTGCTCGAGGCTCTCGCCGACGGCCTCCGTCATGACGACCTCGGCGTGCCCGGCGATCGACGCTCGGACGTGGACTCCGCGATGGACGCGCTCGACCGCGTGCCGGTGGCGGCCGCCCCCGAGGTGGACACCTCGATGCAGACCGACGCCTACAACCCCGAAGAGCTCTGGGCGGCGGAGGCGGACGACGCCGACCGCGACGCCCCGGCGGCGTCGTCGACGGACGCGGAGGAGCCCGCGAATGCACCGTCACAGCCGGACGCGGAACGGCGCGCCGCGGCGGCGAGCATCGAGACCGAAGACCTCTCCGGCGTCGCCCACGCGTTCGCCGAGACGCGCGGGAGCGGACGAGCTGAGTACTCCGCCCCCTCGCCCTCACCCGCAGCCGACGACGACTCCGAGGAGGCTCAGCGCGCGGCGCGGGCGGCGCTCCAGCGCTGGAAGAGTTCCTCCTCCGAGTAGACGCGATCCCCGCGGATGACGAGGTCGTCGGCCACGTAGTACAGCGCCACGTCGATCTCCTCCAGCGGGACACCGAACCGTCGGTGGTACGCGAGCCGATAGAGGGCGAGCTGCAGCATGCGCTCCTCGCGCTCCTGCGGCGTCCGCGGCGCCCGCCCGGTCTTCCAGTCCACGATCTCGATCCGTCCGCCGCGGTCGGCGCGTCGGTACACCGCATCGAGCTTGCAGATCACGATGTGCGCGTCCGTGGCGCCGGCACCCGCCCCCGGAAGGCCGGCGCCCAGCGCGAAGTCGATCTCGATCTCCACGGCGAGGGGCTGCAGCGGCCCCCACTCGCTCCGCTCGAAGGTCTCCTGCAGCGCCGCGAGGTCGGCGGCATCCGCCGCTGCCCCTGACCCCGGAGCGCCCGGTACGCTGTCGCCCTCGGGCTCGTCCTCGTCGATCTCCCAGAGCGCCTCATCGACCCGGGTCCCGACACCGACGAGCTCGGAGCGCTGCTCCACCCACGCGTGGAACAGGGTCCCCAGACGGGTCTGGCGGTACGGACGCTCCGGCATCGGACGCACGAGCGAGGACAGGGTGCCGGTGTAATCCGTGACGTAGTCCTTGAACCGGGAGGCGGGAACGCGGGTGGGAGCCTCCGCGTCCGTTCCGCGCTGGCGAGCCGCCCGCTCGTCGAGGAGCCGGCGCAGCTCCTCCGTCGGAATGACGGCGTCGTCCCGCAGCGCCTCCTCGACCATCGCGGCCGCGGCGGTCACCACGGCACGCCGCCCCCCGAGGGGATCGAGCGGCCAGTGGAGCGTGGCGCCGGGACCGTCGTACGGGTTCTCGTCGGGATCGACCGGCGGGATCTCGTCGTGGCCGAGGACGTCGATGGCCTCGAGGAGGTACGGGCTCGGTGTGCGCGGCGCCTTCTGGCCCGCCCAGTGGGCTCCGCTGAGCAGAAGATCGCTCTTGGCGCGGGTGATCGCCACATAGGCGAGGCGACGCTCCTCCTGGCGCTGATACTCCCGGTAGGCGTCCTTGAAGCGCTTGAGCGCGCCACCGTACGGATTCGCCTTCGTCACACCGCCCGACAGCGACGCCTGGGCGCGCTTCTGCCGCGTGCCAGGGTCGGTCTCCCCCTCCATCGCCTCCTCCGGATCCCAGACGAAGCGCGGGAGCGCATCCCGGTCTCCGCGCAGCGCGAAGGGAACGACGCCGAAGCCGAACCAGCCGGAGGTGTCGGACACGCGTCCCGGCAGCTCGTCGACGACGAGGCGCACGACCGCGACCGCGTCCCACTCCAAGCCCTTCGACCCGTGGATCGTGAGCAGTTGCACGACGCCGGGTTCCGGCGGCTCCGGACGCGGCATCAGCTCGTCGGTGCTCTCGGCCTTGTCGAGCCAGGCGAGGAGACTGCCGATCGTGCCGCGCTCGTCGGCGGCGAGGAACGCGCGCACCTCGTCGGCGAACGCCCGCAGCTGGGTGGCCGCGACGCGCGCGGGGCCTCGGGTCTCGTTGGCGGCGAGCTCGATGTCCAGCCGCAGTTCCAGCTCGATGAGCCGGATGAGCTCCGGGATGGGCTGGGACGACGCGCGACGCAGACGCTCCAGCATCTCCCCTGCCGCGCGGATCCGGGCGCGTCCCTCCGGCGTGATCGCCTCCAGCAGGCGATAGTCGTCCCGGACCGCGCGCACGATGTCGACCGCGTCCACGATGGAGACGGCCTCATCGGCACCGCGGGAGGAGCGGAGCCGCGCCCTGACCTCCTCGGGCAGGGGCATGAGGGCGGTGTCGCGCTCCGCGAGTGCGCGCCCCAGCTCGTAGAGCGCCGCCATGTCCGCCACCCCGACGCCGAAGCGCGGGCCGGTGAGGAGCCGGATCAGCGCCGAGCCCGCCGTCGGATCGTGCACCACCCGCAGCGTCGAGACCACATCGACGACCTCGGGCGTGGCCAGCAGGCCGCCCAGGCCGAGGATGCGGTGCGGGATGCCCCGCGCGGCGAGCGCGCCGGCGAAGGTCTGCATGTGGCGCTTGGACCGGAACAGGATGGCGCCGGTGTGCGGGGAGGCCGAGGTCGCCTCGTGGGCGGCGCGGCGTTCGGCGAACCAGGCCGCGACCTCGGCGGCCTCGTCGTCGACGGTGAAGGGATAGCGCACGGCGACCGTGCCCTCCCCCGCGCCCGGCCGCGGCTCCAGCGGCGGCACATCGAGTCCGGGGCGCTGCAGAGGCTCGAGCACCCGGTTGGCGACGTCGAGGATCCTCCGATCGTTGCGCCAGCTCGTCATGAGGCTGTAGGTGCGCACGCCGCCTGCGCTCGAGAACGACCGGGGGAACGCGTAGAGGTTGTCGGCGCTGGCACCGCGCCAGCCGTAGATCGACTGGTGCGGATCGCCGACGGCCATGACGGCCGTGTCGCGGAACAGCTCCGCGAGGAAGCGCGTCTGGATCACCGAGGTGTCCTGATACTCGTCGAGCAGCACCACGCGGTGCTGCTCTCGGAGCTCGGCGCGGACGTCCGGCGCGGACTCGACGATGTCGTACGCGCCGGAGACCTGGTCGGCGAAGTCGAGCACGCCGCGGCGGTCCTTCTCGGCGATGTAGTCCCGCACGAGGCGGGTCAGGGTCGGGAGGGTACGCAGGTTGACCGCCGCCTTCTCGACGTCGGCGTGGGAGCGGTAGGGCTCGAACGCCGCGGCCTGCGCCGCGGCGAGGCGCTCCGCCTCCGCGAGGTCGACGCGGTGGTCGAGGGCCTCGCCGGCGAGCCGCTGCACGGCGTCGATGACCGTCCCCAGGGCGTAGTCGACCTCCTCCAGCTCCGGCAGGTCGCTGCGGAGCACGACCTCCCGCGCCAGCATCCAGGAGGCCGCCTGGCTCAGCATCGCCACATCCGGATCCCGGCCGATGCGGGCGGCGTGCTCGCGCACGATGCCGTCCGCGAAGGCGTTGTAGGTCGACACGCGCGGGCGGATGAGGAGGTCGTCGGCGGTGCGGACCGCCGGCTCTCCGCCCGTGCCGTGCTGCCGGGCGAGGTCGTCGAGGACCTGCGCGCGCACGAGCTCCCGCTGGCGCCCCGGCGCGGCGTCCGCCACCCGGCGCAGCGCTCCTCCGGCGACGATCTCCGGGAGGTGCGGGAGCAGACCCCGCCGCCCGTACTCGTCGACGACGGCGAGGCGGGCGCCGATGCGCTCCGCCAGCTCCCCCGCCGCCTTGCGCGTGAACGTGAGTCCGAGGACCTCGTCCCGGCGGACGAGCCCGTTCGCGACGAGCCAGACGACCCGGGCCGACATGGTCTCCGTCTTGCCGCTGCCGGCTCCGGCGACGACGAGGGCGGGCTCGAGCGGGGCCTCGATCACCTGCTGCTGGGCGGGCGTCGGGGTCGGGAGTCCGAGCGCGGCGGCGATATCGGTCGCCGAGAGCACGGCGTCCGCGGGTCCTGCGGTCATGCGCTCACCGCCGGCACGGTGTGGATGCGGCACGGATGCACCCGGCGCTGGGTGTCGGCGCAGTGCGCCTCGACCTGAGCCGTGAAGCTCGCCGCCGACATGCCGCGGGCGACCTCCGCGACCCGGCGCAGGAACTGCGATCGGGCCTCGGCGTCCAGGGCGTGCTGGTGCGCGACGCGGTAGTCGCTCTTGGCCAGCGTCTTCGAGACGATGACGAGCCGCGCGCCCCCGAGCGAGCCCGGCGCGGCACCGGGCACGAGACCCTCCTGCACCGCGATCTGATACGCCGCGAGCTGGGCGTGCTGGACGACGCCGCCGTCCGACTCCGGATCGGTCTTCCCGGTCTTGAGGTCGACGACCACCGTGGTCCCCTCCGGCCCGCCGGCCATCGTCTGCCACCCGCGGCCGCGCGCCGGGCCGTGTTCGCCGGCACCGGGCGGGTACGCCTCGACCCGGTCGATGTAGCCGTGCACGATGGCACGGTGCCCGCGGTCCTCTCCCACCGGGTGCACCGTGGGCTCGGCGGTCGCACCGGACACGTCGACGGCGAACCGGAACTCCACCTCGCTGCCGAGGACGCGCCCGCCGTCTCTTCTCACCTCGCCGAGGTAGCTGTGCAGCCGGTCGACGAACAGGTCGGCGCGGCGGCGCTCCTTGCGTCCGATCCACGCCGTCTCGAAGTCGAGTTCCGGCCAGTGCTCCTCGACGATCTCCCGCATGCGCGCGAGATCGCCGTCCGGTACGCGCTCCATCGCCTCGTGGACGATCGTGCCGATGCCGGCCGTCGGCGGCATGACCGTATCGCCCCCGAGGGCCGAGACGACCCAGTTGAGCCCGCACTCCTCATACGACTCCACGGCCGAGGGCGACACCCGTGCGCCGTTCGCGGCGAGATCGCGGAGCGGTGCCGCGGTCGACGGCGCCGTCACTCCGTACCAGTCGTGCGGATGCGCACCGGGCACCCCCTCCCTGGCCAGGACGGCGAGCTGGGCGGCGGCCTCGCGCCGCGCCGGCTCGGCGGGGGCCGTGGTGAGCACGCGACGGTGCCGCGCGACGAGCCCGCGCAGCGTGAGGGGGTGTTCCGCGGAGGCATGGCGCTCCGGCGGCTCGGGCGGCGGCAGGAATCCGAAGAACGCGCTGGGCGACAGGTCGTCGTCGTCCACGGCGGTGATGAGCAGTCGATGGCGCGCCCGGGAGAGCGCCCGCACGAACAGGCGCAGCTCGTCGTGCAGAGCGGCGCGACGCCGGTCGAGCACGCCGGGCACCTCCGCCGGCAGGCCAGAGCGCGCCGCGATCAGCGCGTCGGCGAGCCGCCAGGTCTGGAGCAGCCCGCCCCGCAGCCGCACGTTGGGCCACACGCCGTCCTGCACCCCGGCGACGACCACGGCGTCGAACTCCGTGCCGAGCGCTGTGGCCGGCGTGAGCAGCGTCACCGTGCCCGGCCGCTCGGGCGACGACAGCGTGTCCTCCGGCACCTCGCTGTCGAGGATGTCGCGCACGAACACCTCGGGACGCTCGTTCGGGGTGCGCTCGACGAAGCGCTTGGCCGCGTCGAAGAGGGCCACGAGGGCGTCGAGCGACCGCGCCGTCTCGGCGCCGGTGGGCAGCAGCGAGATCTCCCGCCACGCGACGTGCAGCCGCCGCCCGTCGACGGCCCTGGCCTGCTCCCAGATGCGCCACAGGAGGTCGTGGATCGTCTCGCCCTCCGCCGCCGCACGGGCGACGCCGGCGACCGTCTCGGCGAAGCGCTCGGCGGTCCGCGACTCCGGCGCATCGATGAGCGTGAGGGTGGCCGGCGCCGACATCGCCGCGCGCAGCAGCTCGCGCGCCGGGGTCGACCCGCCCTGCCCGAGCTCGAGGTGGCGGAGCCGCGCGCGCAGCCGCCGCAGCGCGATCGCATCCATGCCGCCGAACGGTGTGCGCAGCGCCTCCTCCCAGGCCTGCACCGTGCGCTCGTCGTCCGGGGTCAGCGCGAGCCGGACGATGCCGACGATGTCGCGCACGATCCCCTCGCTGCCGAGCGGGCGCTGCACACCGGCGGCCCTCGTCGGGATCTCGCGCGCGGCGAGCTCGGTCTCGAGGGCTGTGACCTGACGGGTGTCATGGGCGATGACCGCCATCCGCTCCCACGGGATCCCGGCGCGAAGATGCCAGTCGCGCATGACCCCGGCGATGCGGTCGAACTCCTCGTAGGGCGACGGGGCGAGGAAGGTCGACACCTCGGCCTCGTCGTCCTCCGCCGCGGGCGCCGGCGCCCGCCGGTGCTCGACCCGTCCTGACGCCCCGATCGCCTGCGTCACCGTGCGCGTCAGTGCGGTCAGCAGGGGGCGCTGCCGGTGCGCGCCGTCGAGCACGTGCACGGTGCCGAGCGCGCCGGTGAGCTGCGCGAATAGCTCGGGACTGGCACCGCGGAAGGCACCGGAGGAGATGTCGGGATCGCCGAACGCCTGCACTGCGACGCCCCGCTCCCGGAGCGCGCGCACCACGCCGATCCCGCCGCGCGTGAGCTCCTGGGCGTCGTCGATGAGCACCACCCGCAGGGGTGCGAGCGGCCCGAGAGTGGCGCCGTCAGCGGTGCGGAGGATCCCCGCCGCCTCGCTGAGGAGGTCGGCGGTGTCACGGTGCGCGGCCCGCAGGGCGTCGAGCACCGCGCGGTACTCCTCCACGAAGTCGGCGGCCGCCGTCCACACCGCGTCGCCCGTGGCGCGCAGCTCCGCCGGGCTTGCCCCCAGCTCCGTGCACTCCGCGAGGAAGGCGCGCAGCTCGGAGCGGAAGCCCTTCGAGGCGCGGACGGGCTCGCTGAGCGCCGGCGGCCAGGAGATGCGGGCGTCCTCGGCATCTCCGGCCAGCAGTTCGGCGATGATGCGATCCTGGTCGGCGCCGGTGAGCAGCGCCGGCGGCTCGGCCCCTTCGCGGACCATCGCCCCCCGGACCAGCTGGAACGCGAACGACCCGAGCGAGCGTGCCAGTGGCCCTGGCGTCGCCTGGCCGATGCGCACGCCGATGCGGTCGCGCAGCGCGGTGGCCGCCTGCCGGCTCGGGGTGAGCGCCAGCACCTCCTCCGGACGCAGCCCCTCGACCTCGAGGAGCTGCACGACCCGGTCGACGAGCGTGCGCGTCTTACCCGTGCCGGGGGCGCCGATCACGACGCCGGACGCGGTCGGCGGCGCCGTGATCACAGCTCGCTGCGCGGCATCCGACATCATCCCTCCACGCTATCGGGAGGCGCGGACATCGGCGTCGAGGGCGGGGCTCCTCGCAGGTTGTGCGCTCAGGGCGAAACGGCCCCCGTCACCGGTCTCCGCCACCGGCTGCGCGATAGAGTTGGGCGAGTCCGACGACCTGCAAGGAGCACCCGTGGAAATCCGCATCGGCATCATCAACACCGGCCGCGAGCTGAGCTTCGACACCGCTGCCACGGCGGACGAGGTCCGCACCCAGGTCTCCGCGGCACTCGAGCAGAGCGCCTCGCACCTGAGCTTCGCCGACGTGAAGGGCAACTCCTACATCGTGCCGACCGCGAACCTCGCCTACATCGAGCTGGGCACCGAGGAGTCGCGTCGCGTGGGCTTCGTCGCCTGACCCGCGCATGTACATCCTCCTCGCCCTCGTCGGCGCCTGCGTGCTCGGGATCGCCGCGCACTTCCTGATCGGCGGTCGCGAGCTGCGGGGCGTCGCCCTCGCCCCGGCGATCGCGACGGCCGTCTCGGCGATCGTCTACACGAGCATGCAATGGGCCGGCGTGGGCGAGGACAGCGTCTGGCTATGGCTCGCGAGCATCCTCGGCGCGGTGGTCGTCGCGGCGCTGGCGACCGCGGCTCTCACCGCAGGGCGTCGACGCGGCGACGCGCAAAGGCGAGTCGCGCTCGGGATCTGACCTAGGACGCGAGGCCCATCGCATCCATGCGGCGGGCGTGCGCTCCCATGAGCTCGGTGTACACCGGCTCGATGCGGGCCTCCTCCACGGCGAGGAGCTCCGGCCGCAGGGCCGCACGGCAGACGAGGATCGTGTCTCCCACGAGGCGCCGTGCCCACATGGACAGCAGCGAGCGCCACTCCTCGTCGCTCTCGATCGTCTCCTGGATGATCGCGACGATCTCGTGTCGCGCATCGTCCTCGCGCAGGATCTCGGCGACCCGCCGCCCCGTCTCGCCGTAGCTCGAGGCGAGGGCGAGGTAGAAGTCGTCGAGCATGCCCGCCGTGATGTAGACCGCGAGCAGGGTCTCGCGCGGGCGCGCCCCGATGGTCTTGCGCCGGAACGCGTCCAGGTGCTCGCGGAACGGGAGCATGAGCTGCGTCGGGTCCTGGCCGCGTGCCGCGATGATGTCGACGATGCCCCGGTGCTTGGTGAGCGCGGCACCGGCGGCCCGGGACAGCGACTCCTTCTCGGCCAGCTCGGGAGTCGCACGGATGAGCCGCGTCAGCGTCTCGAAGTACCCGAGCTGGAGGTAGGCCGCCTGGCCGAGGAACCGGTCGAGCTCGGGCGCCAGCTCCGCGAAGTCGACACGCGTCGCATCGCTCTGCTCGCCGCGGCTTCGCAGCGCCAGGGTGCGTCGCGGCGCGGCATCGCGCTGCCAGAACCACTTAACCACGAGGTGTTCCTCCCGAGTCGGCCACGTCGTTCACAATACTCGGGCGACGGCGCCCTCCCTTTCCGGAGCCACCCCTCCGGTAGGCTGGGCGTGTCCCCGCCGTCGGAGCGGGGCCCCGCGCCTGTGGCACACGAGACGGCGTGGCTCCGTTTACGAGGCGATCGCGAGGTCGCCGGACAGGCATCTGAACACAGTGACAAGTTTCGCCGAACTCGGCATCGATCAGGACATCGTCGACGCACTGGCAGCGAAGGGCATCGTCGATGCCTTCCCGATCCAGGAGCAGACCATTCCCCTCGGCCTCCCCGGCCAGGACATCATCGGGCAGGCCAAGACCGGTACCGGCAAGACGTTCGGCTTCGGCATCCCGGTCGTGCAGCGACTCGGGAAAGACCCGGAGCCGGGCGTCAAGGCCCTCATCGTCGTCCCCACCCGCGAGCTCGCAGTGCAGGTCTACGAGGACATCGACCTCCTCACGAGCAACCGCTCCACGAGCGTCGTCGCCATCTACGGCGGCAAGGCCTACGAGGGGCAGATCGATCAGCTCAAGGCCGGCGCGCAGATCGTCGTCGGCACGCCGGGTCGTCTCATCGACCTCGCCGGCCAGCGCCTGCTCGATCTCTCGAACGCGACCGAGGTCGTGCTCGACGAGGCCGACAAGATGCTCGATCTCGGCTTCCTCGCCGACATCGAGAAGATCTTCCAGAAGGTGCCGGCGGTGCGGCACACCCAGCTGTTCTCCGCGACCATGCCCGGCCCGATCGTCGCGCTCGCGCGGCGGTTCATGACCAACCCCATCCACATCCGCGCGAACGACCCGGACGAGGGTCTGACGCAGGCGAACATCAAGCACCTCGTCTACCGCGCGCACTCGCTCGACAAGGACGAGGTCATCGCGCGCATCCTGCAGGCCGAGGGGCGCGGCAAGACCGTGATCTTCACGCGGACCAAGCGCGCGGCCCAGCGCCTCGTCGACGAGCTCACCGACCGCGGCTTCAACGTGGGCGGCGTGCACGGCGACATGGGCCAGGACCAGCGTGAGCGCTCCATGGCCGCGTTCAAGGCCGGCAAGAAGGACGTGCTCGTGGCGACGGATGTGGCCGCGCGCGGTATCGATGTGGACGACGTCACGCACGTCATCAACCACACGATCCCCGACGAGGAGAAGACCTACCTGCACCGCGCCGGACGCACCGGCCGCGCGGGGAAGACCGGCATCGCCGTCACGTTCGTCGACTGGGAGGACCTGCACAAGTGGGCCCTCATCAACCGCGCCCTCGAGTTCGGCCAGCCCGAGCCCATCGAGACATACTCCTCGAGCCCGCACCTCTACACCGACCTCGACATCCCCGAGGGGACGAAGGGCCGGCTCGTGAGCGCGCCGAAGAAGGAGGCGGTCAAGACCGAGCGCTCCCGCCGCCCGGAGCGCGCTGCCGACGCCGCCGCTGAAGGGACCGGGGAGGGCGGCACGCGCCGCCGTCGCCGCCGCCGCACGGGTTCCACGCCCGTCGGCTCGACCTTCGCCGAAGGGGCGGCCGAGGGCGGGTCCGCCGAGGGCTCGACCGCGCAGGCCGCCGACCGGGGCGCCGAGGGCGCCGGCACGCACGACGGCGCCGGCAAGGAGCACCACGACGGCAAGCCCGCTCCCGCGCGGCGCCGGCGCCGTCGTCGCGGCGGCTCCGGCACCGGAGCGGCACCCGTCACGGGCGCCTGATCCGCATCATCGTCGTCCGAGGGGCGCCGCACGGTCTTCCGTGCGGCGCCCCTCGTTCTGCAGGAGCGCGGCCGGGACCTGCGGCGGGTAGACCCAGGCGACGAGCACGACCGAGATGATCATCAGCAGGAACCAGGAGCTGAGCTTGCTCAGCGACACCGGCTGCCATCCCTCCGCCTGGTCCGGGTAGGCCCAGGCGCCCGCCCACGTGCCGATGTTCTCGGCGAGGTAGATGAACACCGCGACGCCGGCGAACACGACCAGGAGCGGAAGGCGAATGGTGCGGCGCCACACGCGCGCGTGCAGGATCGTGGGCAGCCAGAGCACGACCACGGCGGCGAGGAGCACCCACCGCGCGTCCCACCACCAGTGGTGGGTGAAGAAGTTGACGTAGATCGCCGCGGCCAGCACGGCCGTCATCCACCGCCGCGGATAGCGGGTGAACCCGAGGTCGAACAGCCGGTACACCCGCACCATGTACGAGCCGACCGCGGCATACATGAAGCCGCTGAACAGCGGGACGCCGCCGATGCGCAGGATGCCGTCCGCGGCGTACGCCCAGGAGCCGACGTCGGTCTTGAACAGCTCCATCGCGGTCCCCGTGATGTGGAAGAGCACGATCACCCAGAGCTCCCGTCCGCTCTCCAGCCGGAACACGAGCATCGCCACCTGGATCAGGACGGCCGCGATCGTCAGGGCGTCGTTGCGGGCGAGCGCCGCGTCGTCGGGATACCAGAGGCGGGCCGCGATGATCACCACCAGGAGCGCCGCGCCGAACACGCACGCCCACGCCTGCTTGAGCACGAACACGACGAACTCGGCGAGTCCGGCGCGGAAGCCCGTCGTCGGCACCGCGCGGAGGAGACGGCGGGCGGCCGCATCGACGCGGCGCTCCAGGGAGGTGGCACGTTGCATGCCTCGGACCGTAGCGGTCGGTGTCGACAGAACGCCGGGAGACCGCCGACAGTCCGCCGGGCTCAGGGACGCCGCGGCGGGGTGCCCGTGGCGCGGTCGATGATGCGGGCCACCATGGCCTCCGCGGTGGTGTTCTCCCCCGGCACGTTGGGCTTGCCCGTGCCGTGGTAGTCACTGGACCCGGTGACGATGAGGTCGTGTCGTTCCGCGAGCTCGCGAAGGAGCCGCTTGCCGGCGGCCGTGTTCTCTCGGTGGTCCACCTCGAACCCGGCCAGCCCCGCGTCGAGCAGCCGCTCGATGTACGGCATCGGCATCATCCGATCACGGCCCGCCGTCACGGGATGCGCGATGATCGCCACGCCTCCCGCCTCGGTGAGCAGTCGCACGGCGGTCAGCGGGTCCGGCGCGTAGTGGGGCTCGTAATAGCCCTCCCGCGGGTGCAGGATGCCGTCGAAGGCCTCCCCCCGATCGCGCACGATGCCGCGGGCCACCAGGGCATCGGCGATGTGGGGACGGCCGACCGTCGCGTCGAGCGTCGTCTGGGCGAGGACGTCGTCCCAGTGCAGGTCGTAGTCGCGGCCGATGTTGCGGACGATGCGCTCCGCGCGCCCGATCCGGTCGTTCCGGATCCGGTCGGTCTCGGCCCGCAACGCCGCATCCTCCGGATCGAAGAGGTAGCCGAGCACGTGCACGCTGCGCCATTCGTGCTTGGCGGAGAGCTCCATGCCCGGGAGGAAGGTCATGCCCAGGGCGACGGCGGCGTCGCCGGCCTCCGCCCAGCCGGTGGTGCGGTCGTGATCCGTGAGCGCCGCGGTCCGCACCCCGTGCCGATGCGCCTGTCTCATGACCTCGGCGGGCGTCTCGGTGCCGTCGGAGTGGTTGGAATGCAGGTGCAGGTCGGCGGGACCGGCGGGCGGAACGGGCATCCTCCGAGCGTACCGAGCGCCGACGCGCGTGGCGCGGAATCCCGGACACCGATCGCGGCGACGAGCCGGTCCTGAGGCAGGGACTTCACAGGCGGCGCTTCTAGGCTGGACGAGATGTTTCGACTCCTGGGGATCCTGCTGACCGTCCTGTTCGCGATCGCGACGGCGGTCGTCGTGTGGCCGCAGTTCTTCCGCCTCGAGCAGACCTACCCGTTCGCTCAGCTCGTCGCCGCCCGCGGCCTCGTGCTCGGCGGCTTCCTGGTCATCGCGGTGCTGGCGCTGCTGCTCCTGCTCGCCCGGCCGTTGCGGGGCTTCGCGGCGTCCATCCTGATCGTCGCGCTGCTCGGTGCCGCCGCGACCGGGGTGATCGGGGCGACGCGGGGGTTCGGCGTGGCCGCCCTCCCCGCGCGGACCGACACGAGCCTGCGGGTGCTCACCTGGAACACGGCGGGCGAAGCCGTCTCCGCCGAGCAGATCGCCCAGGAGATCCTGGAGCAGGAAGCCGACGTGGTGGCGCTGCCCGAGACCACCGAGGAGGTCGGCGAGCGGATCGCGCTCATGCTGCGCGAGCAGGGGCATCCGATGTGGGTGCACCACGTGCAGTTCCGCCCGGACGTGGAGGACGGTCCGCAGTCGTGGCAGACCACCGTGCTCGTGGCTCCGGAGCTCGGCGAGTACTCCGTCATCGAGTCGTCCAAGGACGGGAGCAACAACACCGGATCCGTGCCCAGCGCCGTGCTCATGCCCATCGACGGCGATGGCCCCACGATCGTCGCCGTGCATGCCGTCGCGCCGCGCATGGAGGAGATGCAGCAGTGGCAGAGCGACCTGCAGTGGATCGCCGACCAGTGCCCCGCAGGTGACTTCATCCTCGCCGGCGACTTCAACGCGACCGTGGATCACATGGCCTCCCTCGGCATCGACGGCGGCGACGTCGGGTACTGCCGCGACGTCGCCTCCCGGACCGGCAACGGGATGTCCGGCACCTGGCCGAGCTCGTTCCCCGCCCTCGCCGGCGCTCCCATCGACCACGTGATGGCGTCGGCCAACTGGCGCCCGACGGGCTCCGCCGTGCTCGACGACGCCGGGGGCAGCGATCATCGCGCCCTCATCGTGCAGCTCGAGCCGGCCGGCTGATCACGCCGGGGGCCTCCAGGTGAGAGACTGGACGGATGAGCACCGGAGAAAACGACACGATCGCTGACGAGACCGTCGAAGCCCCCGTCGAGAACAGCTCGACCAACCGCAAGCAGCCCTTCCCGCAGGGCTTCCTCGACACCATCTCCACCGGCTGGGCCGAGCGTCCGGAGACGCTGCCCGCGCCGCGCGCCCAGGCTCCGTACGCCGAGCGCCGCCGCGCCGCCGTCTCGGCCGCGTTCCCCGGCAAGCGCCTCGTGATCCCCGCCGGCTCGCTCAAGCAGCGCAGCAACGACACCGACTACGTCTTCCGCGCGCACTCCGCCTTCGCGCACCTCACCGGCTGGGCCTCCGACGCGGAGCCGGACTCGGTGCTCGTCTTCGAGCCGACGTCCGACGGACACGACATCACCCTGTACTTCCGCGAGCGCGCCGACCGCACCACGACCGAGTTCTACGCCGACGCCACCGTCGGCGAGTTCTGGATCGGCCCGCGCCCGTCGCTGGCCGGCGTCGCCGCCGACCTTCAGGTGGCCACGGCGCACCTGCACGAGTTCGCCCCGGTCGACGGCGAGCTCGTCCTCGACGAGGACGAGGCCCTCACGCGTTTCGTCTCCGAGCTGCGCCTCATCAAGGACGACTTCGAGATCGCCGAGATGCGCCGGGCCGTGGCGATCACGGCGCAGGGCTTCGACGACATCATCCGTGAGCTCCCGGCCGCGGTCGCGCACGCCCGGGGCGAGCGCGTCGTCGAGGGCGTCTTCCACCGCCGCGCCCGCGAGGACGGCAACGGCGAGGGCTACGACACGATCGCCGCGTCCGGGCCGCACGCGTGCTACCTGCACTGGACGCGCAACGACGGCACGGTCGTGCCGGGAGACCTCATCCTCGTCGACGCGGGCGTGGAGGCGGACAGCCTCTACACCGCCGACATCACCCGCACGCTGCCGGTGTCCGGGACCTTCACGGACGTGCAGCGCCGCGTCTACGAGACCGTGCGTGAGGCCGCCGACGCGGCTTTCGCGGCGGCGAAGGTCGGTGTCCGCTTCCGTGACGTGCACGCCGCGGCGATGGCCGTGATCGCCGAGCGCACCGCGGAGTGGGGCTTGCTCCCGGTCACCGCCGAGGAGGCCCTGGACGCGGACAAGGGCGGCCAGCACCGGCGCTACATGGTGCACGGCACGTCGCACCACCTCGGCATCGACGTGCACGACTGCGCGCAGGCGCGCCGCGAGATGTACTACGACGGCATCCTCACGCCGGGCATGGTCTTCACCATCGAGCCGGGGCTGTACTTCCAGATCGACGATCTCACGGTGCCCGCCGAGCTGCGCGGCATCGGCGTCCGGATCGAGGACGACATCCTGATGACCGAGGACGGCCCGGTCAACCTCTCCGCGGACATCCCGCGCACGGCCGACGAGGTCGAGGCCTGGATGGCGCGCCTGCAGGGCTGACGACGGGAGGGAGCGGGGCCGCGGCCCCGCTCCTCACCCCCGCAGCGCGCTGACGAAGGCGTCAACCACGGGCGCCAGGTCCGCGGCGACGTCCGCCGGTGGTCGCCGCCGGCCCTTCACCTCGAAGGAGTGGCCGCCACCCTCGACCCAGTGCACGCGCGCGTCGTGACAGGACGCGACGGCCTCCTCGAGCTGGGCGATCGGCTGGATGAACGGGTCCGCGGTGCCCTCCACGAAGAGCTGCGGGACGGTGATCGAGGGGAGATGGGCGATCCGCGGCTTGTCCGGACGCCCCGGCGGGTGGAGCGGGTAGCCGAGGTAGACGAGGCCGTCCACGACGAGCCCCTCCGCGACGGCCAGGGACGCCATGCGCCCGCCGTAGGACTTCCCGGTCGCCCACACGGCCGCATGCGGCGCCCGTGCACGGGCTTCGGCGACCGCGGCCTCCCACGTCGCGACCGCATGGGCGGCGGGACCGGGCATGCGGCGCCCCTGCTCGGCGTACGGGAAGGAGAAACGCAGCGTCGAGTAGCCGGACGCGGCGAGGGCCCGGTCGAAGCCGACGAGGAACGGGTGGTCCTTCCCCGCTCCGGCCCCGTGGGCGATCAGCACGACGTCATCGCGGGTGCCCGGCGTCCAGTCGGCGGACACCGGGGTCACGCCGGAGGGCAGGGCGACCTCGATCCGGACGGCGGAGGGCTCCAGGGTCACCGCACGGATCCGGGGGTGCCGGTCTCCGGGTCGGCGGGCCGCGGCGGAAGACCGGGCTCAGGAGCGGGAGCAGGCTCAGGAGCCGGGCCGGGCTCAGGAGCAGGCTCAGGGGCCGGAGCAGGAGCCGGGCCGGGCTCAGGAGTCGGCTCAGGGGCAGGAGCGGGAGCCGGCTCAGGGGCCGGAGCAGGAGCGCCCTGCGGGATCCGCTCGCCGTACTTCGGCGGCTCGTCCAGGTTCACCGGAGGACGCACGGGGGCGACCCGCTGCGCGCCGAGGACCTGCCGCGCCTTCGCCAGCGACCCGGGCTGCACGGTCACCTCGTAGTGATCCGCGGCGAACTGCGTCACACTCGCGAAGTCACGGCGGCGACGCACGATGGCGTAGGTGATGAGGCTCAGCAGCATGCCCACCGCGACGCCGATGAGGACGAAGCCGACGAACAGCTGGATCGGCACCTCGGGGTTGCCCAGGACGAGGATCGCCGACAGGAAGAGGCCGATGAGCACCCCGTTGATCGCGCCCGAGCGCGCGGCCGCGGCGTAGCCGAGCCGTCCGGTCACCCGCTCGACCGTCCGCACGCTCTGCCCGACGATCGCGATGTCGCGCGCAGGGACCTCTCCGGCGATCAGCTTCGACACCGCCTTCTGCGCGCTCTCGTAGTCGCGCATGGAGGCGACGATCTCACCGGTGTCCGTGCCGCTCGCGGGGCGATTCAGCATGCTCATCCGGCTATTCTTCCACGTCGTGCCTCGCGGCCGGCCGAGCGACCGCCCCGACAGCCGCCCCGGCACGCCGCGGGCTACGCTGGTCGGGTGAGCACACAACGGGTTTTCGCCGCGCGCCTGGCAGGGTGCGCCGTCTTCGATCCCGTCGGCGACCGGCTCGGCAAGGTCCGGGACGTCGTCGTCGTGTATCGAAGTACCGCGGCCCCGCGCGTGATCGGACTGGTCGTGGAGATCCCCGGCCGGCGCCATGTGTTCCTCTCGATCGGCCGGGTCACGTCGATCCGGTCCGGGCAGGTCATCACCACCGGCCTCATCAACGTGCGGCGCTTCTCTCCCCGCGCCGGCGAGGTGCGCGTCCTCGCCGAGATGCTGGGCCGGCGGGTGAGCCTGACCGACGGCAGCGGCACCGCGGTGATCGAGGACGTGGCGATCGAGCCGAACCGTCTCGGCGAGTGGGCGATCAGTCAGCTCTTCCTGCGCCGTCCGAAGACCGGCGCGTCGCCGTTCGCCAAGGGCCCGACGACGTTCGCGGCCTGGAGCGAGGTCACCGAGGAGCACGCACCGGGCGAGTCGCAGTCCGCCGAGCAGCTCGTCGCCTCGTACTCCGAGCTGCACGCCGCCGATCTCGCCAACACGCTCCTCGACCTCCCGCAGCAGCGGATGATCGAGGTCGCGGAGGAGCTCTCCGACGATCGCCTCGCCGACGCCCTCGAGGAGATGCCGGAGGACGAGCAGGTGCACATCCTCGACCGCCTCGGCGAGGAGCGCGCGGCTGACATCCTCGACCAGATGGAGCCGGACGACGCCGCCGACCTCCTCGCCCAGCTTCCGCCCACCCAGCTGGAGGAGCTGCTCCAGCGGATGGAGCCGGAGAAGGCGGAAGACGTGCGGATGCTGCTGCGCTACGGTCCCGACACGGCCGGCGGTCTGATGACCCCGGAGCCGATCATCCTGTCCGCCGACGCCACGGTCGCCGAGGCCCTGGCGCTCATCCGTCGCCACGAGCTGCACCCGGCCCTGGCGGCAGCGGTGTTCGTGACGCTCCCGCCGTTCGAGACGCCGACCGGGCGGCTGCTCGGCCTCGTGCACTTCCAGCGGATGCTGCGCTATCCGCCGCACGAGCGGCTCGGCGCCATCCTCGACGACAGCCTCGAGCCGGTGCCCGTCACCGCCTCCGCCGCCGAGGTCGCCCGTATGCTCGCCAGCTATGACCTCGTCTCCCTGCCCGTGATCGACGCGGCCCACCGCCTCGTCGGCGCGATCAGCATCGACGACGTCCTCGACTACCTGCTGCCGGACGACTGGCGCACGCACGACAGCGACGACGTCGCCCCGCCCGTGACGGAGGCGCGCTGATGGCACGCAAGGAGCGGGCCGCCCGCCTCGACGCGCCGGGACGGACGAGCACCCGCCCCCGGTCGACCTCACGCGACCGCTTCGGACGCTTCACGGAATGGGTCGCCCGTGCCATGGGCACGCCGGCGTTCCTCGTCATCCTCAGCCTCTTCTGCATCCTCTGGATCGGCTGGAACACGCTGATGCCCCGCGAGGTGCGCTTCGACGACGCCGCGCTGGGCTTCACGGCGCTCACCCTCATGCTGTCGCTGCAGGCCTCGTACGCCGCACCGCTGATCCTCCTCGCGCAGAACCGCCAGGACGACCGCGACCGCGTGCAGATCGAGCAGGACCGGCAGCGCGCCGAGCGCAACCTCGCCGACACCGAGTACCTCGCCCGCGAGATCGTCGCGCTGCGGATGTCGCTGGAGGAGCGCAACGCGCAGGTGGTCACCCGCGACGTGCTGCGGCAGGAGCTCCGTGCCCTGCTGGCCGAGCTGGGCGACGCCGAGGAGAAGCCCGCAGGCGGCACCGCCTCATGACCGCGGCCGAGAGCGTCAGAGCCGCGGTGGCGGCGGTGACCGACCCCGAGCTGCGGCGGCCGATCGGCGACCTCGACATGGTGCGCGACATCACGGTCGAAGACGGCGTGGCGCACGTGGGCATCGTGCTGACGATCGTGGGGTGCCCCGCCGCCGACCGCATCGAGCGCGACGTGCGCGGTGCCGCGGCCGCGGTCCCCGGGGTCACGGGCGTCGAGGTCGAGGTGGGCGTGATGACCCCGGCCGAGCGCACGGCGCTCACCGAACGGCTCCGCGCGGGTCGTCCGGCGCGGCACATGCCGTTCGGGCCGGACTCCCTCACCCGCGTCATCCTCGTCTCCAGCGGCAAGGGCGGCGTCGGCAAGTCGACGGTCACCGCGAACCTCGCGGTCGCCCTCGCCGATCAGGGCCTCGCCGTCGGCCTGGTCGATGCGGACGTGCACGGCTTCTCGATCCCCGGTCTGCTCGGCATCCCGGCCGGCACGCAGCCGACGCGCATCGACGACCTCATGCTGCCGCCGGTGGCCCACGGGGTGAAGACCATCTCGATCGGGATGTTCCTGCGCGACGGGGAGTCGGTCGTGGCCTGGCGCGGACCGATGCTGCACCGCACGGTCTCGCAGTTCCTCACCGACGTCTTCTTCGGCGACCTCGACATCCTGCTCATCGACATGCCGCCCGGCACCGGGGACATCGCCATCTCGATCGGGCAGATCCTCCCCCACGCCGAGGTGCTCGTGGTCACCACGCCGCAGGCGGCGGCCTCCGACGTGGCCATCCGCAGCGGACTCGTCGCCCGTCAGACCGGTCAGCGCGTGATCGGCGTGATCGAGAACATGTCCGCGTACACCCTCCCCGACGGCACCGTCATCGACCTGTTCGGTGCGGGCGGCGGAGCGGCGGTCGCGGAGGCCCTGTCCGCGCCCGACGCGCCGGTCCCCCTGCTCGCCTCCATCCCGCTCAGCCCGGCGCTCCGCCAGGGCGGGGACGAGGGCGTCCCGGTCGTCACCTCGGCGCCGGACGACGCCGCCGCGCAGGCGATCCGCACGATGGCCGCCGCCCTCGCCCGACGGGGCCGGGGCCTGTCCGGCCGCTCGCTGCCCCTGTCGATCGGATGAGCACGCGTGGGAGGATGGACGGATGCCGCACCGCTCCGTGACCGTGGATGAGGGACTGCTGCGGAGGATGGCGCGCGACGCGGCCGTCTACGCGCTCACCCGTCCCGTCGCGATCGTGATGTGGGTCGCGCTGGCGGCGGGCCTCGTCCTCTCCGTCTTCACCCTCAACGACCTCCTCTCCACAGGAGCCGAGGTCAGCGCGATCGTCGCCTGGATGCCCGTGGTCACGGTGGGACTGGGCGCCTACGCGGTGCTCCTGACCACCTCGAGCGCCCGTCGCGCCGTGCGGGCCGCGATGCCGGTGGAGAGCGTCGTGTGGGTCGCACTCGAAGAGGATCGGCTGCAGTTGGGAAGCGATCGTCGTCGTTCCGAGATCCCCTACGCCACGTTCCAGAGTCTCCGCGTCGGACGGGACGCCGTGATCTTCAAGGTGCGCGACGCCTCCGTCGCCACCGCCATCCCGCGCTCGCTCTTCAGCGACGAGGAGCTGGCGACCCTGCGGACGCGGATCTCCTGACCGGACGGCTCAGGTCGCCTCGCTGTCGAACGGCGGGCGGTCCTCCGCGCTGAAGGTCGGCGGCGCCGTGCGCGGGGCCACCGGCTCGGCGATCGTCGCCGTCGCCTGCGCGGGGGTCGCGGGCTCCGGCTCCTCGAGGAGCGCGTCGCGGATGATGCGCCGGGGGTCGTACTGCCGCGGGTCGAGCTTGCGCCAGTCCACGTCGTCGAGTTCCGGTCCCATCTCCTCGCGCACACGGGACTTCGTGTCGCGGATGTACTCGCCGGCCCTGCGCACGATGCTCGCGAAGGCCTCCGCGGCACGCGGCAGACGCTCGGGGCCGATGATCAGCACTGCGATCAGGCCGATGAGCAGCAGCTTCTCGAAGGTGAGGCCGAACGTCATGTGACCAGGCTACCGCCGCGCCTGCGGGCTCTGCGCGCGGTGAGCGAATACCCTGGACACATCAGCCATGCACGCAGGGAGAGGCAGGTCATGAGCGAGCACGACGCCAACGCGCGCTTCCTTCGCGAGTCCATCGTCGAGCCGGAGACCATCGCCCGCGCTCGCGCCCACGCCGTGGAGCTCGGAGCGGCCCCGATCAGCGCGGTCGTCGGCTCGCAGATCGCCGTGCTCGCCGCCGCCGGAACGGCGCGCTCCATCGTCGAGATCGGCACCGGCGCCGGTGTCTCCGGACTCTGGCTGCTGCGCGGGGCCCCGAACGCGGTGCTGACCTCGATCGACAACGAGCCCGAGCACCTCGCCGCCGCCCGTCAGGCGTTCGCGGACGCGAAGGTGCCCGCCACCCGCGCGCGGTTCATCGCCGGCCGCGCGATCGACGTGCTCCCCCGCATGAACGAGGCGTCGTACGACATCGTCCTCGTCGACGCCGACCCCGAGAACGTCATCGAGTACGTCTCGCATGGTCTCCGCCTCGCCCGCACCGGCGGCCTGGTGCTCGTGCCGCGCATCCTCGCCGGGGGCCGGGTGGCCGACCCTGTCCAGCGCGACGACGTCACCTCCGCCTACCGATCGCTCGTCCAGGAGACGCAGGAATCCTCGGCGGTGCTGGCCACGGTCTCGCCCGCGGGCGAGGGCCTGCTGCAGCTGATCCGCCTCGACGACCGGGCCTGACCGGGTCCGCCGACGCGAAGAGGGCGAGGGATCCGCGGATCCCTCGCCCTCTTCGGTCGCGCTGCAGCGGACCAGGTACGATCAGGCCGGGGCCACGACGGCACCGAGCACGTCGTGAAGCTCCTTGGCCTCGGCGTCGTTCACGGAGACGACCAGGCGGCCTCCTCCTTCGAGCGGAACACGCACGATGATGAGTCGTCCCTCTTTCACGGCCTCCATGGGTCCGTCTCCGGTCCTCGGCTTCATCGCTGCCATCGTGGCTCCCTTTCCTCCGGTGGTATGGGACGAGTTTATCGGGTGCGACCGCGCCGTGGACGTCACGGGGACACAATCCGCTCCCCCGCGTCGTCAGGGCACCTGCCAGAACGTACTGCCGAGGGCATACACGTGGTAGATCCACACCCACTGGCCGACGAGGCACAGTGCCAGCACCCCCAGGCGCCAGGTTCGTGACCGGGGCACCGCGACCGCACCCCACGCCGGGCTGAGGGGCAGCAGCAGGCGGAACGTGCTCGACTGCGGGAAGAACACCGCGAGCAGGTAGAGCAGGTAGCTCGCGCTCCAGAGACGGAGGTCGGGGCCGAGCGCCCGCACCTGCGGGGACAGCAGCAGCGCGGCGGCCGCCGCGACCACGAGCACGATGAGCGCGACCGGCCCCCAGCCGGCCGGCAGGCCCCACAGCTCGAACCAGAACTGCGATGCCTGCACCCAGCCCTCGAAGGGCACGAACCCCTCGACGCCCCCGGTGACCCAGTGCCGGCGCCAGGCGAGCTCGGTGGCGAGGTAGGCGCCGGGGTCCCCGGTCACGACACCGGCGATCACCTGCCACGCGAACCCGGTCGCCGTCGCCAGTGCGCCGAGGGCGACGATGTGCACGACCTCCCTGCCCCCGAGCGGATCCGTGCGACGGTGCGTCCAGCGGAGGATCCCGTGCAGGCCGAGGTACAGGGCGAAGGCGAGCACGCCGGGGCGAGTGAACCCCAGCACCGGGATCAGCACGTACAGCCAGGCGTAGTTCCGGCGGATCGTCGCGTCCAGCGCGAGGAAGAGCAGCAGCAGGAAGAGCGTCTCCGCGTAGCCGACCTGGAACAGGGCGCCCAGGGGGCCGGCGGCGAAGAAGACGACGGCCCACAGCGCCGCCGCGTTCCCGATGCGGTCGCGGAGCAGACGATGCAGGGCGAGACAGGCCAGGTAGCCGGCGACGAGCGCGAGCACGAGCGCTCCGGCGCCCCAGGAGCCGAACAGGAAGCCCAACGCCTTCGCGGCGTACGCGAACACGGGCATGAAGGCCCACGCGTTCTCGGCCACCTCCCCGTCGTCGGTCAGCGGGAGGTCGGCGGGATAGCCGTGCACCGCCACCTGCCAGTACCACTGGGCATCCCATCCGAGGACGAAGTCCACGAGACCGGCGTCGCCGCCGAAGCGCGAGAATACCGTGGACAGGGAGGCCGCGGCGATGAGGAATCCGGTCGTCACGACCCGTGCGAGGACGTAGATGATGCCGATGCGCAGAGCCAGCGGCATCCGCGCCCAGCGCCGTGCGAGCGTCAGTGCGACGTGAGCCATGCGCGCAGACCCCGCTCGACGGCGTCGATCTGGGCGAGCGGCACACGCTCCTCGTCGTGATGGGCGAGATGCGGGTCACCGGGCCCGTAGTTCACGGCCGGGATGCCGAGGGCCGAGAAGCGCGCCACGTCGGTCCATCCGTACTTCGGCTGCGGCTCCGCGCCGACCGCCGCGACGAACCGGCGCGCGATGTCGGCGTCCAGCCCGGGGCGGGCGCCCTCGGCGGCATCCGTGATCTCGACGTCGAAGCCGGCGAGGACCGCCCGGACGTGGGCCTCGGCGTCGGCCGCGGACTTGTTCGGCGCGAAGCGGTAGTTGACCTCGACCTCGCAGGCGTCCGGGATGACGTTGCCCGCGACTCCACCCGCGATGCGGACCGCACTGAGCCCCTCCCGATAGAGCAGGCCCTCCACCAGCACCTCCCGGGCCCGGTACTCGGACAGCCGGGTGAGGATGGGCGCCGCGCGATGGATCGCGTTCTCACCGATCCAGGCCCTGGCGCTGTGCGCGCGGACGCCCGTGGTCCGCACGATCGCTCGCAGCGTGCCGTTGCACCCGCCCTCGACCTGGCCGTTCGACGGTTCCCCGAGGATGGCGAAATCAGCCTGGAACAGATCGGGACGCGCGGCGGCGAGAAGCCCGAGGCCGTTCAGGGAGGCCGCGACCTCCTCGTTGTCGTACCACATCCAGGTCACGTCGATCGCGGGGTCGGTGAGCTCGGCGGCCAGCTTGAGCTGCACCGCGACCCCGGCTTTCATGTCGACGGTGCCGCGGCCCCACAGATACGGCACGCCGTCGATCTCGATGTCGCGCGTGGGCAGATTGTCGTTGAGGGGCACGGTGTCGATGTGCCCGGCGATCGCGATGCGCTGCGCCCGACCGAGATCCGTGCGGGCGACGACCGTGTTGCCGTGCCGGATGACCTCCAGGTGCGGCAGACCGGACACGGCCTCCTCGATCAGGTCGGCCAGTGTCTTCTCGTCGCCAGAAACACTCGGGACGTCGCAGATCGCGCGGGTGATGTCGGCGGAGGACGCGGTCAGATCGAGCACCATGCCCCCAGCCTACTGATGCCCGTCATGCGGGACGGGACACCCTCGTCGGCGCGATACCGTGGAGGCATGAGCGACGCACGATCTGTCTGGGGACTCGGCCTGACGACCACCGCGAGCGACGGCACGGTCCTCGACGCGTGGTACCCGGAGGTCCGCTCGTCCGCGCCGTCCGAGACCGAGGTCGCCGCCGCGCGCACCGCGCTCGACGCACAGACCGGACCGGACGAGCGCCGCGACGTCACCCTCGCGGTGGTCGAGCTCACTATCGACCTGGACGCCGCCCCGGCCTCCACCGCGGACGCCTATCTGCGTCTGCACGCGCTGTCGCACCTGCTCGTGCGGCCGAACGCCCTCAACCTCGACGGCATCTTCGGTCATCTGCCGAACGTCGCCTGGACCAATGCCGGCCCGCTGCTCCCCGCCGATGCCGCGCGCCTGCGTCCGCAGCTCCAGCGCGCCGGGATCCAGATCCAGGGCCTGGACAAGTTCCCTCGTCTCACCGACTACGTGCAGCCCGCCGGGGTGCGCATCGCCGACGCCTCGCGTGTGCGGCTCGGCGCCCACCTCTCCCCCGGCACCACGGTCATGCACGAGGGCTTCGTCAACTTCAACGCCGGCACCCTCGGCGCCTCGATGGTCGAGGGGCGCATCTCGCAGGGCGTGGTGGTCGGCGACGGCAGCGACATCGGCGGCGGCGCCTCGATCATGGGCACGCTCTCCGGCGGCGGGTCGCATCGCGTGTCGATCGGCGCCCGCACGCTTCTCGGCGCGAACGCCGGCATCGGCATCTCCCTCGGCGACGACTGCGTCGTGGAGGCCGGGCTCTACGTCACCGCCGGGACGAAGATCGTGCTCGCCGATGGTCCTGCGACGGCCGAGGGCGGACGGAAGACCGTGAAGGGCGCCGACCTCTCGGGCCAGGACGGCCTCCTCTTCCGTCGCAACTCCCTCACGGGTGCCGTCGAGGCGGTCCGCCGCGCCGGCGTCGGCGTCACGCTCAACGAGGCGCTCCACGCCTGACAGCCCGCCTGCAGCCTTCGACCGGTCTCCGCTGGTAGACTGGCTCCGTTGCCCGCGCCGCCGGCCGGTCAGCATCGTCGTCGTCTAGGGGTCTCCGAGGACCGAAGCGAGCGTCCGCGCTCCCCTCTCCAGCCCGAACTGGCCATTCGCACGGCGAACGGACGCGCACTCGCTGCGTCTTCGCCCACCTCACCCCACTATCCCGCGCCGTTCTCGTGCGCTGACGGAGTTCTCTGCATGCCTTCCTTCCTCGATCTCGGCGTTCCCGCCGAGCTCGCCACCGTTCTCGCCGCCTCCGGAAAGACCGAGGCGTTCGCGATCCAGCGCGACACCCTGCCTGACTCGCTCGCCGGCCGTGACCTCCTCGGTCGCGGACGCACGGGCAGCGGCAAGACCATCGCCTTCGCGCTCCCGCTCGTCGCCCGCCTGGCGGCCTCCGGCTACAAGCGTCGTTCCGGCCTTCCCCGCGGCCTCGTGCTCGCCCCCACCCGCGAGCTCGCCACCCAGATCGCCGCGACCGTCGCCCCGCTCGCGGAGGCCGTCGGCCTTCGTGTCACCACCGTGTTCGGCGGCGTCAGCCAGCGTCCGCAGGAGCAGGCGCTGCAGGGCGGCGTCGACATCGTCGTCGCCTGCCCCGGCCGTCTGGAAGACCTCATGAAGCAGCAGGTCGTGCGTCTCAGCGCGATCGAGGTCACCGTGCTCGATGAGGCGGACCACATGGCCGATCTGGGCTTCCTCCCCGGCGTCACCCGCATCCTCTCGGCGACGCCCGCCGACGGTCAGCGCCTGCTCTTCAGCGCGACGCTGGACCGCGGCATCGACACCCTCGCCCGCCGGTTCCTCACGAACGCCGTCAGCCACGAGGTCGACGAGGCGAGCGTGCCCGTCGGCGAGATGACCCACCGGGTGCTCGTCGTCGACTCCCCCGAGAACAAGACCGTGCTGGTGCGCGATCTCGCCTCGGGCACCGGCCGTCGCATCCTCTTCACGCGCACCAAGCACCAGGCGAAGAAGCTCGCCAAGCAGCTCACCGCCGCCGGCATCCCGGCCGTCGACCTGCACGGCAACCTGTCCCAGAACGCCAGGGAGCGCAACCTCGGCGCCTTCTCCACCGACCCGGCCGACGGGGGCGTCCGCGTCCTCGTCGCGACCGATGTCGCGGCGCGCGGTGTGCACGTGGACAACGTCGACCTCGTCGTCCACGTCGATCCGCCCGTCGAGCACAAGGCCTACCTGCACCGCTCGGGCCGCACGGCGCGCGCCGGCGCCGCCGGCACGGTCGTCACCGTGGTCCTGCCTGAGCAGCGCCGCGACGTGAAGGACCTCCTGCGCAAGGCCGCGATCACGGCACCGCTGGAGAACCTCACCGCCGACGCCGTCACCGAGCTCGTCCCCGAGCGGGCTCCGCACGTGCGCCCCGCTCCCCCGCAGCCGCAGCAGCAGCGCTCTGCGAAGCAGCGGCCCGCGGGCGGCGAGAAGAGCACCGCGACCACCCCGCCCTCCCGCCGTCGTCGCCGTCCGCGCTCGGCCGGCCAGGGCGCGCCGGGTGCGCGGCGCCAGGGCGGCCAGGGCCGCCAGGGCGCGCGCGGCGGCCAGGGACGCTGATCCCGGCTCGCGCCTGACGACGACGAAGGCCCCCTCGCACTCCGGTGCGAGGGGGCCTTCGGCGTCTGCGGCGCCGCGCTCAGCGCGTCGGGAAGGCGCGCTCCGGCGACCCGGTGTAGAGCTGCTGCGGACGGCCGATCTTCGTCTGCGGGTCGAGCTGGAGCTCGCGCCACTGGGCGAGCCAGCCGGGCAGGCGTCCGATCGCGAAGAGGACCGTGAACATCCGCGTGGGGAAGCCCATCGCCTTGTAGATCACGCCCGTGTAGAAGTCGACGTTCGGATACAGACGACGCTCACGGAAGTAGTCGTCCGCGAGGGCGATCTCCTCGAGCTCCTTCGCGAGGTCCAGGAGCGGGTCGGTGACGCCGAGCGAGCTCAGCACCTCGTCCGCGGCCTCCTTGACGAGCTTGGCGCGCGGGTCGTAGTTCTTGTAGACCCGGTGCCCGAAGCCCATGAGCTTCACGCCCTCTTCCTTGTTCTTCACCCGCTCGACGAACCGGGAGACGCTCTGGCCCGAGTCGCGGATCTGGCCGAGCATGGTCAGCACAGCCTCGTTCGCACCACCGTGCAGGGGCCCGGAGAGGGCCTGGATGCCGGCCGAGACGGAGGCGAACTGGTTCGCCCCCGTCGAGCCGACGAGGCGGACGGTGGAGGTCGAGGCGTTCTGCTCGTGGTCCTCGTGCAGGATGAGCAGCAGTTCGAGGGCCTTCACCATGGTCGGGTTGATCTCGTACGGCTCGGAGTTCACGCCGAAGTTCAGCTTGAGGAAGTTCTCCACGAAGCCGAGCGAGTTGTCCGGGTAGAGGAACGCCTGGCCGACGCTCTTCTTGTGCGCGTAGGCGGCGATGACCGGCAGCTTGGCGAGCATGCGAATGGTGTTCAGCTCGACGTGCTCGGGGTTGTGCGGGTCAGTCTGCCCCTCGTAGTACGTCGACAGGGCGGCGACGGCGGAGGAGAGCACCGACATGGGGTGCGCGGTGTGTGGCAGCGCCGAGAAGAAGCGCTTGAGGTCTTCGTGCAGCAGCGTGTGCCGACGGATCTTCTCGTCGAACTCGGCCAGCTCTCCGGCGGACGGGAGCTCCCCGTAGATGAGCAGCCATGCGACCTCGAGGTAGCTGGTGCTGCCGGCGAGCTGCTCGATCGGGTAGCCGCGGTAGCGCAGGATGCCCTTGTCTCCGTCGATGAAGGTGATGTCCGACTTCGTGGATGCGGTGTTGACGAAGCCGTAGTCGAGCCCGGTGTAGCCGGTCTGACGGGTCAGCGTCGAGAAGTCGATGCTGTCGTGGCCCGCGGTACCGCGCACCAGGGGGAATTCGGCGGTGGTGTCGCCGATCGTCAGCTTCGCCGTCTGGTCTGCCGCAGCGCTCACGCGGACCTCCTCCTTCTGTCTGATCGCCCCGGCATCGCGGGCGTCAGCAAGTTCTTGATCAAGCCGGAACTGGCGATATCTCTGGCGCCGAGCGCCGGGCCGGGTGCCGACCGAATCGCCTTTACAGCCTAGTCGTCACGCAGGCCTACTGTGACAACCGCCAAAGGGATGGCTGCACCAGGGAGGGATCCTACAGATCCGCGCCGCGCAGGCGTCGCGCTGCTTCCGCGACGCGGTCGGTCGGCGCCGTCAGCGACAGCCGCACGTGCGCAGGCGACGAGGCGCCGTAAAAGTGCCCGGGGCCCGCGAGGATCCCGAGGTCGGCGAGACGCGCCATCGACTCCCAGGCGTCGCGCCCCTCGGTCGCCCAGAGGTACAGCCCGGCCTGCGAGCCGTCGATGCGGAAGCCGGCAGCCTCGACGGCGGGCAGCAGCAGCGCCCGCCGCTCACGGTAGAGCTCCTTCTGCGCCGCGACGTGTGCGTCGTCACCGAGGGCGACGATCATCGCCTGCTGCACCGGCGCGGGCGGCATGAGGCCGAGGTGCTTGCGCGCGGCGAGGAGCTCACCGACCACGCGGGCGCAGCCGGCCACGAAGGCCGCCCGATAGCCCGCGAGGTTGGACTGCTTGCTCAGCGAGTACACGCTGAGCAGATTCGCCCGCGTGCCGCCGGTCACCCGGGGGTCGAGCACCGACGGGATGGCCTCGTCCGTCCAGGGGCCGTCCCAGCCGAGCTCGGCGTAGCACTCGTCGCTGGCCAGCACGGCACCCAGTTCCCGCGCCCGCTGCACCGCCGCGGCGAGCTCGTCGACCGTCCAGGTGCGGCCGTCGGGGTTGCCCGGGGTGTTGATCCAGATGAGCTTGGCGCCTTCCGGCCACTCCGCCGGGTCGTCGACCGCGAGGGGCGTCGCCCCTGCCACCCGCGCGCCGACCTCATACGTCGGGTAGGCGACGCGAGGATGCACCACGATATCGCCGGCGCCGAGCCCCAGCAGCGTGGGCAGGAGCGCGACGAGCTCCTTGGAGCCGATCGTCGGCAGCACGTTGTCGACCCGGAGGTCCGGGACGCCGCGGCGGCGGGCGTACCAGTCGACGATCGCCTCCCGGAGCGCGGGGGTGCCGGCGGTCTGCGGGTAGGCGTGGGCGTCGGTCGCCGCCGCGAGGGCCCGACGGACGATCTCCGGCGTGGGGTCGACGGGCGAGCCGACGGAGAGGTCGACGAGACCGCCCGGGTGCCGGGCGGCGCGCTCACGATACGGGACCACGGCGTCCCACGGGTAGTCGGCGAGGTCGCGGACGCTCACGGAGCGGGCCTACTCGCCCTGCGGCGGGAGCGCGGCGATGATCGGGTGGTCGAACGGGTAGACGCCGACCTTGGCGGCGCCGCCGGGCGAGCCGATCTCGTCGAAGAACTCGACGTTGGCCTTGTAGTAGTCCTGCCACTCGTCGGGCAGGTCGTCCTCGTAGTAGATCGCCTCGACCGGGCACACCGGCTCGCACGCTCCGCAGTCCACGCACTCGTCGGGGTGGATGTAGAGCGACCGTTCGCCCTCGTAGATGCAGTCAACGGGGCACTCGTCGATGCAGGCGCGATCCTTGACATCGACGCACGGGAGGGCGATCACATACGTCACCCCCTCAGTCTACGACCCGTGGACCTCGGGTTCCTCCGAGGACGGCGTGGCGGGGCGGACCGGCTGCCGGGAGAACGACGGCCACGCGATGACGAGCAGCACGATGCCGGCAGCGAGATACGTCCAGATGCGCCCGGCGAGGGTGTCCTGCACGACGACGGAGCCGCCGGGGCCGACGCCCGAGATGAGCACGATCATGCCCAGCATCCCCAGACCGGCGGCCACGGCCGCTCCCCGGTCGTGGGTGAGCGCACGGACGGCGATGAGGATCGCGGCGCAGGCGATGGCGGCGACGATGAGGCCGATCGGGATCGGCCCCCACATGACGCTGTGCGCGATGGTCCCGGCCACGCCGTAGACCCCACCCACCAGGGCAGCAGCCACCCAGGACAGCACCCTCGACAACCACTTCCCGCGCACCCCCCGATCCTACCCGGGCGCTGTCCGGCGGAACGACGTGTCAGGCGGCGAGACCCCCCAGCCGCAGCAGCGCGGCGACGAGGGCGGCGGCGGCCACCACCACGAGGAACGACTGCCGCAGCCAGAGGAGTCCCGCTGCGACGAGCAGGGCGGGGACACGCGCGTCGACGGTGATGGCCTGCCCGTCGCCGAGCGACTGCACCGCGACGAGGGCGGCGAGCAGCGCGACGGTGAGGAGATCAGAGATACGGGCCGGGCGCGGCGCTTCGAGCACCTTCGGCGGCACGAGATAGCCCACGGCCTTCAGGGCGAGGCAGATCAGGGCCGCGAGGAGGATGGCGCTCCAGAGGGTCATGCGGACCCCTCCCCTTCGCCGGCGCCCGCGGGTCGCGGCGTTCCGAGCCAGTTGAACCATCCGACGACGATCGCGACGAGAGCGGCGACGAGCACCGGGAGTCCGGGCAGGAGGAACGGGGTGAGGGCGGCCGCGATCACGGCGGCCGCGATCCCGACGGCGACCGCCTGCCGTTGACGCAGACGCGGCCACAGCAGGGCGAGGAACGCCGCGGCGGCCGCCGCATCCAGACCCCAGGCCTTCGGGTCGCCGAGCACGTCGCCGACCAGCGCACCGACGAGCGTGGTGAGGTTCCAGCCGAGGAAGATGCCGACACCCGTGACCCAGAATCCCACCCGGCGCAGGCGCGGATCGTCCTGCGCGATCGCCACGGCGGTGGACTCGTCGATCGTGAAGTGCGCGGCGAGCGCTCGTCGTGCCGGTCCCCCGCCGACGACCGGCGACATGCGCATCCCGTAGGCGACGTTGCGCACCCCGAGCAGGGCGGCGGACGCGATCGCCGAGGGCAGGGCGGCCAGTCCGCCGGCAGTGAAGACTCCCACGAAGGCGAACTGCGATCCCCCGGTGAACATCAGGAGACTGAGCACGCATGTCTGCCACACGTCGAGGCCGGCCGCCACGGCGAGCGCGCCGAAGGAGATCCCGTAGGCGCTCGTCGCGAGCACCACGCCGAGCGCCTCGCGCCACACCTCACGCTCTGCGGTCATCGAGGTCCGCTCCGCCACGACGTTCGCTTCACTGAACACACGATCATCATTCTGAACATGCCCCGATGCATAGTCAAGCGAACGATCGTTTGCCATGATGAACGCATGGACGATCTCCGCACCCGCATCGCCCGCACGCTCCGCCGCGAGCGCGAGGCGGCGAACCTGTCCGTCTCCGAGCTCGCCCGGCGGGCCGGCATCTCCAAGGCGACGGTCTCCCAGCTCGAGAGCGGTGCCGGCAACCCGAGCGTCGAGACGCTGTGGGCGCTGGGCGTCGCGCTCGGCGTGCCCTTCGCGGTGCTCGTCGACCAGCAGGCCAACGCCCCGACACTGATCCGGGCGGAGGACCTCGCGGGGGTGCCGTCCTCCGCCGCCGCGTACAGCGCCACTCTCCTCTCCGCGAGCCCTCCGGGCGCCCGGCGCGACGTGTACCTCATCCAGGCGGAGCCCGGCGACCCCCGACGCTCGGACCCCCACCATGCGGGCACGATCGAGCACGTGATCCTCATCGCCGGGCAGGCGCGGGTCGGCCCGCCCGAGGATGCCGTGGTGCTGAACCCGGGCGACTACTTGACGTATGCCGGCGACGCCGCGCACGTCTTCGAGGCCATCGCGCCCGGCACGAGCGCCGTGCTCATCTCCGAGCTCCGCTGAGGTTCTCACACCCTCGACCCACCCCTTTGCAGCCGAACCGGCCCCTTGCGTTCGTACGCAAGGGGCCGGTTCGCCCCCAAGGGGCCGGGTCGACGAGAAGCTCTGCGGCTCAGTACCAGTTCATGGCCTGGGAGTGTCCCCACGCGCTGCACGGGGCGCCGTAGGCGTCGGCGATGTACTTGAGGCCCCAGGCGATCTGGGTGGCGGCGTTCGTCTGCCAGTCGGCACCCGCGGTGGCCATCTTGCTGCCGGGCAGCGCCTGCGGGATGCCGGTCGCTCCCCCGTCGTTGTTGTACGCCTGGTAGTTCCAGCCGGACTCCTTGTTCCACAGCGAGTTCAGGCAGGAGAACTGGTCCCCGCCCCAGCCATAGCGGTCCGCCATCATCTGCCGCGCCGTGGCGCGAGCGCCGTCCGGTGTGTTGGCGGCGGCGAGTGCGGCCGCCGCGGCTGCCGCCTGCTCTTCGGCGGCGCGGGCGGCGTCCTCGGCCGCCTTCTTCTCCTGCGCGGCCGTGAAGGCCTCCTGGAGGTCTGCGGTGGCCGTCACGACCTTCTCGGTCTCGGCTTCGGCCTGCTCGGCCGTCACGGTGATGAGGACCAGCGGGAGGGTGGATCGATCGGCGAGGGTCTCCAGGTCGTCCTCGAGAGCGGTGGTGTCCACGGACGCCGCCGCGCCCACGTCGAGGCCAGACGCGGCGACCTCCGTGGACAGGCTCTTCGCCGCGGCGACCGCATCGGTCGCGTTCGAGACCGTCATGACGGCCTGATCGGCGATACGGCTGAGGGGCTCGGTGCCGAGGTCGTGGCTCGTGACGGCGGACACGGCGTCGGAGCGCTCGGCGCCGGCGGCCGGGGCAGAGGCGAGGCCGACGCTGAGGGTGATGCCGACGAGCGCGACCGTGGCGGCGCCGAGGGCGATCAGGGGTGTACGGGTGACGGTGGCGCGAGCGGCTGCCGCGTCGGAGGCGCGCCGAAGCGCACGGGTCTTCTGAAGCAAGGCTTTGACTTTCGGGTCGTCGTACGCCCATATCGGGGACTCATCGGGAGCTCGCCCCGGGCGCAAGTCAACGAGTCTGCGTCATCAACCTGAACGAAAACTAGCCCTCACCTGGGATTTTCATGAGAGAGGGCCCCACGCGGCCAGGCGGCGGCGTGGGGCCCTCTCGAAAGGAGTGCGGTGCGATCAGGCGTTCGCGTCCTGACGCTTGAGACGCGAGGCCTCGCGACCGCGGACGGTCTGGTCGAGGATCACCTTGCGGATGCGGACCTTCTCCGGAGTCACCTCGACGCATTCGTCGTCGCGTGCGAACTCCAGGCTCTCCTCCAGCGTGAGGATGCGCGGCGGCGTCATCGACTCGAAGTTGTCGGCCGTGGAGGAGCGCATGTTGGTGAGCTTCTTCTCCTTGGTGATGTTGACGTCCATGTCGTCGGCGCGCGAGTTCTCGCCGATGACCATGCCCTCGTAGACCTCTTCGGTCGGCTGCACGAAGAACGACATGCGCTCCTGCAGCGCGATCATCGCGAAGGGGGTGACGACACCCGAGCGGTCGGCCACGATCGAGCCGTTCTGGCGGGTGGTGATCTGCCCCGCCCACGGCTCGTAGCCGTGCGAGATCGCGTTGGCGATACCCGTGCCGCGGGTGGTCGTGAGGAACTCGCTGCGGAAGCCGATGAGACCACGCGAGGGCACGACGAACTCCATGCGCACCCAGCCGGTGCCGTGGTTGGTCATGTTCTCCATGCGACCCTTGCGGTTCGCGAGGAGCTGCGTGATCGCGCCGAGGTGCCCCTCCGGCGTGTCGATGGTCAGGTGCTCGAACGGCTCGTAGACCTTGCCGTCGATCTTCTTGGTGACCACCTGCGGCTTGCCGACCGTGAGCTCGAAGCCCTCGCGGCGCATGTTCTCGACGAGGATCGCGAGGGCCAGCTCACCGCGGCCCTGCACCTCCCAGGCGTCGGGACGGCCGATGTCGACGACCTTGAGCGACACGTTGCCGATGAGCTCGCGGTCCAGGCGGTCCTTCACCATGCGGGCGGTGAGCTTGTGCCCCTTGACCTTGCCCATGAGCGGCGAGGTGTTCGTGCCGATCGTCATGGAGATCGCGGGGTCGTCGACCGTGATGGCCGGCAGCGGACGGATGTCCTCGGGGTCGGCGATGGTCTCGCCAATCGTGATGTCCTCGAAACCGGCGATGGCGACGATGTCGCCGGGGCCGGCGGATTCGGCCGGGTAGCGCTCCAGGGCGCGCGTCTTCAGCAGCTCGGTGATCCGGGCGTTGCTGGTCGAGCCGTCGGAGCGGACCCACGCGACCGTCTGGCCCTTCTTGAGCGTGCCGTTGAAGACGCGCAGCAGGGCGAGGCGACCGAGGAAGGGGCTGGAGTCCAGGTTCGTGACCCAGGCCTGCAGCGGGGCCTCGTCGTCGTAGGCCGGGGCCGGGACGTGCTCGAGGATGGCCTCGAACAGCGGCTCGAGGTCGTCGTTGTCGGGCAGCGAGCCGTCGGCGGGACGGTTCTGCGACGCGGCACCGGCGCGACCGGAGGCGTAGACCACCGGCACGTCGAGCAGCGCGTCGACGTCGAGGTCGGGCACGTCGTCGACGAGGTCGGAGGCCAGGCCCAGCAGGAGGTCGTGCGCCTCCTCCTCGACCTCGGCGATCCGGGCGTCCGGACGGTCGGTCTTGTTGACCAGGAGGATGACGGGGAGCTTCGCCTCGAGTGCCTTGCGCAGCACGAAGCGGGTCTGCGGCAGCGGGCCCTCGCTCGCGTCCACGAGCAGCACGACGCCGTCGACCATCGACAGGCCGCGCTCGACCTCGCCACCGAAGTCGGCGTGGCCGGGGGTGTCGATCACGTTGATCGTGATCTCCTTGCCGCCGGCGTGCTTGCCCTTGTAGGTGATCGCCGTGTTCTTGGCGAGGATCGTGATGCCCTTCTCGCGCTCCAGATCGTTGGAGTCCATCGCGCGCTCCTCCACGTGCGAGTGTTCGCCGAAGGAGCCCGTCTGGCGGAGCATCGCGTCGACGAGCGTGGTCTTGCCGTGGTCGACGTGGGCGACGATTGCGACGTTGCGGAGGTCAGAGCGGAGGGCGTGCGCCATACAAGGGTCCTCAAAGAGTGTGGGGTTGCGCCGGGAAGCCGACGTTCCAGGATAACGTACGCGCGGATCGGGTTCCTGAACGCACGTCGTACCATCGTCCCGTGACCCTCGCCGACCCGACTCCCCCGGTGCCGCAGACGCCGTCGACCGCGCCCATCCGGCGCGACGAACCGCGTGAGGGTCGGGCACGCCTGTGGTGGGAGATCGCCATCGTGCTCGCCCTGGGACTGGGCCAGTCCGCGATCTACGCGATCGTGCAGCTCGCCTATCGACTCACGGACGACACGCCTCTCGCAGATCAGACCGCCACCCTCAACCCCTCCCGCAGCGACCGGGAGGTGTTCGACCTCATCTACCAGGTGCTGTCGATCGGCTTCGCCCTGGTGCCGGTGCTCCTCGTCTGCTTCCTGCTCTGGCAGCGCCGTCGCCCGCACCTGGAGCGCCTCGGCCTGGACGGCACCCGGGTGGCCGGCGACGTCGGCCGCGGCGTGCTCCTCGTCCTCGCGATCGGCGTGCCGGGGCTGGCGCTCTACCTCGGCGGGCGGGCGCTCGGACTGTTCGTGGCCGTGAACCCCGCGGGTCTGGACGCGCACTGGTGGACCGTGCCGATCCTCCTGCTCGCCGCCGCCCGCGCATCGCTCCAGGAGGAGTTCGTCGTGCTCGGGTACCTGTTCGCCCGCCTGCGGCAGCTCGGATGGTCGCCGTGGACGATCATCGTCTCGACCTCCGTGCTCCGTGCGACGTACCACCTCTATCAGGGGCCCGGCGCGTTCATCGGCAACCTCGCGATGGGACTGCTCTTCGGGTGGCTCTATCACCGCACCGGTCGGCTGCTGCCGTTCCTGGTGGCGCACTTCCTCATCGACGCGGCGGCGTTCGTCGGCTACCCCTGGGCCGCGGCGACCTGGCCCGCCCTGTTCGGTCTTCCCGGCTGAGGCGCGCTCAGCCGAGGTTGACGACGACGAGCGCCGCGACGGCCCACAGCACGATGACGGCGAGGGCGATGAGGGCCGGGCCGTCCCAGCTGCGTCGGATCGGGGCGTCCGCCGTCGAGGGTGCCGCGCTCCACAGGTCGCGGATGCTCGTGAGCACCCGCAGAGCCGACGGCACCTTCACCTCAGCGTCCTCCTCGCGGGACGGACGGGGCGGACGCGCCTTCGCCGGTCCGCCCCAGCAGCTCAGGCTGCGGCCGTCGTCCAGCGTGAACTCGAGCTGCCAGCGCATGTCGATGTCCTGCACATGCGCCCAGCCGACGGTCGTGCGACGCAGGAGGTTCTGCACCACGGCCCCGTCCTGATCCACGCGGACGAAGGAGACGAAAGCGGTCTCGTAGACGATCCACAGACCGAGCAGCAGCCAGGGCGCCACGAGAAGCGCCTGCACGATGCTGCCGTTGACGACGGTGTCCCCGAGCAGGAACAGCACCAGCAGGATGCTGAGCACGAAGACGACGGTGCCCGAGGGCGCACGGAAGGTCCGTGCGCCCTCGGGGTGTCCGGGAGATGCCACCTCAGAGGCCGCCGAGCGGGATCGAGGCACCGGGGATCGCCTGCAGCAGACGATCCGTGTACTCCTGCTGCGGGTTCGCGAAGATCTCGTCGACCGTCCCCTGCTCGACGACCTTGCCCTTCTCCATCACGCAGACCAGGTCGCTGGAGACCCGGACGACCGCGAGGTCGTGCGTGATGAAGAGGTACGTCAGGTTCAGCTCCGACTGGAGTTCGGCGAGCAGCTGCAGGATCTGGTCCTGCACGAGCACGTCGAGCGCCGACACCGCCTCGTCGAGGACGATGATGTCGGGCTTGAGCGCCAGCGCCCGCGCGATCGCCACGCGCTGCCGCTGTCCGCCGGAGAGCTCGTTCGGGTAGCGCGTGGCCAGCGCCTGCGGCAGGGCGACCTGCTCCAGGAGCTCCTCCACGCGAGCCCGATGCGAGGCCCGGTCGCCGACGCCGTGGATCTGCAGCGGCTCCGCGATGGTGTTGCCGATGTTCCGCAGCGGATCCAGCGACCCGTAGGGGTCCTGGAACACCGGCTGCATGCGCCGGCGGAGTCCGAACGACTGCGCGTTCGACAGATGGGACACGTCCTGCCCGTCGATCTCGATCGTCCCGCTCGTCGGCTCCTCCAGCTTGAGGACCATCTTGGCGACCGTGGACTTTCCCGAACCCGACTCGCCGACGAGGGCCAGCGTCTTTCCCCGGGGGATCTCGAACGACACGTCGTCCACCGCCCGGAACGCCTCGCTGCGGAAGTTGCCCTGCCGGATCTTGTAGTCCTTGGTCAGGCCGGCCACGCGGACGGTCGGCGGGATGTCGGCCAGGTCGTCGAGCGTCTCGATGCCCCGGTCCTCCACCACCGCCTGGATCCGCTGCGAGGCGACGCTGGGCGCCGCGGCGACCAGTCGCTTCGTGTACGGGTGCTGCGGGTTCTCCAGGATCTGCCGGCTGGGGCCCGCCTCGACGATGTTGCCGCCGTTCATGACGATGATCTTCTCGGCGCGTTCGGCCGCGAGTCCCAGGTCGTGCGTGATCAGCAGCACCGAGGTGCCCTTGTCGCGCGTGAGCGACGCCATGTGGTCGAGGATGACCCGCTGCACCGTCACGTCGAGAGCCGAGGTCGGCTCGTCGGCGATGAGGAGCTTCGGGTCGGCCGCGAGCCCGATCCCGATCAACGCGCGCTGGCGCATACCGCCGGAGAACTGGTGCGGATACTGGTGCAGGCGCCGCTCGGCATCCGCCAGCCCGGCCTGCTGCAGCACCTCGATCGTCCGGGCCTTCACCGCGGCGCGCCCCTGGGCGACGCCGTTGGCACGGACGGCCTCCTTCACCTGGAAGCCGATGCTCCACACCGGGTTCAGGCTCGACATCGGGTCCTGCGGGACGAAGCCGATGTCTCGGCCGCGCACCGCCTCCATGTCGCGCCGACTCAGCCCTGTGAGCGGGCGGCCCTCCAGCGTGATGGACCCGCCCGTGATCGTTCCCGTGCCCGGGAGCAGGTCGACGATGGCGGTCGCCGTGGTCGACTTGCCCGAGCCGGACTCGCCGACGATGGCCACGGTCTCACCGGGCATCACGTCGAACGTGACCCCGTGCAGGACCTCGCGCATCCCGCCCTGGGTGCGGAACGCGACGGTGAGGTCGCGCACGCTCAGCAGCGGCATCTGTGGGGTGGTGCGGTCGCTCATCGACGGGCCCTCGCCTTCGGATCGAGGGCGTCTCGGATGAGCTCGCCCAGGGTGACGAACGCCAGCACCGCGAGGGTGAGGGCGAGCGCCGGATAGATGAGTGACATCGGAGCGACGCGGAGCGAAGCCTGTGCCCTGGCGATGTCATTACCCCACGACATGACCTCGCTGCCGAGCCCGACCCCGAGGAACGACAATGTCGACTCCGCGACGATCGCCGCCGCCAGGCCGAGAGTCGATACGACCAGCAGTGGTGCGATCGCATTGGGTACGACATGGCTGAGGAGGACTCGGAACTTGGATTGCCCCAGGGCCCGAGAGGCCATGACGAAGTCCGCCTGCCGCACGCGGAGGATCTCCGCCCTGACGACTCGCGCCGTCGAGGCCCACGCGAACCCGCCGATGGCGAGAGCGAGCGTCCAGACCGAGCGCGCGTCCTTCAGCACCGTCATCACGACCACGGCGGCGAGGATGTAGGGGATCGCGAAGAAGATGTCGCCGACGCGGGACAGGACCGAGTCCAGCCAGCCGCCGTAGAAACCTGCCAGGGCTCCCATGATCAGGCCGAGGATCGAGGAGATGACGGTGGCGATGAGGCCCACCGCGAGCGAGGTCTGCGAGCCCCACACGATCCGGGCGTAGATATCGCACCCTTGGAACGTGAATCCGAGCGGGTGGCCCTCCGTCGGGCCCCCGTTGCTGTTGGAGAGCTGGCAGTCGCTGTTCGGCGGGGTCGATGTGAACAGCGTCGGCCAGACGGCCATGAGCAGGAAGACCACGGCCAGGACCACCGAGAACCAGAAGAGCGGGCGGCGGCGCACGTCGCGCCACGCATCGCGCCAGAGATTGCTCGGCTTGTCGGAAATTCGGACGGCATCGACGTTGATGGACTCCGTCTCGACAGGGGCGACGAAGTGTTTCTGGGTCGTGGGATCAGACATATCGAATCCTCGGGTCGAGCAGACCATAGAGCAGGTCGATGAGCAGGTTCACCAAGACGTACAGGATGACGAAGACCGTGACGAACGAGACGACCGTCGGGCCCTCGCCCCGTCGGATCGCTTCGAAGAGGGTGTTGCCGACACCCGGCACGTTGAAGATGCCCTCCGTGACGGTGGCCCCCACGAGGAGGACACCGAAGTTGGTGGCCGAGTTGGTGATGACGGGAATGAGGGAGTTTCGCAGCACGTGCACGGGGAGCACGCGATTGCGCGAGAGCCCCTTGCCGTAGGCGGTACGCACCCAGTCCTGATTGAGGGTGTCGATGACGGAACTCCGCATGAGCCGCATACTCACGGCGTAGAGACTGAACCCGAGCACGATGGCAGGGAGCCAGAGTCCGCCCCAGTCGTTATCCGCTCCGACCGTGGGCTTGAACCACCCGAGTCGGATGGCGAGGAAGTACTGCGCCAGGAAGGCGACCACGAAGATCGGAATGGCGATCGCGACGAGAGCCACCATGAGGGAGACGTTGTCGAAGAACTTGCCCTTCCGCAGAGCGGAGATCGTGCCGATGACGATGGCGAGCACGAACTCGATGCCGATGGCCATGACGGCCAGGCGTCCCGTCACGGGCAAGGTCGCCGCCAGGACCGTCGACACCGGGCGACCGGAGTAGGTCGTCCCGAGGTCGCCCTGGAACACCCCGGTGATGTAGTACCAGTACTGGACGAGGAATGGGTCGTTCAGGTGGTACTGCTCACGGAGCTGTTCGATGACAGCCGGGTTCGGGGTCTTGTCGCCGAAGAGGGCGAGGATGGGGTCGCCGGGCATGGCGAACACCAGGAAATAGATGAGCAGGGTGGCTCCGAAGAAGACCGGGATCACCTGCAGAAGACGTCTCAGAATGTAACCGAGCATCCGCTTGTCCCTTCTCTGAGGGGCAAAGAAAGCGAGCCGAACACAGCCTGTGAGGCGGTGACGAAGATCGCCACCGCCTCACAGGTGAAGTGCCGTCAGACTTACTCGCCGGCCTTCGTGATCTCGTAGTAGAGCGGGACCGAGTTCCAGCCGAACGTCACGTTGTCGACGTTCTCGCTGTACCCACCGGTCACGTTCGAGTACCAGAGCGGGATCGCCGGGAGGTCCTGGAACAGGACCTCCTGAGCCTTGGTGAAGTCCTCGAGCTGAGCGTCCGGGTCAGGGTTGCTGATACCGGCCTTGATGAGCTCATCGAACTCCGGGCTCGTGTAGTCGCCATCGTTAGAGCTGGCACCGGTCGCGTAGAGCGGGCCGAGGAAGTTGTACAGACCCGGGTAGTCCGCCTGCCAGCCGGAGCGCGCTGCCGTGGTGATGGTGCGGTCGTTCACCTTGGTGCGCAGGTCCTGGAAGGTCGGGTACGGGTCGCCGGACGCCTCGATGCCGAGCGTGTTCTTGATGCTGTTGCTGACTGCGTCAACCCATGCGTCGTGTCCGCCGTCGGCGTTGTAGGCGATCTTGAAGTCACCCTCCCACGGCGAGATGGCGTCTGCCTCTGCCCAGAGTTCCTTCGCCTTCTCCGGGTCGTAGTCCAGAACCTCGTTGCCGGGCACGTCCTCCGACCAGCCGGCGATCACGGGCGACGTGAAGTCGGCAGCCGGAGTGCGCGTTCCCGAGAAGATCGTCTCGGTGATCTCTTCCCGGTTGATGGCCATCGAGATCGCCTGACGACGCAGCTTGCCCTCTTCGCCACTGAAGTGCGGGAGGAACTGGCCGATCGTGAACGACTGGAAGACGGCGGACGGCTGGTTCACCGCACGGTCGCCGAGCTCGTCCGTGAACACCGGAAGCGAGTTGGTCGGGATCGCATCGATCACGTCGACCTCGTTTCCGAGGAGGTCGGCGTACGCGGACTCCTGGGTCGCGTAGAACTTGATGGTCAGGCCGCCGTTCTTCGCCTGGCGTCCACCCTCGTAGTCGTCGTTGCGGACCAGGTCGATCTGCACGTCGTGCTGCCAGGCGTCGTCACCGTCGATCATGTACGGGCCGTTGCCGATGGGGTTCTGTCCGAAGGCGTCCATGTCCTCGAACGCGACATCGGGCAGCGGGTAGTACGCCGAGTACCCCAGGCGCAGGGCGAAGTCCGAGGCGGGCTTGTTCAGCGCGATGGTGAACGTGTAGTCGTCGATCTGCTCGAGCCCGGTGAGCTCGGTGTCCTCCTCGTAGCTGAAGCCCTCGATGTCCTCGAAGAAGTAGCCCGACAGGTGGGCGTTCGATGCCTTGGCACCCTCGTTCCACGCCTTGATGAAGTTGTCGGCCGTGACCTCCTCACCGTTGGTGAAGGTCTGCCCCTTCTTCAGCTTGATCGTGAGGTGCTGGGGGTCGTCGGTGACGATCTCCTCGGCCATGTCGTTGACCGGCTTGCCCTCGGCGTCGTAGTAGACGAGCCCGGCGAAGATCTCGTCGAGGATCTTGCCGCCGCCGACCTCGTTGGTGTTGGTCGGGATGAGCGGGTTCTCCGGCTCGGAGCCGTTCGTGGTGATGATGGCGTCGGCGTTCGCGTTCGCGTCGCTTCCTCCGTCACTCGTGTTGCCGCCGCCGCTGGCGCAGCCTGCCAGGGTCAGGGCGCCGATCACGAACAGTGCGCTGCCCGCGAGGGCGATCTTGTTGCGCTTCACTTTTGTCCTCCTGTGGACGTGGGAATTCTGCGCGGCTCATCATCGAGCGCGCAGGGATACCTGAGCGTAACCCGGCGGTCGCGCGTCCAGGACATTCGGCTAACGAACTGTTACTGAGTGGTGACCATCTGTCACATGACGGAAACATGGCGCAACGCGAACGGCGCCGCGCCGCCAGGAGGCGGGCGCGACGCCGTTCGTCGTGCGGGTCCGTGTCAGGCGAAGGCCTCGATCGGCGGGCAGGCGCAGACGAGGTTGCGGTCGCCGTACGCCTGGTCGATCCGGCGGACAGGCGGCCAGTACTTCGTCGCCACCAGCGAGCGCACCGGATAGGCGGCCTCCTCGCGGGTGTAGGCGTGCGCCCACTCCCCCGCGATGAGCGAGACCGCGGTGTGCGGGGCGTGCACGAGCGGGTTGTCGTCCGCAGGCCAGCGCCCCGCGGCGACGGCGTCCGCCTCGGCCTTGATCATGATCATGGCCTCGATGAACCGCTCGATCTCGTCGAGGTCCTCCGACTCGGTGGGCTCCACCATGAGGGTGCCGGCGACCGGGAACGACATGGTCGGCGCGTGGAAGCCGTAGTCGATCAGGCGCTTGGCGACGTCGTCGACGGAGATGCCGGTGGCCTCCTTGAGCGGACGCAGGTCGAGGATGCACTCGTGCGCGACCCGTCCGTTCTCCCCCGTGTAGAGCACGGGGAAGTGCCCGCCGAGGCGCTCGGCGATGTAGTTCGCCGAGAGGACGGCCGCGGCGGTCGCGCGCCGGAGGCCCTCGGCCCCCATCATGCGCACGTACGCCCACGAGATCGGGAGGATGCCCGCAGAGCCGTACGGGGCCGCGGAGATGACCGCACCCTCGAACGTGTGGCCGCCGAAGTGTTCGGCGCGCTGCGCGAGCGGGTGCGACGGCAGGTACGGCGCGAGGTGCGCCTTCGCCGCGACCGGACCGATGCCCGGGCCGCCGCCGCCGTGCGGGATGGCGAAGGTCTTGTGCAGGTTGAGGTGCGAGACGTCGCCGCCGAGGTCGCCGAAGCGGGCGTAGCCGAGGAGCGCGTTGAGGTTCGCGCCGTCGACGTACACCTGACCGCCGGCCGCGTGCACCGCCCCGGTGATCTCGACGACCTGCTCCTCGTAGACGCCGTGCGTGGACGGGTACGTGATCATCAGCGCCGCCAGGTCGTCGGCGTGCTGGGCGATCTTCGCGCGGAGGTCGTCCAGGTCGACGTTGCCGAGCGCGTCGCTCGCCACCACGACGACCTTCATGCCGGCGAGCACGGCGGAGGCCGCGTTCGTGCCGTGGGCGGAGGACGGGATGAGGCACACGATGCGGTGGTCGTCGCCGTTCGCGCGGTGGTAGCCGCGGATCGCGAGGAGGCCCGCCAGCTCACCCTGCGAGCCGGCGTTCGGCTGCAGCGACACCGCGTCGTACCCGGTGATCTCGGCGAGCCAGCCCTCGAGCTGGTCGATGAGCTCCAGGTAGCCGCGCACGTCGGCCTCCGGGGCGAACGGGTGGATGCCCGCGAACTCCGGCCACGTGATGGCGGCCATCTCCGTGGCGGCGTTGAGCTTCATCGTGCACGAGCCGAGCGGGATCATGCCGCGATCGAGGGCGTAGTCCCGGTCGGACAGGCTCTTGAGGTACCGCATCATGGCGGTCTCGCTGCGGTGGCTGCGGAACACCGGGTGCGTGAGGTACTCGTCCTCGCGGCGGAGGGCGTCCGGCAGCGCGTCCGCGTCGCCGAGGCCGAAGCCGAAGGCGCGCTCCTGCTTCCCGCCGAAGACCTGCGCGACCTGGTGCAGCTCGGCCACCGTGGTCGTCTCGTCGACCGCGATGCCGATCGTGTCGGCGTCGGCGACCCGCAGGAGGATGCCGTAGCCGCCCCGCGCCTGGTCGGCGTACTCCGCCGCCCGGCCCGGGACGCGCACGGTCAGCGTGTCGAAGAAGTGCTCGTGGACGACCTCGGCGCCGGCCTCGACGAGCCAGTCGCGCAGCAGCGTCGCCTTGGCGGCGACGTCGCGGGCGATCTCGCGGAGCCCGTCCGGGCCGTGGTAGACCGCGTACATCGAGGCCATCACGGCGAGGAGCACCTGGGCGGTGCAGATGTTCGACGTCGCCTTCTCGCGGCGGATGTGCTGCTCGCGGGTCTGCAGCGAGAGGCGGTAGGCCGGCTTGCCCTCGGCGTCGACGGACACGCCGACGAGGCGTCCGGGCAGCTGCCGCTCCAGGCCTGCCCGCACGGCCATGTAGCCGGCGTGCGGGCCGCCGAAGCCCATCGGCACGCCGAAGCGCTGCGTCGTGCCCACGGCCACGTCGGCCCCGAGGGTGCCGGGCGCGGTGAGGAGCGTCAGCGCGAGGAGGTCGGCGGCCGCGACGGCGAGCGCACCGGCGACGTGCGCGGCGTCGAACACCGCGGACGGATCCCACACGCGACCCGAGGCCCCGGGGTACTGCACGAAGACGCCGAAGAGCTCAGCGGGCAGCTCCTCCCCCGCCGCGAAGTCGACCGTGACGAGCTCGATGTCGAGCGCCTCGGCGCGGGACGCGAGCATCGCCTTCGTCTGCGGCAGTGCGTCCGCGTCCACCGCGAACACGTTCGACGCGGTCTTCGAGGCGCGGCGTGCGAGCAGCATCGCCTCCACGACCGCGGTGGACTCGTCGAGCATCGACGCGTTCGCGGTGGTGAGGCCGGTGAGCTCGGCCACCATCGTCTGGAAATTGATGAGCGCTTCCAGGCGCCCCTGCGAGATCTCGGGCTGGTACGGCGTGTAGGCCGTGTACCAGGACGGGTTCTCGAGCACGTTGCGCTGGATGACCTGCGGCGTGACGGTGCCGTAGTAGCCGAGGCCGATCATCGAGCGGTTCACCGTGTTCCGCGCGGCGAGGGCACGCAGTTCGGCCAGCGCCTCCGTCTCCGACGCGGCGACCGGGATGCGGGAGTCGGCGACCGCGTCCTCCGGTCCCGTGTAGATCGAGGCGGGGACGGCCTGACGCATGAGCTCCTCGACCGGGCTCAGCGTCCCGTTGCCGGCGGAGCCGAGACCCAGCGCGTCGAGCATCGTGCGCTGGGCGGCCTCGGTCGGTCCGATGTGACGATCGGCGAATGCAACCACTTCCGGATCAGCCCTCCGTGAGTGCGACGTACGCGTCGCGGTCCAGCAGTCCGTCCAGCGCACCGGCGGCGACGGACACCTTGAGCAGCCAGCCGCCCTCGAACGGCTCGGCGTTGACGAGCGAGGGGTCGTCGACGACGGCGTCGTTGACCTCGACGACCGTGCCGGCGACCGGAGCGTAGAGCTCCCCGACCGACTTCGTGGACTCGATCTCGCCGACCACGGAGCCGGCGGTCAGCTCGGTGCCGACGGCGGGGAGCTCGACGAAGACGACATCCCCCAGCTTCTCGGCGGCGTAGTCGGTGATGCCGATCGTCACGGTGTCGCCGTCACCAGCGATCCATTCGTGCTCGTCGGTGTAGCGGAGTGCGCTGAGGTCGGTCATTTTGTCCTCCGGTAGAAAGGCAGGGCGGTCACGGTCGCGGGGATGCGGGTCCCCCGCACATCAAGGAATACTGCGGTTCCCTCTTCCGCGGAAGAAGGGTCGACGTACGCCATCGCGATGGGATGGCCGAGCGTCGGGCTCAGGGCGCCGCTGGTGATCTCTCCGATCGGGGTGCCGTCGGCGTCGACGACCGCGTAGCCGGCGCGGCCGGCGCGTCGTCCTTCGGCCGTCAGTCCGACGAGGATGCGGGCATCGTCGGCGGGCGCCGGAGCGTCCTTGCCGACGAAACGGTCCTTCGTGACGACCACGACGCGGCCGAGGCCGGCCTGGGCGGGTGCGGTGTCGAGGCTGAGCTCGTGGCCGTAGAGCGGCATGCCCGCCTCCAGGCGGAGGGTGTCGCGCGCGGCGAGGCCGGCGGGGACGAGCCCGTGCGGCGCGCCGGCATCGAGGACGGCGTCCCACAGCGCGGTCGCGTGGGCGGCCGGGACGAGGAGCTCGAAGCCGTCCTCCCCGGTGTAGCCGGTACGGGCGAGGAGCAGCGGCTCGCCGGCGAACGACGCGGTCGCCCACGCGTAGTACTTCTGCTCCGCCCAGGGGATGCTGACATCGGCGATGCCCGCCGTCGCCGCGAGGATCTCCTCGGCCCGCGGGCCTTGCACGGCGATCAGCGCGTAGTCGTCCGAGACGTCGGCGACCTCCACGGCGTCCGCGTCCGCGACCCGCTCGGTGAGAGTCCGACGCACCGCGTCGCGGTTGCCGGCGTTCGAGATGATGAGGAAGTCGTCGTCGGCCAGCCGGTACACGATCACGTCGTCGACGATGCCGCCCTCCGCCGTCAGCAGCAGGGAGTACTTCGCCTTGCCGACCGCGAGCGCCGACAGCCGCCCGGCGAGGGCGTAGTCAAGGAAGGCCGCCGCGCCGGTGCCGCGGACCGTGAACTCGGCCATGTGCGAGATGTCGAAGACACCCGCCGCCTGCCGCACCGCGTGGTGCTCGGCGAGGTCGGACGTGTAGCGCACCGGCATCTGCCAGCCGCCGAAATCGGTGAAGGAGGCGCCGAGCGCCTCATGGCGCTCGCGCAACGGGGTGTAGCGGGGGTCGGACATGGAGTTCTCCCGGGCTGGGTCGGGCGGGACGACGACGTCGTCCCTGGGAACTCCCCCTCTGTCATGGGCCTGAGAGCTTCGCCCGCGCGAGCGCAGGGCTTTCACCGTCGGCGGATCCCCCGGTGCTCGGGATCGCTTTTCAGAGCGGCCGGACCTCCGCGGTACGCGTACCTGAGAGATTGGCGGGGAGGCTTGCTCCTTCGGTGCCCGGCTGCATGCGCCGGGGCTCTCCCGCGTCGGTCGTTCGGCCTGTCTTCGATTGTGGGTTCAGTCTAGCGGTCTCCCCCGCCGGCTCAGGAGCCCAGCGCGAGCTCCGCCCTGACCTCGTCGCGGAGCCTGCCGAGGTTCTCCGGTTCGGGGGCCGCCGCCAGAAGCGTCCTGGTGTACTCGTGCTGCGGGTTCAGGATCACCTCGTCGGCCGATCCCCGCTCCACGACGTCGCCCCGGAAGAGGACCATGATGTCGTCGGAGAAGTGCCGCGCGGTCGCCAGGTCGTGCGTGATGTAGAGGACGCCGAGATTCTCCTCCCGCTGCAGCTCGGCGAGCAGGTTGAGCACGCCGAGCCGGATCGACACGTCGAGCATCGACACCGGCTCGTCCGCCACGATGAACCGGGCGCCGGGGGCCAGGGCCCGCGCGATCGCCACACGCTGCCGCTGTCCGCCGGAGAGCTCGTGCGGGCGCCGTTCGGCGAAGCTCTCGCCCGGAGTGAGCCGCACGCGCTCCAGCAGCTCGATCGCCCGCGCCCGCACCTCGCGACTGTCGAGCTTGGGGTGGTGCAGCCGGATCGGACGCTCGAGGTGGTGCACGATCGTGTGGAACGGGTTCAGCGAGGCGAATGGGTCCTGGAAGACCATCTGCACGTCCGACCGGTAGCGCTCGAGGGCCGCCCCCCGCGTGCCGGACTCCTCGCCGTCGAGGAGGATGCTGCCCGAGGTCGGCGTCTCCAGCTTCATCAGCATCCGGGCGATGGTCGACTTGCCCGACCCGGACTCGCCGACGAGAGCCGTGGTCCGCCCGGCCTCCAAGGTGAACGACACGTCTTTCACCGCGTGCAGCACGCTCGTGCGGAACCCCGATCGCAGGTGGAAGTCCTTCACGAGGTTCCTCGCCTCGAGGCTGCCGCCGCGCTTCGTCTCGTCCACGCTCATCGGATGACCTCCTGGTTGACGCCGCCGCTGCGGACGAAGTCGCCCCGCTCGCCCGTGAGGGACGGGAAGCTCGACAGCAGGCGCTGGGTGTACTCGTGCTGCGGGTTGCGGTAGATCTCGGCCGCGGTGCCCTGCTCGACGATCCGGCCCTGCAGCATGACAGCGATGCGGTCGCTGATCTCGATGAGCATGGGCAGGTCGTGCGTGATGAAAATGACCGCGAAGCCGAGCTTCTCGCGCAGGCGCATGATCTCCCGGATGATGCCGCGCTGCACGACCACGTCGAGCGCCGTGGTGGGCTCGTCCATGATCATGACCTGCGGGTCGAGCGCCAGCGCCATCGCGATCATCATGCGCTGGCGCATACCGCCGGAGAGCTCGTGCGGGAAGCTCGTCAGCCGGCCGGGGTCCACGCCGACGAGCGTGAGCAGCTCCTCGGCGCGCTCCTGCTTGGCCTTCTTCGACATTCCGGGGCGGTGGGTGTCGAAGATGTCGAAGATCTGCGCGCGGACCGAGATGACGGGGTTGAGGGAGTTCATCGCCCCCTGGAAGACCATCGAGATCTTGTCCCAGCGGAAGGCGCGCAGCCCGTCTCCGTCGAGTCCGACGACGTCGATGTCATGGCCGTCGCGGTCGTGGAACACGATCTCGCCGCCGGTCATCAGGGCCGGCGCCTTGAGTAGCCGGTTCATCCCGTACGCGAGGGTGGTCTTGCCGCAGCCCGACTCCCCCGCGAGACCGAGGATCTCGCCCCGGTGGAGGGTCAGCGAGACATCCCGGACCGCCTTGACGGGCGGATCGACCTCGTACTCGATCGAGACGTTCCTGGCGGTGAGCACGGCGTCGCTCATGCGGTGACCCCCTTCTCCTTCGCGGCCTTGCGCAGACGACGGGCCGCATCGGGTGCGTTGCGCAGCTTCGGGTTGATGACCTCGTCGATGGCGAAGTTGATCAGCGCGAGTCCCGCGCCGAGGATCGCGATCATGATGCCCGGCGGCACGAACCACCACCAGGCACCGCGGCCGAGGGCCTGACCGGACTGGGCGTCGTTGAGGATCGAGCCCCAGGTGATCGAGGAGTTCGGACCGAGGCCGAGGTACGACAGCCCCGCTTCGCCGAGGATGGCGAAGATGATCGCGAACAGGAACTGCGCGGTCAGCAGCGGGAGCAGGTTCGGCATGATCTCGACGAGGATGACCCGCAGGGACTTCTCCCCCGCCACCTTCGAGGCGTACACGTAGTCGCGGGTGCGGAGCGAGCGGGTCTGCAATCGCAGCACGTACGCCGCGCCGGCCCACGACGTGATGCCGAGGACGAAGGCCACGAGCTGCCAGCTGCGCTGCGGCACGAACGACGCGATCACCATGACCAGCGGCAGTCCGGGGATGACGATCATGACGTTGGTCAGGAGAGCGAGGACATCCTCCCGCCAGCCGCCGAGATACCCGGCCAGGACGCCGAAGAGGAGGGACAGCACGATGGCGATGCCGCCGGCCGTCACGCCGATGAGCAGCGACCCCTGCGCCCCGACGGCGAGCTGCGCGAACACGTCGTTGCCGAGCTTGGTCGTGCCGAGCCAGTGCTCCGCCGACGGCGCGGCGAGAGCGGGGTTGTCGGTGCTGCGCGGGTTCTGCGTGAAGAACGGCGCGATGATCGCGAAGAGCACGATGGCGAGCACGAGCACGGAGCCGACGATGAACTTCGGCGACGTGCGGGGCAGGATCCGGCGGCGCCGGCGCTCCTGACGCTGCGTGGCCAGGGCGACGGTGCCCTCGGGGGCGACGGTGGGAGGCTCCTCCACGAGGAGCGGGTTCTTCGTGTCAGACATTCTGGCGAGCCCTCGGATCGATGAAGCCATAGACGAGGTCCATGAAGAAGTTGGCGACGAGCACCGTGAGGGTGATCACGAGGAACAGCCCCTGCATCAGCGCGTAGTCGTTGTTGGTGACGGCCTGGAACATGAGCTTGCCGACGCCCGGATAGGTGAACACCTGCTCCATGACGATGGAGCCGGCGACGACGAACCCGAGCGTGATCGAGAAGCCCGCGATCGACGGGATGGCCGCGTTGCGCGCGGCGTACGTCGTCATGATGCGTCGCGGCCGCAGTCCCTTCGCCTCGGCGGTGAGGACGTAGTCCTCGGCGAGCGTGGAGACCATCATGTTGCGCATGCCGAACATCCAGCCGCCCACCGAGCTGATCACGATCGTGATCGCGGGAAGAAGCGAGTGGGCCACCGCATCGCTGAAGAACGCCCAGGTCGGCTCCGGGCCGTCCGGGAAGTCGAAGACGTCGTAGCCGCCGAACATCGGGAACCAGCCGAGACCGACCGCGAAGACGGCGATGAGGACGAGCGCGAGCCAGAAGTACGGGATGGACTGCAGCACGGTGGTCGCCGGGATCAGGTGGTCGACCCAGGTACCCCGCTTCCAGCCGGCCCACGCGCCGAGCACGACGCCGAGCAGGAAGGAGATGACCGTCGCGGTGCCGACGAGCACCAGCGTCCACGGCAGGGCGCCGGCGATCAGCTCGGCCACCGGGGTGGGAAACTTCGTCACCGACACCCCGAGATCGCCGCGGAGCATGCGTCCCCAGTACGCGAGGTACTGCTCCCAGAGGGAGGAATCATCACCGCCGAGCAGGAGCTTGATGTTGCGGATGGTGGTCTCGGAGACCTCTCCGCCGGCCCGCTGGATCTTGGCGATCAAGATATCGGCCGGGTCCCCCGGCATGAGCCGGGGAAGCAGGAAGTTGATGGAGATCGCGGCCCACAGCGTGAACGCGTAGAACCCGATCCTTCGTGCATAGAACTTCATGTCACTCGTCCTGACTTCCTGCTTCCCCTGCTCCTCTCGTCGCTCAGCCGGCGGGCTTGATCTGCGTCAGCACGTACCCGGCGGCGATGGCGCCCCAGGACGGCGGGAACGCGTAGAGGTTCTCCTCGGTCGGCCACCCGGTGTAGTCCTTCGTGTTGTAGAAGGTCTGCGTGGCGTTGATCACGAGCGGGATGTAGGGCACATCATTGACGATCGCGTCCTGGATGGTGGCGTAGAGCTCCTTGCGCTCCGCCTCGTCCTCGGTGCTGATGGCCTGCTGGATGGCCGCATCGACGGCGGGGTTGTTGTACCGGCTGAAGTTCCAGCGCCCCGGGGGGATCTCGGTGCCGACCGGGCTGGTGGACTGCACCTCGGTGCCGCCGAACCAGTCGCGGTAGATCTGGAACGGGTCGGCGATCGTGGTGCCCACGACGCCGCCGACGATCAGCTGGTACTCACCCGACTGGCGGGTGTCGACGAACTCCTGCCACTGCACGGTCGACGGAGTGATCTTGATGCCCGCGGCCTCGGCCTGCTCGGCGATGAGCTTCGCGGCGTCGTTGTAGTCCGTCCAGCCGTCGACCGAGATCAAGCTGAGCTCGACCGGAACGCCGTCCTTCTCGTAGATGCCCGACGAGCCCTTGGTGTATCCGGCGGCCTCGAGGATCGACGTGGCCTCCTCGACGTTCGCCTCCTGCGGGCTGACCTCGTACGCGTCGTCCGTGAGCCACTTCTCGTCGCGCGGGAGCAGCGTGTACGCCGGCGAGATGTCGGCGGTGAGCCCGACGAACGCCTTGTCCTTGATGGTCGCACGGTCGATCGCGACGTTCAGCGCCTGGCGGACGGCCACGTCGGTCTGCGGGCCCGTGCAGCCGAGGTCGGCGTTCGAGCAGGTGTAGAGGACCGACGGGTCCTGCGGCGTGTTGATCCACTCGATCTTGCCGTTGCCGGTCACGTCGTCCGGGTTCGGGATGAACATCCCGGTCCAGTCCAGCTCGCCGGCGGCGACGAGATCCTGGGCGGTCTGGTTGTTGTCGACCGCGATGTACTGGACCTTCTTGATGGCCAGCTCGTCGGCACCGCGGAAGTTCTCGTTCGCCACGAAGGTGTAGGACTCGCTGGTGGTCTTGTCGACGACGTAGGGCCCGGAGCCGACCGGCTTCTCGTTCGTGAAGTTCGCGAAGTCGTCGACGTCCTTCCAGATGTGCTCGGGGAGGATGTAGCTGGACCCCATCCGCTGGAACTCGGTGGTGTACTGCGCGATGCCGTAGGTGAGCACGACCGTCGTGTCGTCGATGGCCTCCGCGGAGATCAGCTTGTTGCCCTCGGGGTTGTTCGCCTCGTACAGGAAGGTGAAGGCCACGTCCGCAGCCGTGAGCGGCTCGCCGTCACTCCACTTCAGGTCGGGCTTGATCTTCACCGTGATCTGCGTGCCGTCCTCGTTGTACTCGAAGGACTCGCCGATGAGGCCGATGGGCTCCTCGTCCCTGGTCTTGTTGTAGAAGAACAGCGGCTCGTAGATGGGGCCGAGTGCGCCGTGGAGCACGTTCGGGGCGAAGGGGTTGTAGTTCGTGGTGATCGGGGTCGTGCTGCCGGCCCAGACGCGGAGCGCGCGGTCGCCGTCGGCGTTGCCGCCGTCGTCGCCGCCTCCACCGCTGCCGCAGGCCGTCAGGCCCAGGGCGAGGACCGAGGCCCCCGCGACCGCCGTGAGCGCGATCTTGCGCTTTCCGTTACGGATCATTCTTCATTTCCTCTCGGTGCTGCACTGCAGGAGGGATTCTCCGGTTGGAGCTGAACCCCGGGCGGGGTTCACGGGAACCCCGGGAGGTGGCCTGCGGCCGCCCTCGAAGGGGTTTGTTAGGACAGTAACCTAACAAACCCACCCCGGGGGGACAAGCCTTCCCGCGGGCGAGAGATAACGTTTCGGACTCGACGTCTTCCCTCGTCATAGGTGCGCACTAAAGGTCTCGATGACACTAAGATCGAATCCGGAGGTTAAGGTGTCTATGACTCGAAGTGCGGACATCCGCGTCGCCGTCTCGACGGTGATCCTCACGCTGCGCCGCGGTGACGACGGTCCGCCCGTGCTGGCGCTCCCCCTCGTCCGCCGGACCCGCGAGCCGTTCGCCGAGCGGTGGGCGCTCCCCGGCGGGTGGCTCACCTCCGAGGAGTCGCCGGTCGACGCCGCCGCCCGTACGCTCGCCGAGACGACCGGCCTCGCGCCCACCTATCTGGAACAGCTCTACGCCTTCGGCGCCGTCGACCGCTCCCCCACGCGGGTCGTCTCGATCGTGTATTGGGCACTGCTGCGTCAGGACGACGTGGAAGCCCAGATAACCGCGCACCGGGCATCGGGCCGTGCGCCGGAGAACGTCGAGTGGTTCGATGTCGACGACCTGCCGGCGCTCGCCTTCGATCATCACGAGATCATCGAGTACGCGCTCTGGCGCCTGCGGAACAAGGTCGGGTACAGCCGCGTGGCCCAGGGCTTCCTGCCCGCCGAGTTCACGCTCGCCGAGCTCCGGGAGGCCTACGAGTCGATCCTGGGGCGCGCACTCGACCCCGCGAACTTCCGGCGGCAGGTCGAGTCCGCCGGCAACCTGACCCGCACCGACCGCTTCCGGACGGGCAGTCATCGCCCGGCCCGCCTGTACCGCGACGACACCGATCTCGAGCTGGCCGACCGCGGTCCGCTCCGCCCGGAGGAAACGAGAACCCGATGAGCACCACCTCCGTCCCGATGCCCGCCATCCCGTCGTCGGATCCGTCCGTCGACCACGCCATCCAGGCCATCGTCGGCGGGGTCTCCACCGACGCCACCTGCACGACCGACCTCGCCGTCGGCCCCTGGGACTTCGACACACGCCCCGGCTACGGCCCCGGCTCCTCCATGGGCGATGTCATCCCCACCGGGGCTCCCCGGCAGGGAGAGCTCCCCGCGGCCTACCGCGAGGCCGGCGAGGCGGAGCTCCACCGACGCATCGAGGCGGCGAAAGCCGCGCTCGGAGATCGCGTGGTGATCCTCGGGCACTTCTATCAGCGCGAGGAGGTCGTGACGCACGCCGACGAGGTGGGCGATTCGTTCCAGCTCGCCACCGCCGCCACGATGCGGCCGGACGCGGAGGCGATCGTCTTCTGCGGCGTGCACTTCATGGCCGAGACCGCCGACCTCCTCTCGCGTCCCGACCAGGCGGTGATCCTGCCGAACCTCGCCGCCGGGTGCTCGATGGCGGATATGGCCGACATCGACCAGGTGGAGGAGTGCTGGGAGCAGCTCGCCGACGTGCTGGGCGACCTCGACACCCCGGACGCCGACGGCCGCGTGCCGGTGATCCCCGTCACCTACATGAACTCCTCGGCGGCGATCAAGGGCTTCGTCGGGCGACACGGCGGCATCGTCTGCACCTCGTCCAACGCCGCCACGGTCCTGGAGTGGGCGTTCGCCCGCGGCCGCCGCGTGCTCTTCTTCCCCGACCAGCACCTCGGCCGGAACACCGCGAAGGCCATGGGGGTGCCCCTCGATCGGATGCCGATGTGGAACCCGCGGCGAGCGCTCGGCGGCTCCACCGCGGAGGAGCTCGTCGACGCGCAGGTGATCCTCTGGCACGGCTTCTGCTCCGTGCACCGGCGCTTCACCGTGGCGCAGATCGAGCAGGCCCGCGCGGAGCACCCGGGGGTCCGCGTGATCGTGCACCCGGAGTGCCCGATGGAGGTCGTCGACGCGGCCGACGAGGCCGGTTCCACGGAGTACATCCGCCGCGCCATCGCCGAGGCCACGGAGCCGACGACGTTCGCGGTGGGGACCGAGATCAACCTCGTGCGCCGCCTGGCCGCACAGTACCCGCAGCACCGGATCTTCTGCCTCGACCCGGTCGTGTGCCCGTGCTCGACCATGTACCGCATCCATCCGGGCTACCTCGCGTGGGTCCTGGAGGAGCTGGTCGCCGGCCGCACACCGAACCGCATCACGGTCTCCCCCGATGTCGCCGACCCGGCTCGCCTCGCGCTCGAGCGGATGCTGGCCGCCAAGCCGCCGGTGGCCGCCGGGGCACGATGAACGTCGTCGTCGTCGGCTCCGGCATCGCCGGGCTCACCGCCGCACTGCACGCGCACGAGGCCGGGCACACGGTGACCGTCGTGACGAAGGGCGGCCTCGGGGGCGGATGCACGCCTCTCGCGCAAGGCGGCGTAGCCGGCAGCTACGGGCCTGGCGACAGCGCGGATGCCCATGCCGCCGACACGATCCGCGCCGCAGGGGGTCTGTGCGATCCGGCCGCGGTCGACACGCTCGTGGCGGACGGCGCCGCCCGGATCGCCGAGCTCCTCGCCCGCGGCGTCGCCTTCGACCGGACTCCGGGCGGCGCTCTCGCCCGCGGGCGCGAGGCGGCGCACACCCATGCCCGCATCCTGCACGCCGGAGGCGACGCCACCGGAGCCGCGATCTCCGGCGTGCTGTGCGCAGCCGTTCGCCGCGCACACGTCGCCGTCTGCGAGGGGACGATGCTCCTCGACCTCGTCGTCGAGGAGGGACGGGTCCGCGGGATCACGGTCGTCCGCGAGGGCGACACGACCGAGATCCGCGCCGACGCCGTGATTCTCGCGACGGGCGGGGCGGGGCAGCTCTACGCGCACACGACCAATCCGCCGGAGGCGACGGGCGACGGCGTCGCCGCAGCCCTGCGTGCCGGCGCCGCCGTCGCCGACCTGGAGTTCGTGCAGTTCCACCCGACCGCGCTTCCCGGCAGCCCGGTCTTCCTCCTCTCCGAAGCCATCCGCGGCGAGGGTGCCGTGCTCCGCGACCACGAAGGGCGACGGTTCGTGTTCGACAGCCACCCCGACGGGGAGCTCGCGCCGAGGGATGTCGTCGCGCGGGCCATCGCCCGGCAGGCCACCCGGCAGGGGGCGCCCGTGCACCTCGATGCGACGGCGCTGGGGGCGGACGCGCTCGCCCGCCGCTTCCCGACCATCGACCGGGTGACGCGCGCTCGCGGTTTCGACTGGTCTACGGAGCCCGTGCCGGTGACCCCCGCTGCGCACTACCTCATGGGCGGCGTCGTCACCGACCGGCACGGACGGAGCACGATCCCCGGGCTCTACGCCGTCGGCGAGACCGCCCGCACCGGGGTGCACGGCGCGAACCGGCTCGCCTCCAACTCGCTCCTCGAAGGGGCCGTGTTCGGCGCCAGGGCCGCCGCCGCGCTGGATGGACCGTGGCCTCCCGTGGTCGACCGCCTCCCCTCCCCGCCGCCGACGACCAGGGAAGACGCGCTCGCGCCACCGGAGCCCCTTCCCCCGTTCGACCGCGCGGCGCTGCAGCGGCTGCTGTGGGACGAGGTCGGTCTGCACCGGACGGGCTCCGGACTGCAGCGCGCCCTCCGGACCGTGTGCGCGTGGGCCGTCGGGATGCCACCCGCGTCCAACGTCCGCTCGCACGAGGACAGGAACCTGCTGCGGGTCGCCGAGGCCGCCATCCGCGCCGCCCTGGCCCGCCCCGTCTCGGTCGGCGCCCACCACCGCGACGACCACGCCCCCGCCGCGCCGACCCCGGCACACGCACCGATCCTGGAGACCGCCTGATGCTCACCCGCGCCACCCTGCACCGCGTCGTCGGAGCTGCACTGGAGGAGGACGCCCCCTGGGGCGACCTCACCAGCACCACCCTGCTCCCGGCGGAGACGACGGCCACGGCCGACCTCGTGGCCCGCGAGGACGGGGTCTTCAGCGGCGGCGAGGTCTTCGCCACCGCGTTCCTCCTCACCGATCCGGACACCACCGTCGACCTGCATGTGGGCGACGGCGATGCCTTCACCGCCTCCGACGTGCTGGCCACCGTGACCGGGCCGGCCCGCGCGGTCCTCACGGCCGAGCGCGTCGCCCTGAACTTCGTGCAGCGGATGTCGGGCATCGCGACCCTCACCGCCGCCTACGTCCGCGAAGTCGAGGGAACGCGGGCGCGCATCGCCGACACCCGCAAGACCACGCCGGGACTGCGGGCGTTCGAGCGGCACGCCGTGGTGTCCGGCGGCGGCCGGAACCACCGGTACTCCCTCTCCGACGCGGTCATGGCGAAGGACAACCACCTCGCAGTGCTCCAGCGGTCCGGGCTCGACCTCGCGACGGCTCTTCGCGAGGCGCTCTCGCGGCTGCCGCACACCGCCCACGTCGTCGTCGAGGTCGACCGTCTCGACCAGATCCCGGCGGTGCTCGACGGCGGTGCCCACACGGTGCTGCTGGACAACTTCTCCCTCGACGACCTGCGCGCCGGGGTGGCCCTCATCGGCGAGCGCGCCACCGTGGAGGCCTCGGGCGGCGTCGACCTGACCACCGTCCGCGCCATCGCCGAGACCGGGGTGGATGTGATCTCGGTCGGAGCCCTCACGCACTCCGCGCGGGCGCTGGATCTCGGACTCGACCTCCGGATCGACTGAGTCCGTGCTGTACCTCGATCACGCCGCGACCTCGCCGGTACGCCCCGAGGTGCGCGCGGCCATGGAGCCCTACCTCACCGCGGTGTTCGGCAACCCGGCCAGCCACCACACCGCGGGCGAAACGGCGGCGCGGGCGCTGGAGGACGCCCGCACCAGGGTCGCCCGCGTCTTCGGGGCGCGGGTAAGCGACGTCGTCTTCACCGGCGGCGGCACGGAGGCGAACAAACTCGCCGTGAAGGGAGTCACGCTGGCAGCGCTCGCCTCCGGGCGGCGGCGCGTCGTGGTGTCGCCCATCGAGCACGAGTCGATCCGGGAGTCGGCAGCGTACCTCGCGCGGTTCCACGGGGCCACGGTAGCGATGCCCGCGGTGGACGGGACCGGGCGGATCGGGCCGGACGCCCTCGACACGGTGCTCACCGACGACACGGCCGTCGTGTCCGTCGGACACGCGAACAACGAGATCGGCACCGTCCAGGACATCGCCGCGCTCCGCGAGGTCGTCCGCGCCCGCCGCGTGCCCCTCCACGTCGACGCCGTGCAGTCGGCCGGCTGGCTGCCCCTGCACGATCTGGATGCCGACGCCGTGTCGATCGCCGGGCACAAGCTCGGCGCTCCCAAAGGGACCGGGGCGCTCGTCGTCCGCGGACGCCTCCCTCTGGAGCCGCTCCTGCACGGTGGGGGCCAGGAGCGCGGACGGCGGTCCGGCACGGTGGACGTCGCCGGAGCAGTCGGCCTGGCGACGGCGCTCGAGCTCGCGGAGCACGAGCGCGCGGCCGCTGCGGCCCGAGCGGCAGAGGCGACGGCGCGCTTCATCGGCGAGGTGACCCGGCGGGTGCCCGACGCGACGCTGACCGGGCATCCCGTGCATCGGCTCCCCGCGACGGCGAGCTTCACGATCGCGGGTGTGAGCGGCGAGGCGGTGCTGTTGGAGCTGGAGCGCCGCGGGGTGATCTCGTCCAGCGGCTCCGCTTGCGCGGCCGGCAGCGACGAGCCCTCCCCCGTGCTGCTCGCCTGCGGCATCACCCCGGAGGTCGCCCAGACGGCCGTGCGGTTCACCTTCGGGCGCACCGCCCTCCCGGCGGACGCTCCCGAGCGCCTCGCCGCATTGGTCGCGGAGGCGGTCGTCGCGGTCCGCGGCTGACGGACGGCCCTAGACTCGGCGGAGTGACCGCCCCCTCCCCGACCGTGACGCTGATCGTGCCCGGACGCGACATCGCCGCGTTCGCCCCGGCCGCCCTCGACTCCCTCCGCGCGCAGACGGACGAGCGGTGGCGTGCCATCCTCATCGACGACGGCTCCACGGACGACACGGGAGCAATCTTCACGGACGCCGCCGCGAGGGACGCCCGGTTCACCGTGATCCGGCACGAGGCCTCCGTCGGGCTCGGCGCCGCGCGCAATGTCGGCCTCGCGCAGGTCGACACGCCCTACACCGGCTTCCTCGACGCGGATGACGAGCTCACGCCGGATGCCCTGTCGACCCTCGTGGGCACGCTCGAGCGCACGGGGAGCGACTTCGCCGCCGGCGCCTACGTGCGGCTGCGCCCGCAGGGGCGAGGATACGTGCCCGGCCGCGTGCAGCCGTGGGTGGCCGCGGCGACCTCTCCGGCCCGCCTCGGCACCGCTCTCGCGGAGCACCCGCAGGCCGTGTCGAACATCGTCGCGTGGTCCAAGGTGAGCCGCACGGAGATGTGGTCCGACCTGCGGTTCCCCGAAGGGGTGGCCTACGAGGACCAGGTCGTCGCGCAGACGATGTACACCCGGGCGCGCGCCTTCGACGTGCTGCCGGACGTCGTGGTGCGCTGGCGCGTCCGAGCGGACGGCACCTCGATCACCCAGAGCAAGGCGCAGCTCCCCGTGCTCCGCGACTACCTCGCCGCGCTCCGCGGCGGGATCCGCGTCCTGCAGGAGGCGGGCGCGCATGCCGCCGTGACCGCGCGGCTCGACCTCATCCTCGCGATGGACGTCGCTCCGCTCCGGGAGATCGCGGACACCCATCCCGATCCCGCCTACGCGGCGGAGGTCTCCGCGTTCCTGACCGAGCTGCGTGCCCTTCCCGAGTTCGCCGACGCCCGCCCCGACCCCAGCCTCGCCGACGCCCTCGCATGGTGAGCCCCGCCGGAAGGACCCCCGCATGACCGACTATCTCTCCTCGCTGTTCGCGCTCGACGGCCGCACCGCCGTCGTGACCGGCGGCAGCTCGGGTGTCGGTCGCGGCATCGCGACGGCGCTCGCCCGGGCCGGCGCGGCCACGGTGATCGTCGCCCGCGGCGCGGAGCGCATCGCCGAGACCGTGGAGGAGCTGAACGCGCAGGGGTGCCGGGCCGCGGGCGCGGTCGGCGATCTGAGCACCCGCGACGGCATCCACGCGGTCGCGGAGGCCGCGGCCGTCCCCTTCGGCGAGCCGGACATCCTCGTCAACTCCGCCGGCATCAACATCCGTCCGCCCTACGCGGAGATCACCGAGGCGGACTGGGACGCCACGATGACCGTCAATGCGCTCGCCCCGTTCCTCCTCGGTCAGCGCTGGGCGCAGGGCATGGCGGCGCGCGGCTACGGGCGACTGATCCACATCAGCTCCCAGCAGGCGCACCGCGCGTTCGTGGGCAGCGGGGTGTACGGCGCCTCCAAGGGCGCGGTCGAATCGCTCATGCGCTCGGAGGCCGAGGCCTGGGGCGGCACCGGGGTGACGAGCAACACCCTCGTCCCGGGATTCGTCCTCACGCCCCTGAACGCCCGGCTGCAGGAGGACCCCGCCACGATCGCGGCCCTCGCGGCCCGGACGATGATCGGACGCAACGGTCTTCCGGAGGACTTCGCCGCAGCCGCGATCTTCCTCGCCGGTCCAGGCTCGGCCTACGTCACTGGCCAGTCGCTGTTCATCGACGGCGGGCTCTCCGTGCACTGACCCTCGCGGTCGTCACCCGTCGGTCGGGCGCGGCCGGGCGTCAGTGCTCGATGCCGTCGGCAACGGGACGCCCGTCGTCAGCGCCACGACGGCATCGGCTGCGGCGGAATCCTCCGGCTCGCGATCCGCACGGCGCGCGGCGAGGCCCGCCTCGACGCCCTCCTCGACACCGCCCCGGATCGCCGCCTCCTCCTCCGCTTCCGCTTCGATCTCGGCGTCGAGCACGCGCGATGCGGCCACCTGCTGCGCCGCCAGCTCGGCGTAGAGGCCGCCCTGCGCGAGCAGCTCGGCGTGGGTGCCGGACTCCACGATGCGCCCGGCCTCCAGCACATGGATGACGTCCGCCCCCATGACCGTCGACAGGCGGTGCGCGATCGACAGGGTCGTGCGTCCCTTGGCCGCCTCGTCGAGGGCCTCCTGCACCACGCGCTCGGACACGGTGTCCAGGGCGGAGGTCGCCTCGTCGAGCAGGAGCACCGGCGGGTCCTTCAGCAGCACGCGGGCGATCGCGATGCGCTGCTTCTCGCCACCGGAGAGCCGGTACCCGCGCTCCCCCACGACCGTGTCGTAGCCCTTCTCGAATCCTGCGATGATGTGGTGGATGTTGGCCGCGGTGCAGGCGGCGACCAGCTCCTCGTCCGTCGCATCGGGCTTCGCGTAGCGGAGGTTCTCCCGGATCGTCGCGTGGAACAGGTAGGTCTCCTGGGAGACGATGCCCACGTCGTCGATGATCGACTCCTGCGTGAGGCTGCGCACGTCGGCCCCCGCGAACAGCACCGCGCCGCCCTTGACCTCGTACAGCCGCGGCGCGAGGTAGAGGATCGTGGTCTTGCCCGCGCCGGAGGGGCCGACGAAGGCGACGTGCTGCCCGGGCTCGGCCACGAAGGAGACGCCGTGCAGGGTGGGACGCGAGTCCGCCGCGGCATCCGGATACCGGAACACGACGTCCTGGAACTCGATGCGTCCACGCGGCCCGGGGGCCTGCGCCACGGCGATCGCATCGGGGGCGTCGGTGATCTCGGGCACGAGGTCCAGGTACTCGAAGATGCGGGCGAACAGCGCCGACGAGGTCTGCAGATCGAGCGAGACCCGCATGAGCCCCATGAGCGGCATGAGCAGCCGCGCCTGGACCGTCGTGAAGGCCACGATCGTCCCCGCGGTGATCGCTCCCGTGCCGCCCGCGATGAGGTATCCGGAGACGAGGTAGATGACGGCCGGGACGCTGGCCATGATGACCTGGACGACCGCGAAGAAGCCCTGACCGCTCATCGCCCGCCGCACCTGGAGGCGCACCTGATTGCGGTTCTCCTGCTGATAGCGCTCGGACTCGGTGCGCTGGCGGTTGAACGCCTTGGACAGCAGCATGCCCGAGACGCTCAGGGTCTCCTGGGTGATGGAGGTCAGCTCGGACAGCGACTCCTGGGTCTCCCCCGCGATGCGGGCGCGCACCTGTCCCACGCGTCGCTGCACGAGCACGAGGAACGGCATGAGCACGACGGCGATGAGGGTGAGGCGCCAGTCGATGAGGATCATCGCGACGAGGGAGGCGATCACCGTGACGGCGTTGCCGAGGATGCTGGTGACCGTGTTCGTCAGCACGCCCGAGACGCCGCCGACGTCGTTCTGCAGCCGGGACTGGATCACGCCGGTCTTCGTGCGGGTGAAGAAGCCGAGCTCCATGGCCTGCAGGTGCTCGAACAGCCGCACCCGGAGATCGCCCGTGACGCTGTTGCCGACCGTGGCCGTGAGCCAGGTCTGTGCGACGCCGAGGACCGCCGAGAAGAGGAAGAGGCCGACCATCGCGCCGACGAGCACGCCGAGCAGCGAGAGGTGGGGGCCGCCGCCGTCGACGGGGAACAGCGCGTCATCGAAGATGCGCTGCACGAGGAGCGGCGGGATGACCGCGATGCCAGCGCCCAGGACCACGAGAACACCGGTGAAGAGGATGCGCCACCGGTAGGCGCTGAACAGAGCGACGACCCGGGTGCCGAGCCCGTCGATCTTCGGAGCCTCCGCGTTGAGCCGACGCTGCGCGTCCTCGTCCACGCCGCGGAAACCGCCCCGCGGACCGCCGCCCATCCCGCCCATGCTCATGGCGCCAGCGTACTCACCCCCCAGGACACCGGCTCCGCTGTCTCGGCGTTCAGCGATATCCCAGATTTCGGAATGAAATGTCCGTCCGACCCGTTACGCTGAATGACTCTCGCGAACTCTCGCACCTTCCTCTTCTCTCCGATGCCCTGGAGGCCGCCCATGTCTGCCGTCGATACCGGCTCCATCACGACGCCCCCCGCATCGAGCGGGGGCATCCCCCGCAAGGACATGCGGGTCATCTGGCTGCTGCTCGTCGCCGCCTTCGTCGCCATCCTCAACGAGACGACGATGGGCATCGCGATCCCGCACCTGAACACTGATCTCGGCATCCCGCCCGAGCTCGGGCAGTGGCTGACGAGCGCGTTCATGCTCACGATGGCGGTGGTCATCCCGACCACCGGCTTCATCCTGCAGCGCTTCACGACGCGACAGGTCTTCATCGCCGCGATGACGGCCTTCTCGCTCGGCACGCTCGTGGCGCTCGTCGCGCCCGGGTTCTCCGTGCTGCTCGTGGGTCGCGTGATCCAGGCCGCCGGCACCGGCATCATGATGCCGCTGCTGATGACGACGATCATGAACGTCGTGCCCGCGCAGTCCCGCGGCCGCATGATGGGTCGCGTCGGCCTCGTCATCTCGCTCGCGCCCGCCATCGGCCCGACGCTCGCGGGCGCCGTGCTGGACGCGTTCAACTGGCGCGCGCTGTTCGCGATCGTGCTGCCCATCGCCCTGATCTCGCTCGGCATGGGCGCGAAGTGGATGACGAACCTCGGCGAGACCCGCAAGGCTCCGCTCGACGTGCTGTCCATCCCGCTCGCGGCGCTCGGCTTCGGCGGCATCGTCTTCGGCCTCAGCCAGTTCGGCGGCGAAGGCGGTGCGGGCGGCACGACCGGCGTCATCGCCCTGGTCGTCGGCGCCGTCTCGCTCGCCCTCTTCGTCTGGCGCCAGCTCGTGCTGCAGCGGGTGGACGACGCGCTGCTCGACCTGCGCGTGTTCCGTTCGGCGAACTTCTCGCTGGCCGTCATCATCATGACGATCCTGGCGCTGTCGATGTTCGGCACGCTCACGCTGCTGCCGCAGTACCTGCAGAACGTCGCCGGACTCAGCGCTCTGGAGTCGGGCCTCATCCTGCTCCCCGGTTCGGTGCTGATGGGTCTCCTCGGACCGATCATGGGTCGCGTGTACGACGCGAAGGGCACCCGACCGCTGCTCATCCCCGGCACGATCCTCGTCTCGGCCTCGCTCTTCTTCTACTCGACGGTCGGCGAGCACACCGTGTGGTGGCTGCTGATCATCGTGCAGGCGGCCATGTCGGTCGGCCTCGCGATGTCGTTCACGCCCCTCTTCTCCTCGTCGCTGGGGTCGCTGCACCGTTCGCTGTACTCGCACGGCTCGGCCGTGCTGAACACGCTGCAGCAGGTCGGCGGCGCGGCCGGCGTCGCGCTGCTCACGGTCACGTACTCGGCCATCCTGCACGCCGGCGAGGACGAGGGCCTGTCGCGGGCGGTGGCGGGTGCCCCCGGTGCGCGGACGGCGTTCCTCATCGCGGCGATCATCTCGCTCGCCGCGGTCGCGCTCAGCCCGCTGGTGCGCAAGCCCGCCGACGACATCGGCGACGCGGCGCACGGCGGTCACTGACCGCGCAGAGACACCGACGGCGTCTGCTGCTCACCGCTCCTTCGGGGCGGGGATGTGGCAGACGCCGTTGCTGCAGTAGCCGGCGGCGGCGCCGTCGAGCAGCTCGATCGCGCCCGGCAGCGGCTGCAGCCCGAGCGGCGCGTCCTGCCCGGTGCTCTCCTGCTTCGATTCGGTCATCCCTCGATCGTACGCCTGCCAGGAGCACCCGGCGCCGAGGCTCTTCTCTGCGACCTGAGAGCGGCGTATCGTTCCCGGCGAGGGGGTGCGCACCCTCGCCGCGCCCCCGGAGCCGAGGAGGCGCCATGATCATCCACCCTCCCGAGCGGGCCACCGCGACCGGACATGTCGCGGCGATGTACGAGAGCGACCTCGCCGACGACGGGATCGTGTTCGCACACACCCGCGCCATGGCCGTGAACCCCGAAGCCCACGCCGCCTTCGAGGAGCTCGTCCGCGCGGTCGTCCCGTCGATCGGCGTGGGAGTCTACGAAGCCGCGACCCTCGGTGCGGCGCGGGCCCTCGGTTCCGCACACTGTCTGCTCGCCCACGGCCGCCGCTCCCTCCGCGCGGGAGTCGTCGACGAGGAAGGACTCGCCGCCTTCGCCGCCGGAGACGACCGCGGTTTCACGGAGCAGGAGCAGGTCGTGATCCGCTTCGCCGCACGCCTGTCGACGGCTCCCTGGGCGATGACCGATGCGGACACGCAGGAGCTGCGCGAGGCGGGGTTCAGCGACCGGCAGATCGTGGACATCACCCTGGCGGCGGCGGCGCGCAACTACTTCAGCAGGGCACTGCTCGCGCTGGCCGTCCCCGTCGAGGAGATCTCCGGGCTGGACCCCGCTCTCGCCGCGGCGCTCACGCACGCCTCCGCGGCCGAGCCGCCAGGTGATCGATAGGCCGCTCCCCTTAATCTGGACGGATGCTCCGACGATTCCTCGCCCGCGTGTACTGGGCCGTCAGCCGGTGGACCCTCGTCGCCGACGCCGCCCCCACGCGGCCGACCGTCCTGATCGGCGCCCCGCACACCTCGAACTGGGACTTCGTGCTCATGCTCGCGATCGCCTGGCGGCTGGGAATCGAAGTGCACTGGCTGGGCAAGAAGAGCCTGTTCCGCGGCTGGCGCGGCCCGATCATGCGCGGCCTCGGCGGCATCGCCGTCGACCGGGCGGATCCGGCACGCATTGTCGGCGAGGTCGTGGAGCAAGTTCACGCCGGGACCGTGTTCGGCCTCGTCGTCACCCCCGACGGCACCCGCGGCGGCAACGAGTACTGGAAGAGCGGCTTCTACCGGATCGCGCGTGCCACCGGCATGCCGGTCACCCTCGGCTTCGTCGACCGCCACACGATGACGACCGGCCTCGGGCCGACGATCGACCTCACGGGAGACGTGGCCGCCGACATGGACCGGATCCGCGCGTTCTACGCCGACAAGCACGGCGTGCGTCCGGAGCGCCGCACGGAGCCGCGGCTGCGCGAGGAGACGGCCGAGCGGCCGGAGGGCTGACGCCTCACTCCTCCGCGGGCGCGTGGTCTCGGGCGTACGCGAGGTCGTCGTCGGACAGCGACTCGATCATCCCGACAACCGCTCCGGTGATCTCCCTGATCTCCTCGCGGACGTCCTCATCGAGGTGCCGCGAGCCGCTGCCGATGACCGCTCGGCGCGCGTCGTCGGACAGCTCTGGCCACCATTCGTCGATCGGAGGCAGGGTCATCTCGGGTCCTTTCCTGAGGCGTCTCCGCCAGGCCGCGCAAGGTCCTGGACAGCGGCGGATCGTGCCCACGAGACTATCGCCATGAGAGCAGAACCCCGTGGCGCCGCGGACGAGCGCGACGACCGCGACGACGGCCGCGACGAGACCCCGAACGAGCGCGCGGACCGCAACTGGGAGGAGCTGCTGCAGGAGCTGCGGGTCATGCAGACCGGAACCCAGATCCTCACCGGCTTCCTTCTGGCGGTGGCCTTCCAGCCGCGCTTCACCGACATGGACGAGTTCCAGCGCGACCTGTACGTCGTCCTCGTGGCCCTCGCCGCTCTCGCGACGATCCTCGCCCTCGCCCCCGTCGGAATCCACCGCGCCCTGTTCGGCAGCCGGCTGAAGCCCGACCTCGTCCGGACGGCGGCGCGGTTGGTGAAGATCGACCTGTTCGTGATCGGCGCCCTCACGATCGGCGTCACGACTCTCATCATCGACTTCACGGTCAGCCGGACCGCCGGGATCGTCGCGCTCATCGCGTCCCTCGTGCTCGTGGTCGGACTGTGGATGGCGCTGCCCGGCCTGCTGCGGCGCGCCCGATCGCGGGTGCGCTCACACGACGGACCGCCGCCCCCGTCGGCGTGAGCGCGACGAGGGCGGCGGTCGGACAGCGGGTCGATCAACGACCGGCGGGACTGCGGTTCTCCGCGCTCACCATCCAGGCGAACTGCTCCAGCCGCTCGATGACGGCGTGCAGCAGATCGGCGGACGTCGGGTCTTCCTCGTCGACGGCGTCGTGCACGTCGCGCATCGTTCCGACCGCGGCCTCGAGGCGCGCGGTGACGAGGTCGATGGTCTCCGTCGTGGACACCTCGCCGGTCGGGAACTCCGGCAGCGTGGTCGTCTTCGCGATCGTGGCGCTGCGGCCGTCGGGGACGGCGTGCAGCGCGCGCATGCGCTCCGCGATGGTGTCGCTGAACGTCCGGGCGTCCTCGATGATCTCGTCGAGCTGACGGTGGGTGTCGCGGAAGTTCCGTCCGACGACGTTCCAGTGCGCCTGCTTGCCCTGCAGCGAGAGCTCGAGCAGATCGACGAGCACGGCCTGCAGGTTCGCCGCGAGGGTCGGGGATGCCGTGAACCCCTTCTCCGCGTTCTGCTGGCGCGTGGTCTTGACGCCGGTCTTCGTCGCCTCGCTCTTGCTGCGGGAGCTGCTGGTCTTCGTGGACTTCGTGTCTGCCATGGTGTGACCTCCTGCCGTCACGGTAGCCCCGCCGCGCACCCGATTCGAGGGGGTTGACACCCACCGGGCGCGCCCCCGAACGTGAGGGAGGCGATACGGCCATCACGAGAGGCGGAACAGTGGGAACAGCAGCACACGAGGATCGACCCGAGGTGGTCATCGCCCCTCTGACCGCGGCGGATGCCGGCGAGGTGCTCACGATCCAGCGGGCGGCCTTCGTGTCGGAGGCGGCGATCTACGGGAGCGTCGACATGCCGCCGCTGACCCAGACACTCGCCGAGATGGAGGCGGAGCTCACCTCGGAGCGCGGCCTGGGTGCCCGGATCGACGGCCGCCTCGTCGGAGCCATCCGGTTCGTCGAGGACGACGACCTGCTCCTGATCGGACGGATCGCGATCGCTCCCGACATGCAGGGCGAGGGCATCGGCCGGAGGCTCCTCGAGGCGGCGGAACAGGCCTCCGACGCCCGCGAGTCCGAGCTCTTCACCGGAAGCCTCAGCGAAGCGAACATCCGGCTGTACGAGTCCTGCGGATACGAGGAGCGCGAACGGGTGCCGCAGGGCGACGGCACGGCGCAGGTGTTCCTCCGCAAACGGCTGCGAGGTTAAGGGCAGCGCCCCCGTCGGCGCAAGGGGGTCGAGAGGATCCGGGGCGATGGGGAATCGTAGCCGGGACATGTCGCGACCGCGTCATGCCCCAACCGGAAAGGAGAGCTCGTGCTCACCCTCACCGACAACGCCACCGCCATCGTGTCGACCCTCGTGAGTCGACAGAACGACGCGCCGGCCGCCGGGCTGCGCATCCACACCGCCGAGGCGCAGGACGACACGGGCGCGGCCCGTCTCGCCGTCGCCGTGACCGCCGATCCGGAGCCCGCCGATCAGGTCGTCGAGCTGTCGGGCACGCGCCTGTTCCTCGACGAGGCCGCTGCCTCCGCGCTCGACGACAAGGTCCTCGACGCGGGCGTGGACGACGAGGGCTCCGTGTCCTTCGCCGTGCTCCCTCAGGTCGCCTGAGACCTCAGACCCCGAACGCCGCGGCCATTCCGGCCGCGGCGTTCGCGTCTGTGCGGGCTCGAAGTCAGTCCCAGTCCAGGTACTCCTCGAGCACGACGGCCGTCTCGATGGGGTGCGTCATCGGGAAGAGGTGGTCTCCGCCCTCGACGACCTTGATGCTGGCGCGCTCCGGAGCCGTGGCACGCAGGCTCTCGGCGTTCGCGGACGGGGTGACCTCGTCGGCCGTCCCCTGGATCAGCAGCACCGGGATCACCGGGGCGAGGGGTGTCTCCACGTCTTCCACGCCGAGGAGCGCGAGACCGTTCACCCGGTCCGGATGAGCCAGCGCGAACGACCGCGCGATCGTGCCGCCGAAGCCATGGCCGCCGATCCACGTGTCGCCGAGGCCGAGGTGGTCGATGACGGCGAGCGCGTCCGCGACGCGGTCGTCGATCGAGGTGTCGGCGTCGTCGGCACGATGCCCGATCCGCACCACGTGGAATCCCGCCTCTTCGGCGAGGTAGTGACCGACCACTCCGAGCACGTCGGCCGCAAGGCCGCGCTCCTGGATGAGCACGAGCTTGACCGGCCCGTCGCCCTCGTCGACGAAGGGGATGGCACGGCCCTCGGGCTCGAAGATCTGGGTGTCGGTCATCGGCGTCGTTCTCCTCAAGCCGTCGGTGTCAGGTTCGCAGGCGTCGTCCGCGCCGGGCTCCTGCGACCGGGCACCGGGCGGTGGCGCCTGCGTCCAGCGTAGCCCGCCGGGGGACGAGCCTCCTCCTCGCATCCCCCGGCGGAGTCAAGAAGCGGCGGCGAGCTCGCGCCACAGATGCGCGAGGGTCGCAGCGCCGCGGACGAGCATGCGCAGATCGATGCTCTCGTCGCTCGCATGCCAGCGGTCCTCGGGAAGACCCGTTCCGAGGAAGACGACCGGGGCATCGAGCTCCCGGGACAGCAGCTCGGCCGGCCCTCCCCCGGCATTGCCCATCCTTCCCTGGACCTGCCGGCCGTACCCGCGGGCGAGAGCGCGCTCCAGCGCATCCCGGTACGGCCCCGGAGGAGAGAGATACGGCTCCTGTGCGATGTCCTCGTCGACCTCGAGCCGGTACGTCGCCTCGGGGGGCATGATGTCGGCGATGAAGGCGCGGAGCGCGTCGGCGACGTCATGGTTGCGCTGGTCGGCGACGGTCCGGATGCTCAGCGAGGCCATGGCCTCCCGCGGAATGACGGAGCGCTCGATACCCTCCGGGTCACCGGCGAGCAGGGAGATCACCTCGATGGCCGGGCGCTCCCACAGGCGCTCCTTCGGGGTGAACCCCTTCTCCCCCACGATGACCCTGGTCTCGGTGCGCCGCGTCCAGTCGTCGGGATCGAACGGCAGCGCGTCGAGCTCCGCGGCGCGCTCGTCGGTGAGCGGGGCCACGCCGTCATGGAAGCCGGGGATCGCGATGCCCCCGTCCTCGTCGTGCAGCTGCGCGAGCACCCGGGACAGGACGAGGGCCGGATTCACGGTCACGCCGGAGGCGGCGCCGCTGTGCACGTCCCGGTCGGGCCCCTGCACCGTGAGCGTCGCGGTCAACGTCCCCCGCATCGAGGTCACCGGAGCCGGAGAGTCGACCTCCCACTGCAGAGTGTCCGAGAAGACCACGAGGTCGCACGCGAACCGGTCGGGGTCGGCCTCCAGGAGTTCCCTGAGGTGCGGGGAGCCGATCTCCTCCTCGCCGTCGACGAGCACCTTGAGATGCACCCCCGCAGCGGGACCGTCCACGGCGGCGAGCGCCCGCTGGGCCCAGACGTGCGCGAGCGCCTGACCCTTCGCGTCCGACGCCCCGCGCCCGTAGAGCCGCCCATCGCGGAGAACCGGCACGAACGGCGCCGTCTCGCTCCATTCCTCCGGCTTCGCGTGGCGGACGTCGTGGTGGGTGTAGACGAGCACGGTGGGCGCCCCCGGCGCGCCGTCCCGCTCGGCGAACACGGTCACCGCATCGCCCGCCGGGAGCAGCGACGTCGTGAAGCCCGCGTCACGCAATTCGGCGGCGATCCAATGGGCCGACCGCACGCCGTCGATGCGGCGCTCGGGGTCCGCCGAGACGGAGGGGACCTCGACCCAGGCCGACAGCCGCTCGACCATCTCATCCAGGTGGGACTCGAGGAAGGCGTCGATCGCGTCCCGCGCTGCAGCCGTGTCCTCTGTCATGCGAACAGACTGCCCGGAGGACCGGGGATACGGGCGGGGGTTGACGGCGTCGGCGCCGACCGGCTATCACCGCGGCGAGGTCCGATGCCGCGCGGGCCGAGAGTGATTGTCCCAGGCGACTCCGGGTTTGGAAAGGCCCTGAGTGGATCGGCCGACCGGGCGTTGCATGGCCAGCCCACCCCAGAAGAGAAAGGCTCGATATGTTCTTCCATCGACAGGAGCTCCAATTCTCCGCAACGCCCGAGGCCCCGGACGCCGTCTACGCCCGCAAGCTGCAAGAGGTCCTCGGCGGGCAGTACGGCGAGATCACCGTCGCTCTCCAGTACCAGTTCCAGGCGTGGAACATGCACATCCCCGGCAAGTACCGCGACCTCGTCTTCGGCATCGGGGCCGAGGAGATGGGCCACGTCGAGATGCTCGCGGTCATGATCGCGCAGCTCCTCGAGAAGTCGCCGCTCGGCATCACGGAGGACGCCGTGCAGGACGACCCGACGGTCGCCGCGATCGTCGGCGGCACGGACGTGCAGCAGGGCATCGTCGCCGGTGCCGGCGCCCGCCCGGTGGACAGCAACGGCAACCCGTGGCAGGGCTCGTACATCACCGCGAGCGGCAACCTCCTCGCCGACTTCATGGCCAATGCGAACGCCGAGATGCAGGGCAGGGTGCAGGTCGCCCGGCTCTACCACATGACCGACGACCACGGCGTGCGCGATCTGCTGAGCTTCCTGCTGGCGCGCGACACCATGCACCAGAACCAGTGGCTCGCCGCCGCGGAGGAGCTGAAGGCCGAGGGCGCCGAGAAGCTGCCCGTGCCCAGCAACTTCCCGCTCTCCAAGGAGCACCGCGACGTGTCGTACCAGTACCTCAACTTCAGCGACGGTCCTGCCGCCGCGGACGGCACGTGGGCATCCGGACCGACGCCGGACGGACATGGCGAGTTCAGCTACCACGAGGGCCCCACGACCACGGCCGAGATGCCTCCGCCCACCCACCCCGACGCGCGCTTCTACGGCACGACCGAGCTGCCGAACGTCGTGGAGAAGGTCGCCGGCGCCGCGCAGGACGCGCTCCACAAGGAGTGAGATGCCGCTATCGGTCTCGCGGAAGGGGCGGTCGCCGCGCACACGCGCACGGCGGCCGCCTCTCGACGCCCAGGTGGTCGTCGTCACCGGCGGCTCCCGCGGCATCGGCCGGGAGGCGGCCCTCGGCTTCGCGCGAGCGGGGGCATCCGTCGTCCTGCTCGCCCGGGGCGAGCAGGCGCTGACCGAGACGGTCGAGGAGATCGCCGCGGAAGGCGGGGACGCCCGCGGGATCGTGTGCGACGTCTCCGACCGCCGGGCCGTGCAGGACGCGGTCGACCAGATCACGCACGCGTTCGGCCGGATCGACACCTGGGTCGGCAACGCGGGTGTGCTCCTCTATGCCCCGGTCACCGACACCTCGCCGGAGGAGTTCCGTCGCGTCCTCGACATCAACGTCGTCGGACAGCTCAACGGCGTCCAGGCGGCATTGCCGGCGCTCCGGCGGTCGGGAGGGACGATCGTCGTCGTGAGCTCGGCCGAGGCCGTGGTGGCGATGCCGTGGCACGGCGCGTATGCCGCCTCCAAGCACGCGCTGGAAGGAGCGATCGACGCGCTGCGCCGCGAACTGCGTGCCGAGCGCGCGCCGGTCGCGATCACGGTGGTCCGACCCGCCGTCATCGACACACCGATCTACCGTCATGCCCGCAGCCGGATGGCGTTTCGGCCGAGCGGGCCGCACCCGCATTACCGTCCGCGGTCCGTGGCACGAGCGATCCTCCATGCCGCCGTGCATCCCCCACGCACCATCCACGTCGGTGGCGGCGCCCTCCTGCTCACCGGGGTCCAGCGCGTCATGCCGGGCGTGCTCGACGCCGCCCTCGGCCGGTTCGGTCCGCGGATGATGCACACGGCCGACGCCGCTCCCGCACAGTTCGGGAACCTCGTCGGGCCGCTCCGCGACACCGAGCAGCGCGGCGGGCTGCCGCACCGCGGACGCGGCAGCGTCAGCACCTGGCTGCGGGTGCACCCGGGGTGGCGGACCGCAGCGGTCGTCGGCCTCCTGGGTGCGATGCTCGTGCCCTCGCACCGCTCGCGTCGACGACCGCCTACCTGACCGGGTCGACGCGGCGCAACTCCCTCGTGCCGGTGCATCGGCGCGGATACCGTCGAGGCACACGGTCTCCGGCAGAAGGGAACTCCATGCTCCTCGGCATCCTCAGCTCCTCCGCGGACAGGCGTCTCGGTGCCGGGGCGCGCCGATGACGGCGCGCTTCACCGTCGACCCCTGGGCGGTCGGCATCGAGAGCGTCGACACGGCCCATCTCGCGCAGGAGGAGTCCGTTTTCGGTCTCTCCAACGGCCACATCGGCTGGCGGGGCAATCTCGATGAGGGCGATCCGCGGGGTGTCGCCGGCAGCTACCTCAACGGCGTGTTCGAGGAACATCCGATGCCGCATGCCGAGGACGGCTACGGGTACCCCGAGACCGGGCAGACGGTGATCAACGTGCCGAACGGGCAGCTCATCCGCCTGCTGGTCGGCGACGAGCCGTTCGATGTCGAGCACGGGACTGTCCATGCGCACACCCGCCGCCTCGACCTCCGCGAGGGAACCCTGCATCGGGAGATCGACTGGGAGTCGGCGGAGGGTCGACGCGTGCACATCGCCTCGACCCGTCTGGTCTCCCTCGAACACCGGTCGCTGGCCGCCGTGCGCTACCGGGTGCAGGCGCTCGACGCTCCGCTCGCGGTCACCGTGCTGTCCGAGGTGCTCGCGAACGAGCCGCTTCCCGTAACCCATGACGATCCGCGGGTGCAGGAGCTCCTCGCCCGTCCACTGGAGGCCGTCGCGGCTTCGGAGCGCGGCGCGCGGAGCACGCTGCTGCACCGCACCCGCCGCAGCGGTCTGCGTGTGGCGGTGAGCGCGGACCATCTCGTGCAGATCTCCGGAGAGGGGACGCCGGAGGTGACGACCGAGGTGGACGACGATCTGGCGCGCACACGCATCCGCGTCGACCTCGCCCCCGGCGAGGAGCTCGAGGTCGTCAAGCTCGTCGGCCACGAGTGGTCGGCGTCTCTCGCACCGCAGACGCTGCGTGACCGCGCGGAGGAGGCCGTGGAGGAAGCGGCTCGCCTGGGGTGGGACGCGCTCGTGGCGGGACAGCGCGCCGTCCTCGATCGGTACTGGGAGTGCGGCGACGTCCGTATCGACGGCGATGCCCGGCTGCAGCAGGCCGTGCGCTTCGCGCTGTTCCAGGTGTTCCAGGCGTCGGCGCGCGCCGAGGCTCGATCCGTGCCGGGCAAGGGCCTCACCGGCTCGGGCTACGAGGGCCACACGTTCTGGGACTTCGAGGCGTTCGTACTCCCCGTGCTCACCTCGACCGCTCCCGATGCCGCGCTCCAGGCACTGCGCTGGCGTCATGCGACGCTGGATCACGCCAGGGAGCGGGCGCGCACGCTCGGCCTGCGCGGGGCGTCCTTCGCCTGGCGCACGATCGACGGACGCGAGAGCTCCGGGTACTGGCCGGCGAGCACGGCAGCCTTCCACATCAACGCGGCCGTGGCGGGTGCCGTGATGCACTATGTCCGCACGACGGGTGACCAGGATTTCGAGCGGGAGGCGGGCACGGAGATCCTCGTCGAGACCGCGCGCCTCTGGGTGTCCCTCGGGCGCCAGGACGACGACGGCGGCTTCCACATCGACGGGGTCACCGGACCCGACGAGTACACCGCCGTGGTCGACGACAACGTCTACACCAACCTCTCCGCCCGCCGGAATCTCCGCGGAGCCGCGGCAGCCGTCCGGCGGCATCCGGACGTCGCCGCCCGCCTCGGCGTGGACGACGACGAGATCTCCGCGTGGGAGGCCGCCGCCGACGGCATGACCGTGCTCTACGACGAGGAGCGGCAGGTGCACCCGCAGTCGGCGGGGTTCACCGCGCACGCCCGGTGGGACTTCGACGCCACCGGGCCCGACGACTATCCGCTGCACAGCCACTTCCCCTACTTCGACCTCTATCGCAAGCAGGTGCTGAAGCAGGCCGACCTCGTGCTGGCGCTCTACACCGCGCACGAGGAGTTCACGTGGGAGGAGAAGGCCAGGGCGTTCGCCTACTACGACGCCCTCACCGTGCGTGACTCCTCGCTCTCCGCGCCCGCGCAGGCCGTGATCGCCGCCGAGGTGGGTCATCTCGAGCTCGCGGCGGCGTACCTCGCGGAGCTCGCGGCCCTCGACCTGGACGACCTCCACGGCAACACGGACGAGGGACTGCACATCGCGGCTCTGGCCGGCGTCTGGACGGGAGTCACGGCCGGCTACGGCGGCATGCGGGAGGGGGACGACGGCCTGTCCTTCCGGCCGCAGCTGCCGGAGGGGGTGACCCGTCTCGCGTTCGGGGTGCGGCTGCACGGCTGCATCCTGCACGTCGACATCACGCCGGCGGAGACGACCTACCGGCTGAGCGCGGGCGAACCGGTGACCATCCGGCACGCGGGCGAGGAGCTCGTCCTGCATGCCGGCGTTCCGTCGAAACTGCCGACGCCGGACCGCGTCGAGCCGATCACCCCGGCGCCGGTGCCGCCACGCTGGCGAGAACCGGGACGACCGCGCGCCGGCGACTGAGGCGGCGTTCGGGGCGTGTGCCATATCGAGACGGGTCAGCGCAAGGCCCGCGGCGATGTCGGCCGCCCGCCGTAGTGTGGAGCCGTGCCTGATTCCCCCCACCCCGCATCGGATGTCCTCTGGGCGTGCGTCGAGGACGGCTTCCATGTCGGAAGCCGCGGCGGAGACTTCCTCGGCTACGTCGACCGTCAGCCCGACGGCCGCTTCGCCGCGTTCTCCGCGTCCGCGCAGCCGCTCGGTCTGCACGCCACGTTGAGCGACGCGACCACGGAGGTCGTCGCCCACGCCGGCCCTTCGGAGGGCGACGCCGCCCTCGGCGCTCCGGAGCTGGTGCAGGGGTGACGGCGGCCACGGCCGACGGGCTGCTCCGCCTCGTCTACACCAGCACGGCGGCGCAGCCGTTCCGGGAGACCGCTCTGGAGCAGCTGCTCGAGCAGTGCCGCCGGTCGAACGCGGCCCGCGACATCACGGGCCTCCTCCTCTTCCGCCAGGGGCGCTTCCTCCAGGTCCTCGAAGGACCGGTCGAGGCCGTGCGGCGACTCGTCGACGTGATCGCCGACGATCCGCGTCACCGCGCGATGCGCATCCTGCTGGAGACGCCGATCACCGCCCGGCTCTTCTCCGACTGGTCGATGGGCTACCGGTCGTTCCGCACGGGGAGCACCGCCGCCCCCACGGGCTTCCGCGACTCCTTCGACGACCTCGTCGACGGCGCGGACGCCTCCACGATGGAGCGCGCCCTGTTCGAGCTCACCCTGTGGTTCCGCACCCGCTCCGGCGCTGCGGTCCCGATTCCGACCGCGAGCGACGAGGGTTCCTCCCTCCGGGTATGAGCGGGCCCGCGGGCGGACCGGAGCCGTCGCACGTCAGCGACCGAGACCGATGCTGAAGCCGCCCGAGAAGAGCACTGCACCGAGGCCCACGACTGCAATGCCGACCAGGAGCACCCACGCGACGGCACGGACCCTGCTCCGCCCGTGGCGCGATCCGGACGTGAGAAGCAGGACGGCCGTCGGCACGAGCAGCAGCCCGCCGAAGAGGAGGGCCGGGGCGACACGGACGTCCGGCGTGGGGCAGGGGAACGCGAGGGCGCACACGGTCGGCACTCCCTGAGCCAGCCAGAGGAGCAGCCAGGTCACGAGCACGACGACGACCGCCGGCAGGGCTCTCCTCAGGAGCCGCGGTCGACTCGCTTCTTCTTGCTGCACCTCACCACTCTCCCAGGCGGACCGAGGGAGATCCAGACCTCGCTCGGGGCGCGGGCTCGGCGGACTCAGGAGAAGAGCTGGCGCAGCGCGTCGGGGTCCCCGGCGTCGACCACCTTCTGGATGGCCTCGATGGTGGCGGGGTCGGTGAACATGCCCGCCAGGGTGTCGTTCCAGATCGCACGCACGCTGTCGATGTCCCCCGCGTCGACTGCGAGACCCGCCGCGGTCATGGCGTTCTGGTAGGGGATCTGTGCGAATCCGGCCTCGGCATCCAGCGGGCTGAAGTACGGCACCCAGGGCGAGTCGGGATCCGGGGTGAGCCAGAGCACCTGCCCCGGGGAGAGATCGCGCACGTGATTCAGCGAGGCGAGGGACGGGTAGGCGCAGAGCCGTTCGGCGATCACGGCCTCGACGTCGCCGGGCGCGACCGTGTACATCACGACATGACCGTCGTCATCGAGGGTCACCTCCCCCTGCGCGAACTCCCTGGCGCCGAGGTCCACGAGCGGCTGCCGACGCTCCCACCGCCAGTCGTCGGTGTAGCTGACGACCTCGGACATCCGGACGCAGCGGTCCGTCGTGGTCGGCTCCGGTGCCTCCGCCGTCACGGGCACGGGCTCGGTCCCGCGTGTCGCGGGCGGGGATGGAGCACTCGACGTGTCCCCGGTTCCTTCTGCGGCGCACCCGACCAAGAGCAGGGCCACCACCCCCACGGACGCGAGCGCTGCCGTTCGTGCTGTCGATCGAGACATCGCCCGCCTTCCGATAAGCCGGAACGCTATCAGTTGTTGAAGCGGAACTCCACGACGTCGCCGTCCTGCATGACGTAGTCCTTGCCCTCCAGGCGCGCCTTGCCCTTCGCACGGGCTTCCTGCACGGAACCGGTCTCCACGAGGTCGTCGAACGACACGATCTCGGCCTTGATGAAGCCCTTCTCGAAGTCGGTGTGGATGACGCCGGCGGCCTGCGGGGCCTTCGATCCCTTGGGGATGGTCCAGGCGCGGGCTTCCTTGGGGCCGGCGGTGAGGTAGGTCTGCAGACCGAGCGTGTCGAAGCCGATGCGGGCGAGCTGGTCGAGGCCCGACTCGTCCTGTCCCGTCGAGGCGAGGAGCTCGGCGGCGTCCTCGGGGTCGAGGTCCTTGAGCTCGGACTCGATCTTCGCGTCGAGGAAGATCGCCTGCGCCGGCGCGACGAGGGCGGCGAGCTCGGCCTTGCGGGCGTCGTCGGTCAGCACGGACTCGTCGACGTTGAAGACGAAGATGACGGGCTTGACGGTCAGGAGCCCGAGTTCGCGGATCGGCTCGAGGTCGAGGCCGCTCGTGGAGAGCAGGATCCCGCGCTCCAGGGCGTCCTTGGCGGCCTTCGCGGCTTCGAGGACCGACGGGTCGATCTTCTTGCCGCGGACCTCCTTCTCGTACCGCGTGATCGCCTTCTCGACGGTCTGCAGGTCGGCGAGCATGAGCTCGGCGTTGATGGTCTCCATGTCCGACGCCGGGTTCACGGCACCGTCCACGTGCACCACGTCGTCGTCCGAGAACCCGCGCACCACCTGGGCGATCGCGTCGGCCTCGCGGATGTTCGCGAGGAACTGGTTGCCCAGCCCCTCCCCCTCGCTCGCCCCTCGGACGATGCCGGCGATGTCGACGAACGACACGGCGGCGGGCAGGATGCGCTCGCTCCCGAAGATCTCCGCGAGCTTCTGGAGCCGCGGGTCGGGAAGGTTCACCACGCCGACGTTCGGCTCGATCGTCGCGAACGGGTAGTTCGCCGCGAGCACGTCGTTCTTGGTGAGAGCGTTGAAGAGGGTGGACTTGCCGACGTTGGGCAGGCCGACGATTCCTATGGATAAGTTAGGCATGGCTCTATGAGCATAACGCCGCGAGAACCCGGCCTCCGCCGCCTAGCGGGCGCAGCAGTCGTACTCGCAGGTGTCAGGTTCCCGCTCCCCGGTCAGCACAGCCACGGGAGCGGCGCAGCATGCGTCGCCCTTCCACGCTTCGACGCCCTCCCGGATGGCGAACACGGCGATCACCAACGCGGCTACCGAGTCCGCCCACGCCCAGCCGAGCAGGCCATTTAGCAGCAACCCCGCCAGGAGGGCAGCCGAGAGATAGGTGCAGATGAGCGTCTGCTTCGAATCGGCGATGGCGGAGGCCGAACCGAGCTCGCGGCCGGTGCGGCGCTCGAACCAGCTGAGGAAGGGCATCACGAGCAGACTCAACGCAGCGATAGCGATGCCGACCGGCGAGTGCTCAGGATCTCGCAGGCCGAACAGCGACAGCACGGCGTCGACGCTCACGTACGCAGCGAGACCGAAGAACGAGACGGCGATCACCCGCAGCGCGACCTTCTCGCGCTTCTCTGGATCAGGCGCAGCGAATTGCCACGCGACCGCCGCCGCCGAGAGCACCTCGACGATCGAGTCCAATCCGAACCCTATGAGCGCCGCCGACGAGGCAACGCCGCCGGCGATGAGCGCGACCACCGCCTCGATGACGTTCCAGGTGATCGTGATCGCAACCACGACCCGGATGCGGCGGCGCAACACGTCACGACGCTCAGGTGCGAGCATGAGCGCAGTCATCGGGACTCCCCGGCGTCGCAGCAGCCGGCAACCGAGCATGCCGGATCGACGCATGGTGCGCTCTCGTCGACCGCCAACGTCACCGACACAAGACTCGAGAGCGCCGCTGCAAGATGCGGATCCGCGATCTCGTAGCGGGTCTGCCGCCCCTCCGGCTCAGCGACGACGATGCCGCAGTCGCGCAGGCAGGTGAGGTGATTCGAGACGTTCGACCGCGTCAATCCAAGTCCCCGTGACAGAACCGCCGGATAGCTGGGGCCATCCAGCAGCGTGAGGAGAATCCGCGAACGGGTCGGATCGGCCATTGCCCGTCCGAGCCTGTTCATCACGTTGACGCGAGAAGCAATAGTCAGCACACGCTGACTATACAGCGATGACTGACGCTTTCCAAGCGGGGTTAGACGTTCCCGTCACGGACGATTCCGATAGTGAGAGCCACGGGGTATGAGTCTACCTGCGCCGCTCTCCCCCACCTCACCCGCGCGAGGGCAGGCACCCACGCGGGGTCAGGCGGCAGGGTGGGAAAAGTGCCTGATGCGGCGCGGACGCCTGTTCAGTCGCGGACCGCGCGGAAGGCCCTCGTCACATAGGGCACCTCGAGCACACCGTCCCCGTGCAGGCCGAGCTCATCGAACAGGGCGTCCATCTCACGGCGGATCCGTGCTTTCTCGGCCTCGTCGGCGGTGATCACGGCGCTGCGGGAGGCGGCCATGCGGTGCAGGAGCTCCCGCGTCATGGGGCGCGACCACTCCCAGCGCTCCTGCGCCAGGGCGCCGAAGGGGTCCGCCACCACGGGGTCGCCCGCGGCGAGCATGATCTCGGCGTTGCTGCCGTGCATGATGTCGGTGAGCCGGCGCACCCAGTCCACGCGCTCGTCGCGGAGGTTCCAGACGAGCCCGAGCACACCGCCCGGGCGCATCGCGCGACCGATCTCCGCCGAGGCGGCGACCGGCTCGACCCAGTGCCACGCCTGGCCGAGCACGACCGCATCCACGCTCGCGTCCGGAAGCGGCAGCTCCTCAGCGGTCCCGACGAACGTGGGCACCCCGGGAACGGCGTCGCGAAGGGCCGCGAGCATCGCAGGGTCCGGATCGATCGCCACCACCTCGGCGTCCGCAGCCGCGACGAGCGCCCGCGTGAGCTTGCCGGTCCCGGCGCCGACATCGGCGACCCGACGCGCACCGTCCGCCATCGGCTCCAGCATCCAGGCGACGGCCTCGAAGGGGTACTCGGGCCGTCCGGCCTCGTAGCTTCCGGCCGCCGCGCCGAAGGATCTCGCGAGTTCGTCCGCCATGTGGCCAGCATACGGCGAGCCTGCACAGCGACGTCGGAGGCCCGGGAGAGAGTGAGGACGTGCCACTGGACTTCACTGCGATCGACTTCGAGACCGCGAACTCCAGCCCGGCCTCCGCGTGTTCCGTGGGACTCGTGCGGGTGCGGGACGGGGAGGTCGTCGCCACCGCGAACTGGCTGATCCAGCCTCCGCCCGGCCATGACGAGTTCCAGGAGTGGAACGTCCGCATCCACGGCATCCGCCCCGAGCACGTGCTGTCGGCGGCGACGTGGGTCGACCAGTTCGACCGTCTGTGCGGCTTCGCGGGTGCCGACGTGCTCGTGGCCCACAACGCCGGCTTCGACCTGAACGTCCTGCGACGGGCGACCGAGGTCACGGGTCAGATCTGTCCGCCGTACCGGTCGCTGTGCAGCCTCCAGGTGGCGCGGAAGACCTACCAGCTCGACTCCTACCGTCTGCCGCTCGCCGCCGCGGCGGCCGGATACGCGGAGTTCTCGCATCACGACGCGCTGGCGGATGCCCTCGCCTGCGCCCAGATCATCGTGGACGCGGCCGCGCGGGCCGGAGCCGCGGATGTCTTCGCGCTCGCCGATGTCCTCGGCCTCCGCGTGACCGAGCCCGCCGTGCCGGCACTGGAGCGCGCCGTCGCCTGACGCACCTCGCGTCCTCCCCGCGATGTCGGACGCCCCCGGCATCATGGAGCCATGGATGCCCTGTCGATCGTTCTCCTGCTCGTGGCCCTCGCCGCGGGCGTCGCTCTCGGGTGGTTCCTGCGAGCCGGTCGCAGCGCCGCCGACATCGCACGCACGCAGGCGGAGCTCGCGGCCGCGCGAGACGACCGCGATCGCCAGTACGACCTCTATCGGGATGCGGTCGAGCACGCCCGCTCCGAGCAGCGGGCGGAGGCTCAGCGCGTCCAGCAGCAGAACGCCGTGCTGCAGGCTCTGGCGCCGGTCCGCGAGAGTCTCCAGCAGATGCAGTCCAAGGTCGCCGCGATCGAGAGCGAGCGGCAGGCACAGTTCGGCACGCTCGCCGAGCAGCTCCGGCGCGCCCAGGAGTCGGATGAGGCGCTCCGCGCGACGACCGAGTCACTGGCGGGTGCGCTGCGCTCCACGTCCACGCGCGGCGTCTGGGGCGAGACCCAGCTGCGGCGCGTCGTCGAGGCGGCGGGGCTGACCAGACACGTCGACTTCGACCTCCAGGCGACGATCACCTCCGACCGCGGCCAGGGGCGCCCCGACATGGTCGTCCGTCTCCCGGGGGGCACGTCGATCGCCGTCGACGCGAAGGTTCCCCTCGACGCCTACCTCGAGGCCTCGGCGCTCCCCCTCGGCGACGCCCACGAATCCCAGCGTCGCGTCCACATGCAGAAGCACGTCCGCGCCGTCCGCGCCCACGTCGACGCCCTCGCCAAGAAGGCCTATTGGTCGGGCCTCGACGCGAGCCCCGAGTTCGTCATCTGCTTCCTGCCGAGCGAGTCGCTGCTGGCGGCAGCCATCGACGAGGATCCGGCGCTGCTCGACTACGCGTTCAGCCGCCGCGTGGCCCTCGCGTCCCCCGTCAACCTCTGGGCGGTCCTCAAGACGGTCGCCTACACATGGACCCAGCAGGAGGTGTCCACCGAGGCCCGGAGTCTGCTCGCGCTCGGCACGCAGCTGTACGAGCGCCTCGGCACACTCGCGGGTCACGCCGACGACCTGCGCCGGGCGATCGAGCGCACGGTCGACAGCTACAACCGCTTCGCGGGATCCCTGGAGTCCCGGGTGCTCGTGACCGCCCGGCAGTTCCCCGGCGTGGATGCGGAGGCCCTGGCGCCGGCGTCGCCGATCACCGCGGACGGGCGCCGCTTCACCGCTCCGGAGCTTCTGGCCCCGACCGAAGCCGAAGAGGCCGCCGACGCGATGCAGGCCGACGTCGGCGAGGTACGCGCGCGTCTCGACCACGCCTCCGCACTCCACGACCGGGAGCAGTGAGGGCGAGAGCGACCGGAGGTTCCGACCGCGGGGGCGTCAGGCGACGCCGGGCACGCCGCTGAGCAGCAGGATGACGAGGCCGCTCGTCGCGAGGAAGGCACCGATCATCCACCAGGCGCTGACCTCGTGCCCCTCGGCGCGACGGACGCGGAACAGCACGTCGGCGCGGCGAGCCGGATCGACGGCCGACTGAGCGACGGGTGCCGGCGGGGCCACGGCGGCCGCTTCGGCATCGGCACTCACCCGGAGGATGCGTCCGGTGTTCGTGGTGATGATCTTCGTCGGCGCGGCGCTCTTCGAGCCGGTCGTGTGCTGCGTTGTCATGCGTTCGCCCTCCTGTGCCTGCGGTGCCTGGCGGCTCCGTCGACGGCGACAAACCCAGTGACAATTGTGACACGGCGGCTCGCCGAACCGGGCCCGACCCGTGCAGAGGGCGATACCGGGTCGGTAACGATGGCTGGAGACCTCACCGAAGGTCAGGCTCGTGGGAGAGCCGTCACAGCCACTTCGAGACGAGGTGCTCGGACGCGATGCGGCGCAGCGTGCCGGAGGCGCCGCGCAGGACCACGCTCTCGGTGTACACGTAACCGCGCTCCCGCCGGACGCCGGCCACGAGCTGGCCGTCCGTGACACCGGTCGCGACGAAGATCGTGTTGTTCCCCTGCACGAGGTCGTCCGCCTCGTAGACCTTGTCCATGTCGAGCCCCGCGTCGATACCGCGCTGGCGCTCGTCGTCGTCGCGCGGCCAGAGCCGTCCCTGGATGTGGCCGCCGAGGGCCTTGATCGCACACGCGGTGACGATGCCCTCGGGGCTGCCGCCGATGCCGACGCACATGTCGGTGCGGGCGTCGTGGCGGGCGGCGTTGATGCCACCGGCGACATCGCCGTCGCTCATGAGACGCGTACCGGCACCGGCGTCGCGGATCTCCTGGATGAGCTGCTCGTGCCGCGGGCGGTTGAGCACCGAGACGACGATCTCGTCGACCGGCTTGTCCAGCGCGCCGGCGAGCTTGCGGATGTTCTCGCCGATGGGCAGGCGGATGTCGACGACGCCGACGCCGGCGGGCCCGGTCACGAGCTTGTCCATGTAGAAGACGCTGGAGGCGTCGAGCATCGTGTCGCGGTCGGACACGGCGATCACCGAGAGCGCGTTCTGCCGGCCCGCCGCGGTCAGCGACGTGCCGTCGATCGGGTCGACCGCGATGTCGCACAGCGGGCCGCGTCCTGTACCGACGACCTCGCCGTTGAACAGCATCGGGGCGTTGTCCTTCTCGCCCTCGCCGATCACCACGCGGCCCTGGAAGTCGACCGTCCCGAGGAACGCCCGCATGGCGTCGACGGCGGCGCCGTCGGCAGCCTCCTTCGCACCGCGACCGATGAACGGAACGGCACGGATCGCCGCCGCCTCGGTCGCGCGCACCAACTCCATCGCGAGGTTACGGTCGGGACGCAGCGGGCTCAGGTCGGCAGTAAGACTCACCATGATTCCCAGCCTATCCGCGAGCAGGGGATCGATCGGCTCGTTTTCCGCCCGTACGCGAGGAAGAAATCGCGGTTCTTAACACCACCGAAGGACGGCGCCCACCGACGCGCGACTCCTCCTGCCGGAGCCGGACACCCGCCCCGATAGAGTGGCAGCTGTCCCGGCTTCACCTACCGCAGGAGTTCTCATGCCCGTCGCCACCCCGGATCAGTACGCCGACATGCTCGACCGCGCGAAGGCAGGCGGCTTCGCGTACCCCGCGTTCAACGTCTCCAGCTCGCAGACGATCAACGCCGTCCTCCAGGGCCTGACCGAGGCCGGCTCCGACGGCATCATCCAGGTCACCACCGGTGGCGCCGACTACTTCGCCGGCCACACGGTCAAGGCCCGCGCGACCGGCGCCCTCGCCTTCGCCCGCTACGCCACCGAGGTCGCCAAGAACTACCCGGTCACCGTCGCCCTGCACACCGACCACTGCCCGAAGGACGCTCTCGCGGGCTTCGTCGAGCCGCTCATCGCCGCCTCGGAGGAAGAGGTCAAGGCCGGCCGCAACCCGATCTTCCAGTCCCACATGTGGGACGGCTCGGCCGTGCCGCTCGCGGAGAACATCGAGATCGCCAAGGAGCTGCTCCCCCGCATGAAGGCCATCAACGCCATCCTCGAGGTCGAGATCGGCGTCGTCGGCGGCGAGGAGGACGGCGTGCAGCACGAGGGCTCGAACGAGGCGCTCTACACGACGTTCGCCGACGTGGACCAGGCCGTGCAGGCGCTGGGCCTCGGCGAGCAGGGCCGCTACATCGCCGCGCTCACCTTCGGCAACGTCCACGGCGTGTACAAGCCGGGTGGCGTGAAGCTGCGCCCGGAGCTGCTCGGCGAGATCCAGGCCGAGGTCGCCGCGAAGTACAACACCGGCGAGAAGCCGCTCGACCTCGTCTTCCACGGCGGCTCCGGCTCGACCGATGAGGAGATCGCCCTCGCGGTCGCCAATGGCGTCATCAAGATGAACATCGACACGGACACCCAGTACGCCTACACCCGTGCGATCGCCGACTACATGTTCAAGAACTACGACGGCGTGCTGAAGGTCGACGGCGAGGTCGGCAACAAGAAGCAGTACGACCCGCGCGCCTGGGGCAAGATCGCCGAGTCGGCCATGGCCGCCCGCGTGGTCGAGTCCACCCGCCAGCTGGGCTCGTACGGCCAGTCGAAGAGCTGACACACGCAGACACAGGAAAGGGGCCCGGCATCATGCCGGGCCCCTTTCGTCTGCGTGCCCGGGGTCAACGCACCCCGGTCGCCTGGTCGAGGTAGGCGATGAAGGCCGGGTCGCCCATCATCGGCACGACGAGGCAGAACGAGGCGATGCCCAGCGTGATGACGGCTCCGACGAGCGGGACCCACCAGGTGAGGCGGCCACGACGCAGGCGACGGATCGACAGGGCCGCGGTGACGCACCAGCCGACCGCCAGCACGACGGCCGCGATCGTTCCCCACGTGCGGCCGGCGGCGTAGTTGGTGAACTCCCCCTCGATGCCCAGCATCCCCATGGTCTGATTCATCACCGGGACGATGTCGAGGTAGGACAGGCCGGTGACGACGACGTTCACGAGGCCGTAGGCGAGCAGCGCGATCGTCGCGAAGCGGTCCACCGAGGAGGGGCGCGCCGGAGCAGGAGCCGCGGGCGCGGGGTCCGAGACGGGAGCCGACGGGGCGACCACCTCAGCCACGGGCGGCAGCCCCGCGGCCCTCCGCTGCTCCTCGGGCGTGGCGAGTTCCCCGTAGCGGGGGCGCTGGTCGGTCATGCCGCCATGGTATCGGCCGGCGCTCAGCCGCCCGTTCAGGAAAAGGGGGCCCAACCGATAGCGGCCCCGGAGAAGTGGGGACTTCTCGGGGCCGCGGACGGAGAGCGCTGGGGACGCTCCTCATCCCGTTCGGTCGCCGGCGCTGGGGACGCCATGGGCGATCAATAGGGCGTTGTCAGCCACTACGCCTTCGATCATAGATAAGCGACGTGGCGGGCACCAGGGTCACGAATTCAGATGGTGAACTCGGCGTCCGGCCCGTCGGTGTCGAGCGCATCGGCCCCGAGCTGCACCGACAGCCGACGGGCGGCGCGTTGCAGGTTCGAGACGAGCCGCCGGTTGACCACGGCCTGGTCGGCCGGGAGGGAGACGGCCAGCGATGCCGTCACGCCCGGGGCGATGACCGGCACCGCGACGCAGGTCGCGCCGATCGCGTACTCCTCGCGATCGATCGCCCACCCCGGGGTCTGCTCGAGCTGGGTGAGGAGCGCTGTCCGGTCGCTGATCGTCCGCGGCGTGAGCTCCTCGAGCCGATGCCGGGCGAGGTAGTCCAGCCGATCCTCTTCCGAGAGGGCGGCGAGGATCTGCTTCCCGAGGGCGGTCGCGTGCGCGCTGGCGTGCAGCCCGACCCACAGTTCGATCCGCGGGTTCCGCACGGCGTCCACGATGTCGACGAGGTGGATCTCCCCATCCGCGTACCGCGATAGGTAGGCCGTGGCGCCGACGTCCTCGGTCACCGCGCGCAAGGCGGCGCGCACGCGGGCGAGGAACACGCCTCGGGAGCCGATCTGCTGCTGGAAGGACGGGAACCGGTTCCCCAGCACGAGGCCGTCGGGCTCCGTACTCAGGTACCCCTCGTGCACGAGCGTGCGCACGAGGTTGTAGGTGGTACCCGGCGTCAAGCCCGTGACCGACGAGAGCGTCTTCGCCGGCAGCGGGCGCGGCGAGTTCGCGACGATGTCGACCAGGCGGAGTGCGCGTTGCACGGACCCGATGAGGGTCGGCTCCGCCTCCGCGGCGTTCACCGCTACGCACCCCCTCCTGCGGAGGCGCGGCCGCCGAGGGCGCGCGCGTCGCGCTGGCCCGTGGCGTCCTGACGGAGCTCCTTCGGCAGGGAGAACATGAGGTCCTCCTCCGCCGTCTTGACCTCTTCCACGTCGCGATACCCGGCATCGCCGATCGCGTCGAGCACCTCGCGCACGAGCACCTCGGGGACCGACGCGCCACTGGTGACGCCGACCGTCTCCACGCCGTCGAGCCACTCCTGGCGGATCTCCTCGGCGTAGTCCACGCGGTAGGCGGCCTTGGCTCCGTACTCCAGCGCGACCTCGACGAGTCGCACGCTGTTGGAGGAGTTGGCGGACCCCACGACGATCACCAGATCAGCCCCCTGGGCGACCTTCTTGATGGCGACCTGCCGGTTCTGCGTGGCGTAGCAGATGTCGTCGGACGGCGGGTTGTGCAGCTCGGGGAACCGGGTGCGGAGCCGGTTCACCGTCTCCATGGTCTCGTCCACGGAGAGCGTCGTCTGCGACAGCCACACCACCTTGGAGGGGTCCTTCACCTGCACGGTGTCGGCCTCCTCCGGGGAGTTCACGACGGTGACGTGATCCGGTGCCTCTCCGGCCGTGCCCTCGACCTCCTCGTGCCCGTCGTGGCCGATGAGCAGGATCTCGAAGTCGTCCCGCGCGAAGCGCACGGCCTCGCGGTGGACCTTGGTGACGAGCGGGCAGGTGGCGTCGATCGCGTGCAGGCCACGGTCGGATGCGGCGTTGACGACAGCCGGGGAGACGCCGTGCGCGCTGAAGACGACGTGCGCCCCCTCGGGCACCTCGTCGACCTCCTCGACGAAGATGGCCCCCTTGGCCTCGAGCTCCGTCACGACGTGGATGTTGTGCACGATCTGCTTGCGGACGTAGACCGGGGCGCCGTAGCGCTCGAGCGCCTTCTCCACAGCGACCACGGCGCGGTCCACGCCTGCACAGTAGCCGCGGGGGGCGGCGAGCAGGACGCGCTTGTGTCCGGGCACCGGGTTATCCTGAAGCCGCCCGGCCGCGGCGCGCACTCGTGGGATGCGAGGAGCGGGAAGATGAACGGCAGTCGAAGTCACCCCTCGATTCTACCGTCGTGCGGCTGGGCGGGGCCGGTGAGTGCGCGGGCAGGAACGGGAGCAGATGACAGTCTTCGAAGCGACGACGGGACCGGGCGAGACCCCGCCGGCGGATGCCGTCGCCCCGCGCGACTCCACGGCCCAGGCACCGACGTCGGTCGCCCGACTGAACGCCACCATCCGCGACTTCGTGGCGCGATGGAACACGGTGTGGGTCGAGGGCGAGATCACGTCCTGGAACGTGCGCGCCGGAAACGTCTTCGCCCGCCTCAAGGACACCCGGTCCGACGCGCAGATCTCCATCCGCGTCTGGTCGAGCGTGCGCGGCCGCATCCCCGCCGACCTGGGCGTGGGCGATCACGTGGTCGCCGCCGTGAAGGCCGACTACTTCGTCCGCTCCGGGGACTTCAGCTTCGCCGTCTCGGCCATGAAGCACGTCGGGCTCGGCGACCAGCTCGAGCGCCTGGAGCGGCTGCGGGTGCAGCTCCGCCAGGAGGGCCTCTTCGACCCCGCACGCAAGAAGCGCCTGCCGTTCCTCCCCCACGTCATCGGACTCATCACCGGCGAGCGCTCCGACGCCGAGAAGGACGTGCATCGCAACGCCGAGCTGCGCTGGCCGCAGGTGCGGTTCAAGACCGCGTACGCCGCGGTGCAGGGCGATCGCTGCGTGCCGGACACGCTGGCGGCTCTCGCCCGCTTGGACGCCGACCCCGAGGTCGACGTCATCATCATCGCTCGCGGCGGCGGCGACCCGCAGACCCTCCTCGGCTTCAGCGACGAACGCCTCATCCGAGCCGTGGCCGCCGCGTCCACACCGGTGGTCAGCGCCATCGGCCATGAGAACGACCACCCCCTCCTCGACGACGTCGCCGACCTGCGCGCCTCGACGCCGACCGATGCCGCCAAGCGCGTCGTCCCCGACGTCGGGGAGCAACGCGCACTCATCGCGCAGCTGCGGTCCCGGGCCACCACCCGCCTCACGCAGCGCCTCACGCACGACATCGCCCAGCTCGAGCAGCTGCGGTCGCGGCCGGTGCTGCGCTCGCCCGATCCGATCATCGACAGCCGCGCACAGGAGACCTTCCTGCTTCTCGCTCGCGGTCGCGACGCGGTCACCCGGCAGCTCGACGACGCCGGCCGGCGGACCGGTGAACTGCGCGCCTCGCTGCGCGCCCTCTCCCCCGCCGCCACTCTGGCCCGCGGTTACGCGATCGCGCATCTGGAGGGCGGCGTCATCCTCCGCGATGCGGCCGATGCGCCTGCGGGCAGCGCGCTCACCCTCACGGTGGACCGAGGGTCGCTCGCGGTGCGCTCGGAGGGCGAGATCGCGGAAGGCGCCTGAGCGGGCGGCGTCCGGGGCACGACGTAGGATGGAGGAGTGAGCGCCGTGAACGACACCCCTGTGGACACGCTGTCGTTCGAGGCGGCCCGTGACGAGCTCGTCCGGGTCGTCGCCGAGCTCGAACAGGGGGCGCCCACCCTCGAGCACTCACTCGCGCTCTGGGAGCGCGGCGAGGCCCTGGCCGCCCGCTGCGAGGAGTGGCTGCTCGGCGCGAAGCGTCGCCTCGAAGCCGCGCGCACCGCCACCCCCGACGAGAGCGACGCGTCATGAGCAAGGGTCCCGCGATCAACGCCGACCTCGGTCGACCGGAGACGCCCGACGAAACCGCCGCACGCAAGGCCGCGTCGAGCAAGGCCTACCGGTCGAGCCAGACCGTCCGCAATCTCGTCGCCGCGCTCGTGGTGACCCTCGCGGTCGTCGTCGTCATCATCGCGCTCGTCCCCCGGGGCGAGCCGGTCGCGGCGAAGCCGATCGACGTCGCCGCCATCGCCGCAGACGTGGAGTCGTCCATGGGCAGCCCGGCGATCGTCCCCGAGACGGACGACTTCTGGCGGGTGAACGCCGCCGAGCTCCAGAGCGGAGCCCCCGTCGTCTGGGAGGTCACCCTCGCCCCCGCGGCCCAGGACGAGCGCGGGTTCATCAAGCTCACCCAGGCCTTCGACGCCGACGCCTCGTGGGCCCCGCAGCGCCTGAACGGCGTCGCCCCGACCGACACCGTCCGCATCGGCGGCCGGGAGTGGGACGTCTATCGGCCCGGGGCTGCCGGCGCGGAGGCGAACGTCACGTATGCGCTCGGCACCCAGGCCGGCGACGACTACGTGCTCCTCTACGGCTCCCGCTCGGCCGACTCCACCGCCGAGCTCGCGGAGTCGCTCATCCCCCAGATCCGCACCGTCTCGGAGGCCCGATGACCCACCCGCTGACCCCCGCCGCCGCCTGGAAGCAGATGCAGGACGGCAACCGTCGCTTCGTCCGCGACGAGCCCCAGCACCCGAACCAGAACGTCGACCGCCGCAAGGACCTCACCGCGGCCCAGCATCCCGTCGCGACGCTGTTCGGCTGCTCGGACTCGCGTCTCGCCGCCGAGATCATCTTCGACCTCGGCCTCGGCGACCTCTTCGTCGTGCGCAACGCCGGGCAGGTGATCGGCGAGTCCATCGTGGCGAGCCTGGAGTACGCGGTCGCGGTCCTCGAGGTGCCGCTCATCGTGGTCCTCGCACACGACTCCTGTGGGGCGGTGCGCGCCGCCATCGACGGCACCGCCATCGATGCCGACCCGCTCCCCCCGCACATCTGGAAGCTCATCGCGCCGATCGTCCCTGCCGCGCGCAAGGTCCTCGCGGAGAGCGGCGGCGGCACGGTGGCCGACATCGATGCGGAGCTCGTCGGACGCGAGCACCTCCGCAACACCGTCAACGACCTGCTGCAGTCGTCCGAGATCATCAGCAACGCCGTCGCCGAAGGCCGTCTCGGCATCGTCGGCGCCAACTATCGTCTGGCCGAGGGTGAGGCAGCGCCCGTCATCACGGTCGGCATCGAAGCCGAGGGGATCGACCCCGCAACCAAGGAGGGTTCGGAATGACCGACACCGAGTACCGCATCGAACACGACACCATGGGTGAGGTGCGAGTGCCCGTGAACGCGCTCTACGGGGCGCAGACGCAGCGCGCCGTGGAGAACTTCCCGATCTCCGGCAAGGGCCTGGAGTCGACGCAGATCGCCGCACTCGCGCGCATCAAGAAGGCCGCCGCGCTGGCAAACAAGGAGCTCGGCACGCTCGACGGCGCCATCGCCGACGCGATCGCCCAGGCCGCCGACCAGGTCGCCGCGGGCAGCCACGACGGCGAGTTCCCGGTCGACACCTACCAGACCGGCTCCGGCACCTCGTCGAACATGAACATGAACGAGGTCCTGGCGACGCTCGCGAGCCGCATCCTCGGCTCGACCGTGCACCCCAACGATCACGTGAACGCCTCGCAGTCGTCGAACGACGTGTTCCCCACCTCGGTGCACATCGCGGTCACCCAGGCGCTCATCGACACCCTGATCCCGGCGCTCGACCACCTCGCCGTCGCGCTCGAGGCCAAGGCGGAGCTCTGGAAGGACGCGGTCAAGTCCGGCCGCACGCACCTCATGGACGCGACGCCCGTCACGCTCGGCCAGGAGTTCGGCGGCTACGCCCGCCAGATCCGCCTGGGCATCGAGCGCGTGCAGTCGGCGCTCCCCCGCGTGGCCGAAGTGCCTCTGGGCGGCACGGCCGTCGGCACCGGCATCAACACGCCGCTCGGCTTCCCGCAGAAGGTCATCGAGCTGCTCGCGGCCGAGACCGAGCTGCCCATCACCGAGGCGAAGGACCACTTCGAGGCGCAGGCGAACCGCGACGGTCTCGTCGAGGCCTCCGGTGCGCTCCGCACCATCGCCGTGTCGCTCACGAAGATCAACAACGACCTGCGCTGGATGGGCTCCGGCCCGAACACCGGTCTCGGCGAGCTGCACATCCCCGACCTGCAGCCGGGATCCTCGATCATGCCGGGCAAGGTGAACCCCGTCGTTCCCGAGGCCGTGCTCATGGTGTGCGCGCGCGTCATCGGCAACGACGCCACGGTCGCCTGGGCCGGCGCCTCCGGTTCGTTCGAGCTGAACGTCGCCATCCCGGTCATGGGCACCGCGCTGCTCGAGTCGATCCGTCTGCTGTCGAACGCCTCGCGGGTGCTCGCCGACAAGACCATCGACGGCCTGCAGGCGAACCTCGACCGCGCCGCCGCCTTCGCGGGCATGAGCCCGTCGATCGTGACGCCGCTGAACAAGCTGATCGGCTACGAGGCCGCCGCGAAGATCGCCAAGCACTCCGTCGCCAAGGGCATCACGGTGCGCGACGCCGTGATCGACCTCGGCTACGTCGAGCGCGGTGAGCTCACCCTGGAGCAGCTGGACGAGAAGCTCGACCTGCTCTCGATGACCCACCCGGGCTGATCCCCACCGACACGGATGCCGCGAGGACCTCGGTCCTCGCGGCATCCGTCGTCTCCGGCCCGTCCCGTCTCCGATCCCGTCTCCGTCCGTCTCCGATCCCGTCTCCGTCGGTCTCGGTTCCTGCCTCGGATGCACGACCACGTTCCGTCTGCACGACGGAATCCCCGGATCAGGACGACCCGCGGCTCCGGATCGTGCAGGTGACTCTTCCTCCACGGATCCCCGGACACCCCGACTCGTCCCCATGACGCCCTTCGGGCCCCGCCGAGACACCGGAGGACGCAGAATCGGCGAATGCTCGATCCCGTCTCGACCCTTCACCGTCTCGGAGGCATCGCCCGCGGCCGCGACCTCGGGGCTTTCGGAATCTCCCGCTCCGCCTTGTCCCGCGCGGTGCGCGCCGGCCGGATCCATCGGGTCCGCGCGGGGGTCTTCGCCAGTCGGGACCTCGACGCGACGGTGCTCACGGCGGCCACCCACGGAGGGGCCATCAGCTGCGGCACCGCGCTCCGTGCCCACGGAGTCTGGGTGCTGTCGGAGAGCGATGCGCCGCACGTCTGGCTCGGTCGCAACGGCCGCGCGCACCCGCACATCGAGTGCCGGTGCATCCCGCATCATTTCGAGGGACGCACCCGGTTCGGCATCGTGTCTGTCGAGGACGCGCTTCGGCATCTGCACGTGTGCGAGGGTGACGAGGCCTTCTTCGTGTCCTTCGAGTCGGCCTGGCGGCAGGGACTGATCGGGCGGGCCGCACGGGCCCGGATCCGCGCCGCGCTGCCCCAGTCCGCGCGTTGGCTCGTGGACTTCGCCCGTTCCGACGCGGACAGCGGCCTGGAATCCCTCCTGCGCCTCCGTCTCCACATCCTCGGCGTGCAGCTCACGACGCAGGTCACGATCTCCGGTGTCGGCCGCGTCGACTTCGTTGTCGACGGTCGGCTCATCATCGAGGTCGACGGCCGCGAGCACCACGGTGCCCCTGCGATGCGCCACCGCGATCTCGCCCGTGACGCTGCCGCCTCGCGACTCGGGTACGAGACGCTGCGCTTCGACTACGCCCAGGTCCTGCACGACTGGCCGACGGTCCAGGCCGCGATCGAGGGTGCCCTGCGTCGGGCGAACGACCGCATCTGACCACGGCTCCGCCCGCACGCTCTCGTCCGCCCGCACGACCCCGTTCCTCGAGCCCGCCCTGTTCCGCGTGCACGACCCCGTTCCGCGCGCACGACCCCTCTGGCCGCAGCGGCCGGCCGACCGTGCAGGATCGTGCAGGTGTCGCTACCGACGTCCGAGGGCCCGCGCCACGGATGCACGAGCTGGATACGCCTGCACGACGGAACACCCCTGATCGCCCCGCCACTGTCGTCGGATCGTGCATCCGGGAGACCGTGCATCCGACGGGACCGTGAATCCAGTCGCTCGTGTGACGTGACGTCTGGACCTGCGGATGCACGAGT
>NZ_LOSO01000004.1:25039-84762 GCF_001595495.1 Microbacterium sp. CH1 | reverse complement strand
ACGGGATCGTGCGGGCGGAACGAGATCGTGCGGGCGGGCTCGGGTCGTGCAGAGCCCGCCCGACGGCTCGGGTCAGCTGAGTTCGCCGCCTTCCAGGAGGTCGGTGACGAGGGCGGCGATGGCGGAGCGCTCCGAGCGGGTCAGGGTGACGTGACCGAAGAGGCCGTGTCCCTTGAGGGTCTCGATGACGCTCGCGATGCCGTCGTGCCGGCCGACGCGGAGGTTGTCGCGCTGCCCGACGTCGTGGGTGAGGATCACGCGCGAGTTCTGACCCATGCGGCTGAGCACCGTGAGCAGCACGTTCCGCTCCAGGGACTGTGCCTCGTCCACGATCACGAAGGCGTCGTGCAGGGACCGTCCGCGGATGTGGGTGAGGGGCATCACCTCCAGGAGCCCGCGCTCGACCACCTCGTCGATGACGTTCCCCGAGACCACGGAGCCGAGGGTGTCGTACACCGCCTGACCCCAGGGGTTCATCTTCTCGCCTTGGTCGCCCGGGAGGTACCCGAGTTCCTGACCCCCGACGGCGAACAGCGGACGGAAGACGATGATCTTCTTCTGCTGCTGGCGCTCCAGCACGGCCTCCAGCCCCGCGCACAGCGCGAGCGCCGACTTGCCGGTACCCGCGCGCCCGCCCAGCGACACGATGCCCACCTCGGGGTCGAGGAGCAGGTCGATCGCGATGCGCTGCTCGGCGGAGCGCCCGTGCATGCCGAAGATGTCCCGGTCACCGCGGACGAGCCGGAACTCGCCGTCCCCGGTGACCCGACCCAGGGCGGACCCGCGCTCGGAGTGGATGATGAGGCCGGTGTTGACGGGAAGCCCGTGCACGTCCTCGCTGAGCCCGACCTCGCTCTCGTAGAGGTCGCTGATGTCGTCGCCGGAGAGATCGAGGGCGGCGATGCCGGTCCAGCCCGAGTCTACGGCCTGCTCCGCGAGGTACTCCTCGGCACGCAGCCCGAGGGACGCGGCCTTCACCCGCATCGGGAGGTCCTTCGAGACGATGGTCACGTCCTGGCCGTCCTGCGCGAGGTGCAACGCGACGGAGAGGATGCGGCTGTCGTTGTCGCTGAGGCGGATGCCGGCCGGGAGCACCGAGAGGTCGGCGTTGCCCAGCTCGACGCGGAGAGTGCCCCCTTCGCCGACCTCCACCGGGAAGTCGAGGCGGCCGTGCTCGACGCGGAGATCGTCGAGGTGCCGCAGCGCCTGGCGGGCGAAGTACCCGATCTCCGGGTCGTGCCGCTTGCCCTCGAGCTCGGTGATGACGACGACCGGGAGCACCACGGAATGCTCCGCGAACCGGAAGAGCGCCTGCGGATCGCTCAGCAGGACCGAGGTGTCGAGGACGTAGGTGCGCAGATCCTGAGCGGGCTCTGCGGCCGCGGCCTGACTCGGCGTCTGACGGGTGGACTGCTGCGCGGTGCTGGTGGACTGCTGCGCTGTACGTGTGGTCACGACCCACTCCCGACCCGGGGATTCCCGGCTATTCGAACGAGTCGACCAGGGGGTCACGAGTCGCGAACCTGAGGCCGACCCGACCGGGCGCCTTGCCCGATGCCTTGAAGGTACGGCCGCTCAGGGGTTTTCCACGGACTCGACACGCCAGCGATTCGTTACGGGACGATGAACGATTCCTTGCCGAACGCGCCCAGGGTCGCATCGAGCAGGGCGAGGGTCTCGGCGTCGGTTCCGGCGTGCGGCGCGATGCGGATGGATCCGCCCCGAGCGGTGACGACCAGTCCGGCGTTGGCGAGAGCCGCGGCGAGCCGCGCCGGGTCCTCCGGTGCGAGCGCGACGATCCCCGCGCGCTCGGTGCGCTCGCGCGGCGAGGCGACGGCGATCCCGTGGCGGTCGGCCGTGGCGATCACCGCGTCCACGTGCGCGGACAGCCGCTCTTCGATCGCCGCGACACCGGCGTCCCTGACGTCCCGAGCGCCGATCGCGAGCCGACCGGCGGCGAGCGTGTCCGGCATGCTGATCGTGTAGGCCCTCGCGTCCGGTGCCGGGGCGGGCAGCTCGTCGACGACCAGCCCGCGCGCCGCCGTCCCGGTGATGCCGGAGAGCACGGGTGCGATGCGCTCCCGTGCGTACGGCGAGAACCAGGCGAACCCGGTGCCCCGGCCCGCGCGCAGCCATTTGTAGCCGTGCCCGACGACGACGTCGGCGACGCTGTAGTCCGCGTCGACCACGCCGAAGGACTGCACGGCATCGACGATGAGGAGGCGGTCGGGGCCGAGGACGTCCCGCAGCGCGGCGAGGTCGGCCCGATAGCCGGTGCGGAAGTCGACGTGGCTGACGGCGAGGGCCACGATATCGTCGTCCAGGACGGCGGCGACGGCATCGGGAGTCACCCGCCCGTCCTCCGGCGTGATCCAGCGCGGCGTGACCGCGTGGTCGGATGCGGTCGCCGCGCGCTCCAGGGTGAGGCTCACGCTCGGGAACTCCGCCGTGCTCGCGACGACCGCGCCGGAGACCCCGTAGAGCGCGTGCATGAGGCCGTGCGTCGACGAGGGCTGCAGCGTGACCTCCGCGGCCTCGGCTCCGAGGAGCTCGGCGATGACCTCCTGCGCCTGTCCGATCCGCTCCCCCACGAGCGCCAGCGACGACGGACGGCCGTTCCCGAGGAGGTCCGCGTCGGCGAAGACCTCGGCGCGGACGGAGGGCGACACGGGGCCGAACGCCGCCCAGTTCAGATAACCGGGCTCCGCGTCGAACGTGCTCAGGTAGTCGTCGAAAGCGCTCACTGCGTCATTGTGCCACGCCCCGCGGCTTCCGGATCAGCGACCGAAGCGGCGGTCGCGGTCGGCGTAGTCGCGGATCGCGCGGAGGAAGTCGACCTGTCGCAGATCGGGCCCGAGCGCCTCGACGAAGTAGAACTCGCTGTGCGCGCTCTGCCACAGCAGGAAGTCGCTCAGCCGCTGCTCGCCGCTCGTGCGGATCACGAGGTCCGGGTCGGGCTGGCCGCCCGTGTAGAGGTGCTCCCCGATCATCTCCGGAGTGAGCTGCGCCGCGAGGTCCTCCAGCGTGCCGCCCGACGCCTCGTGTGTGGTGATGATGCTGCGCACCGCGTCGACGATCTCGTTCCGGCCGCCGTACCCGACCGCGAGGTTCACGTGCAGCCCCGTGTGGTCCTTCGTGCGCTCCTCCGCATCGGCGAGCACGCGCGCCAGCTCCGCGGGGAGGATGTCGGAGCGGCCGACGTGCTTGACCCGCCAGTTCCCCTTCTGGGACAGCGCCTCGGCGAGCTCCGCGATGATCTCGATGAGGTCGGCGAGCTCGGCCGAGTCCCGTTTGCGGAGGTTGTCGCTGGAGAGGAGGTAGAGCGAGACCACGCGCACCCCGAGCTCGTCGCACCAGCCGAGGAACTCCTGCATCTTGGCGGCGCCTGCACGGTGCCCTTCGGCCGGGGTGTCGAATCCGAGCTGCCGCGCCCACCGGCGGTTGCCGTCGATCATCATGGCGACGTGGTGCGGAACCGAGGCCGGATCGAGGTGGCGACGCAGCCGACTGGTGTACAGCCGGTACAGCGGTCCCCGTCCCGGGCTCTCGCGTGACATCACCCACCTACGCTACCCTGCCGCGCCCTTCCGCGCCGGTGGAGAACCTGGGGACATGTACGGGGACCGGCATGCGCTCCCACCTAGAGTGAGCACGTGAGCACTTCCGACGAGACCGGCGCCGACCTCCCGAAGCTGCCGCTGCTCGAAGCGGCGGCCGCCGACGCGGCGACCGAGATCAAACCGACCTGGCGCGGGTGGATCCACGCCGGCACGTTCCCCGTCGCGATCGCCGCTGGCATCGTCCTCGTCACCCTGTCCCAGGGAGCGGCGGCCAAGTGGGCGGCGGTGGTCTTCATGGCCACCTCGCTGCTGCTGTTCGGGAACTCCGCCCTGTACCACCGTTTCAACTGGCGGCCCCGGGTGAAGGGCATCCTCAAGCGGATCGACCACGCCAACATCCTGCTGCTCATCGCCGGCACGTACACCCCGCTCGCGACCCTGGCGCTGCCGCCGGCCAAGGGCGTCCTGCTGCTGACCCTGGTCTGGAGCGGGGCCCTGCTCGGCATCCTCTTCCGCGTGTTCTGGATCCACGCGCCGCGCTGGCTCTACGTCGCGCTGTATCTGCTGCTCGGCTGGGCCGCGGTGATGTACATCGTCGACCTGCTCGACGCCAACGTCGCCATGATGGTGCTCGTGATCGTCGGCGGTCTGCTCTACACGGGCGGCGCCATCGTCTACGCGCTGAAGAAGCCGAACCCGTGGCCGGGCCACTTCGGCTTCCACGAGATCTTCCACGTGTGCACGGTCCTGGCCTTCCTGTGCCACTGGACCGCGTGCCTGCTGATCGCCCTGCACCCGCTCTCGCCGTCGCTCGGCGCGCCCTGAGCGGGGGTCAGCGCTCGCGCGGCTCCTCGTCGGGCGCGTCCGGGGCGGTGCGGCCGTCGTCCGCGGCGTTCTCGGCGGCGCGGGCGGCCTCTTCCGCGTCGAGCTCCTCGCGGACCTCTTCCCGGTACCGCACGCGGCGGATCCGGCGGTTCATGTCCCAGATCAGCAGGATCACGGCGACGAGCACGATGACGATCACCGCGAAGCCCGCGAAGCCCGGCGTGACCGACTCCGGAGCCACCGTCATCGACGGTGTCGGCATCGGGGTCTCGGAGAGGAAGCGCATGAATCGGCCTTTCGTACGCAGGTCGCATAACCTGGTATCACCAGCCTAACGACCGGAAGACCCCACCTGTGACGACCGCCCTCCAGCTCGACGAACGCTATGGCCGCACCCGCCGCCGCCGGTGGCCGTGGTTCCTCGCCGGGGCCGTCGCGCTCCTCCTCCTCGCCGCCCTCGCGTGGTCCATCGTCGGCCAGTCGCTGAGCTCGGTCGACGCCGACGATCTGGGCTTCGAGCTCGTGGACGAGCACGCCGTCGACGTGCGCTTCCAGGTGACCGGCGTCCAGGGCAAGGACGTCGTGTGCGTGCTCGAGGCCCTCGACGAGGAATTCGGCGTCGTGGGCTGGAAGATCGTGGAGATCCCGGCGGGAGACGCCCATGCGCTCACCCGTGCGGAGCGCATCCCGACCGTCGCGGAGGCCACGACAGGTTTGGTGAACACCTGCTGGGTCGCCTAGACTGATGCCAGACAGACGACGCCCCGGCACCGTGCCGGGGCGTCTTGGCATATCCCCCGCGGCATCTCGGCGGGATCCCGATAGAAGGAGCTTCGTCATGTCCACCGATGCTCAGGTCCCCTTCCTCACGCAGGAAGCCTACGACCGGCTCGTCGCCGAGCTGGAACACCTCTCCACCGTCGGTCGCGACGAGATCGCCAAGCGCATCGAGGCGGCCCGCGAGGAGGGCGACCTCAAGGAGAACGGCGGCTACCACGCGGCGAAGGACGAGCAGGGCAAGCAGGAGGCCCGCATCCGCACCCTGGAGGCGCTGCTGAAGACCGCCAAGGTCGGCGAGGCCCCTGCCAGCCGGGGCATCGTCGAGCCGGGCACCGTCGTGACCGCGATCGTCGCGGGCGGCGAGGAGGTCTTCCTCCTCGGCAGCCGCGAGATCGCCGCCGCCGGCAGCGACCTCGACGTCTACAGCGAGGCCAGCCCGCTGGGCCAGGCGATCCTCGGCCTCAAGGTCGGCGAGTCCTCGTCGTACGAGGCACCGAACGGCCGCTCGATCAGCGTCGAGATCGTGAAGGTGGAGACCTACACGGGCTGACGCCCCCTCACGAGACACCCCCTCGACCGCCACGGTCGAGGGGGTGTCGCGCGTCCGGGGGTCAGTCCTGGACGACGATGGGCGCGAAGCCCGCGCGACGGAGAGTGTCGAGCGTGTGGGCCGAGTGGTCCGCGCCGCGGGTCTCGACACTGAGCTCGAGGATGACCTCGCTGATCTGCAGTCCGTGGCCGTGACGGGTGTGCATCGCCTCGATGACGTTCGCTCCCGCCTCCGCGATGAGCTCGGACACGCGGGCGAGCTGGCCGGGACGGTCCGGCAGCGGGATGCGGATCGTCAGGTACCGACCCGAGGCGGCGAGGCCGTGCGACACCACGCGCTGCAGCAGGAGCGGGTCGATGTTGCCGCCCGACAGCACGGCCATCGTCGTGCCGGTCGCCGACACACGTCCGGAGAGGATCGCGGCGACGCCCGCCGCACCGGCGGGCTCCACGACGACCTTGGCCTGTTCCAGGAGGACGAGCATGGCGCGCGCGAGGTCGTCGTCCGAGACGGTGACGACCTCGTCGACGAGGTCCTTGATGATCTCGAACGGCACAGCTCCCGGGCGGGCGACGAGGATGCCGTCGGCGATGGTGGGGCGCGTGACGATGTCGACCGGTTCCCCGGCCGCGAGCGACGGCGGCACCGCGGCCGCGTTCTCCGCCTGGACGCCGATCACGCGGATCGTCCGCCCGAGCTCGGCGGCCTTGGCCTTGACCGCGGCGGCGACGCCGGCGATCAGCCCTCCTCCGCCGATGCCGAGGACGACAGTGTCGATCTCGGGCGCATCCTCCAGCAGCTCCAGGCCGAGGGTGCCCTGCCCGATCACGATGTCGCGGTGATCGAACGGGTGGATGAGGACGGCGCCGGTGCGTTCCGCGAACTCGGCGGCCAGGCGCAGCGACGTGGCGACGGTCTCCCCCTCGAGCACCACCTCGGCCCCGTAGCCACGGGTGGCGAGGAGCTTCGGCACGGGGACCCCGAGCGGCATGAAGATCGTCGCGGGGATGCCGAGCGCCTGGGCGGCCAGAGCGACACCCTGCGCGTGGTTCCCGGCCGAGGCCGCCACGACGCCACGGGAGCGCTCCTCCGCGCTGAGCCGGGAGAGCCGGTACGCCGCGCCGCGGATCTTGAAGGACCCCGTGCGCTGCAGGTTCTCCATCTTCAGGAGCACCGGCGCACCGAGCGCGTCGGACAGCGCCCGAGAGGGCAGCGTCGGGGTGTGCGCGATCACCTCAGCCAGACTTCGAGCCGCGTCCTGGAACTCGGTCAGGCTGGGGACTGCGCTCATCGATTCCTCCGTCTCCGCTCGCGCGGAACTGTGCTCCAGATCAGATCTCCGCTCGGCCCGACGCCGGTGCGCCAGGATCCCGAGCTGATGGTCACCGCCGCCACGTTCACGAACGCGGCCAGCGGGACGGCGAACAGGGCACCCGGGATGCCCGCGATCATCGCGCCGCCCGCGACCACGAGGACGACGGCGAGGGGGTGCACCTTGACGGCGGAGCCCATCATGATCGGCTGCAGGATGTGGCCCTCGATCTGCTGGACGGCGAGGACGACGACGAGCATCCAGAGAGCGATCCACGGCCCGTTGTAGACGAGCGCGAGGAAGACGGCCACGGCACCGGTCACCACTGCACCGACGATGGGGATGAACGAACCGAGGAACACGAGCACGGCGACGGGCAGCGCGAGCGGGACCTGGAGCAGGAAGGCGCCGAGGCCGATGCCGATCGCGTCGATCGTCGCCACGAAGAGCTGCGTCCTGGCGTAGTTGACGATCGTCGTCCAGCCGTTGCGCGCGGCGCCGTCCACGGCGGGGCGGGCCTTCCGGGGGAAGATGCGCAGCGTCCAGCGCCAGATGCCGGCGCCGTCGGCGAGGAGGCAGATGAGGATGAACAGCGACAGCAGCGCGCCGGTGGCGACGTGCCCGACGGTCGTCCCGATCGCGAGGGCCCCCGTCCAGAGGACCTGCGCCTGCTCGCTGATGAAGTCGAGGCCCTGCTGCAGGTAGTCGGCGATCTGCGTGTCCGACAGGTTCAGCGGACCGTCGTGCAGCCACACCTGGAACTGGTCGAAGGCCTCGGTGGTGCGCTGCTGCACGTCCGGGAGCTGGGCGCGCACCTGCCAGACCACGAGCCACATCAGCCCGGTGACGATGGCGATCGTGCCGATGAGGGAGACGGCGATCGCGAGCCAGCGCGGGAATCCGTGACGCAGCATCCATGAGAACGCCGGCCACAGCAGGGCGGTGATGAGGATGCCCACCATCAGCGGGATGACGAGGAGCTTGAGCAGCATCACCAGCCAGATGAAGACGCCGATGGCCGCCGCGATGAGCAGCAGGCGCCAGGCGTAGCTCGCCGTGATGCGCAGGGGCAGCGGCACCGCCTCGTCAGCTTCGGTGGTCACGGTCCGATCGGTCACCACGGGGCGCGGACGGAACAGATCGCGCAGCCGGGGTCGCTGGTCCTCGCTCATCGCCTCAGTCTACGGTCATGCCGCATGCCGTTCGACGCATCCTGAACGCCAGGACGATGTCGGAGAGCGGGGATACGCTGGCGGCGTGACCGACACCCTCAGTCCCGCCCAGGCACGACGGATCGCTCTCGCCGCTCAGGGCTTCACCCGCGCACGCCCGGCCATCGTCTCCGGTCGCCATCTGCACCGGGTGATGGACCGGCTCGGCGTGCTGCAGATCGACTCGGTCAACGTGTTCGCCCGGTCGCACTACGTCCCGCTGTTCTCCCGGCTCGGCGCCTACGATCCCGCACTCCTCGACCGCCTCTTCCTGTCGCGCACGACGCATTATGTGGAGTACCTCGCCCACGAGGCGACCTTCATCCCCGTCGAGGACTGGCCCCTGTGGCGATTCCGCATGGACGACTTCCGGCGGCGCTGGTCCGCGGAGGACTCCTGGCTCCGCACGAACGCCCGGACGGTGCAGTGGGTGCAGGACGAGCTCCGTGCGCGCGGACCGCTCCGCCCGGTCGACCTCCGTGCCGACGCCCCGCGCGAGCGCGGCACCTGGTGGGACTGGGACGAGGTCAAGCTCGCCCTCGAGCATCTGTGGCGTACGGGAGACGTGGCGGTGAGCGGGCGCCGGGGGTTCGAGCGCACCTACGCCCTCGCCGAGCAGGTCATCCCCGAGCGCATCCGGTCCCGCGAGATCCCGCGCGAGGACGCCGTCCGCGAGCTCGTCCGACGCGCCGCACGGTCCAGCGGCGTCGCGACGGTGGCCGACCTGGCCGACTACTACCGCCTCCGCGACCGTGCCGCGGTGACCGGGGCGATCGCCGATCTCGTCGACGCCGGCGAAGTGCAGCCCGTGACCGTCCGCGGCTGGGAGCGGGGAGGCCGGCCCCTCCCCGCCTGGCGGCATCGCGACGCAGTTCTTCCGCGCCGGGTCGAGACCGCCGCCCTGCTGACCCCGTTCGATCCGGTGGTGTGGTTCCGGGAACGGGCGCTGCGGACTTTCGAGCTCGACTACCGCATCGAGATCTACGTGCCGGCGGCGAAGCGCCGCTACGGCTACTACTCGCTGCCCGTGCTCGTCGGCGACCGGATCGTGGCGCGGGTCGACCTCAAGGCCGACCGCGCCACGTCCACGCTGCAGGTGCAGTCGGCGTGGTGGGAGCCGCAGGCGCGTCCCGGCGACGCCGAGGCGATCGCGGCGGAGCTCCTCCGCGCCGCGCGGTGGCAGGGTCTCGAACAGGTGTCGGTCTCCGGATGGGGCGATGCGACCGCTGCCGTCCACACCGCGCTCGCCTCCACCGCGCCGGACACGGTGCGTCGTCACGTCCACGTCCGGGAGGGCGTCGCGTGAGCCGTCGTCGCTGGTGGCTCCTGGGCGGTGTCGTCGTGGCCGTGGCCCTGACCGGCGCGGTGTGGTGGGGGCTGTCCGTGCTCCGCTCGCCGACCGCGGAGGACGCGGCGCTGGCCTATCTCCGGGCGCTGGAGTCGGGCGATCCCGAGGTGGTCGCGGCGACCGGGACCGCGGTGTCCGACGCCGCCCTCACCGCGTTCGCCGGAGCGTCGTCGACCATCGCGGACGCCGAGGTCACCGCTGTGCGAGAGGGAGACGGTGACGCGTCCGCGACGGTGCGCTTCCGACTCGACGGGGAGGAGCACCAGGCGCACGTCCGGCTGACGCCGGAGAGCGGCCGCTGGACCGTCGACGGCTCCGGACTCGGTGCCCTCCGCGCCACGACGACGATCGGGACGGCGGTCCAGGTCGGCGATGCGGTGCTCCCGGTGACCGAAGACACCGCGCTGCTCCCTGGCGTGTACCCGGTCGCGGCCGCGCCGCGGGCGCTGCTGGCCGGCACGACCGAGGCCGTCGTCCTCCCCGGCGACGACGCCACCGCACGCGTGACCGCCGAGCTCCGCCCGGAGGCGACGGAGGCCGCGCAGACGCAGCTCGACGGCTACCTGGAGACCTGCACCGCCGACGGCCACGCGATTCCCGACAACTGCGGCATCCGGATCCCGTGGGGCACGGAGTTCCGGGACGTCTCCGACGTGGCGTTCCGCGTCGAGCGGTTCCCCGTGGTGACGCTCTCCGCCGGCGGGTTCACCGCGGACGACGGCATCCTCGAGGCGACCGTGACCGGCACCGGCCAGGACGGCGCCGCGCGCACCGTCACCTACCGCAGCACCGCGTGGAGCGTGCGCGGTGGCGTGGACATCACCGCAGACGAACTCGCCCTCACCGTGTGGTGAGGGCGAGGATCAGAACTGCACGCGCGGCGGCTCCGAGATGGCGCCGCTGTCGGCGACCTCGAAGAACTCGCGCTCGGTGAAGCCGAGTCCCTTGGCGAAGAGGTTGTTGGGGAACACCTTGATCTTGGTGTTGAGCTCGCGGACGCCGCCGTTGTAGAAGCGCCGCGCGGCCTGGATCTTGTCCTCGGTGTCGACGAGGGCCTGCTGCAGCTGGAGGAAGTTCTGGCTGGCCTGCAGCTGCGGATAGGCCTCGGCCACCGCGAAGAGACTGCGCAGGGCCTGCTGCAGGTGCCCCTCGGCGATCCCCGCCTCGCCGGGGCTGCCGGCGGAAAGGGTCTCGGCACGGGCGCGGGTGACGTTCTCGAACACCGCCTTCTCGTGGGACGCGTAGCCCTTGACCGTCTCGATGAGATTCGGGATGAGGTCGGCTCGGCGCTTGAGCTGGACGGTGATGCCGCTCCAGGCTTCGTCCACGCGGACGTTCAGCTGCACCAGCGAGTTGTACGTCGCCCAGAGATAGACGCCGACGAGCAGGATCACCCCGACGACGATCAGTACCGGCACGAGCCATTCCATCAGTGCCCCACCCTTTCCCGTATTTCTCTCATCCTAGACGCGGTGCCTGCACGTGGACTGGGGATGCGACGGACCAGCGCCGCCGATCAGCGTCCCAGCACCCGCTCCAGATAGCGGTTCGTGAAGCGGCGATCCGGATCGAGGCGGTCGCGCAGCGCCACGAAGTCGTCGAAGCGGGGGTAGCTCTCCCGCAGCGTCTCCCTGGTCATGGTGTGCAGCTTGCCCCAGTGCGGGCGACCGCCGTGGGCCCGCATGATCTTCTCGACCGCACCGAAGTACGCCGTCGGGTCCGCGCGCCAGTACCGGTGCACCGCGATGTAGGCGCTGGGGCGGCCGTACGCGGTGGAGAGCCAGCGATCGTCGGCGGCAGCGAAGCGGACCTCCACGGGGAACTCGATCCGCCAGCCGCGCTCGGCGATGAGCTCCTGGAGGGCGCGGAATGCGGGCACCACCTCGGCCGCCGGCAGCGCGTACTCCATCTCGCGGAAGCGCACGGTCCGGCTCTGGGTGAGCACGCGATTCGAGAGGTCGGTGTACTCACGGTCACCGGTGAGCCGCACCGCGAGCCGGTTGAACGGCGGCGTGATCGCCGGGACCGCCTGTCCCGCCGCGCAGACGACGCGGTAGACGCCGTTCGCGAGCAGGGTCTCATCCACCCACCGGCCCACGACCGGGAGTGGCCTCCGTCGCGTCGATTCCGGCAGACGCGACTGCCGCTTGGTGAGCGCGACGTCGGTATGCGGGAACCAGTAGAACTCGAAATGGTCGGCGGCGGCGACGCGTTCGTCGATCGTGCCGAGCACCTCTTCCAGCGGCAGCGGCTCGTCGACCGCATGCATCACGAACGTGGGCACGCACTGCAGGGTGACCTCGACGATGATGCCGAGCGCGCCCAGCCCCAGAGCGACCGCGGGCAGGAGCTCCGGACTGTGCCCCTCGTCGATGCGGAGGAACTCCCCGTCGGCGGTGATGAGGGTCACCCCGACGACCTGGGTGGCGAGTCCACCGAAACCGGCGCCGGTTCCGTGCGTGCCCGTGGAGATCGCGCCGGCGATGGACTGGCGGTCGATGTCGCCGAGGTTCTCCATCGCGAGACCGTAGCGGGCGAGCAGCCCGGGGATGCGGTGCAGCCGGGTACCGGCGAGGAGCGTGACCCGTCCGCTCGCGACGTCCGCGGACACGAGTCCCTGCAGGTCGTCCAGTTCCAGGAGCACACCGGGGGCGATGGCGATCCCGGTGAAGCTGTGACCGGCGCCGACTGCTTTGACCGTGAGCCCCTGTCGCACCGCTGCTCGCACAGCACGCTGCACGCCCTCGGGGCTGCGCGGGCGCTCGACCCGCACGGGGCGCACCGACGCCGACCGGCCCCAGTTCTGCCAGGTGCCGCCGATTCTCGTCACAGGAACGCCTTCCCCTCGCCGCGGTACGTCGGCAGCTCATCCACGACCTCGTCGCCGGACACGAGCTGGTACGCGGCGATGCGCTCGGCCGGCTCGCCGCTCTTGGCGTGACGGAACCAGACACGATCGCCGACGCCGAGCGTCGCCGCTGTCGGCCCCTGCAGCGGCGTCTGCACCTCGCCGGCAGCCTCTCGCGGAAGCGTGCGGAGGTTCGCCGGCCACACCGGGCGCGGCTGTCGCGAGGCCAGCGCCGGACCCGAGGCGATCCAGCCGCCGCCCAGCACCGTGGCGATGTCGGCAGCGGGACGGCGCACGACGTCGAAGGCGAAGGCCGCGGCCGGCGCCGGATGGAAGGACCGGTACCCGTCGAACAGGTGTCCGCCGAGCAGACCGCTGCCCGCGCTGGCCTCGGTGAGCGACTCGTCGCTGCCGCTGAACTCCAGGGAGCCGGTGCCCCCGCCGTTGAGGAACTCGAGCGGCGTCACGGCGCCGACCGCGGCGACGATCGCCGCCCTTCGCTCCCGTAGCTCCTCGCGCGAGCGGGCCTGGACGCGACGGATCAGCGGCCCATCGGGGCCGGCATCGCCCTGTCCCGCGATCTGGGCGTCGTACATCTGCAGCCCCACGAGGCGGAAGCCGGGGCGTGCGACGACCGTCCGCGCGAACGCGGCGACCTCCCCGGCGGAGAAGAGGGCCGAGCGGCGGACGCCGATGTGACCGAGCAGCGCGGATCGCCAGGACGCGTCGACGTCGATGGCCACGCGGAGCTCGGGGCGCGCGGAAGGGGCCACCACGCTGTCGACGAGGTCCAGGTGCACGGGGTCGTCGATCATGAGCGTGATGCGCTGCGCCGCCTGCTCGTCGGCGCACAGCCGTTCGATGCCCGCCCGGTCCACGGTCGGGTAGCCGAGGACGATGTCGTCGTGGGTCTCCGCGAGCCAGAGCGCCTCCTCGAGCGTGAACGCGAGGATCCCGCGGAAACCCGGGAGGCGCAGCACGGCATCCAGGACCGCACGCACCCGCACCGACTTCGACGCCACGCGGATCGGCAGACCGCCGGCACGGACGAGCAGGTCCATAGCGTTGTAGCGCAGCGCTTCGCGATCGATGACCGCCACGGGCGCCGGAAGATGCCCGGTCGCGGCCGACAGGCGCGGCCAGTAGCGGCCCGGGTCCTCCCATTCGGGGGCGACCGCGGGGCCACCCGGGACGGGGCTCAGTTCGTCGGTGAGGTCGAGCACTCCCCCACCCTACGGCCTGAGCCCCGCCGGGTCACGACCCCGCCGACGATAGGCTGGCGGCGCAGCCCCCGTAGCCCAATGGCAGAGGCAGGCGACTTAAAATCGCCTCAGTCTGGGTTCGAGTCCCAGCGGGGGCACCGTCAGCGGCCGAGGATGTCGCCGATCCCGGGGATACCGAGATCGCCGAGCCGCTCCCCCCAGCCGGTCGCCGTCTCGCCGAGCCCCGAGACGACCTCGCCGGCCGAGCCGAGCATCTCGTCGGCGCCGCCGGCCAGCGCATCGATGTCGACGCCGGAGGCGAGCGCATCCAGGTCGATGCCCTGCGCCAGCGCGTCGAAGTCCACCCCGAGCCCCGCCGCCTGTTCCAGGAGCGGTGCGGCCACGGCGCTCACGACGGCTCCGCCGGCCACCACGCCGAGGAGACCGACCGCCGCGCCGCCCGCGGCGACCGCGGCCCCGCCGCCACGGGTGCGGGAGAGGAGTCCGCGGAGGCGGCCCGGCTGCACCGCCTCGGCCCGCCCGGCCGCGCGGGCCAGGTCGTCCGCAGACGACGAGCGCGGTCGCTCCTCCGCCGGGAGCTCCGCCCGCATGCGGGCGTCGACGTGCGCGCGCTGCGACGGCGTGAGGCGCGCGAAGGCCTCGCGATGGATCTGCTCGATCCGATGCGGATCCGCTGTCTGCAGGAGGTAGTCGTACCGGGCGATGGCCGCGCGGTCCGCCGCGGAGACGTCCGACGCACCCCCGGCCGCGGGGGCGGGCGGCGGGGCGTACGCCCCTGCGGCGGATGCTCGTCCGGCGGGACGGGCGGGCGCCGGGGACGCGGGAGGAGGCGTGGTCGGGCGCTGCGCCTGAGGATCGGTGCCGCGCACGGCGTCGACCGCCCCGCGGATCATCCCGCTCCAGTCGGTGGAGGCACGCGCGCCCTCGCCGCGGCGCGCGCCGGGGCTACCCCCCTTCGCGTCGATGGCGTCGGTGGCGAGGCGGATCAGGCGGGAGAGCTTCGACATGGGGGTCCCTTCGTGGGACGGACCGCCGTCTCCGCGACGTCTGTCGACGCAAGGTTCCGGGCAGCCCGCGATTCGGGTGCCAAGGTCTCCTCCACCCTCGCGGGCCAGCGGGCCGGGGCACGATGACATGCCCGTCATGACGACGTCGCTGCAGACGGGAGTACTCCCCTTGCGGTCGACACGCTAGCGAGGCGGCCTATGGATCGGCTCCACGCGCCGGTCCGGGAGGCGCCGTGCCCAGGATGGCGGTCATCTCGTCGTACAGCACTCGGAAGGCGTCGCGGAGCTCTGCGGCACCATCCGGTCGACTCGCAGCCGGGACCGCCTCCGCCAGCGGCCCGAGGGCGAGGGTCGCCGCCGCCTCCCGCGCCACCGCCGTGCCGAACTCATCGGACGGACGGCCCTGCCCCGCGGCGAGGAGGAGCTGGTCGCGCAGCACTCCCGCCACGCCGAGGAGCACGGCCGCTGCGCGGAGATGGCTGCGGGCCACCTCCGTGCCGAGAAGGCGCTCCTGCATCACTCGTGCGAGCCGTCGGGCGTGCGGCGTCGGCACCTCCCGGCGTGCGCGGAGGCGCCAACCATCCGGCGCGCCAGGCACGGACTCGAACGACAGCGGCTCGCCGTCCCGGAGATGGACCACCGGGATCGACGACGGCGACACGAGCGACGGCCGCCGCCACCAGTCCGCCGGCGCCCTCGCCGCAGACAGGAAGGCGGTGGCCGGAGCGTGCGCCCCCGGCCCTTCGAGCTGGACGAGATCGGCCGTGCTCGCGAGCAGGCGGAGGCCCTGTCCCGCCGCGAACCGCTGCAGCAGCAGCCCGACGGGGTCGAGATCGCCACCAGGGACGGAACGTGCGAACTCCGCCGCCTCGGGAACCGGCAGCACGACGGCGACGGACGACGGAACGGGCCCCGGTGGCACGAACCACGAGCACCCGGAGAACGCCGCCACCCGGGACGCATGCGAGGCGTAGCCGTCACTGCGGGTGAAGAGCCTCAGGACCGCCCGGGGCTGCGCGGCGACGGCTTCCTGCACCTGGGCGAGGAGGTGAGGGTGCGGGCGCACCGCAGCGTCGAGGACGAGATGATGCGTGGCTCGTCGCGTCCAGGGCCGCCATGCCGCGGCGCCCGTCGGGCAGATGCGGACGGGAGCGCCGTCGAGCCGTGCCGCGAGCTGTGCGGCATGCGCGTCCTCGCCCGGCCCCGTCCGGATCGACACACTGACGGTCGGCGATTCTCCCCCGTGCGCGCTCACCGGACCTCCTCCCCGCATCGGGGGTGCCTCGCACACACCCCTCCCGAGCACCCCTGCGAGCGTACAATGTGAGATGTTACGTGACCAACTCCCGTCCCCGGTCAACGGAAGAAGGCCCCGGCGCTCACGCGCTCAGGGCCTTCTCCTCAGAACCGGACGGTCACTTCGCCGCAGCGGTCTCCGCGGAGTCCTTCGCGGAGGAGGCCGGAGCCTTCTTCGCTGCGGGCCGCTTGGCGGCCGGCTTCTTGATCTCGGACGGCGTCTCCGCCGCGGGCGCAGCGGCCGGCTTCTCAGCGACCGGCGCCTTGGCTGCCGGGGTGGCGTCGGCGGGTGCCGCGGGACGCGGGCGGGCGGCGAACTCCTCGAAGACGTAGCGAGGGTTCTGCACCGTCTGCAGGTTCACGAGGTCGCGGCCCAGCCACAGGTTGTTCCACCAGCCCCAGAGCACGCGCCACTTGCGCTCCCAGGTCGGCATGGCCAGACCGTGGTAGCCGCGGTGCGCGAGCCAGGCGATGAAGCCCTTCAGCGCGATCTTGCCCGACTGGAAGACGCCGTTGTACAGGCCGAGGCCGGCGACCGCACCCAGGTTCTTGTGGAAGTACTCCTTGGGGTCCTCGCCGCGGAGCACGGCGACGACGTTCTTGGCCAGGAGCTTCGCCTGACGCACGGCGTGCTGTGCGTTCGGGACGCAGAAGCCGCCGACGCCGCCGCCCGAGAGGTCGGGAACGGCCGAGACGTCACCCGCGGCCCAGGCACCCTCGACGAACGCCTCGGGCGTGCCGACGCGGAGGTCGGCGCGGGTCTGGATGCGACCGCGCTCCTCCACCGGCAGATCACCGCCGCGAACGACGGTCGGGTTGGCCATGACACCGGCGGTCCACACGATGACGTCCGTCGGGATGACCTCGCCGGTGGAGAGCTCGACGTTGCCGTCGATGGCACCCGTGACCTGCGTGTCGAGGTGGACGTTGGCCCCGCGCTTGGCGAGGTCCTTCAGCACCCACTCGCTCGTCTTCAGCGAGACCTCGGGCATGATCCGCCCCATGGCCTCGATGAGGTGGAAGTGCGTGTCCTCGAAGGACAGCTGCGGGTACTTGCTCACCAGCGAGGACGCGAGGGAGCGGAGCTCCGCGAAGACCTCGATGCCGGCGAAGCCGCCGCCCACGACGACGACGGTCAGCAGGCGGTCGCGCTCGGGACCGGCGGGGAGGGACGCGGCCTTGTCGAAGTTCGACATGACCTTGTCACGGATGGCAACGGCCTCTTCGATCGTCTTGAGCCCGATCGCGTTGTCGGCGATGCCGGGGATCGGGAACGTGCGCGAGACGGCGCCCGCGGTGACGACGATCTGGTCGTACGCGAACTCGTACGGCTCACCGACGGGCGGCGTGATGGTGGCGACCTTCTGCGCGTGGTTGATGTTCGTCACCTTGGCGGTGAGCACGTGCGTGCGCTTCAGGTGACGGCGGTGCGCGACGACGGAGTGCCGGGCCTCGATCGATCCGGCGGCGACCTCCGGGAGGAACGGCTGGTACGTCATGTACGGCAGCGGGTCGACCATGGTCACGTCGGCCTCGCCCTTGCGCAGATGCTTCTCGAGCTTCCACGCGGTGTAGAAACCTGCGTACCCTCCGCCGACGATCAGGATCTTGGGCACAGTGCTGTTCTGAGGCACAGAAGAACTACTCCTCGGAGTCGGGATTGTGGCGTACGGGAACGCGCGCCGATCGGATGCGCCGGGCAGCTGCGGTGACGCCAAGCGCTACCAGGATACCAGGGACAGTGAGGGCGATGAGCGGCAGGGTACCGTAGCGCAGGGAGTCGGCGCTGGGAAGCAGCGGTGAACCGGGGTCGGTGGGGGCATCCGCGTCCGGCAGCGGCGGCACCTCGACGGGGGCGAGCGACGGCTCGGGCGTGGGCGCGCTGTCGGCACGGCGATACAGCCGCACCCACTCCGCGAGATCGCCCATGGGGTTCTCGCTCACGGACGGCAGGTTCGCCGAGATCGCCGCCTCCGCGTCCACCAGGCCGAAGCCGTAAAGCGGATCGCGCGGCTTCTTCGCATCCGCCACCGGCATCGCCGTCTTGATGATGCGGTTGATGACGTCGTTCGCTGAGATGTCGGGGTGCGCGGAGCGGATGAGCGCCGCGACGCCGGCGACGATCGGAGCCGCGCCGCTGGTCCCGCTCCAGGAGACGACCTCGCCGTCCGCCGACACCCCCAGCAGGCCCTCGCTCGGCGCCGAGATGCCGATGGTGATGCCCTGCGTCGAGGCCTCGATGCTCGCGGTGCCGGTCTGGTCGACGCCGCCGACCGTGAGCACGCCGGGGATCGTGGCGGGCGCGCCGATGATGTTCGTGCCGCTCCCCCGGTTGCCGGCCGCGACGACGACCACGACGTCGTGCTCGAACGCGTAGAGGAAGGCGTCGTCCCAGCTCTGATCCCAGTCGAGCGTGTTCGTCGTGAACGAGAGGTTGATGATGTCGGCGCCGTGGTCGACGGCCCAGCGGATGCCGGTGGCCACCTGCTCGGTGAACGGCACCGCCGCGGCGGCGCCGAACCCCACGGAGATCGAGAGGAGCTCCGCCTCGGGCGCGACCCCGATCATGCCGGTGCCGTCCGCTTTGCCGCGGCCCGCCGCGAGCGACGCCACCCACGAGCCGTGGTTGCCGTCGACGGCACCGAGCGGCGTGCGGCCGTCCGGCGTCCCGGCTCCGGACACGTCCGTTCCCCCGACGACGGCGTCGTCGAAGACCTGCGGCACCTTGCCGATGCCCGTGTCGATGACGGCGATGGTGACGCCCTCCCCGCGGGTCGTCTGCCAGGCGTCGCGGATGCGGGCACCGTCCAGCCAGTACTCGGCCGCCCGCACCGGATCGGCAGGGTCGTCGGCGACCGGAGGTGGCGTCGGCGTCGGCGTCGCCGTGGAACCGAGGAGCAGGACGGATGCCGCCACCGCCACGAGGGCGACGGCGCCGCGCAGCATCCGCCGCCGCGTCATGCCGAACGTGCCGGATCGTCGCGGAGGGCGGCGCCGGGCTCTTCGCAGCGGCAGACCTCGGGAGACCACGAGCTGCGGGCCAGCGCGGCATCGCCGATCGGGTTCACACCGGCTCCCGCCGCCAGGGCGTGTCCGGCGAGGGCGTGCAGGCACTTCACCCGGGTGGGCATGCCTCCGGCGGAGATCCCGTCGATCTCGGGCACCTCGCCGAACTGCGCACGGTCGGCGAGGTACGCCTCGTGGGCGGACCGGTAGGCTGCGGCCACGGTCTCGTCCTCCGCGAGCAGCGCCGCGAGCTCGGGCATGACCTGGTTCGCCTCGAGCGTCGACATCGCGGCGGTCGCCGCCGGATGCGTGAGGTAGTAGAACGTGGGGAACGGCGTGCCGTCGGGCAGGCGCGGGGTGGTGGCCACCACCGTGGGGTTCCCGCACCGACAGCGGGCCGCGATGCCGACGACACCGCGGGCGGGGCGTCCGAGCTGGGTCGAGACGACGGCAAGCTCGGCGGAGGTGGGCGCGGGGAACGGCGGGGTGGTCACCCCACCAGCGTAGGGGAGCCGTCCGGGAGGATGCTCGGAGCCCGGGTTCAGCCTGCGGGGACGGCGGTGTCGCTCAGTCCCGCGGAGACGAGGGTGCGCAGCAGCTGCGGCATCCAGTCGGCGGGCTTCTCTTCGAGGGTGTCGCTCACCGGCTCCTGCTCGCGCGGGAGGGTGGAGGGATCGAGGTCGTTGTCGATGAGGTACACGACCTCGCCCGGCTTGACGTAGTACAGGCGCTCACGGGCCTGGGTCGTGATGTACGCGGGGTCGTCCCAGCGCTCGCGCTCCGCGGTCAGCGCGGCGATCTCGTCCTCGCTCACCTGCACGGACTGCTCCAGCGCCGCGATCTTCTGCCGCTGATCGATGAAGGTGCCCAGCGTGGGCACCAGCACCCAGGCTCCCAGCACCACGAGGGAGAGCATGATCACGGAGAAGGCCGAGAGCCGCATGCCCGAGGCCCACTCGCGCACGTCCACGCGGGGTGCGGCGGGGGCGCCGCTCCGCGGCTGTCGCGACGAGGACGTCGAGCGAGGCGTCGCCGCTCCGATCGACGGCGAAGGAGGAGCCGGTCGTCGTGCCACGGCTCCTCCTTCGTGTCAGCCGCCATCCGGGCGGCGCGGTCGTGCCGCGGATGCGGCGTGGTCGCTGTCGCGGGCGCTCAGCCCTGGTAGCGCGGGAAGGCGGAACGGCCGGCGAAGACCGCCGCGTCGCCCAGCTCCTCCTCGATGCGCAGCAGCTGGTTGTACTTCGCGACGCGCTCGCTGCGCGCCGGGGCACCCGCCTTGATCTGGCCGGCGTTCGTGGCGACCACGAGGTCGGCGATCGTCGTGTCCTCGGTCTCACCCGAACGGTGCGAGAGCATCGCCGTGTAGCCGGAGCGCTGCGCGAGGCTGACGGCGTCGAACGTCTCGGTGAGCGTGCCGATCTGGTTGACCTTCACGAGCAGCGAGTTGGCGACGCCGCGCGTGATGCCGTCGGCGAGACGCTGCGGGTTGGTGACGAACAGGTCGTCACCGACCAGCTGCACCTTCGAGCCCAGGGCCTCGGTGAGGTGCTTCCAGTTGTCCCAGTCGTCCTCGGCGAGCGCGTCCTCGATCGTGACGATCGGGAAGTCGTTGACGAGCCCGACGTAGTACTCGGTGAGCGCCTCGGCGTCCCAGTCCTTGTTGTCGAGACGGTAGACGCCGTCGTTGAAGAACTCGGTCGCGGCGACGTCGAGGCCCAGGGCGATGTCGGTGCCGGGCGTGAAGCCGGCCTTCTCGATCGCCTTGACCAGGAAGTCGAGGCCCTCGCGGTTGCTGGGCAGGTCGGGGGCGAAGCCGCCCTCGTCGCCGAGACCTGTCGCGTAGCCGGCGGCCTTCAGCTCCGCGCGCAGCACGTGGTAGGTCTCCACGCCCCAGCGCAGCGACTCGGAGTAGGTCTCCGCGCCGATCGGGGCGAGGAAGAACTCCTGCATGTCGATGCCATTGTCGGCGTGCTCTCCGCCGTTGATGACGTTGAACAGGGGCACGGGCAGCACGTGCGCGTTCGGACCGCCGAGGTAGCGGAACAGCGGCAGGTCGGCGGAGTCCGCGGCGGCCTTCGCGACCGCGAGGCTCACGCCGAGGATGGCGTTGGCGCCGACACGCTTCTTGTTGTCCGTGCCGTCGACCTCGATGAGGATCTCGTCGACGATGCGCTGCTCGCTCGCCTCCACGCCCTCGATGGCCGGGCCGAGCTCGTCGATGACCGCCTCGACGGCCTTGAGCACGCCCTTGCCGCCGTAGCGGCTCTTGTCGCCGTCCCGCAGCTCGTACGCTTCGAAGGCGCCGGTCGAGGCACCGGAGGGGACGGCGGCGCGCTGCACGATGCCGTCGTCGAGGAGCACCTCCACCTCGACGGTCGGGTTTCCGCGCGAGTCGAGAATCTCGCGTGCGCCTACAGCCTCGATCAGTGCCACTGATGTGCTCCTTGCTCAGGATGGAAGGGTGTGTGGAGCGTCGTCGATCCGCGCCCAGTCTATCCCCGGCGTCGGACCGCACCCGGAGACGAGCCGGGGGGATCCGCCCGCGTCAGACGACGAGGGCGAGCGCGATGCCGTCCCATCCCTTGATCCCGACCGTCTGCAGCGCCGTGGCGTCGAAGCGCGGGTCCTCCCCGAGCATCCGCAGCCCCGCGCGCGTGCCGTTCACCTTGGGGTCCGTCGAGTCGTCGCGGACGATCTCGCCGTCGCGGCCGATGTTGTCGAGCACGACAACGGTGCCCGGGTGACCGAGCTTCGCGGCCCAGTCTAGGTACACGGTGTTGGACTCCTTGTCGGCGTCGATGAAGACGAGGTCGAAGGCGCCGGCGAGTGTCGGCAGCACGTCGGCTCCCCGACCGATCCGGATGTCGACGCGGTCCCCCACTCCTGCCGCGTCGATGCTGGCCCGGGCGACGGCGGCGTTGTCCGCCTCCGCCTCGATCGTCACGACCTGTCCCGCCGGTCCGACCGCGCGGGCCATCCAGATCGTCGAGTAGCCGCCGAGGGTGCCGATCTCCAGCACGCGGCGCGCGCCGCTCATCCGCACGAGGAGATTCAGCAGCTTCCCCGCGACCGGGGCGACCTCGATCTCGGGCAGCCCCGCCGCGCGCTGCGCCTCCAACGCCGACGCCAGGGCCGGGTCCGGACCCACGAGCATGTCGGCGAGGAAGGTGTCGGCGCGGGCCCAGGCGGCGGGAGTGGATTCCATGTGCTCAGCCAACCCCCGGCGCCGGCCGGCCGTCAAGCGTCGGCGGGGTGGGCGGTGAGGCGAGCTCCGGCTGTCGGCGGAACTGCCCCGTGAGCACGAGGACGAGGGCCACGACGGCAGCGACGATCCAGCCCGCGACACCGAGCGGTCCGGCGAGGGCGAGGTCGGGCTGCTCGGCGGCGACGATCACGACCAGGCCCGCGGCGGCGTTCAAGGCCCCGTGCGCGACGACCGCCGGCCACAGCGAGCCGGAGCGCAGCCGCAGCCAGCCGAACAGCACCCCCCACGCCACGCAGCCGCCGATCATGAACAGCACGCCGGTGACGTCCGTCCGGCCGAAGTTGTAACCGAGGAGGATGACGGGGCTGTGCCACAGTCCCCAGATCGCCCCGCTGAGCAGGAGCGCCGGCCAGGTGCCGAGCGGACGCAGCGCCGGGAGCAGCCAGCCGCGCCAGCCGAGCTCCTCACCGAAGGCGAGCACGCTGTTCACCAGCGCCCCGACCGGGATCGCGGCGAGCTGCGCGAACACGACCACGCCGACCGGCGGCACCGGTGTCCCCGGGGGAAGAGCCTGGGCGAGCTGATCCGCGAAGGTCGAGAAGGTGAGGTCGAGCCGCACCCACCCGAATGCGGCCGCGAGGAGGACGCCGAGGGCGACGAGCAGCGGCGGCACGAGCCAGGCCGCGACCAGCAGCCCGACGACGCGCTTCGCGGGCCGCAGCGGCCACATCCCGAGGAAGCGCGCCCGACTGCCCTTCTCCGGTACGCCCGTGGTGAGCGTGACGACGAGCACCGCGGCCGCGGGCGTGAACATCATCACAGGGAGGAGCGCTCCCGCGAAGGGTTCGGCGAGGCCGTCGCCGAGCCAGAGGGGCAGGCAGACGAGAGCCGCGAGCCCGCAGGCCGTGAGGGTGAAGATGAGGACCGCGCGCCAGGGCACGCGGGTCGGCGTCAGAGCGCTCATCGTGCCGTCCTCTCCGTTCCTCCGGAGGGCGCAGGCCCCGCGGATCGGTCCACGTACGCCTGCAGGAGCGCCGCCGCCTCCTCCGCCCCGTCGATCGTGATGACGAACGGTCCGTGGTCGCGGCGATGCACCTCGATCGCCGGACCCTGGCGCATCACGATCCCGCTGCGGCCGTCCGGAGCGAGACGCCACCCCCAGCCGCCGAACTCGCCGAAGGGCGAGATGCGCACGGCCCTGGCCGACGCGATCTCCGCCACCGGGATGGTCTTTCGAGGCCACCCGATCACGGCACGCGCGTCGATGCCGTCCGGCGTGACGCGCACCCGGAACGAGGCGGTCGCCGCCAGCGCGAACCCGACGACGAGGGCGACCAGACCCGAGACCCAGGCCAGCGGGGTGCCCATGACGAGCATCGTCACGGCGAGCGCCACGAGCCCGAGCAGCACGAGCAGGAGGAAGACGAGGGCACCGGTGGGCATGGTCGTGGTGCCCACCCAGACGACCCGCTCGCCGTCGCCGACCCGCACGTCGTGGCGGGGCTCGAGAGCGGCGCCGGGCACCGACTGCACGCGCGGCTGCACGAACCACGCCATCGCGCCCACGCCGAGGAGAGCCGCGAAGGCCAGTGCCATCACTCCCGCGATGCCCGGGACCTCACCGGAGGGAGGGAGGTCGCGCTGGATCGCGAGGGAGCCCAAGCAGATCACGCCCGCGAACGCCGACATGCCGGCCGCGGTCGCTCCGAGGAGACGGGCGGTCGCGCCCCAGTGCGCCCCGACGGCGACCAGCGTCGTGACGGTCAGGAGCACCGGGATGCCGAGACCGACGCCGAGGAGCACCCAGAGGTAGGTGGCGGCCGGGCCGAACCCGTCCGCGCCGTCGACGCCCCAGTGGATCGCGACGTCGGCGGGGAACGACGGGAGCCAGGCCGTGAGCACGAGAGCGGAGATCGCGACGATGAGCACCGGGAGGACGAGCGCCACGAGGACGAAGGCCCGTCGTGCGCGGCGCAGGGTGGCCGGAGGGGTGCGGGTGGGGTCAGGCGTCGTCATGGGAGGCCTCCTGGGGGCTCGCGGCGGGGGTGGGAGGTTCGGCTTCTGCGCGGTGCGTGCGGACGATGCCGGCGAGGGTCTCGGCGGAGACGCCCAGGGCCGCCGCCCGCCGGATCAGCCCATCGATCTCGTGCGAGAGTTCGGCGAGCGGCGCGGCGGAGGCGGCGATCACGGCGCCCCTCCCCCGCCGGAGGTCGACCAGGCCCTCGTCGCGGAGGCGCTGGTAGGCGTGCAGGACGGTGTGCTGATTGATGTCGAGCGCGGCGGCCACGTCGCGGGCGGCCGGCAGACGATCGCCGGGCGCGAGGGCACCGGAGAGGATGTCGGCGCGCACCGAGGCGGCGACCTGGTCGTAGAGCGCGAGCGGGCTGTCGACATCGACGCGGATGAGCATGATGCCTCCCTTCGCTAGTTATTCTATGCGAACTAGAACAACTGTGCCAACCCTCCAGACGTCTTCGCGGGGACTCGGCGCATCCTCCACACTGACCTCATGCGCATCACGCCCCGCCGCCTCGCCCTCGGCATGAGCCTCTGGATCCCCAACCTCTGCAGCGGCATCCGCGTCCGCCGGTTCAGCGACGACTGGACCCAGGCGACCGTGGAGCTGCACGTGAACCTCCTCACCCGCAACTACGTCAAGACCGCGTTCGGCGGGTCGATGTCGGCGATGACCGACCCGTACTTCTTCATGCTCGTCATGCATCAGCTCGGGCGGGACTACGTCGTGTGGGACACCCGAGGCGAGATCGAGTTCCTCAAGCCGGGGCGCGGGGTGCTGACCGCGGAGTTCGAGGTGACGCGGGAGAAGGCGGAGGAGCTCCGGCAGCGCGCCCACGGCGGCGCGAAGGTGCTCGAGTGGTTCGAGACGGTCATCACCGATCGCGACGGAGACGTCGTGGCGACGGTGCGCCGCGAGGTCTACATCCGCGAGAAGAAGCGCGTCACCGCGTCCCGCGGCTGACGCGTCACCGGCCGTTCACCCCGGCGTGGGACGATGACCGGGTGCCCCTCGCCCGCCGCCTGACGCTGCCGGACGCCGTCGCCATCGGCCTCGGATCGATGATCGGTGCCGGCGTGTTCGCGGTCTGGGGACCGGCCATCGAGGTCGCCGGCAGCGGGATCCTCCTCGCCCTCGCGATCGCCGCCGCTGTCGCCTACGCCAACGCCACCGCGTCCGCGCAGCTCGCGGCCGTGCACCCCGTGGCAGGAGGCACGTACGCCTATGCGCGCGCGGAGATCGGACCGTGGTGGGGCTTCGTCGCCGGCTGGAGCTTCGTGATCGGGAAGATCGCGAGCTGCGCCGCCATGGCCATGACCTTCGCCGCCTACGCCGCTCCGGCGGGGTGGCAGACCCTGATCGCCGTGATCGCCGTCGCCGCCCTCGCGGTCGTGAACTGCCTGGGCGTGACGCGGACCGCGCTGGCGACCCGCATCCTCGTGGCCTGCTCGCTGCTCGGGCTCTCGGTCGTGGTGGCGGTCGGCCTCGGCGCCGCGCCGACCGCCACTCCCGCGCCGCTCCCCGACACGACCGTGTACGGCGTGCTCCAGGGCGCCGGACTGCTGTTCTTCGCCTTCGCCGGTTACGCCCGGATCGCCACCATGGGCGAGGAGGTCGTCGACCCCGCGCGCACGATCCCCCGCGCCATCGTGCTCGCTCTCGGCGGCGCCGTCGTCGTCTACGCGCTCGTCGGCGTCGTGGTGCTCCTCGTCCTCGGTGGCGACGCGCGGGGAGCCGCCGCGCCCCTGGCCGATGTCCTCACCGCGGCCGGCTGGCCGGTGTTCGCCCCCGTGGTGCGGATCGCCGCGGCCGCCGCCTCCCTCGGCGCTCTGCTCGCCCTGCTCACCGGCATCGGCCGCACGACGCTCGCCATGGCGCGAGAGGGGGACCTCCCCCGGTTCCTCGCCCGCATCGACGAGCGCCATCAGGTGCCGCGCCGCGCCGAGATCATCCTCGCGGTCATCGTGATCGCACTCGTGCTCGTCGGGGATCTCCGCGAGGTGATCGGGTTCTCCTCCTTCGGCGTGCTGCTGTACTACCTCATCGCGAACGCCGCCGCGTTCCGCCAGCACGGCGCGGCCCGACGATACCCCCGGGCACTGCAGGTGGGTGGAGCCCTCGGCTGCCTCGTGCTCGTGAGCACGCTTCCCGCCCTCGCCTCGCTCGTCGGCATGGGCGTCGTGCTGCTCGGGGTCGCCGGACGGGCGCTGCGGGTACGGCGGCAGCAGCAGCGACACGGCTGATCGCCTCAGCCGGAGAGCCTGGCGCGATAGTCCCGCGGCGGCAGGCCGAGGACGGTCGCGAAGTCGCGCGTGAGATGGGCGTGGTCGGCGTACCCCAGCGCGGCGGCGAGCGCCGTCAGGTCCGTCTCCGGCTCCTCGCGGAGACGCTGCGCCGCCTCCTGCAGCCGACGGCGGCGGATGATCGCGCCCGGCGAGAGCCCGACGGTGCGGTGCGTGAGCCGCTGCAGCGTGCGCACCGAGAGCGCGAGTCGGGTCGCCGCTTCCTCCGGCGTCAGCGCCGCCCCCTCCCCCAGCAGCACGTCGAGCATCGCGTTGGCCTGCCGCCCCGCCGCGCCGACCGGGCCCACGCGCTGCGACAGCCACGCGGAGAAGACCGCGACGGCGCGCTCCCGGCGTTCGGGCGCGGTCCGCATCGCCGTCGTCACCGCCGCATGCAGCTCGGGGGCGTCGAAGGAGTGCTCCGCGTCGATCAGGGCCGGAGGGTCGTCGGTGAGAGCAGGGACCGCGGCGGGGCGGAGCAGAGCGCCCACAGCCCACCCCGACCCCCGCAGCTCCCTGGTCGACGCGCGGGTCGTGGCGCCCGAGATCGACACGCCCTCCGGGGCGACGACGAGGTTGACGGCCGGATACGAGACGATCTCCTGCCGGGACACCTCGCCGTCCGGGAGGCTCCACTCCGGGATCCAGAACCAGGAGACGAGCGCGGCGGCGTGTGGGGGCGGGGGCAGCCGATGGAACGAGGGCAGCTGTGCGGGATAGAGCACTCCGCGCGTCCGGTCCACCATGGGCCCAGCGTAGAACGCGCCACCGACACGGCGTCGGCGACGTGTCGCGGATCTTCAAGCGGCGGGTACCCTCGCCCGCCTACCGTGGCCGCATGACCGCACAGACACCTCCGGCCGGTGTGACCGGCGCACACACCACCGACGGCCGCCCGCACAGCGCGACCTCGCTCACCCCCTTCCTCGCGATCCCCGACGCCGCCCGCGCCGTCGAGTTCTACCGGGACGTCTTCGGCGCCCGCGTGGTCGACGTGACGGAGTTCGGCGGTGTCGTCGCGCACGCCGACCTCGACTTCGGGCTCGGACGGCTCCAGCTCGGCGAGCCGAGCCCCGAGTACCACCTCGTGCCCGCGCCTTCCGGCGACGACGACTGCTACTCGATGGGCCTGTATGTCCGGGATGTGGACGCCGTGGTCGCACGCGCCGTCGCGGCGGGGGCGACCGTCCGCGAGGCGCCGTCCCTGTTCGTCTCCGGCGACCGCTACGCCAGCATCCGCGACCCGTTCGGCGTCCGCTGGTCGATCATGACCCGCGTGGAGGACCTCTCCGACGAGGAGAGCGCACGACGGGTCGCGGAGTGGGCGGCCTCGTTCAGCGCGGCACCGGAGAGTGCCGAGAGCTGAGCGCGACCAGGGCGGCCCGCTCGACGGCCGGCAGCAGCGCCTCCGCGGTGCGGCGGTAGCCGAGGGCGCTCGGGTGGAAGCGGTCGAGGCTGAACATCTCCTCCGGCTCGTCGAAGAACATCGGGCCGACAGCCCGCCGCAGGTCCACCGTCTCCGCTCCTTCCCGGTGCGCGGCCTCCGCCTGCGCCTCCGCCAGCCGTCGGGACAGACCGGAGGCGATGCGGCGCAGCGGCTGCGGCACCGCGCGCAGGGCGCCGAGGTCGGGGCAGGTGCCGACGACGACGCGGGCACCGCGAGCGTGCAGCCGGACGATGGCCGCGCGCAGGTGGCGGGCCGACTCCGCTGCCGGGAGGCGGTGGGTGACGTCATTGCCACCGACCACGATCACGGCGACGTCAGGGCGATAGTCCGCGGGGAGGCGGGAGAGCTGCCCGTCGAGATCCCGCGACTCCGCCCCCACGACCGCGGCGGTGCGCAGCCGCACGGGACGCCCGAGTCGGCGTGCCGTTGCCTTCGCGAGCCGTGCCCCGAGGGTCTCCTTCCGCCGTGCCGCTCCCAGGCCGGCAGCGAGGGAGTCGCCCAGCAGCAGGAGGTCGAGCGGCTCGCCCTCGAGCCCCGGGCGCCAGACACGGTCGGCGTCGAGCGACTGCTCCCCCAGCGGCTTCCCGATGCGCCGGCGCGCGACGGCCGCCTGCCGGTCGAGGACCACGCGGGAGCCCGCGACGAGCGCGGCGGCGAGCGCGACCAGGGTCAGCAAAGGCAGACGACGCACGGCGCGATTTCAGCCGACCGCCGTGAACGTCCGGTGAACGCCTCGTCACGACGGGGGCGACTCAGGCCAGCGTCTTCACCTCGAGCTCGTCGTCGCCGGGGCGCACGCTCGCGAAGTGGGTGTAGCCGTCCGCGGCGGAGCGCTCCAGCAGCGCCTTGAGGTTCTTCGTGCGCTGTTCGAGGCGGACCCGCGCGCCCTTCGCGACGAGGGCCGTCTTGTGCGCCACGAGCTCCGCCACGGGGACGGCCGCGTCGTGGACCAGCACGATCGCCTGGGCCGCGGTGGCCGGGTCCGTCGAGACGAGGTCGACCAGGCGCTCGAACCCGAGGGAGAAGCCCACCGCCGGCACGTCCTGCTGGAGGAACCGGCCGATCATGCCGTCGTACCGTCCTCCACCGCCGAGCGAGTACGTGACGGACGGGTGCGCGAGCTCGAAGATCGTCCCCGTGTAGTACCCCATGCCGCGCACCAGGAACGGGTCGAACACGAGCGGGATGTCGTCCTGCCCGCGGCCCGCCGCCACGGCCTCGCCGATGCCGACGAGGTGGGCGACGAGCTCGTCGGGCGCGTCGCCCGGGAGCGCCTTGCGGATCTGGCGGTCGCCGAACGGGTGGTACTCGAGCGTCTGCGGGCGACCGAGGAAGGCCTGGAACGCGTCGACCGCGGTCGTCGTGGCCCCGCGCTCGCGGAGCTCGGCGGCCACACCTTCCGGCCCGATCTTGTCGAGCTTGTCGATCGTGATCAGCACCTGCGGGCGCTCGTCCTCGGTGAACCCGAAGTGCCCCAGCATCCACTCCAGCACGCGGCGGTCGTTGATCCGCACGCTCGCGCCCTCCAGCCCCAGGGCGTCGACGGCGTCGAGCGAGGCGGCCAGCAGCTCGGCCTCGGCGCGCGCGGACGCGTCGCCGATGATGTCGATGTCGCACTGCACGAACTGGCGGTAGCGCCCCTTCTGCGGACGCTCGGCCCGCCAGACGGGACCGATCTGGATGGACCGGAAGACGCCGGGGAGCTGTCCCCGGTTGCTCGCGTAGAAGCGGGCGAGCGGCACCGTCAGGTCGTAGCGCAGGCCGAGGTCGGAGAGCTCCGCGGGATCGTCGGCGGCGGCGCGGACGGCCTCCGCATCCAGGCCGCGACGCAGGATGTTGAACGACAGCTTCTCGTTGTCGCCGCCGATGCCGGCGTGCAGCCGGTCGTACTCCTCGACCACGGGGGTCTCGATCTCGTCGAATCCGTGCGCACGATAGCGGTCGCGGATGACGGAGAGCACCCGCTCACGGCGGGCCTTGTCGGCGGGGAGGAAGTCGCGCATGCCGCGCGGCGCGTTCACGGTAGCCACCCGTCCATCTTCCCAGGTCGGCGACGGTGTCCGTGTCGGGTCAACCGGCCTCGGCGGCGCGGACCTCGTCCTCCAGGCGCGTCAGCCGCTCCCGGAGGGCGCGCTCCGCGTCCCAGCCCTCGGCCCGAGCGGTGTCCACGAGGGCGAGGAGCGCATCGCCCAGCTCCTCCTCCGACGACGGGTGCAGGGCGGACGGCTGCGCGGGCACCACGCCGGCACCGGCGGCACGACCCGACATCTTCTGCGCACGCGCGAGGGCGGGCATCGCGCGCGGGATCCCGTCGAGCACGCTGCGGCGAGTGCGCTTCTCCGCCGCCTTCGCCGCGTTCCAGTGCACGAGCACCTCCTCCGGCGTCTCCGCGACCTCGTCGCCGAACACGTGCGGATGCCGCCGCACCATCTTCTCGGTGACCGTGCGGGCGACGTCGTCGATGTCGAACGGGTCGTCCGGATCCTGTGCCGCGATCGCGGCATGGAACAGCACCTGCCACAGCAGATCGCCCAGCTCCTCGCGGAGGTCGGCGCGCGAGCCGTCCTCGACCGCGTCGATCACCTCGTGCGACTCCTCGATGAGGTACGGCACGAGATCACGGTGCGTGATGCGCTGCGACCACACACACCGCTCCCGCACCGCACGCATGGTCTCCGCGGCCGCGCGCAGCGGATCGTCGATGTCCTCGGGGCCTCGCTGCTCGCTGGTCATGCTTCCTCCGGACTCCGGCTCAGGCGGGGATGGGCGCAGCGCGACGGTACCACCGGGCGCGCAGGGTGACGACGATGCCGGAGAGGATCAGCGCGAGGAGCGACCCTACAAGGACGCCGAGGATCGCCTGGTCGCGGATGACCGCGTCGCCCTCGAACGCGAGGTTCGCGAGCAGGAGCGAGACGGTGAATCCGATGCCGCCCAGGGCGCCAGCGGCGAGGATGTCCGCGAAGGGCAGCGCCGGGTCGGCCCCCTTCGGACGGATGCGCATGGCGAGCCAGCCGAACAAGGAGATGCCGATGATCTTCCCCACCGGAAGGGCCACCACGATCGCCCAGAAGGCCGGGGAGAGGGCCGTCGGCGAGACGGCGGGGATGACGACGAAGGCCGCCACGAAGGCGAAGAGCGGCAGGATCGCGCCGTTCACGGTCGGCTCCAGCGCATGCCGGGTGCGTCCGGCGGGCACCGGCGCCATGACGAGGCCGAGCATCACGCCGGCGATGGTCGCGTGGATGCCGGACGAGGCGACGAGGCCCCACGTGACGACGCCGACGACGGCCATCGCGACCGCGACGAGCGTGTGTCCGGTGGCGTGCAGCAGGCGGCTCAGCAGCCAGAACACCGCCACTCCGACGATCGCGAGCCCGAACAGGAGCCACTGCACGTCGTGCGCGAAGAGCACCGCGATGAAGATGATGCCGATGATGTCGTCGAGGATCGCGAGGGCCAGCAGGAACACCCGCACCCGGGACGGGAGTCCGCGTCCGAACATTGCCAGCACGCCGAGCGCGAAGGCGATGTCGGTGGCGGTCGGGATCGGCCACCCGGACGCCGTCGCCGGCCCTCCCGCGATCAGCAGGTAAACGAGGATCGGCACGAGCACGCCGCCGGTGGCCGCGATGGCCGGCTGCACGGCCTTCCGCGGGGAGTCGAGCTCGCCGTGGGTGAGCTCGTGCCGCAGCTCGATCGCCACGACGAGGAAGAAGATCGCGAGCAGGCCGTCCGACACCCAGTGCGCGATCGACAGGTCCAGCGCCGTCCCCGGGACGGTGAGGTGCGTCTCCAACAGCCCGGCGATCGCGTCGTGCGTCGGCAGGTTCGCGAAGAGGAGGCCGAGGCCGGCGGCCACGAGCAGGAGGACGGCGGGAAACTGCTGCCCGCGGAGGGGGTTCGCTGTGATGCGCATCCCGTCCATCGTAGGCCGCGGCGTCACACGGTCGTCATGCGTGCAGGACACCCCGATCCGCCCGGCTACTCTCGGAGGGTGACCCCCGATTCCCCCGCTTTCTCCGAGCCGACGCCCACCGAGGCCATCCGCGTGATCGGTCGTTTCGAAGCCGGTCGCGGCATCCCCGATGCCATGCGCTCCGACGTGCGGATGCTGGGCCAGCTCCTCGGCCAGGTGCTCCGCGAGGCCGGCGGCGACGACCTGTTCGAGGACGTCGAGCGCCTGCGCCTCGCGACGATCCAGGCCTACGAGGACCACAGCTCCGACGCGTTCGACCGCGCCGCGGCGATCGCCGACTCCTTCACGATCGCCCGTGCCGACGAGGTCGCCCGCGCGTTCACCTGCTACTTCCACCTCGTGAACCTCGCCGAGGAGCACCAGCGGGTGCGCGTGCTCCGGGAGCGGGCGGGACAGGCCCCTTCGACAGGCTCAGGGGCCCAGGGGGGCACGGGCCCTTCGACAGGCTCAGGGACCCAGGTGGGCTCAGGCCCTTCGACAAGCTCAGGGGCCCAGGTGGGCTCGGGCCCTTCGACAGGCTCAGGGGCCCAGGCGACGGACACGGTCGCGGGGGCGTACGCCCGGCTGCGCGAGGAGGTCGGCGACGACGAGGCCCGTCGTCGTCTGGACGGCCTGCGCTTCCACCCCGTCTTCACGGCCCACCCGACCGAGGCCCGCCGCCGTGCGGTCTCATCGAGCATCCGCCGGCTCTCCGAGCTGCTCACCCAGCACGACGCGGCGAGCGCAGGCGGCTCCGAGGAGCACCGCGCGCGCCGCCGGATGCTCGAGGAGATCGACACCCTGTGGCGCACGGCGCCGCTGCGCGCGCAGAAGCCCTCCCCGACCGACGAGGTCCGCACCGTCATGGGCGTCTTCGACGAGACGCTGTTCACCACGGTCCCCCACGTCTACCGCCGGATCGACGACGCCCTCCGCGGCGAGGAGTCCGGCGCCAGCGCCCCGGTCGTCCCGGCGTTCGTGCGGATCGGCTCCTGGGTCGGCGGCGACCGCGACGGCAACCCGTTCGTCACCGCCGCAGTGACCCGCGAAGCGTCGCAGATCGCCTCCGACCACGTGCTCCGCGGCCTCGAGCGGGCGCTCGACCGGATCGGCCGCACCCTCACGCTCGCCGCGGACGACACCCCGCCCAGCGCCGAGGTCACGGCGCTCTGGGAGCGTTTCGCGGCCGCGGAGCCGACGGTCGCCGACGAGCTCGCGGCCCGTTCCCCTGACGAGCCGCACCGCCGGGTCGTCCTCGTCATGGCCCGCCGCGTGGCGGCCACGCGCCGCGGAGACGACGAGGGCTACACGGGTCCGGAGGAGCTGCTCGCGGAGCTGCGCGCCGTGCAGTCCTCCCTCGTCGCCGCCGGAGCCCGCCGCCACGCGTTCGGCGGCGTGCAGCATCTCATCTGGCAGGTCGAGACCTACGGCTTCCACCTCACCGAGCTGGAGGTGCGCCAGCACTCCCAGGTGCACGCGAAGGCCCTGGCCGAGCTCGAGGCCGGCGGGGCGATCAGCACGCAGACCGAGGAGGTGCTGGAGGTGTTCCGCGCGATCGCGGACATCCAGCGCGACCGGGGTCTCCGCGCCGCGGGTCGCTACGTCGTCTCCTTCACGCAGGCGGCCTCCGACCTCGCGAACGTGTACGAGCTGGCCCGTCATGCGCTCGGCGACGACGCCCCGGTGCTCGACGTCGTGCCGCTGTTCGAGACCTTCGCCGACCTCCAGGCCGCCCCGGGGATCCTCGCGGAGGCCGTCACCTTCCCGGAGTTCCGCGAGCGGATGGCCGCGACCGGCAACCGGCTGGAGGTCATGCTCGGCTACTCCGACTCCTCCAAGGACGTCGGGCCCGTGGCCGCGAACCTCGCGCTGTACACGGCGCAGGAGAAGATCGCCCGCTGGGCCCAGGAATCCGGCATCGAGCTGACTCTCTTCCACGGCCGCGGCGGTGCGCTCGGCCGTGGCGGCGGCCCCGCCAACTCCGCGATCCTCGCGCAGCCCCCGCACTCCGTCGACGGCCGGTTCAAGCTCACCGAGCAGGGCGAGGTCATCTTCGCCCGCTACGGCGAGCCCGCGATCGCGATGCGGCACATCGACCAGGTCGCCGCCGCGACGCTGCTGGCCTCCTCCCCCACGGTCGAGGAGCGCACGAGCCGCGCGGCCGCCCGCTACGCCGACGTCGCCGCGACGATGGACGCCGCCTCCCGCGAGCGGTTCTTCGCGCTCGTCAAGGCCGAGGGCTTCGCCCCGTGGTTCGCGACCGTGACCCCGATGGAGGAGATCGGCCTGCTCGCGCTCGGCTCGCGGCCCGCCCGCCGCGGCCTCTCGGTGGAGTCGCTGGAAGACCTCCGAGCCATCCCCTGGGTCTTCGCGTGGACGCAGGCCCGGATCAACCTCGCCGGCTGGTTCGGACTCGGCACCGCGCTCGAGGCCCTCGGCGACGAGGAGCTGCTCACGGAGGCCTACCGCGAGTGGCCACTCCTGCGCACGATGGTCGACAACGTCGCGATGAGCCTCGCCAAGACCGATGAGCGCATCGCCCGGCAGTACCTCGCCCTCGGCGACCGCGACGACCTCGCCACCTTGGTGCTCGACGAGCTCGCCCTCACGCGGCGCTGGGTCATCCGTCTCACCGGAGGCGAGGGTCTGCTGGAGAACAAGCCCGTGCTGCAGCGGGCGGTGCAGCTGCGCAGCCCGTACGTCGACGCCCTCTCGCTCCTGCAGCTGCGGGCGCTCCGCGCGCTCCGGTCGGCGCCGGAGCAGCCGGAGGGCTCCGGCGCGGACGCCGAGCAGCAGCGCCTGCTCCTCCTCTCCGTCAGCGGGGTCGCCGCCGGCCTGCAGAACACCGGGTGACCCCGGCCGCTCCGCCGTGTGCGCGGAGGCCCTCGTCGCCGACGCTAGAGTGAAACCTCCGCCTCACCCGGCTCTGCTTTCGCGCGCGACACGATCGCCCGCACCCCATCCCCCATCAGAAAGCCCTCCCGCGTGACCGTCACCACCCCCACCGACTTCCACCCGCTCGCCGCCTCCGTGCAGCCCGTCTTCGACACGGTGCTGGCGCGCAGCCCGCACGAGCCGGAGTTCCACCAGGCCGTCCACGAGGTGCTGCACTCCATCGCCCCGGTGCTGGAGCAGCGTCCGGAGTACGTCGACGGCGGGATCCTGGAGCGCCTGGTCGAGCCGGAACGGCAGATCATGTTCCGCGTGCCGTGGGTCGACGACGCCGGGAAGCTGCAGGTCAACCGCGGCTACCGCATCCAGTTCTCCTCCGTGCTCGGTCCGTACAAGGGCGGCCTGCGGTTCCACCCGTCGGTCAACCTGTCGATCATCAAGTTCCTCGGCTTCGAGCAGATCTTCAAGAACGCGCTCACCGGTCAGGGCATCGGCGGCGGCAAGGGCGGCTCCGACTTCGACCCGCACGGCAAGTCCGACGCCGAGGTCATGCGGTTCTGCCAGTCGTTCATGAACGAGCTGTACCGGCACCTCGGCGAGCACACCGACGTCCCCGCGGGCGACATCGGCGTCGGCGGCCGCGAGATCGGCTACCTCTTCGGCCAGTACCGCAAGGTCACCAACCGCCACGAGTCCGGCATGTTCACGGGCAAGGGCACCGGGTGGGGCGGCGCCGAGGTGCGGACGGAGGCCACGGGCTACGGTGCGGTGTTCTTCGCGCAGGAGATGCTCGGCGTGCACGGCGACTCCCTCGACGGCAAGCGCGTCGGCATCTCGGGCTCGGGCAACGTGGCGATCTACGCGATCCAGAAGGCCGCCCAGCTCGGTGCGACCGCGGTCACGGCGTCCGACTCCTCCGGCTACGTCGTCGACGACGCGGGCATCGACCTCGACCTGCTGCGTCAGCTCAAGGAGGTCGAGCGCGCCCGCATCGTCGAGTACGCGAACCGCCGCCCGAGCGCCCGGTTCGTGGAGAGCGGCAGTGTGTGGGAGGTGCCCGTCGACATCGCGGTGCCCTCCGCCACCCAGAACGAGGTCAGCCTCGCCGATGCGGAAGCCCTGATCGCGAACGGCGTGCGCGCCGTGTCCGAGGGCGCCAACATGCCGTGCGTGCCCGAGGCCGTCGAGGCCTTCCAGAAGGCGGGCGTGCTGTTCGCCCCGGGCAAGGCCGCGAACGCCGGCGGTGTCGCGACCTCGGCGCTGGAGATGAGCCAGAACGCCTCGCGGCAGCGCTGGAGCTTCGGCGACAGCGAGAACAAGCTGCGCGAGATCATGGGCGACATCCACCGTGCTGCTTTCGAGGCCGCCGAGCGCCACGGCGTCCCCGGCGACTACGTGGCCGGCGCCAACATCGCCGGCTTCGAGCGCGTCGCCGCGGCGATGCTCGCCCAGGGCGTCATCTGACCCGTTCGAATCGCCTGAATGGTCGCAAATCCGGCCGAGATGCGACCATTCGGGCGATTCGAAGGGTGGGGGTCAGACCTGACGGTCGTCGGCGTGCCGCGCGAGGGAGCTGCCGTAGCGCTCCGTGAGCTGGACCATGAGGTCGGGAGTGTCCCGGTCGACGCCGAAGACGTGTCCGGGGAAGTCGAGCTCGGGCTGTGCCGCCGCGATCTCCGCGTCCCGGTCGGGTGAGAGCAGCTGCACCGGATCGCCGACCGCGACCCACCCGATCGGTACCACCGTCCCCGACGGCAGCACGGCCCGGCGATGCACGATGGCGTTGACCCGCACCTCGCAGCGATCCCCGACGAGCGCGCCGTTGAAGACCCGGGCTCCGGACGCGAAGAACACCTCTTCGCCCACGGTCGCCCCGGCGATGCTGGCCAGTGTCCCGACGAGGGTGTGCGCCCCGATGTGGACGGCGTTGGCCGCGGTCGCCCGGATCAGCGCGTTCTCCATCACGATGACGTGTGCCCCGAGGGTGATCGGGCCACCCTCCGCGGTGATGACGGCGCCGTGCAGCACCTGGCAGCCCGGTCCGAGCTCCACGTCACCGGAGATGACGGCGGTGGGAGCGACGACGGCGGTGTCGTGGATGCGGGGGCGAGCCCCGAGGTGCTCGTACAACATGCGGCCAGACTAGCCCTCGGCGTCTGCGGCGTGCACGACTTCGGGGATCATCACCACCGGGTCACTCGGGCTTGGCGGGCTCGGGGAAGATGGCGGTGAACAGCTGGTCGACCCAGGCGAGCAGCTCCGCGTCGGGCAGCGGCTCCACGCCCACGCCGACCGCCGCCGGCACCGTGGGCATCGGCACGACCAGGGCCTCCCCGCCGGAGACGAGCTTCGCCTTCGGATACAGCCGCTGCAGCCGGACCTTGATGGAGTCCTCGAGGCGGGCGGGCGCGAGGCGCAGGTTCGAGCCCATGGCCACGACGTCGGTGAGCCCGGCCCTGGCCGCCCGGCGCCGCAGCCGTGCGATCGACACGAGTCCGGTGACCTCCTCCGGCGGCGTGCCGTACCGGTCGACGAGCTCCTCCACCACGAGGTCGATGGCGTCGTCCTTCGCGGTCGCGGCCGAGGCGGCGGAGAGCTTCTGGTACGCCTCGAGCCGGAGGCGTTCGCTGTCGATGTAGTCCTCGGGGATGCGGGCGTCGAGCGGCAGCTCGAGCCGGAGCTCCTGCCCGGTCTCGACCTCCTCGCCGCGGAAGGTCGCGACGGCCTCGCCGATCATGCGCAGATACAGGTCGAAGCCGACCCCCGCGATATGTCCGGCCTGCTCCGCGCCGAGGAGGTTTCCGGCACCGCGCAGCTCGAGGTCCTTGAGGGCGACCTGCATACCGGAGCCGAGGTCGTTGTTGACCGCGATGGTCTGCAGCCGGTCGGCCGCGGTCTCGCTCAGCGGCTTCATGTCGTCGTAGAGGAAGTACGCGTAGGCGCGCTCCCGTCCGCGACCCACGCGTCCGCGGAGCTGGTGGAGCTGGCTCAGCCCGTACTTGTCGGCGCGGTCGATGATGATCGTGTTCGCGTTGGAGATGTCGAGGCCGGTCTCGATGATCGTGGTCGAGACGAGGACGTCGAACTTGCGCTCCCAGAAGTCGTCGACGACCTGCTCCAGCGCGTGCTCCCCCATCTGCCCGTGCGCGACGGCGATCCGCGCCTCGGGGACCAGCTCGGCGAGCTCGGCCGCGACCCGCTGGATCGACTGCACGCGGTTGTGCACGAAGAAGACCTGCCCCTCGCGGAGGATCTCGCGGCGGATGGCGGCGGCGATCTGCTTGTCGCTGCGGGGTCCGACGAACGAGAGGATCGGGTGCCGGTCCTCCGGCGGTGTGGCGAGCGTCGACATCTCGCGGATGCCGGTGACCGCCATCTCCAGCGTTCGCGGGATCGGGGTGGCGCTCATGGCGAGGATGTCGACGTTGGTCTTCATCTTCTTCAGCGCGTCCTTGTGCTCGACGCCGAAGCGCTGCTCCTCATCGATGATCATGAGGCCGAGATCCTTGAACAGCACCTGCTCGGTGAGGATGCGGTGCGTGCCGATCACCATGTCCACCGAACCGTCGAGGAGGCCCTGCAGCGTGAGCCGCGCCTCCTTGTCGGTCTGGAACCGCGACAGCGGCCGCACCTTGACCGGGAACCCGGCGAAGCGCTCCGTGAACGTCTCGAGGTGCTGCTTGACGAGCAGGGTCGTCGGGACGAGCATCGCCACCTGCTTGCCGTCCTGGATGGCCTTGAACGCCGCACGGACGGCGACCTCGGTCTTGCCGAAGCCGACGTCGCCGGAGAGCAGCCGATCCATCGGGATGGGCCGCTCCATGTCGGCCTTGATCTCGTCGATGGTCTGCAGCTGGTCCTGCGTCTCCGCGAACGGGAACGCCTCCTCCAGCTCACGCTGCCAGGGGGTGTCCGGGCCGAAGGCGTATCCCTTGGCGCTCATCCGGGCGGAGTAGAGCTTGACGAGCTCGACGGCGATGTCGCGGACCGCCTTGCGCGCCTTGCCCTTGGCCTGCGCCCAGTCGCTGCCGCCCATCTTCGACAGGGTCGGGGCCTCACCGCCGACGTACTTCGACAGGAGGTCGAGCTGATCGGTGGGGACGAACAGCTTGTCGCCGGGGTAGCCGCGCTTCGACGGCGCGTACTCCAGCACGAGGTAGTCGCGGACGGACTTCGCGGCGTTACGGCCCCCGGTGGAGACCTCGCGCTGGGTCATCTCGACGAACCGGCCGATACCGTGCGTCGCATGCACGACGAAGTCGCCCTGCTTGAGCTGCAGCGGGTCGACGACGTTCTTCCGACGGGAGGCGAGCTTCTTGACGACGCGCTGGTCGCCGCCGATGGTGCGGCCGTAGAACTCGTTGTCGGTGAGGACGGCGAGCTTCGCCTCCGGCACCTGGAAGCCGGCCTCGACGCCGCCCACGGTGAGGGTCGCGACCCCCGGGTCCGGCGCGTCCGCGATGGTCTCGACGACCCGCGCCGCGATGCCGCGGTCGGACAGCACGTCGCGGGCGCGGTCGACGAGGCCGTGTCCGGTCGCGAGCACGACCACCCGCCAGCCGTCGGCGACCTTCGCGTCGACGAAGGCGATGGCGCCGTCGACGTTGCCGTGGAAGGACGGGATGACCGTGGCCGCCTCGACGCTCTCCGCCGTCGCATCGCCGATCCCGAACGGGCTCAGGCGCCACCAGACGCCGCCGCGGTCGCGCACGACCTCCCGGAGTTCCGCGATGGTGAGGAAGTCACCGGCGCCGAGATCGATGGGGGCGGAGGCACCGGAAGTCGCCGCGCTCCAGGCGGCGTCGAGGAACTCGCGGTTCGTCTCGCCGAGGGTGAGGGCGCGGGCGGTCGAGCGCTCCGGGTCGATCACGGCGGTCGCCGTGCCCTCGGGCAGGTACTCGACGAGCGACTTGAGGGGGCCGGCGACCGCGGGCAGCAGCGACTCCATGCCCTCGACCGGGATGCCCTCGGCCATCTTCTCGAGCATGCCGCTGATGGCCGGGAAGCCGCCGATGAGCGCCCTGGCGCGCTCCCGCACCTCGGCGGTGAGCAGGAGCTCGCGGCTGGGCGGGAGGTCGACGCGCGGCACATCGCCGGGGAGGGAACGCTGGTCCGCCACGGAGAACGCCCGGATCTGATCGATCTCGTCGCCGAAGAACTCCACGCGGTACGGGTGCTCCGACGTGGGAGGGAAGACGTCGAGGATGCCGCCGCGGACGGCGAACTCGCCTCGTCGCGACACCATGTCGACGCGGGAGTAGGCCCGTTCCACAAGCTGCTCGGCGACGTGGTCGAGCTCGTTGCCGCGGCTGCCCACGGTCAGCTCGAGCGGCACGATGTCGCCCAGGTTCCCGGCGATGGGCTGGAGCGCGGCGCGCACGGAGGCCACGACCACGAGGGGACGCTCCCCGGACCACTCGGCGACGCGCCGCAGGGTCTGCAGTCGGAGGCCGACCGTGTCCGGGCTGGGGCTGAGGCGCTCGTGCGGCAGCGTCTCCCAGGCGGGGAAGGTGAGCACCTCGGCGTCCGGCACGTAGGTCTCCAGGGCCTGCGCGACCGATTCCGCGCGGCGCCCCGTGGGCACCACGGCCAGCAGTGCCGCCGGGTGGCCGGCCGCCGCGCGCTTGGCGAGCAGACCGGCGAGCACGGGCGCGTCGAGCCCGTCGACCAGGCCGAGGTCGGCGTCGGTGTGCGCCCAGGCGAGAGCGTCACGATACAGAGACGCCTCTTCCAAGGCGCGCAGAATCCCCGGAACAGTCACCGGACAAGCCTAATCGCGCCCACGGACACTGCGGTCGGCTTCCCTGCATCCCACCCCTTTCCGTGCCTCCCACCCCGTTACGGACGCGCGGAAGGGGCCGGGGCGAACCGAAGGGGCCGGGTCGAGCGTTTTAGGCTGGACGGATGCGTCCGGTCACCCTCACCACCGCACGACTCGTCCTCCACGCCCCGACGGAGGCGGATGTCGACGCGATCACCGAGGCGTGCCAGGACCCGGAGATCGCGCGGTGGACGACGGTGCCCTCCCCCTACTTCCGGCAGGACGCGGAGGACTTCGTCGCCCTCGTCGAGCAGTGGTGGGAGGACGGCTCGCAGACCGTCTGGGGTGCCTACGCCGACGACGTCCTCGTGGGCATGGTCGGGCTCCACCACATCGGGGAGCATCCGGCCGGGGGCCATGCCGAGCTCGGCTACTGGGTCGTCGCCGACGCCCGCGGCCGCGGCTACCTCGTCGAGGCCGCGCGGGCCGTGCTCGACTGGGGCTTCGCAGAGCTCGGCCTCGCCCGCATCCGCTGGCAGGCCGTCGTGGGCAACGTCCCCTCCGCCCGCGCCGCCCGCGCCCTCGGCTTCCGCTTCGAGGGCACCATGCGCCAGGGACTCACCAGCCAGCGCGGACGGGACGACGGCTGGCTCGCCGGGCTGCTGCGCGAGGACGACCGGACGCCGGTCGAGTGGTCGGTGCTCTGACCGCACGTCCACGCGTGACAGCGTCGGACCCCGGTGACAGGATGGCTGCATGCCTGAGATGCCGGAGGTCGAAGGACTCGTCGCGTTCCTCGGCGAGCGCACTACCGGACGCACGATCACCCGTGCCTCCGTGGCCGCGATCGCCGCGCTGAAGACCTACGAGCCGCCGATCTCGGCACTGGAAGGCGCGGCGATCACCGGCGCGGAGCGCCGCGGCAAGTTCGTGGTGCTGTCCTGCGGGTCCGAGCTGCACCTCGTCTTCCACCTGGCGAAGGCCGGATGGCTGCGCTGGTACGACACTCTGCCGACCACGCTCCTCAAGCCGGGCAAGTCGCCCATCGCGCTGCGGATCGCCCTCGACGACGGCAGCGGCTTCGACCTGACCGAGGCCGGGACGAAGAAGTCGCTGGCCGTGTACGTGGTCCGCGACCCCGCCGAGGTGCCCGGCATCGCTCGGCTCGGCCCCGACCCGCTCGATCCGTCCTTCACGCGCGACGCCTTCGCCGCGCTGCTGGACGACCGTCGGATGCAGATCAAGGGGCTGCTCCGCGACCAGGGCGTGATCGCGGGCATCGGCAACGCCTACTCGGACGAGATCCTGCACGCGGCCCGCATGTCGCCGTATGCGATCGCCGGCACGCTGGACGACGCCGAGATCGACCGCCTGTTCGCGGCGATGCAGGAGACCCTCGCCGAGGCCGTCGCGGCCGCCGCGGGCAAACCTCCGGCTGACCTCAAGGACGCCAAGCGCCGCGGCATGCGGGTGCACGCCCGCCGGGGCGAGGCATGCCCGGTCTGCGGCGATGAGGTGCGCAGCGTGTTCTTCGCCGACCGCTCCCTGGAGTACTGCCCCACCTGTCAGACCGGCGGCAAGGTGCTCGCCGACCGGCGGCTCTCCCGCCTGCTCAAGTGAGGGGCGGGGAAGGGCCCCTGCCACGGAATGAAACGGGCGCGGACGCGTTGAGTACACTCAGAGCAGCAACGTGCTCCGGGGTCGGTGGGAATCCGAACCGGCGGTGACAGTCCGCGAGCGTTCCGAGTGATCGGGATGCCGATCCGGTGGAATTCCGGAACCGACGGTGATGCGAGGGACACCTCGCTAGTCCGGAAGGGAGGCAGCACGAGGCGCACGCGCGTGCGTCCGTTCCGCCACCCTGCAGCGACCCCGAGGCCGCAGAGAGGACGACGGATGGCAGTGACCGCGACAGAGCGCCGCGCGATGGATCGCGCGCTCGCCCTCGCGACCCGAGGCCCCCGCGGAGTCAATCCGCAGGTGGGCGCCGTGCTCCTCTCCCCCGACGGCGAGGTGCTGGCCGAGGGCTGGCACCGGGGCTCCGGCACTCCGCACGCCGAGGTCGACGCGCTGTCGAAGCTCGCGCCGAGCGCCGCACGCGGCGCGACCGCAGTCGTCACCCTCGAACCCTGCAACCACACCGGTCGCACCGGTCCGTGCGCGCTTGCGCTCATCGAGGCCGGGGTGGCCCGGGTCGTCTATGCCCTCGACGACCCGGGTGAGGTCTCCGGCGGCGGCGCAGAGCGGCTGCGCGCCGCGGGCGTCAGCGTCGAGTCCGGCGAACGAGCTGAGGAGGCACGCGCGCTGATCGGCGACTGGCTCTTCGCGGCACGGCGCGGCCGTCCGCACGTCACCGTCAAGTGGGCGCAGAGCCTCGACGGCAGGGCTGCGGCGGACGACGGCACCAGCCAGTGGATCACCGGCCCCGACGCGCGTGCCGACGTGCACCGGCGACGCGCCGCGGCCGACGCCATTGCGGTCGGCACGGGCACCGTGCTCGCCGACGACCCCGCGCTCACCGCCCGCGCCGGCGACGAGCTCCTTCCGCATCAGCCCGTCCCGGTCGTGATCGGCGCGCGGCCCACCCCTGCGGATGCGGCGGTGCACCGTCATCCGCACACGCCGTTGTTCTTCGACACGCACGACCTGTCGGCGGTCCTCGCCGCGCTGCACGAGCGCGGCATCCAGACGCTGTTCGTGGAGGGCGGCCCGACGCTCGCCAGCGCGTTCCTCGCCGCCGGGCTCGCGGACCGTGTGCTCGCCTATGTCGCCCCGGTCCTCCTGGGCGGGAGCCGCCTGGCCGTGACCGACATCGGCGTCCGCTCGATCGACCGGGCGCGCCGCCTCGTCGTGGACGAATGGCTGCCGTTGGGCGCAGACCTGCTCGCGATCGCGCATCCTGCGGACGCGGACGACCCGGACCACGCGGGCCCGGAGAAGGAGGGAAGCCTCTGATGTTCACCGGAATCATCGAGGAGATCGGCGAGATCACCGCCATCGCCGAGTCGGGCGACGGCTGGCGGCTCACCGTCCGCGCCCCGAAGGCGGCCGCCGACGCCGTGCACGGGGAGTCGATCGCGGTCTCCGGCGTCTGTCTGACCGTCGTCGGCTCCACGGCCGAGACCTTCGACGCCGACGTCATGAAGCAGACGCTCGACGTCGCGGCCCTCGGTACGGCGAGCGTCGGGACCAGGGTCAACATCGAGAAGGCGATGCCCGTCGGTGCGCGGCTCGGGGGGCACATCGTGCAGGGCCACGTCGACGGCACCGGTGTCGTGCTCGAGGTGCGCCCGGGCGCGCAGTGGAGCGTGCTCCGCATCAGCCTTCCGGACGACCTCGCGCCGCTCGTCGTCGACAAGGGCTCCATCTCGGTCGACGGCACCTCGCTGACCGTGAGCGCGGTGAGCCCTTCGACCCCTTCGACCCCTTCGACAGGCTCAGGGACCCACCCTTCGACAGGCTCAGGAACCCACCCTTCGACAAGCTCAGGGACCCAGGAGGGCTCAGGGACGCGGGGCGGGCACTGGTTCGAGGTGTCGCTCATCCCGGAGACCCTGGCGGCGACCACCCTCGGCACCCACGCGGTCGGCGACCGCGTGAACCTCGAGACCGACATCCTCGCGCGGCACGTCGAGCGCCTGCTCGCGTTCCGCGCCGCACCGGAAGGGGGCTCGCGATGAGCCTGGCAACCATCCCCGAGGCCCTGGAGGCGCTGCGCGCCGGCCGGCCCGTGCTCGTGGCCGACGACGAGAACCGCGAGAACGAGGGGGACGTCGTCCTCTCCGCCGAGCTCGCCACCCCCGAATGGGTGGCGTGGACGGTGCGCTGGTCGTCCGGCTTCATCTGCGCGCCGATGCCCACCGACCTCGCGGACAGCCTCAACCTCCCGCCGATGGTCGCGGCCAGTGAAGACGCCCGCTCCACCGCCTACACCGTGAGCGTCGACGCCGCGGAAGGGGTGACGACGGGGATCAGCGCGAGCGACCGCGCGCACACCCTCAACGTCCTGGCCGATCCGTCCTCGACGGCGACGAGCATCATCCGCCCCGGCCACGTGCTGCCGCTGCGGGCCGTCGACGGCGGTGTGCGCGAGCGCAGCGGTCACACGGAGGCCGCGGTCGAGCTCATGAAGCTCGCCGGCCTCCGGCCGGTCGGCGCGATCGCGGAGGTCGTCGCCGAGGACGGCAGCATGATGCGGCTTCCCGGGCTCCTCGAGCTGGGCGCCCGCGACGGCGTGCCGGTCATCACGATCGAGCAGCTCATCGCGCACCTCAACGAGATCGACCCGGACGGAGCGACGCCGGCTGCCCAGCGCGGACGCCGCGTGAGCCTGCGTGCCGACGCCACCGTGCCCACCGACCACGGCACGTTCCGCTTCCTCGCCTACAAGGACCGCGTCACCGGCACCGACCACATCGCCGTCGTGTCGGGCGAGCCGACCGAGACCGCCCTCGTGCGCGTGCACTCCGAGTGCCTGACCGGCGAGGCGTTCGGCTCCCAGAAATGCGAGTGCGGGCCGCAGCTCGACGCCGCGCTGGACGCGATCGACCGCGAGGGCGGCATCGTCATCTACATGCGCGGGCACGAGGGGCGCGGCATCGGGCTCATCAACAAGCTGCGCGCCTACAGCCTGCAGGAGGACGGCCTGGACACCGTCGACGCGAATCTGGCACTGGGGCTCCCGGCGGACGCCCGCGACTACGCCGCGGCGGCCGGGATCCTCACCGACCTGGGCGTCTCGAAGGTCCGGCTGCTGACCAACAACACCGACAAGGTGAACAAGCTGCGCGAGCTCGGCCTCGACGTCGTCGAGCAGGTGCCGCTGATCGTGGGCGTGGGCCCGAACAACCACCAGTACCTGGAGACCAAGCGCGACCGCATGGGTCACATCATCGGCGAAGCAGAGCTCGCCGAGGCCCTCGCGGCAGGAAAGGACGAGGAATGAGCGGCGCCGGAGCACCGAAGACGGGGAACATCGACGGGCGGGGGCTGGAGGTCGTCGTGATCGCCGGCACCTGGCACGAGGTGATCTCGAACGGCCTGATCGCCGGCGCCCAGCGGGTGCTCGACGAGGCGGGGGCGACGTATCGCCTGGTGCGAGTGCCCGGTTCGTTCGAGCTCGCCGTGGCCGCACAGGCCGCCTTCGCCGGCGGTGCAGACGCGGTGGTCGCTCTCGGGGTCATCATCCGCGGCGGCACGCCGCACTTCGAGTACGTCTCGGCGGCGGCGACCGACGGACTCACCCGCGTCTCCCTCGATGCCGGCAAGCCGGTCGGGTTCGGGCTGCTCACGCTCGACGACGAGAAGCAGGGGCTGGACCGCGCAGGCCTGGAGGGCTCGAAGGAGGACAAGGGAGCAGAGGCCGCGGACGCCGCGCTGCGCACCGCCCTCGTGATCCGCGAGCTGCGCGGCTGACTCCCTCCACCTCGCGCCCGATCGCGGGCGCGAGGTCAGGCATGCCTTGGTGGCGCGAAACGCCGCGCTCTCGTACGGTGAGGGCATGGAGACCCTGCGCCACATCGTGCTCTTCGTCCACCTCATCGGCTTCGCCGTGCTCTTCGGGGCCTGGGCGGCGCAGGCGTTCGGTGGCAAGCGGGTGTTCACGCGTCTGATGACCATCGGCATGACGATCGCCGCGGTCGCCGGCCTCGCCCTCGCCGCCCCGTGGGGCCTTCCCGAGGGCGTCGAGATGAACTACGCCAAGATCGGCACGAAGCTCGTCATCCTCCTCGCGATCGGCGCCCTGCTCGGGATCGGCACGGCGCGCCAGAAGCGCGACCAGGTGGTGCCGTCCGCGGTCTTCTGGCTCGTGGGCATCCTCACCGCGGTCAACGCGGCCATCGCCGCGATCTGGCGCTGAGGCGCGGATCAGCGGAGGCTGCGCTCCCAGAGTGCGGCTGACTGCTCCCCGACCCCGGCCGTGCGGATGCGCTGGCCGTTGCGTCCCCCGCGGGCGAACGTGGCCGTGACGCCCGGCGGGACATCGGAAGGCGCCACCGGGCGGGACGTCCAGGTGCAGTCGCGCACGTGCACGAGGTCTGCCGCCACCGCCGCTGGATCGTCGTCGTAGCGCCACGGCCCGGTCAGCGTCCCGAGCCAGAAGTACCCGTCGACGTCCCGCGTCCAGACGAGGGTTCCCGTCGGAAGCGCCGCGAACCGCTCCAGCCGCCGCGCGGCCCGCTCGCCATGACGGGCGTCGACGGCCGCGAGCGCCGCGGTCAGGGAACGGGGCGGGCTGTCGAGCCGCCCGCCCATGCCGCACGCCCCTTCGGCGAGCGCGCGCTCGACCGCGACCCCCGGGGCGACGGCATCGTCGCGGGAGCGCATCGGTGCCCGGTAGGCGATCGGGACATCGGCTCCGTCGTCGGTCATCGGACCGGCACCAGGGTCGCCTCGACATCGCGTCCGTCGACCACGACGTGCATCATCGTGTGCACGGGCTGCCGGCGCCGGTCGGTGGGAGAGCCCGGGTTGAGCAGCCGCAGTCCGTTCGGCGTCACGGTGTCCCACGGGATGTGCGAGTGTCCGAAGACCAGCAGCTCGGTGTCCGGGAAGGCGAGATCCATCCGCTTCTCCCGCCCCGTCGCGGCGCCCGTCTCGTGGATGACGGCGACGGCGGTGTCCTCCACGGTGAACCGCGCGATCTCGGGCAGCACCCGACGGATCTCAGGGCCGTCGTTGTTGCCGTGCACGCCGTGGAGCACGCGCGCGCGGGACTGGAGCAGCTCGACGGTGGCGAGATCGACCCAGTCCCCCGCGTGCACGACGACATCGGCCTCGTCGATGGCCTGGAGCACCGCGTCCGGCAGCCGCTTCGCCCGCTTCGGGACGTGCGTGTCGGCGAGGAGCAGCATCCGCGTGGTCATGGTCCTCCTCCGGCCGGCCTCCCCCGACTCTACGCGGGGGCACCGACGCGCTGGACCCCGTCCCGTCATCAACGTCCAGCGAACTCCCAGGAAGGCGTAGACTCGCCCGAGTCCGCTGGTATACCGGCGGAGGATCGGAGACCCCTTGAGCACCGCCACCACCCCCGCGAACCCCCGCTCGCGCGTCATCACCGCGAGCCTCGTCGGCACCACCATCGAGTTCTACGACTTCTACGTCTATGCGACGGCAGCCGTGCTCGTCTTCCCCACACTCTTCTTCCCGAGCACGAACGACACCGCGTCGCTGCTGTCGTCGTTCGCCGTCTTCGGCGCGGCGATGGTCGCCCGCCCGATCGGCGCCGTCGTCTTCGGTCACTTCGGCGACAAGTTCGGGCGCAAGGCGACTCTCGTCGCATCGCTCCTCACCATGGGTATCGCGACGTTCGTGATCGGTCTCCTGCCCACCTTCCAGCAGATCGGCTGGGTCGCCCCGCTGCTCCTACTGATCCTCCGTCTCGCCCAGGGCTTCGCGCTGGGTGGCGAGTGGTCGGGCGCGGCGCTGGTGGCCACCGAGAACGCCCCGAAGGGCAAGCGCGCCTGGTACGGCTCGTTCCCGCAGCTCGGCGCGCCGCTCGGGTTCATCATCGCGAACGGCATCTTCCTCGCCATCAACTTCGCGCTCCCCCATCCGGAGGACCCGGCGCTGAAGTCGGAGGCCTTCCTCTCCTGGGGCTGGCGTGTGCCGTTCCTGTTCTCCGCCGTCATGGTCATCATCGGCCTGTGGGTGCGGCTCCGGCTCGTCGAGTCGGACACGTTCAAGAAGGCGGAGAAGACCGGGGCCATCCGCAAGCTCCCGCTCGCGACCGTGTTCCGGCACCACTGGAAGCAGCTCATCCTCGGCACGTTCATCATGCTGGCGACGTACGTGCTGTTCTACCTGATGACGAACTTCACGCTCACCTACGGCACGAAGGCCGCCGACCTCGAGACCGCCTCGGCCGCCGCCCGTGCTGCCGCGGAGGCGACCGGAAAGGACTTCGACCCGAGCGCGTTCGCGGCGCAGTTCTACCCGGGCCTCGGCTTCGGCTACACGGACTTCGTGCTCATGCAGATCATCGGTGTCGTGTTCTTCGGGATCTTCACGCTGCTGTCCGGGCCGATCGCCGACGCCATCGGGCGCCGCAAGCTGCTGCTGTGGGTCACCGGACTCATCGTCGTCTTCGGCCTGTCGTTCAACATCTTCCTGCTCCCGCAGGCGGACCCGAAGTTCACCGGCGCTCTCACCCAGGCCTTCCTCGTGTTCGGCTTCATGCTCATGGGCACGACGTTCGGCCCGATGGGCGCCCTCCTGCCGGAGCTCTTCCCGACGAACGTGCGCTATTCCGGCTCGGCGATCGCGTACAACGTATCGTCGATCCTCGGTGCGGCCGTGGCGCCGTTCATCGCGGTGGCGCTGTGGGCGGCCGTCGGCGGCGAGCCCTGGCTCGTGGGACTGTACCTCTCGTCGATGGCGGTGCTGACCTTCATCGCGCTCATCTTCACCCCGGAGACGAAGGACCACGACTACGAGGACGACCTCGGTCTCGCCTCCGCCGTCGAGCTCTAGAGGCCGACCGAACGACAGGAACGGCTGCACTCCCTCGGGGGTGCAGCCGTTCTCGTCTTCCTCGCCCGACGCTCACAGCACCACGACGTGGCAGTACCGGCCCGCCGTCTTCGCCAGCCGGCGATCGGCCGTGAGCAGAGGGACGTCGAGGGCCTCCGCGAGCGCGACATAACCGGCGTCGTACGCGGAGACGTCACCGCGCAGCGACCAGATCCGCGGGATGAGCCGACGCAGCGGATGGCGGGTGATCTGCAGCGCTCCGAACGCGTCGAGAGCCTCATGAGCAGCATGCGCCGGCATCGAGGACCGCATCGTGAGGCGTCGGAGCACGGAGAGGACCTCGATATCGAGACCCGCGTGTGCATGGAACTCCTCGCCGTGCGTCCAGACCTCCTCGCCGAGCAGGGCCTCGATCGCCGCCGAGGCATCGAGCACGACCGCCTCGGACGTCCCGCTCACTCGCGCTCGTCCCGTTCGCGATCACGGGCGGCGAGGATGCCCTCGCGCGTCAGGGAGACGCCGGCCGCGCGCGCCCGTGCCCGCGACGCCTCGAGGACCTCGGCATTGCTGCGGTACCGGACGAGGTCTTCCAGCTCGCGCGCGACGTAGTCCGACAGGCTCATGCGTTCCGCCGCTGCACGCTCTTTGAGCCGGGCGTGAACCTCATCGGGCAGGTTCCTCACTTGCAGCATGCGAGCCATCCTGTCAGGATCGCATGCGCTCCACATGTGGGCAAGGCCGTGCTGTGGACAACGTGCTCGTCAACACTTCTTGACACCAGCCCACCGCGTCAATGAATATTGACGCGAAGGAGGTCCCCATGTCTCAACCGACCACCATCGCCGCGGCCGAGGGCGGCGAACCCCTCGCCGAGCTCCACCGCCTGGCCGCGCTGCGCACGGAGCTCGCACGCGCCGAAGAGGCCCAGGTCCGCCGCGCCCGCACGAGCGGCTACTCGTGGCAGGCGATCGCGAGCGCCCTCGGCGTCACCAAGCAGGCGGCACATCGGCGCTTCGGTCGCACCTGAGCCCATACAGCCGCCCCATAGGAAACGACCGTCCCCCGAGTACGGTCGAAGTACCATCTCCAGATCGAGGTCCCCCATGTCCCGCACGGCGACAGCACGCCGACGCGGACGGGGCGCACCGGCCGACGGGCCCCGCGCCACCTTCCGCCAGCTCCTGCCCTTCCTCTTCGAGCACAAGCGCACTCTCGTCGTCGTCGCCGTCCTCAGCGTGTTCGGCGCCGCGACCTCGCTCGTGCAGCCCCTCCTCGTCGGACAGGTCATCGAGGCCGTGCAATCCGACGGCACGATCGGCGTCCTCGTGTGGCTGCTCGTCGGCTTCGTGATCGTGTCGTCGATCATCTCGGGGTTCCAGCACTACCTGCTGCAGCGCACCGGCACCGCGGTCGTGTACTCCAGCCGCCGCAAGCTCATCGCCCGCATCCTGCACCTGCCGACGTCCGAGTTCGACGCCCGGCGCACCGGCGACCTCGTCTCGCGCGTCGGGACCGACACGACGCTCCTCTACGCCGTCCTCACGCAGGGGCTCGCCGACGCGGTCGGCAACGTCGTGCTCTTCGCGGGGGCGCTCATCGCGATGCTGCTCATCGACCCCGTGCTGCTGCTGCTCATCGTCGTGGTGATCGGCGTCTCCGTCGTGGTCGTCGTCGCCCTCAGCGGCCGGATCCGCACGGCGTCCACCGCCCAGCAGGAGAAGGTCGGCGAGCTGGCCTCGGGCGTCGAGCGCGCCGTCGGCTCCATCCGCACCATCCGGGCCTCCGGCGCGACCGAGCGGGAGACTGCGGCGGTGACGGAGCGGGCCTCCGAGGCCTACGGCATCGGCGTGCGCATCGCGAAGATCTCCTCGCTCGTGGTGCCGGTCGCCGGCATCGCCCTCCAGCTCTCCCTGCTCGTCGTGCTCGGCGTGGGCGGCTTCCGCGTCGCCGCCGGAGCCATCTCGATCGCGGCCCTCATCTCGTTCGTGATGTTCCTCTTCCTGCTGGTGATGCCCCTCGCCTCGACGTTCGGCGCGATCACCTCCGTCAACCAGGCCCTCGGCGCGCTCGGCCGCATCCAGGAGGTGCTCGACCTGCCCACCGAGACCCAGGACGATGCGGCCACCGCCGCGGCCCTCCCCCGTGACGAGGAGCCCGGTGCGGACGCCCCGGTCCTGGAGTTCCGCGACGTGCGCTTCCGCTACCCGGAGAACGTCGTCGCCGCCCGCCGCGCCGCCGCGAGGGAGGCGCAGACCCTGCTCGCCGACGCGCACCTGGAGCAGGCTGATGCCGCCCCCGACCCCCAGGACCACGAGGTGCTCCGTGGGGTGTCGTTCGCGGTCCCGCGCGGGGCACGGGTGGCGCTGGTCGGTCCCAGCGGGGCGGGGAAGAGCACCATCCTCTCCCTCATCGAGCGCTTCTACGACCCCACGGGCGGCTCCATCCGCCTGAAGGGGCACGACACCCGCACCTACGCGCGGGACGAGCTCCGCGCCCACTTCGGCTACGTCGAGCAGGACGCCCCGACTCTCGCCGGCACCCTCGCCGAGAACCTGCGGCTCGCCTCCCCCGACGCCACCGATGCGGACTGCGAACGCGTGCTCCGCGCCGTGAACCTCGGCGACGTGCTGGAGCGTAACCCCCTCGGGGTCGACGCCCCGGTCGGCGAGGACGGCGTGATGCTCTCCGGCGGCGAACGGCAGCGGCTCGCGATCGCCCGGGCGCTCCTCACCGACGCCCCGATCCTCCTGCTGGACGAGTCGACCTCGTCGCTCGACGGCGTGAACGAGCAGCGCATGCGCGAGGCCATCGACGCCGTCGCCACCGACCGCACGCTCGTCGTGATCGCGCACCGTCTGTCCACCGTCGTCGACAGCGACCTCATCGTGGTGCTGCAGGACGGCGTGGTCGTCGGACAGGGCACGCACGCCGAGCTCGTGGAGTCGACCCCGCTCTACCGCGACCTCGCCCGCCACCAGCTCCTCGCCTAACTCCCCCCTCCCCCCTCCTTCCCCCCTCTCCACCGCCGAGACCCCGCGTTTCCGCCGAGACCCCGCCTTCCGCACGTATGCGGGGCGGGGTCTCGACGCGAAACCGGGGTCTCGGCGGAAGTGGGTGCCACGAAGGCGGGGCGTCGGAGACCACTCAGCCATGGGTTCGTCTCTGATGCCCCGCCTTCGCGGGTCTGTCTCGACCCGGAGGCCGAGGGTGCCGGCTCCCCCGAACCGGCACCGGTCTGGGGGCTACGCCTTCGCGAGGCGGTAGCGCAGCGAAGCGAGCTCGGTGCGCAGGGCCGCCGGGACGCGGTCGCCGAAGGTGTCGTAGAACTCTTCCGTGAGGTCGGCCTCGGCCTTCCACGCCTCGGGGTCGACCGAGAAGAGCTCGTCGAGGTCTTCCGCGGGGATGTCGAGCCCGTCGAGGTTGAGGTCCTCCACGCGCGGCAGGCGTCCGATGGGGCTGTCCACCGCCGGCACGTCACCGGCCACGCGGCGGATGATCCAGTCGACGACACGGGAGTTGTCGCCGAAGCCGGGCCAGAGGAACCGGCCGTCCGCTCCGCGACGGAACCAGTTCACCTGGAAGATGCGCGGTGCACGGTCGAACCGCAGGCCACGGCCGACCTTCAGCCAGTGACCGAAGTAGTCGGCCATGTTGTAGCCGCAGAATGGCAGCATCGCGAAGGGGTCGCGGCGCAGCTCGCCGACCGTGCCCTCGGCGGCCGCCGTGCGCTCGGAGGAGATGTTCGAGCCCAGGAACACCCCGTGGGTCCAGTCGGTGGCCTCGACGACGAGCGGCACGTTGCTCGCGCGGCGTCCGCCGAACAGGATGACGTCGAGCGGCACGGCCTCCTCCCAGTCCTCGGAGATCTGCGGGCACTGGGCCGCCGACACCGTGAAGCGCGAGTTGGGGTGCGCCGCGGGACGACCGGAGTCGGGCGTCCAGTCGTTGCCCTCCCAGTCGATGAGGTTCGCGGGCGCCTCGTCGGTCAGGCCCTCCCACCACACGTCACCGTCGGGGCGGAGCGCGACGTTGGTGAAGATCGTGTTGCCCCACAGCGTCTCGACCGCGGTGACGTTGGTCGACTCTCCAGTGCCGGGCGCGACGCCGAAGAAGCCGGCCTCCGGGTTGATCGCCCAGAGTCGTCCGTCCTCGCCGGGGCGGATCCAGGCGATGTCGTCGCCGAGGGTCTCGACCTTCCAGCCCGGGATCGTCGGACGCAGCATCGCGAGGTTGGTCTTGCCACACGCCGACGGGAACGCGGCGGCGACGTGGTACGCCTTGCCCTGCGGGTCGATCACGCGGATGAGGAGCATGTGCTCAGCGAGCCAGCCCTCGTCACGGGCGATCACCGACGCGATGCGCAGCGCGAAGCACTTCTTCGCGAGGATCGCGTTGCCGCCGTAGCCCGAGCCGTACGAGTAGACCTCGAGGGTCTCCGGGAAGTGCACGATGTACTTGTCGTCGTTGCAGGGCCACTCGACGTCCGGCTCGCCCGCCTCCAGCGGAGCGCCGACGGAGTGCACGGTCTTGACCCAGGGCGCGCCCTCGGCGATCTGGCGGGTGACCTCGTCGCCCACGCGGGTCATGATGCCGATCGACGCGACGGCGTAGGCGCTGTCGGTGATCTGCACGCCGATGTGCGACAGGGGGCCGCCGACGCGACCCATCGAGAACGGCACGACGTACATCGTGCGGCCGCGCATCGAGCCCTCGAAGATCTCGTCCATCTTCGCGTGCATCTCGGCGGGGTCGGCCCAGTTGTTGGTGGGGCCGGCGTCCTCCTCGCGCTCCGAGGCGATGAAGGTGCGCGCCTCGGTGCGGGCGACGTCGCTGGGGTGCGAGCGCGCCAGGTACGAGCCGGGACGCCACTCGGGGTTCAGCTTGATGAGCTTGCCCTCGTCGACGAGTCCGCGCAGCAGCCAGTCGTTCTCGGCACGCGAGCCGTCCACCCAGTGCACGGCGTCCGGCTGCGTGAGCGCGCGGATCTCCTCGACCCAGGCGGCGAGCTCCGCCATCGCAGGGGTGTCGTAGGAGGGGGCGGTGCCGAACGTGCGCGTCGGGGCGACAGGGGACGTGCGAGGGGTGAGAACTTCGGCCATGGCCATGACTGCTCCTTCGAAGTGTGGGGCGTTGCTTCCATCTTCTTCGCCCTCGGCGCGGACTTTCGGCCAAATCGAGCGATAAGAATCACACTTCTTTCGCTAGACTCAAACTATGGCGTCCTCCGGCATCCACCTCACGACCCTCGGCCACCGCATCCGGCACCGCCGCCTGGAGAAGGGCTACACGCTCGATGAGCTCGGAGCCCTCGTCGGGGTCGCCGGCTCCCAGCTCAGCCTCATCGAGAACGGCAAGCGCGAGCCCAAGCTGTCGCTCCTCCAGGCGATCGCACAGGCCACCGGCACGGAGGTGACCGATCTCATCTCCGGCGAGCCGCCGAACCGCCGCGCGGCCCTGGAGATCGAGCTGGAGCGGGCGCAGGAGAGTCCGGTGTTCCGTCAGCTCGGGGTCTCGCCCGTCCGCGTCACGAAGGGCATGAGCGATGAGACCATCGAGTCCATCCTCGGGCTGCACCGCGAGCTGCAGCGCCGCGAGCGCGAGGCCATCGCGACCCCGGAGGAGGCCCGTCGCGCCAACACGGAGCTGCGCCTGCGCATGCGCGCGCAGAACAACTACCTCCCGGACATCGAGAAGCTCGCGGAGAAGCAGCTCAAGGCGGCCGGCCATTCGCAGGGCGCCCTGACCCACCGCACCGTGAGCATCATGGCCGAGAAGCTCGGCTTCGAGCTCATCTACGTCAACGACCTGCCGCACTCGACGCGCTCGGTCACCGACCTCGAGAACGGCCGCATCTACCTGCCCCCGGCGTCCATCCCCGGCGGACACGGCCTGCGGTCCATGGCGCTGCAGGCCATGGCGCACCGCCTGCTCGGGCACACGCCGCCGACCGACTACGCCGACTTCCTGCAGCAGCGCCTGGAGATCAACTACTTCGCCGCGTGCTGCCTGATGCCGGAGACCGCCGCGGTGGCCTTCCTGCAGCAGGCGAAGAAGGACCGCAACCTCGCGGTGGAGGACTTCCGTGACGGGTTCGGCGTGACGCACGAGGCCGCCGGCATGCGGATGACCAACCTGCTCACGCAGCACCTCGGCATGTCGTTGCACTTCCTGCGCGTCGACTCGACCGGCGCCATCACGCGCGTCTACGAGAACGACGACCTGCCCCTGCCGATGGACGTGACGGGCGCGGTGGAGGGACAGCGGGTGTGCCGGAAGTTCCAGGCCCGCTCCGCCTTCACGGAGCAGAACCGCACCGTCGAGCACCACCAGTACACCGACACCCCCTCCGGCACGTTCTGGTGCTCCACGCAGACCGGATCGTCGAGCGAGGGCGAGTTCTCCGTCACGGTCGGCGTGCCGTTCGACGATGCCCGGTGGTGGCGCGGACGCGAGACGAACGACAGGGCCGTGTCGACCTGCCCCGACGAGGCGTGCTGCCGTCGTCCGTCGCCCGAGCTCACGGAGCGCTGGAAGGGCCGGGCGTGGCCGAGCGCCCGCGTGCACACCCACATGTTCTCGCCGCTCCCCCGCGGCATGTTCCCCGGTGTGGACGACAACGAGGTCTACAACTTCCTCGGCCGCCACGCGAGCGAGTGACGTCGACCCATCCCCTTGCGTGCGCCCCGGCCTGTTACGAACGTCCGTAGGGGGCCGGGAGGCGCGGAAAGGGGTGGTTCGGCGAGGGGTCAGGCGAGGAACGCGGCGAAGCGGGCGAGTGCGGTGGTGACGGCGGCGGGGTCCTCGGGGGGCTCGAAGAGAGTCGGAGGGGTGGTGTGCGCGGCGGCGGCGTGCGTCCAGCAGCCGATCACGCGGCCGTGCTCCACCACGGTCGCCCGGACCATCCCGTTCTTCCCCGGTCCGACGGCGGGGAGGTGTTCCGGAGCGCAGACGACGGTGCGGTCGGCGTAGGAGATGTAGTACTCGTCGAAGGCTCCGAGGGCGAACACGGACGGCCGGCCCGCCGCGCGCCGGGGTGGGGTGCGGCCGACGAAGACCCCGTCCTCGACCTCGGTCACCCTGGCCGCCGCGCGCTCCGCCGCCTCCCGAGACCGCCCGAGCGTCAGCCCCGACCACCACGCGAAGTCCGCGACCCCGGCGGGCCCGTGTCCCTCGACGTAGCGGACGAACAGCTCGGCCAGCGGGTCTTCCGGGCGGGCGTGATCGCGGATGTGGTCCGCCGCGAGCACGAACCGCTGCTCCCGCGTGATGCCCTCCCGCGGCACGACCGGCCCCTGCACGAGCACGCCCGCGACCGTCAGCGCGAACAGCAGGTGGATGCCGCGCTGCCCTGAGGGGTCGATGCCGATGCCCTCGAGCACCGGGAAGATCTCGCTCCGGGTGAGGCCGCCGTCACGGAGCCGCGGCGTGAGCTCCCGGACGACCGTGTCGATCATGTCGTCGTCGATGCCGAGCTGCCGCTGTCGGGAGGCCGCCTGCTGCTGCTGCCGTGCGGCCGTGACCTCCAGCACCCAGCCGAGGTCGCGTGCGGGGATCGTGTGCAGCGTCCCCCGCATGGTCCAGGCCCGGACGAGGTCCCCACGGTCGAACGCGGCGTCGACGTCCCGAAGCCGTACATTGCCCTTCGTCCGCACGGCCAGCGCCCACCGTCCGGCCGTGAAGTCCTGGCTCTGCGTCGCGAGCAGCCGCGCCGCCGCCCCCGTCACGTCCGCCGCCGGCGCCGTGAGCCCTTGGAACCGCAGCCGCTCCTCCCGCCATCGTGAGGTCTTCATGCCCCTCATCATGCCGCGACCCACCCCCTTTCGCGCGCCCCGGCCCGTTGCGTGCGCGCGCAGGGGGCCGGGTCGAGCGGAAGGGTGTGGGTCGACGGTCAGAGGGTGACTTCGCGGCGGGCGGGGAGGACGACGGGGTGCGAACCCGCCATGGTCTCCAGCACCCGGATCACCTGGCAGGAGTAGCCGAACTCGTTGTCGTACCAGACGTAGAGGATGAGGGTGTCTTCGTCGGCGATCGTGGCCAGGCCGTCGACGATGCCCGCGCGGTGCGAGCCGACGAAGTCCGTGGAGACCACCTCGGGGCTCTCCACGTAGTCGATCTGCTGCCGGAGCTTCGAGTGCAGCGAGACCCGGCGCAGGTAGTCGTTGACCTGGTCCTTGGTGGCGGGGCGCTCCAGCGTGAGGTGCAGCACCGCGAGCGAGACGTCCGGCGTGGGGACGCGGATCGCGCTGCCTGTGAGCTTGCCCTCCAGCTGCGGGAGGGCCTTGGCCACGGCCTTCGCCGCCCCGGTCTCGGTGATGACCATGTTCAGCACGGCGGAGCGGCCGCGGCGGTCGCCCTTGTGGAAGTTGTCGATGAGGTTCTGGTCGTTCGTGAACGAGTGCACGGTCTCGACGTGGCCCTTCACGACGCCGTAGGCCTCGTCGATCGCGGCGAGCACCGGGGTGATGGCGTTGGTCGTGCACGACGCCGCGGAGACGATGCGGTCCTCGTCGGTGATCGTGTCGTCGTTGATGCCCTGCACGATGTTCTTCAGCGGGCCCTTGCCGGGGGCGGTCAGCAGCACGCGGGCGACGCCCTTCGCGCGGAGGTGCTGGGAGAGCCCCGCCTCGTCACGCCAGCGGCCGGTGTTGTCGACGACGATCGCGTCGTCGATGCCGTAGGCGGTGTAGTCGACGGCGGCCGGGTCGTCGGAGTAGATGACCTGGATGCGCGTGCCGTTGGCGATGATCTGCTCGGCATCCTCGTCCACCGTGACCGAGCCCGCGAAGCGGCCGTGCACCGAGTCGCGCAGCAGCAGCGACGCGCGCTTGACGAGGTCGTTCTCGGAGCCGCGGCGCACGACGATGGCGCGGAGCCGGAGTCCGCTCCCGCCGCCGGTGTGCGCGATGAGGATGCGGGCCAGCAGGCGGCCGATGCGCCCGAAGCCGTAGAGCACGACGTCGGTCGGCGGCGCCGGGACCGCGCCGACGGCCGGGGCCAGGGTCTCGGCCAGGTACTCCTCGAGCGGGCGGCCGCTCTCCGCGTACCCTTCCACGAGGCGGGCCACGTCGATCGACGAGGCGCCGGGGGCCAGGGCGTGGATGCCCTCGAGCACGGCCAAGCTGTCCTCGACCTCGAGGCGCTCGTGCCCGAGCTGGGCCACGCGCTCGTGCACCTCGACGAGGCCGGTCGCCGAGAGTCCGAGCAGGCGGTGGCCGTGCAACGAGGTGACCACGTCGCGCTCGCGCTTGAGAGCCCCGATGAGCGGGATCATCCGCTCCGCCAGCTCTTCGCTCGCCGTCCATTCGTCGCGGTGTGCCGCGGAATCGTTCATCTGCGTCCTTGCATGTGTGAGCGCGCGCCGAGATCGCCGGCGCGCACGAGGTTGCCGGGGTGTTCGGGGGATGACTCCAGGGTACAAGCCGCGGAACCGCGCGCCGAATCGGCCGGCGCGGGGCCTCCCGCACACCAGAGTTTTACGTCTACACTGGTGGAATAATGAGCAGCGCACTCCTCGGCGACGACGCCGACCTCCTCGTCCGCGGCGGCCGGATCCACACCGTCGACGCCACCGATTCCGTCGCCACCGCGATCGCCGTCCGGGACGGGGTGATCGTCGCCACCGACGCCGCTGCCGAAGCCCTCTCGGCCCGCGAAGTGGTGCAGCTCGACGGTCGCACCGCGATCCCCGGTGTCAACGACGCCCACCTCCACGCCGCCTGGCTGGGCGCACGCTGGCCGCACCTGTTCTTCTCCGACACCCCGCCCGAGGAGCAGCCCACCGGCCGCCTCGTGGCCACGGCCGACGAGCGACGCGCGGCCCTGCGCCGGGCCTGGGCGCTCCTCGCGGAGCTCGGCGTCACGAGCTACACGGAGCCGGGCATCGGCCCCGGAGAGGACCGCGGTGAGACCGGCTGCTTCGGCACCAACATGCTCGACGCGTACGTGGAGCTGCACCGGGAGGGCGCGCAGACCTCGCGCGTGACACTGCTGCGTCTGTTCGGGACGATCGACGGCGAGAGCTCCCTGGAGGACTTCGCCGCCGGACTCCCGGTGCCGCCCCCGTCGACCGATTCCCGCTGGCTCGCGATCCCCGGCGTGAAGATCTTCGCCGACGGCATCCCGCCGATGGCCACCGCCTGGACGTCGGACCCCTACCCCGACGGGACGACCGGGCATCTCCTCACGCGCGGCGATGCGGATCCGCTCAGCGCCTTCCAGCAGATGATCGCGCTGGCCGCCGGTCGCGGCCTCCAGATCGCGGTGCACGCCACCGGCGACCGCTCGATCGAGGAGTTCCTGACCGCACTGGAACGGCACGGCCAGACGCCCCCGCCGCCGGCGCCCCACCACATCGTGCACGGCGACCTCGCGACCCCCGCGCAGATCCGTCGCGCGGAACGCCTCGGCGTCGGCTTCGCCGTGCAGCCCCTCATCGCCGCCCACACGCACTCCTGGGCGGCGGTGCAGCTCGGCGAGGTCCGGGTCGCCGCCGCGTGGCCGCTGGCCGAGATGCTCTCCACCGGGGCGCTGACCACCGTGACGAGCGACGCCCCGATCGCCACGCCGGACTGGCGCCACAGCCTCGACGCGTCCCTCGCCCTCCTCGCCGCCGACGGCCGCGCGGACGACGCCGCGACCCGGCGCCGGCTGCTGCGCACCATGACGGCCGACGCCGCGATCCAGGACGGCGCCGCGAGCTGGAAGGGCACCCTCGAGCCCGGCA
>NZ_LOSO01000004.1:0-24725 GCF_001595495.1 Microbacterium sp. CH1 | reverse complement strand
ATCCGGCGTCCGTCAGCCAGCCGCGCACCTGCGACTCGGGATAGACAACGGTGCCGTCGATCACGAGGTACTCCCCCGCGTGCAAGGCGTCCAATGCGCGCTGCTCGTCGTCGTCGTCGAGGAAGAAGTCGAGCACCGTCAGCGTCGCGCCCTCGACCGCTGCGGCACGGAGCCGCCGGAAGATCTGCGCGTTCTCCTCCGCGGAGAAGCGGTGGATCACGTGGTTGGCGAACACCGCGTCGTAGGCACCCTCGGGGGCCGCGGTCGCCGTGTCCCCCACCTCGACGGCAGCCCGGTCGGCGACGCCCGCCGCCGCGACCGCCTCGGCCACGCCGTCCTCGAACCCCGGGGCGTAGACGAACGTCGTGTGCAGCTCGGGGTTGCGCGCCATGACGGCGAGGGCGAACTCGGCGGACAGGCCACCGAAGTCGAGGGCCTTCGTCGCGCCGGCGAGGTCGACGAGCCGGCCGAACTCCTGCGCGTGCAGGCGGTTGTACGTCATGACGCCGGCCATGAACGTGCCCCACCGGGCGTCGTCCATCTGCAGGTCGCCGGGCTCGGTCGTGTCGACCGTGTGCGCGAACTGCAGCCAGTGCGGGTAGCTGATCTCGTCGAGGAACGTGAGGAACGGAGCGAGGTCGATCACCGCGTCGTCCCCCGTGAGGTAGGCGGACGCGTCGGGAGCCAGGGCGTAACGCCCCTCCGTCCGGACGAGGAGACCCTTCGCGGCGAGGGCGTCGGCGAGCAGCCGGGCGATCCGCTCGCTCACCCCGCAGCGCTCGGCGATCGCCGCGGCCGTGTCGGCGCCGGCGGCGACGGCGGCGAACAGACCGATGCGGCTGGCCTGGAAGAGCTGCTTCGCGGCCATGTAGCCGGTGGCGATGTCGAGGATGCGGGCGGCGTCGGGAGTAGGGGTGTCGGTCATGGCGGATGCCTTTCGGTATGTCTACGAACGTGGGAAATAAAGGGCAGGAAGAGGCCGGCGTCGGTCGCGGAGGTCAGTCCGCGAGGAACCCGCGCACGGCGTCGCGGAACGCGGCGGTGTGTAGCGCCACGAGGTGATCGCCGGGGACGCGCCGCACTCGGACGTCCGCCACCCGCGCGGCGAGCTCGTCGATGCCCGCGGCCATCGGGTCATCCTCGCCGCCCAGGAGCAGCACCGGCATCGCCGGCGCTCCGGCCTCGGGCGCGAACGGCTCGGTCGCGAGCCCCTCGATGAGGTCGAGCAGATCGTCCGGGCGGTTGCCGGGCAGGCTCACCATGTGCACGATCATCCCGGTCAGCGGGTCGACGGGAGCCGGTCCGCCGGCGAGCGCGGCCCGCGCGGCGGAGAGGTCGACGAGCGCGAAGGGCTCCCCCGCGCTGAGGCCGCCGAGCACGAGACGCCGCACCGCGACACCCGGGTGCCGGGCGAGGTCCCACGCGAGCCGGGCACCGAGCGAGTAGCCGACGAGGTCGACCTCGTCCGGGCCGATCGCGTCGGCGAGCGCGTCGAGCACCGCGGAGGTCGGCACGACGCCGAGCCCGGGGGCGTCGCCGTGCGCCGGCAGATCGAGGACCCGGCGCGGCCGGTCGCCGAGCACCGCCGTCCACTCGCTGTCCGGCCAGTCCTGCGTGCCGCGCGAGGCGAGGCCGTGCAGGAACACCACGGATCGTTCGGTGGGAAGGGTCATGACGGGCCGTCCTCTCGGGACCGGCCCCTCGCCCTCAGCGCAGCCGCGCGAGGAACCGGTCGATGTAGTTCTCGTAGTCGGCGATGCGGTCGCCGTCCGGGTACATGAGGTTGATGACCGTCGCCCCGACCGCCGCGGAGATGTACTCGTCCGCCAGCGGGCCATAGTCCTGATCGCGGATCGACCCCTCGTCGCGGGCCGCCTCCATGCGCGCGATCAGCGAGGCTCGCCAAGAACCCAGGTGTCCGCGGTAGAGCTCGGCCAGCGACTCGTTCGCCATCGCGTACTCCCAGAGCGCCAGGAGCACCCGGCCGGCGGCGATCTGCTCCGGGTCGCGCGGCACGGTGGCCTGCAGGAAGCCCCGCAGCGCGTCGTCCGCCGCCACCGGCTCCTGCCCCGCGGCCTCCACGCCCTCGGACATCTGCTGCAGGATCGTCTCGAACGTCGCCGCGACGATGCTCTCCTTCCCGGGGAAGTAGTGCTTCAGCGCACCGTTCGCGAAGCCCGCTTCCGCGGCGATGCTGCGCATGGTCGCCGCCTCGAACCCACCCTTCAGGATGATGCTCTTGGCCACCTCGACGATGTCCCGTCGCCGCTGGTCGTGGTCGATGATCTTCGGCATGGCGTCCTTCCGGCCGAGTCCGGGGTGTGGCGTGTTCCGGCCTGGAGCTACCGTACCGCCGCATCGGGCACCTCCCGCAGAGCGAGCCATTGCGCCCGGCGTTCCCGCTGAGCCACCGGGTCCGCGACGGGCGAGGCCAGCCGCAGGCGCTCGGCGTACGGGTGACGCGGCGCGCGCGTGACCTGTTCCCCGTCTCCGATCTCGACGATCTCGCCCCGGTACATCACGGCGACCCGGTGACAGACCCGCCGGACGACGCCGAGGTCGTGCGAGACGAACAGGTAGGCAACGCCGGTGTCGCGCTGCAGTTCGATGAAGAGGTCGAGGATGGTGGCCTGCGTGGTGAGGTCGAGCGCACTGACCGGCTCGTCGCACACGATCAGCCGCGGACCGCGGACGAGGGCGCGGGCGATCGCGATGCGCTGCCGCTGCCCGCCGGAGAACTCGCTCGGGTACCGGTCCATGCTCGCGGAGGGCAGCCGCACGCGGTCGAGCATGTCGCGCACGCGCTTCTCGGCGGCCTTCGCTCCGATGCCCGTCGTCAGCAGCGGCTCGGCGAGGATGTCGCCGATGGTCAGTGCCGGGTTGAGGGAGCCGTACGGGTCCTGGAAGACGACCTGCACGTCGTCGGCGAGCGCCCGTCGGGCCCGGCCGCCGAGCCGGCCGATGTCCCGGCCGTCGAAGCGGATGCGGCCCGCCGTCACCGGGGCGAGGCCGAGGATGGCCTTGCCGAGCGTCGACTTCCCGGATCCGGACTCGCCGACCAGGCCCAGGCATTCACCGGGGGCGATGTCGAGGGAGACGCCGTGCAGCGCGCGGAAGGCGTGCCGACCCCGGCCGTACTCGACCACGAGGTCGTCCACCTGCAGCAGGGGGTTCACCGGAGCGGTGTTCATGCCGAGACCTCCGTCCGCCGGCCGTCGAGCGCGGCGCGGCCCTCGGCTTCGTCGAGCGACGCGGCGATGAGCTCGCGCGTGTACTCCTGGGTGGGCGTGGCGAAGAGGTCGTCCACGGCCCCCGACTCCACGATGTCGCCGCCGCGCATGACGATCACGCGGTCGCAGATGTCGGCGACGACGCCGAAGTTGTGCGTCACGATGAGCAGCGCCATGCCGTACTCGGCCTGCAGCTCCCGCAGCAGTTCGAGCACCTCGGCCTGCACGGTGACGTCGAGGGCGGTGGTGGGCTCGTCCGCCACGAGGAGCGACGGGCGCCCGGCGATCGCGCCGGCGATGAGCACGCGCTGGGCCATGCCGCCGGACACCTGATGCGGATAGCTGCGCATCACGCGGTCGGGGTCGGACAGCCCGACCCGCAGGAGCACCTCCCGCGCGCGCTGCCGGGCCGCGGCCTTCGCGAGCCCGTGCGTGCGGCGCAGCGGCTCGATGAGCTGGTGCCCGATCGTGTACGAGGGGTCGAGATTGCTCATCGGCTCCTGCGGCACGTAGCCGATCGTTCGTCCGAGCAGGGCCTGGCGCTCCTTCGGCGTCGCGTGGGTGACCTCCGCGCCGCCGACCCAGATCGCGTCGGCGGTCGCCCGGCCGGTCGCGGGGAGCAGGTCGAGCACCGAGAACACGGTCTGCGACTTGCCCGACCCGGACTCGCCGACGATCCCGACGACCTCCCCTGGCGCGACGTCGAGCGTCACGCCGTGCACGACCTCGGTCTCCCCCGTCGGCGTCGCGTGGACGACGTGCAGGTTCTCGACGCGAAGGGCCGACGCCGGAGCCTCGTGGCGGACACTGCCCGTGGCAGGAGCCGCGGCGACCTCGTCCGCGGTCTCGAGCACTCCGCGCCGCCGCCGTCGGGCCGCGCGCGGCGTGCGCACCTGCACGAGCTCGGCGAGCGTGGAGCCCATGATCGCGAGGACGGCGATCGTGAGACCGAGCGCGGCGGAGGGCCACAGCAGCATGAGGGGGTAGGTGAGCATGAGCCGGAAGCCCTCGAGCATCATCGCGCCCCAGCTCGGCACGTTCGAGTCGCCGATGCCGAGGAACTGGAGCCCCGCCTGCATGCCCATCGCGATGCCCGCCGTGAGCGCGGTCTGGATGATGACCGGCGGGTAGACGGCCGTGATGACGTGGCGGAAGATGATGCGCGCGTCCGACAGCCCCGACACGCGGGCGGCGTCGATGTACGCCTCGCCGCGGACGGCGAGCGTCTGCGACCGCGCGATGCGGAAGTAGCCCGGCACCATGAAGACGCCGACGGTGACCATCAGCAGCTCGAAGTTGTTGCGGCTGCCGGCGGCGACCACGAGCAGGATGATCATCCCAGGGATCGACTGGAGGGCGTCGCTGATCCAGGTCGCGACCCGGTCGAAGGCGCCGCCGAAGTACCCGGCTGCGACACCCGACGGAACCCCGATGACGAGCGCCGTGACGATCGTGATGAGCGCGCCCCACAGCGTCGTCCTCGTCCCGTAGATGAGGCGGCTGAGGATGTCGCGGCCGGTGGAGTCGCCGCCGAGGAGGTGCTCCGGCGAGGGCGGGGCCTTGGCGGCTGCGAGGTCGACGAGGTTCGGGTCCATCGGCGCCAGCAGCGGCGCGAACACCCCGACGAGCACGATGAGCACGAGGATCGCGAGCGGGATGGAGCCGCCGGGGTGACGGAGGAAGCGTCGGAACAGGCTCGACCGGCGCTTCTGGGCGGCCCGGTCGAAGGCGACGCGGATGTCTGTCGTGGTCATGCGACGCGCACCTTCGGGTTGATCCAGCCGAGCACGAGGTCGAGCAGGAGGTTGATGAGGACGACGAACACGATCGAGACCACCGTGATCCCGAGCAGCATGGGGATGTCGCCGTTCTGCGACGACTGGTTCGTGAGCTGCCCCAGACCGGGGAGGCTGAAGATCTGCTCCACCACGATGGCGCCGGAGAGCAGGCCCACGAACATCAGGGCGATCACCGTGAGCGCGGCGGGCGAGGCGTTGCGGAGGATGTGCAGGTTCACCCGGGCGGCGGACAGGCCACGGCTGCGGAGGGTGCGCACCCAGTCCTGGCGGCTCTGGGCGATCACGGCGTTGCGCAGCTGCTCCGACACGGCGACGATGCCGCCCAGGGCGAGGGAGATCGCCGGCAGCGTGATCGACCGCAGCCACCCTTCGACGGACTGGCTCGGGGGGACGTACCCCACGGCGGGGAACCACTGGAGCTGCACGGCCAGCCACATCACCAGGACCAGGCTCACCCAGAACCCGGGGAGCGCGAAGAGGACGACGGAGATCCCCTTGATGATCCGGTCGAACCAGGTGCCGGGGCGGAGTCCGGTGATCATGCCGAAGGCGACGCCGATGACCGCGGTGATGAGGGTCGCGAGAGTCACGACGGAGAGCGTGACGGGGACCTTGACCGCGAGCTGCGCGCCGACCGGCTGGAAGTTGCGCCACGAGACGCCGAAGTCGAGCAGCACGGCGTGGGAGAACCAGTCCCAGAACTGCACGATCAGGGGGCGGTCGAGACCGATCTTCGCTGCGAGCGCCTCCTGCTGCGCAGGACTCGCCGTGGTCCCGAGGAGCGAGGCGGTCGGATCGCTGATCGCGAGGTGGGCGAGGAAGAACGTGCCGATCGAGACCGCGACGAGCAGGAGGATGCCGGACAGCACCCGCTTCGCCGTGAAGAGGAGCATGGGGGCCTCTCGAGGGTGAGGAGGAGGGGAAGGGATGCCGGGGCGGCCGCGTGGCGACCGCCCCGGCGGGCGTTCAGCCCTGCGTGATGTACCGCAGCGTCGGGAACATCATCCCCACGACGGGCTGCAGCTGGATGCCGGGCGCCGTGTAGTAGATGTTGTTCGCCTGGTACCAGACCGACCACCAGGCCTGGTCGACGAGGGCCTCGTTGAGCTCCTTGATCGCCGCGGTCTGCGCGTCGCCGCGCTCCGTCTGCACCTTCTCGACGAGCGGGGCGATGACCTCGTTCTGCGCGTAGTCGGGCTCCGGGTTGAACCACTGCACGCTCGTCAGCTGCCGGGAGACGGTGGCCACGTCGTTGCCGTCCATCGCGAGGAAGGAGATGAACATCGGGTAGTTCGGTGCGTTGAGCTGGTAGTCCGGCATCTGCATGTTGTCCCAGGTGACCGTGATGCCGAGCTCGTTCAGTGCCTGCTCGGCCGACGGCTTCCACATCTCGAAGATCGGGGACATCGGCATCGAGATGTCGAAACCGTCCGGGTAGCCGGCGTCGGCCAGCAGCTCCTTCGCCTTGTCCATGTTGAACGCGTAGGCGTCGTTGAGCTCGGGGTCGTTGATGTCGCCGCCGTCCGGGAACACCTGGTTGGTGGCCACGCCCGCACCGCTGCCGACCGCCGCGAGGACGGCCGCACCGTCGAACGCGTAGTTCAGCGCCTGGCGCACCTCGAGCTTGCCGAGGGGCTCACTCTTCGCGCCGGTGTGGTCGGTGATGACGAGGCCCGCCCACCCGGAGACGCGCTGGGCGGTGTTCCAGCCCTGCTGCTCGGCCTGGTCGAGGTTGGCCACGTCGCCGTACTGCACGTTGATCTGGCCGCTGAGCATCGCGTTGTGACGGGCGGTCGCGTCGGTGATCGGGTAGATCGCGAGCTCGGCGAACGGGTACGTCTTCGCGTCCCAGTGGTCCTCGGTCTTGGTGAAGTGGTACTCGGCGCCCGCGACACTGGTGTCGCTGTCGAGCACATAGGGGCCGGAGCCGACCGGGTCGCTGCCGAGCGTGCCTGCCTCGATGGAGGCCGGGGGCATGACGTAGCTGCGGCCGAGGCCCATCAGGTAGAGGATCGTGTCGTCGCGCTGCGTGAGGGCGATGCGGACGGTGTCGTCGTCGACCTTCTCGAAGCCCTTCGCGTTGACGTAGGCCTCGCCGGACCGGGCGCCGGCCTTGAGGTACTCGAGGCTCGCGACGACGGCGTCGGCGTCGACCGGGGTGCCGTCGCTGAACACGGCGTCGGTGCGGATGTCGAGGTCGATGCTGAGGTCGTCGTCGGCCACGGTCCACTTCGTCGCGAGCGACGGGATCGGGGTGCCGTCGGCGTCGAGGGCGATCAGGGCGTCGTACACCGCGGACAGGTAGGGGCCGTCGAAGCCGATGTCGGCGAGGGACGGATCCCACGACGTGACATCGAGGAAGTTGCCGATGTTGAGGGCGTCGGGGCCTTCGGCGCCACCGCCCTCGGACGGCGAGGGCGTTCCGCCGCCGCTGCAGCCGGCGAGCGCGAGGGTCGCGGCGACGGCGGCGGCGACCGCGAGGGGCATTCGTTTCATGGTTCCTTCTCTCGGGTGCAGGGGGTGGTGAAGAAGGTTCGAAGAGCCGCTGACCGGAGACCGGGACCGACGCCACTTCGATGTGTCGTGCTGGTTAGTCTACATGCGTGGAAAAAGAGCGCAAGCGTGTTTCCGACCCCGGCCGCACGGACCGATGCCTCAGCGCGCACGCACCTTGCTCCCCCGCGCACATCCCCGCGTCCATGCCCCGCGTCCGCCCGTGCCGGTGCGGGTACTGGGATCAGTAACGCACCCCTGCCCTCCCCGCGCGGCCCATTTCTGATCCCGCCACCGCGCCCACCCTCCAGCCAGATCAGAAACGCCCCTCGGCGACACCTTTTCGGCACCCCTTTGATCCCGTACCGGGGTGAGCGACGGCGCGAACGGGCCACATTGCGCCCCCAAGGGCCGCCGCACCCCTCGCCGGGATCAAAAACGCACCGCTCACCCGGCCCGCAGGACCGCTTCTGATCCGGCGCGTGCGCGGGGGCACTTCCGATCCAGCACGGAGGCGAGGAGCACTTCCGATCTGCTGCGAACACGAGGAGCACTTCTGATCCGGGGCTCCGGAGAGCGGTCCGGTCGCGCACGAGCAGCACGCCCGGCGGCCGACACACAGCCGCCACCAGAAGCGGGATCAAAATCGGCCGCACGCCCTTCTCACGTGGCGCGTTTTCGAATCGGCGCGCGGAACGTTACGCCGTGCGGGATCAGAAACGTGCCTGCGGGGCGCCTGCGAGGTGCGGAACCGATCCCGCACGCGGAGTAGGGCGCGGGGGCGAGCGAGTGCGGGATCAGAAACGTGCCTGCGGGGCGCCTGCGAGGTGCGGAACTGATCCCGCACGGAGTGGGACGCGGGCCGAGCGAGTGCGGGATCAGGAACGGGCCCGCGGGGCACGCGGGAGGTGCGGAAGTGATCCCGGATGCCGGCGGGGGCGGGGCGGAGGAGGGGGCAGGCGCGAAAGGTCACCAGGTGCCGTCGGGGCGGACGGCGTAGTCGACGCGGCAGCCGGCGAGGGCGGCGCGGACCTCGGCTCCGTGGTCGCGGGCGAGGGCGAGGGCGGCGTGGTTCTCCTCGAGCTGCGCGACGCGGGAGGCACCGAAGAGCACGGTGGCCGTCGCGGGGTTCGCCAGACAGAAGGCGATGCCGAGGGCGGCCGGGGTCACGCCGAACTCCCCCGCGACCCGCGCGACCTCGGGGTACACGGCGAGGATCCGCTCGCGGATACCCCCGACATCGGCACCGATCTTGCGCTGAGGCATCCGTCCCGTCGCGAGGATTCCGCCCTCGAACACGTCCGAGGCCTGCAGCGCGAGGGTTCCGTCGGCGAACAGCGGGCCGTACGCGTCGCCCTCCGCCATGGCCCGTCGGGCGATGCCGTACTTGAGCTGCGCGAACGAGGGGCCGGTCGCCCCCTGCACCTCCGCCTCGGCGAGCGCCGCCCTGGTGTCCGCGATCCGCCAGTTGTTGATCCCCCACGAGTCGACCAGGCCGTCCGCGAGGAGGGCGTTCACGTCGGCGACGAGTCGCGGCATGTCCGGGGCGTCGAGGTAGTCCCCCACCACGAGGGTGTCGAAGCGGTCGAGGCCGGCCCGCTCGAGCGACTCCTCGATCTGCCCACGGAAGCCCTGGTTCGGCCAGCCCCAGAGCCAGAGCTTGCCGCACAGCACGACCTCGGCACGGTCCACCCCGCTCGCCCGGAAGGCCTCTCCGAAGAGGATGTCGGTCCGGGAGTTCTCGGCGTGCGGCCCCATGTTGTAATACGCGATGTCGAAGAATCCAGCGTCGAGCTCGACCGCCCGGTGGATGAGCTGCACGGCGTCGTCGAATTCCATGCGATCCCAGGTGTTCCACGATCCGAGGGCGAGCGGCGGCACCGTCGCGCCTCCCGGAGACAGCGGCTTGCGGGGGTATGTCGCATCGGGCATGAGGGCTCCTTCGCCGTCTCGGGGCACGGGGTTGTGTTTTTCTATGTTCGTAGAATATAACGGACTCATCCCGTCAGAACACCCGTCAGTGAGGACGACCATGACCGCTTCCCCGCGCCGTATCCTCGTCACCGGAGGAGCCTCCGGGCTCGGCCGCGGCATCGCCACCGCCTTCCGCGCAGCGGGCGACGAGGTGTTCATCGGCGACGTGGACGCGGGCGCCGCCGCAGCCGTCGCCACCGAGATCGGAGCCACCGCCCTCCCCCTCGACATCGGCGACGAAGCGTCGGTGCAGGCGGCGGCCGGACGGCTCCGCGAGGCCGGCGGTCTCGACGTCCTCGTCAACAACGCCGGCGTCGTCGCCGGCGGGGGAACGCTCCAGGAGGTCGCGGTCGACGCGGTCGATGCGGCCCTGCGCGTCAACGTCCGCGGCACGTTCCTCATGCTGCGGGTCTTCGGCGGGCTGCTCGCCGCGGCCGGTCACGGGGCCATCGTCAACATCTCGTCGATCGGCGCCCGGCAGCCCACTCCCGGCCTCGGGCACTACGAGGCCACGAAGGCCGCGGTCGACGCGCTCACCCGGACGGCGGCCATCGAGCTCGCCGGCTCCGGGGTGCGGGTCAACGCCGTCGCCCCCGGCCCCGTGCTCACGCCCCTGACCGCCGGATTCGCCTCGGACCCCGATGCCCGCGCCGCGTGGGAATCGCGCATCCCGCTCGGCACCATCGCCGAGGTCGACCAGGTCACCCCGCTCGTGCTGTTCCTCGCGAGCGAGGCCGCCAGCCACATCACCGGGGTCTCGGTCCCCGTCGATGGCGGCCAGCTCCTCGTCTGACCCCCGGACCCCCTCCGTGCGGGATCGATTCCGCCCCTTCCGGGCACCGCGAAGGACCGTCTTCGATCCCGCCACCCGCCCCGCGACTGGAGAACCATGACCCTCCCCACCACCACCCGCGCCGCGGTGCTCACCGCGCACGGCGAGCCGCTCACGCTGCAGGACCTCCCGCTGCCCGCCGAGATCGAGCCCGGCGCCGCCCTCGTCCGCATCGCCTGCACCACGCTGTGCGGCACGGACATCGAGATCTGGGAGGGGAAGATGTCGTTCCCCGGCATGCTCCCCATGGTCCTCGGCCACGAGATGGTCGGCGAGATCGTGGCCACCGGACCCGACACCCGCGACGCGCTCGGCCGCCCGCTGTCCCCCGGCGACCGGATCGGCTGGTCGGAGTCCACCTGCGGCGCATGCCACGGGTGCGTCGTGCTCCGCGAGCCGGTCGCCTGCTCCCGCCGCGGCTACGGCTTCCTCCAGCGCGCCGACGTGCCGCCGTTCGCGACGGCCGGGCTCTCCGAGTACGCGTACGTGACCCCGGGCGCCGCCAAGCTCCTGCTCCCGGCGGCGGTGAAGGACACCTGGGCCTCCATGGCGGGCTGCGCCGCGAAGACCGTCCTCCGCGCGTTCGAGCGGGCCGGCCGCATCCGCCCCGGCTCCCGCGTGGTGGTGCAGGGCTCCGGCGCCCTCGGCATCTTCGCCACGGCCGTCGCGAAGATCGCGGGTGCCGGGCAGGTCATCACCGTCGGCGCTCCCGCGGCCCGTCTGGAGCTCGCCACCCGCTTCGGCGCCGACGCCGTCGTCGACTTCCGCGACGGCCCCGTCGTCGACCAGGTCCTGGCGCTGACCGGAGGCCAGGGGGCGGACCACGTGTTCGACTTCGCGGGAGCCCCGAGCGTCGGACCGGACGCGGTCGGCATGGCCGCCCAGCGCGGCACCGTCGCGATCGTCGGCTCCACCGGTCCCGCGGGAGACGGCTTCGCCCTGAGCATGATCATGGGCAAGGAGCTCACGGTGGTCGGCTCGCTCAACGGCGACATCTCCGACTACGCCCGCGCGATCGACTTCTTCACGGCCTTCGCCGACCGCTTCCCGTGGGACGACCTGTTCAGCGCCCCGGTCGGACTCGCCGACGCCTCCGCGAAAATCGCCCACATGCACCACCTCGATGAGGTCAAGGCCGTCATCGACCCGAGCCTCTGAGGAGCATCATGACCACTCCCCTCCCCCTTCGCGAGATCGGCCGCAGCGGCCTGCATGCCTCCCTGTTCTCCCTGGGCTCGTGGCACACCTACGACCGCATGGACTTCGCCGACGCGGTCGCACTCCTCCGCGAGGCCACCGACCGTGGCGTGAACCTCTTCGATGTGGGCGTGTACTCCGCACCCGGCGCCCCGCCCGTCTTCACCGACGTGATCTTCTCGGCGATGGTGCGCGCGGCGGGGCTGCGCCGGGAGGAGTGGCTGCTGTCGTCGAAGCTCTGGCTGGAGGCCTTCGGCGCCGACGGCTTCCGCCCGCAGCTCGAGAACGCCCTGATGCGGGTGGGCACCGAGCACGCCGACCTCGTGATCCTCGGCGACCTGCGCCGCGACGACCTCGAGCTGCGCGACCTCGTGCTCGACCTCGCCGCCCTCACCGACGCCGGCCTCATCCGCGCGTGGGGCGTGAACAACTGGTCGGCGGGGAGCATCCAGACCCTGATCGACCTCGCCGCCGCGGAAGACGTGCCCGGTCCGCAGATCGCGCAGCTCAAGTACAGCGTCTCGCGGCGGTCGATCCCGGACGGCGAGCCGTTCGCGCGCCTCTGGGAGCAGGGCCTCACGCTGCAGGCCTCGGACTGCCTGGAGGGCGGGATCCTCGCCGGGACGGTGAACGGCGGCCGGCAGATCGGGCGCGACCCCGGCGGCATCCGCGAACGGATCATCGCCGACGTCCCCGCGTTCACCGCGGTCGCGGAGGACCTGGGCGTGACCCCGGCCCAGCTCGGCATCGCCTTCACCCTCACCCACCCCGCCCTGACGACCACCCTGTTCGGCGCCTCCCGCCTCGCGCAGCTGCGGGCGAACCTCGACGCGGCCGCCCTCGTCGACCGCATCGGCGCCGCCGAGCTGCGCCGTCTCGTCGAGCCCTTCTGGGCCGACCGCGGGGTCGTCGACCCCGAAGGCCCCTGACGCCGTCCCACCCGAGGAGAACCATGACCATCCCCGTCCCCTTCGATCCCGACGTGCAGGCCGTGCTCGACGAGATCGCGAAGAACCCGCAGCCCGCGCTCACCCGCGAGACCCTGCCGCGCGACGGCGTCGACCGGATGTTCCCGGACAACGACACCGTGATCGCCGGCCGGGACATCACGTGGGAGGACCGCGTCGTCCCCGGCCCGCCCGGAGCACCGGACATCGAGGTCACGATCTTCCGCCCCGCGGGGTCCGAGACCTCGACGCTCCCGGGCTTCGTGAACATCCACGGCGGCGGCATGATCGTCGGCCACCGCTCGTGGGAGACGGCGCGGGTCGTCGACATCGTCGCGGAGCATGGCGTCGTGGCCGTGAACGTCGAGTACCGCCTCGCACCGGAGGACCCGTACCCCGCGGGCGTGGAGGACTGCTACGCGGCCTTCGTGTGGACGCACGCCCACGCCGCGGAGCTCGGCATCGACCCCGCGCGCATCGTCGTGGGCGGAGGCAGCGCGGGCGGCGGTCTCACTGCGGCCGTCGCCCTGCTGGCGCGCGATCGACGGGGCCCTGTCATGGCCGGGCAGCTGCTGCTGTGCCCCATGATCGACAACACCAACACCACGGTCGCCAGTCGGCAGTATGACGGCATCGGCACCTGGCAGCGCGACATGAACCTCCTCGCCTGGTCATGCGTCCTCGGCGAGGAGCTCGCGTTCAGCACCGAGGCCCCGGCCTACGCCGCGCCGAGCCGCGCGACGGACGTCTCCGGGCTCCCGCCCGCGTACATCGAGGTCGGCGAGGCGGAGATGTTCCGCGACGAGGACACCGCGTACGCCCTCCGGATCTGGGAGACCGGCGGACAGGCCGAGCTGCACGTCTGGGGCGGCGGCGCCCACGGCTTCGACATGTACATGCCGGAGGCCGAGATCACCCGCGCCGCCCTCGCCGCCCGTGCCTCCTGGCTGCGACGGATCTGGCGGGCCGCCGCATGAGCACGCCGGAGCCGGTGCCCTACGACCCGGAGCTCGTCGCCGGACTCGACGCCTTCGTCGACCTCGTCGAGGTCATCCCGCTGCGCGCGGACACGATCCACGCCAACCGCGACCACTTCGCCACGATCATCCCGCCGATGGCCGTGCAGGCGGAGGGTCGCGCCGTGACCTGGGAGGACCGGGTCATCCCCGGCCCCGTCGGGTCTCCGGACCTCGAGATCACCGTCGTGCGCCCGGCGCCGGTGCCCACGGACCCGGCACCGGCGGTGCTGTCGATCCACGGCGGCGGCATGGTGCTCGGCACGCGCTTCTTCGGCACCGCCGAGCTCATCGACCTCGCCGAGCGGCACGGCGTCGTCGGGGTCGCGGTCGAGTACCGCCTCGCCCCCGAGCACCCCGGACCGGCACAGGCGGAGGACTGCTACGCGGCGCTGGAGTGGATGGTCGCCCACGCCGACGAGCTCGGCATCGACACCTCCCGCGTCATCGCCTCCGGGCAGAGCGCCGGGGGCGGGCTCTCGGCGGCGGTCGCGCTGCTCTCCCGCGACCGCGGCGGGCCCCGGCTGGCCGGGCAGCTCCTCGGTTGCCCGATGCTCGACGACCGCAACGAGACCCCGTCGAGTCGCCAGTACGACGGCTTCGGCGCCTGGGACCGCAACAACAACGACACCGCGTGGGACGCGATCGCCGGAGCCGACCGGTTCACCGACCGCGTGTCGCCGTACACGGCACCGGCTCGGGCCTCGGATCTGTCGGGACTCGCCCCGGCGTTCATCGAGGTGGGCGCCGCCGAGACCTTCCGCGACGAGGCCGTCGACTACGCGTCGCGGATCTGGGCCACGGGCGGGCAGGCCGAACTGCACGTCTGGGCGGGCGGCTATCACGGCTTCTCCGGGTTCTCCCCCGATGCCGAGGTCTCCCGGGCCGCCGTGGCCGCGCGGGAGAGCTGGCTGCGCCGCATGCTGCGCCTCGAGGGATGAGTCTCCCGGCGCGCGGTGGGCCCGCCCGCATGGGCACGCTGCGGGCGATGCTGGTGCTCGGCATGCTGGAAGCCTTCGGTCCACTGTCGATGGACCTCTACCTGCCGCAGCTCCCCCAGCTCGCGGCCTCGCTCGGCACGACCGAGGCCCTGGCGCAGGTGACGATGTCGGCGTGCATGATCGGTCTCGGTCTGGGGCAGCTCGTCGCCGGTCCTCTCAGCGACCGGCTGGGCAGACGCCTGCCACTGCTGGTCGGCGTCGCGGCGTTCGCGGTGCTCTCCGCGGTGTGCGCCGTCGCTCCGACCATCGAGCTGCTGCTCGTCGCGCGCTTCCTGCAGGGGCTGGCGGGATCGGCGGGCATCGTGATCTGCCTGGCGATCGCCCGCGACCAGTTCGAGGGGGTCGAGCTCTCCCGCATGCTCTCGCTGCTGTTCCTCGTCTCGGGCACCGCGCCGATCATCGCGCCGGTGGTGGGCGGCCAGCTCGCCCGCATCATGGACTGGCGCGGGATCTTCGGGGTGCTGTCCGCGGTCGGCGTGCTGTTGCTGCTCGTGGTGGTGTTCGCCCTGCCGGAGACCCTGTCGCCATCCGCCCGTCACCGCGGGGGCCTCCGGGTCTGGGGCGCGCACGCCGGCGCGGTCGTCCGCGACCGGCTCTTCGTCGCCGTGCTGTGCGCCGCGGCCGGAGGCGGTGTCGCGTTCTTCACCTACCTGTCGATGTCGTCGTTCGTGCTGCAGGACGAGTTCGGTCTCAGCCCGCAGGAGTTCAGCGTCGCCTTCGCGGCCGGCGCCCTGGCGAGTATCGCGGGCAGCCAGCTGAGCCGACTCGTGGTGCGGCGTTGGGGGCCCCTCCGCGTCTACCTGGGCGGGATCACCGCGACGCTCCTGGTGACGACGGCTTTCCTCGTGCTCGCGCTTCTGGGCGTCGGCATGAGGGGTGTCGTGATCGCGCTGGTCGGATTCATGCTGTGCTCCGGCATCGGCGGGCCCAATGGCCAGACGCTGGCGCTCGCCCATCACGGAGTCCGTGCCGGCACCGCTTCGGCCCTTCTCGGGATGGCGACATTCCTGTTCGGCCCCGTGCTCGCCCCCGTGGCCGCCGGTCTCGGCGGGACCACGGCCCTCACGATGGCCGTGACGATGACGGTCGCGGCTGCGGCAGCGGCGTTCGCCGCCTGGGCCTTCGTCCGGCCCGCAGCCCGCGGTCAGTAGCGGGCCGAGAAGGCGCCGTCCGCCTGAAGGAGCTGACCGGAGATCCATCGCCCCTCGTCAGAGACGAGGAACTCGACGACGGCGGCGATGTCGGCGGGTCGCCCGAGCCTGCCCAGCGGCGTCATCTCGCCCAGGGAGGTGCGGGTCTCGTCGTCCATCCAGCCGGTGTCGATCGGGCCGGGGTTCAGTACGTTCGCGGAGATGCCGCGCGGACCCAGTTCGCGGGCGGCGGAGATGACGAGCCGATCGAGCGCGCCCTTGGAAGCGCCGTACGGGAGGTTGCCGGTGACGTGATCGCTCGTGAGCGCCACGATCGCGCCGCCGTCCTCGCCGACCTGGCGTGCGAACGCTGCGATCAGGAGCAGGCTCGCCCGCGCGTTCACGGCGACGTGCAGGTCGAAGCTCTCCGCCGTGGTGTCGAGGATTCCGGACTCGACATCGTGCGCGTGGCTGAGGATCAGTGCCGAGATCGGACCGTGCTGTGCAGTCACCTCCGCCACGAGGGTTGCGGGGCCGTCCGGCGTCGACAGGTCCGCCGGGTGGTCGGCGTCGCGCAGATCGCTGGTGACGACCGTCCACCCCGCAGCGCGCAGGCGCGGGACGATACCAGCGGCGATGCTGTTCGCGCGGGCGGCACCGGTGATCAGGGCGAGGGGCATGCGTTCACGGTAGCGGACCTCCCTCACGCTCCACGATCACATCCCGGCGCACATCACGACGACACCGCCGGCCATCGCCCAGGACTCGACCGTCAGCGACCGCACCGCTCCCCCGCGGTGCAGCTCCGAACGGCGCCATGAGGCCGCGACCGCCCACCCGACGACCCCGAGAGCACCCACCAGCACGAACGCCGAGAGCACACCGTCGAAGCCATGGCCGCCGTGACCGCTCTCGACCCCGGTACCCGCTCCGGAGGTCGAGGCCGAATCGAACATGCACGCCGCCATCACGAGCGAGCCGAGCGCCCGGTGGCAACACGCGGAAGCCGACGGCATCCCGCGCACCCCCATCGTCCCGAGCATGGCCGAGAGCAGCAGCAGCGCGCCCACGATGATCTCGCCCAGCGCGTCGAGGACCCCGGCGGCCATCAGCAGCATCCCCACCGCCATCACCACCGCGGCCTGGCGTCCCTGCCACGGCACAGCGCGCCGCGCCGCGAGGCACGCGCCGGCCGACACGAGCGCCGCCGCCGCCATCAGCCACGATGCTGCCGGGAGCAGAAGGTCCACAGCCGAAGTATATTGATCGATCGCTCAAAAAAGCGAGACCCCGTCGCGATGCGACACAATGAGCACGTGCCCCGCATCGTCGACCATGATGAGCGTCGCCGCCAGATCGCCGACGCGCTGCTCGTCGTCGCCGCCAGGGACGGTCATGAGAGCGTGTCCTCGCGGGCGGTCGCGAAGGAGCTCGGCGTGGCGACCGGCTCCCTGTGGCACTACTTCGACGGCTTCGACGACGTCGTCCGCGCCGCGGCGGCCGAGGTCACCCGTCGCACCGACGAGCGCATCGCCGCAGCCACGACCGGGCTCCGCGGACTCGCCCGCCTGCGGGCCCTGATGGGCGAGGTGCTCCCCGTCGACGAACGCACCCGCACCGAGGCGCACGTGGTCGTCGGCTTCTGGGGGCGCCTGGCCACTCTCGCCCCGGCCCCCGATGCCGGAGCGCCGACCCTCGCGACGTGGCAGGACAGCATCCGGGAGGCCCTGGACGAGGCGGCGACCGACGGCGAGCTGCGCCCCGACACCCCCACCGGCGACCTCCTCGCCCTCCTGCGCTCGATCACCTACGGCCAGCAGGTCGTCGAGGTCACGGAGCCGCAGACGCCGGCGGCGCACTTCGCGGTCCTCGACAGCGTCCTCACCCCCTGGCGACGCTGACCTCGACATCGCCCACACGCCACGGTTGTGCACCCGTGCACGCCGTCGTATCATCGTGCCAACCCGTTTCTTGAGCAGTCGCTCGAAAATAGTGAGGTCAACGATGTCCCCGCACGCCCCCCAGCCCGTCTCCCTCGAGCCCATCGCCGCTCCGCATCCGCTCGATCCGCTCACCGGCGCCGAGATCGCCGCCGCCCGCGCGGTGCTCGACGCGGCCGGCCTGCTGACGGCGACCACCCGCGTGCCCATGCTGCTCCCCGACGAAGCCACGAAGGAGGAGCTCGCGGCCTGGCGCCCCGGCGCCCCCATCGACCGCCGGGTGGACGTGACGCTGCTCGACACCGCCACCGGCGTCGCGACCGAGGTGATCGTCTCGATCACCCGCGGCGAGATCGTGCGCCAGGACCGGGTGCCCAACGACGCCCCGCCCTACGGCCAGCCGCAGTACCTGTTCGAGGAGTACGAGCGGGCCGAGGCCATCGCCAAGGCCTCGCCGGAATGGCAGGCAGCCATGCGCCGCCGCGGCCTGACGGACCACATGGCCCTCGCCTTCTGCTCTCCCCTGGCCCCGGGCTACACGGGCCGGGCCGACGAGGTGGGCCGCCGCGTGATCCGGTCCCTCACCTTCCTCCGATACGACGAGCAGGATTCGCCGTGGGCGCACCCCGTCGAGGGGCTGATCGTGCACATCGACCTCACCACGGACAGCGTGATCCGCGTCGAGGACGAGGGCGACGTGCCGGTCCCGGCCGGACACGGCAACTACTACCCGGAGGTGCAGGGCGCGGCGCGGACGACACTGAAGCCCATCGAGATCACCCAGCCGGAGGGGCCGAGCTTCGGCGTGTCCGGCTCGCTCGTCGAGTGGGAGGGCTGGTCGATGCGCGTGGGCTTCAACGCCCGCGAGGGTCTCGTCCTGCATGACGTGTCGTTCCAGGGGCGCTCCGTGCTGCACCGGGCGAGCGTGCCGGAGATGGTCGTGCCCTACGGCGACACCGCCCCCGGGCGCTTCTGGATCAGCTACTTCGACGCGGGCGAGTACCTCCTCGGCAAGAACGCCAACCACCTGGAGCTCGGCTGCGACTGCCTCGGCGTGATCCGGTACCTCGACGGCTACGTCGCCGACGACCACGGCCACCCGGTGCGCATCCCGAACGTGATCTGCATGCACGAGGAGGACTTCGGCATCCTCTGGAAGCACACCGACCTCTCCGGACGCTCCGACGTGCGGCGCTCACGGCGCTTCGTCGTCTCGTACTTCTCCACCATCGGCAACTACGACTACGGCTTCTACTGGAACTTCGGCCTGGACGGCTCGATCGAGGTCGTCGCCAAGGCCACGGGCATCGTGTTCGCCGGTGCCGGAGAGCCGGGGGTCCGCCAGAAGCACGCGACCGAACTCGCCCCCGGCGTCTTCGCCCCGGTCCACCAGCACCTGTTCTGCGCGCGCCTCGACGTGGCGATCGACGGCCAGGACAACCGCCTCGTCGAGGTGGACGCGCAGCGAGTGCCGATGGGGCCGGACAACCCGTTCGGCAACGCGTTCACCTGGTCGGAGACGGTGCTGGAGACCGAGCACGCCGCCCAGCGCGAGGCCGACTCCTCCGTCGCCCGGGTGTGGGAGGTGCAGAGCGCCTCGCGGACGAACCACGTCGGCCGCCCGACCGCCTATCACCTCGTGCCGGAGCCGACCGCTCTGCTGATGGCCGACCCCGGGTCGTCCGTCGCGGCGCGCGCGGCCTTCGCCACGAAGCACCTCTGGGCGACCCGGTACGAGCGCGGCCAGATCTGGCCCGCCGGGCGCTATCCCAACGCGCACCAGGGCGGCGCGGGCCTCCCGGAGTACACCGCCGACGACCGCCGGATCGACGGCGAGGACATGGTGCTGTGGCACACCTTCGGGCTCACGCACTTCCCCCGCCCTGAGGACTGGCCGATCATGCCCGTGGACTACGCGGGATTCTGGTTCAAGCCCTACGGCTTCCTCGACCAGAACCCGGCCATGGACGTGCCGGAGTCCTCCCAGGCGCACGGCGGTGCGACGGCGACCTCCTGCTGCGGCGGCGGCGACTCCTGCGCCTGCGGCCACTAGCGACCGTCCGGCGGTGCCGCGCCGTCGCGGGTGCGAAAAGGTGCCCCGATCGCTCCGGGCAGGAGCTTTTCGCATCCCGCACCGCGGGGAGGGCGACGATCGACTCAGGTGAGGGCGGCGATTGCGTCGCGAAGGATGCCGTCGGCGTCCGCCAGCGCGGCCGCGGCGGTCTCGGCGGAGGCGCCGGTCGCGAGCAGGAGCAGCGCGAGCTTGACCGAGCCGTCCGCGGCCTCCAACGCGGAGGACGCGGCGTCGACGTCCACGCCCGCGAGCTGCGACACCGTGCGGATCGAGCGGGCGTGCAGCTTCTCGTTCGTCGCGAGCAGGTCGACCATGACCCCGCGGTACGTCTTGCCGAGCTTGATCATCGAGAGCGTCGTCAGCATGTTCACGACGAGCTTCTGCGCCGTGCCGGACTTCAGCCGCGTGGAGCCCGAGATGAACTCCGGCCCCGTGACGACTTCGATCGCGATCTCGGCCTCCGCGCCGATCGCCGACCCGGCGTTCGAGGCGATCGCCACCGTGAGCGCGCCGAGGCCCCGCGCGTACCGCAGCCCGCCGATGACGTAGGGCGTGCGGCCGGATGCCGAGATCCCCACCACCGTGTCCAGGTCGGTGAGGTCCAGGTCGCGCAGAGCCACGGCCGCGGCCTCGTCGTCGTCCTCCGCGTTCTCCACCGCCGAGCGGATGGCCGTCTCCCCGCCCGCGATGAGCCCCACGACCATCGACGGGTCGGTGCCGAAGGTGGGCGGGCACTCGCTCGCGTCCAGCACGCCGATGCGTCCGGCCGTGCCCGCGCCGATGTAGATGAGGCGACCGCCGCGTCGGAACCGCTCCGTGATGCCGTCCACCGCCGCCGCGATCTCCGCCGTGCGACCGGCCACGGCCTCGGGCACGCGCCGGTCCTCGGCGTTCATGCGCTCGACGAGCTCGGTCGTGCTGAGCAGGTCGAGGTCGCCGCGCTCGGTGGTGGAGGCCTCGGTGTCGAGGCCCGCGAGCTCGGCGAGGAGGGTGGTCAGACGGGAGTCATTCGGCACGGTGCACGAACCTTTCATGGGGGAGGTCGAGGCGACGGGTCAGCAGCAGGGCCCCGTCCATGGCGCCGCCTCGCGCGGGGACGACGCGGTGGCCGCTCGTCTCCAGGGCGCGGGTCAGGGCGGCGCGGAAGCCGTCGTGGTCGGTGAGGCCCCCGTGCAGCACGACGTCCGCTGTCGCGCCGGCGGCCGCAGCGGTCGTCGCCGCGAGGAGCCGGACGGCCTCGTCCACGATCCCGCTGGCGACGGCGTCGTCGTCTGCGGCCGCGGCGAGCACGAGGGGCGCGAGGGTCGCGAGGCGGCGGGCGAGGGCTCCGTCGGCGGCGAGCCAGGCCTGCACGGCCGAGGGCGGGCCCACGGGGGCGGCGAGCGCCGCGGTGAGAGCGGTGGGCGCGGCCAGCCCGTCGTGGGCACGGAGCACGGCGCGCAACGCCTCCCGGCCGAGCCAGGATCCGCTGCCGAAGTCGCCCAGCTCGGGGCCCCAGCCGTCGACCAGACGCGCACCGGAGGGGTCGACGCCCAGCGCCACGGCTCCGGTGCCGGCGATGAGCAGCACGCCCGCCGCGCCGTCGAGAGCGCCCGCGTGAGCGGTGACCACGTCCGACGCCACGGCCACGCGTGCGCCGGTCCGTGCGGCGAGCGCGGCGGCGAGTTCCGCGGCCGCCTCCGGGGCGAACCAGGCGCCGGCCGCCCCCACGCCGAGCGTGTCGATGCGCCCGACATCGTCGAGCAGCGGGAGAATCGCGGTGAGCGCCGCCTCCACTCCGCCCGCGGCGGCGAGGCCCGGGGCTCCGAGCCCGGAGCGCTCCCCGGCCGTCCTGCCGTGCACGACGAGACGGCAGCGGGACTTGCCGAGATCGACGGTGGCGGTCGTCTCGCTCATCGGCACTCCTCGGATCCGGCGGAAAGAAAGAAAAGCGACTACACAACACGTAGACTCGCTGAAAAGAATTTACCATCCCGTTCCGCCGTTCCGGAGGATACCGTGAGCATCCAGTCGACGATCGAAGCCGCCGCTGCGACCCTGCCCCCGTCCCTGGCCCGCGTCGCGGCCGCTGTGCGGGAGAACCCGAGCCTCGTGATCGACAAGACGATCAGCGAGCTCGCGACGGAATGCCGCACCTCGGTCGCGTCCGTCGTCCGGTTCTGTCGGGCGATCGGCTTCACCGGGTACGCCGCGCTGCGCATGGCCCTGGCCACCGAGCTCGGCAAGGAGGCCGCCCAGTTCTCCGCCCGCGGCGCCTACGGCTCCGAGATCTCCGACGAGGACTCCCTGGAGGAGGCCGTCTCCAAGCTCGCCGCCCTGGAACTCCTCGCGATCGAGGAGACCGTCGGACAGCTCGACTTCGCCGTGCTGACGGCGGCGGTCGCGGCCATCGACAGCGCCGACCGCATCCTCCTGTACGGCATCGGCGCCAGCCAGTTCGTCGCGGAGGACCTCGCGCACAAGCTGCTCCGCGTCGGCCGCAACGCCCACGTCCTCTCCGACCCCCACGAGGCGATCGCCGCCGCCGTGCTCCCCGTCGGGACGACCGTCGCTATCGGGTTCTCGCATGCGGGGTCGACCATCGAGACGGTGCGGTTCCTCGAAGCCGCCGTCGCCAACGGCGCGACGACGGTGGCCGTCACCTCCGTGAAGGACTCCCCGCTCGCCCAGGTCGCCGACCACGCCCTGTTCACCGAGGTGCGCGAGTCGACCTTCCGCGCCGGGGCGATGGTGAGCCGGATCGCGCAGCTCGCCCTCGTGGACTGCCTGTTCATCGGCGTCGCCAAGCGCCGGTACGCCGAGACCGTCGACGCCCTGCAGCGCACGCGTCAGGCGACGCGCCTCCTCCGCGACTGACGACGCCTCGCCCCGTCAGTCGAGCGCCGACTCCGGGGTGGCACGGGCATCCGCGCGCGTCGCGGAGGGTCCCATCGCGCCGGCGGTGCGCAGGAACACGATGATCCAGCTGAAGATCAGCACGGCCGCGATGAGCTCGACCGCCGTGAGGTTGTAGTAGCCGACCGCGAAGAACGCCCCCAGCAGCACGATGACCAGCACGTACGCCCAGCCGAGTCCCACGAACACCCGCGGGATGCTGCGCACGAACCACGGCAGCCCGAGGACGATCACCGCGAACACCACCGCCATGCCCGTCGCGACCGTGTTGTGCAGGCCGAAGAACTCGTCCACCGGGAAGATGCCCACGCACGCGAGGAAGATCCCCATGAGGATGAGGCCCCCGCGCACGATCGTCCGACCTCGACGGTCGACCGGGTCGTCGACGGGCAGCCCCGCAGTCGCATACCGGGAGATGGTCGTCACCATGATCCCCGCGATGATGAGGGTCACGTTGAAGGCCACCGAGGCGCTGTTGCTGCTCATGCCCAGCGCGGACAGGTTGTCGCGCCACCAGTGCACGTCGCTCGACGCCAGCATCGCCGCGAACGCCCCGACGACGAGGAACACCGCCAGCACCAGCGACAGCACGGTCGGCGTCAGTGCGACGGCGCTGAGGAAGGCGACGTAGCCGGTGAGTGCGAAGGCCACCGCGACGAGGATCGCCCCGGGGAACGGGAAGACCGGGGCGTCGACGAAGCTCTGCTCCAGCAGCTGCGCGATGCCGAGCCAGCCGAGGTAGGCGATGGCGGCGTGCGCGAACGCGATGGCGGCGAGGTCGTACCAGCGGAGCCGGTCACCGGGAACCGCGAATCCGTCCCTCGCGACCGACGGGTCGGGCTCCGGGGCCCGCACGGCGAGGCGCCCCAGAGCGAAGGCGAGCGCGGCCGCGATGGCACCGCCGTACGCCGCGAACATGCCGATCGATCCGGTGCCGCTGATCGAGAGCTGGTGCCCCCAGAACACCGGCAGGGCCACGAGGAATCCCCCCAGCAGGAACGCCGCGCCGACGATCAGCGCCGTCGCCTCGAACACCGCGTCCGAGGTGGCGGGTCCACGCACCTGACGGAGCACGTGCCGGATCCGCTGCCCCACCGTCGACATCATCCCGCCGTTCACGGACCACATCCTAGACGGCCGCCCCGCGCGGCCGTCGCCGGTGGTAGCATCGCGGAACGGATCGTATACAACGTCGTCGTTCCCACCAGCCCGAGGTGATCAGTCATGAACGGTGCCCTCACCACCCCCGCCGAATCGGTGTCGACCCTCGTCGCGCGCAACATCAGCGAGTTCCGCGCCGCCGTCTCCGAGTCGTTCGTCCCCCTGCAGGTGTCCTCCGCGGGCGCCGACCAGTTCCGCGGCGTGATCCGCGGTGCCGCGGTCGACGAGGTCCACGTCAACGACATCCGCGCCACCTCGCACGTCGTCGAGCGCACAACCGAGCTCATCGCCCGCGGCGACCGCTCGTACTTCAAGGTGAGCCTGATGCTCGCCGGGACCGGGCTGCTCATCCAGGACGACCGCGAGGCCGTGCTGCAGCCGGGCGACCTCGCCGTCTACGACACCGATCGCCCGTACTCCCTCGTCTTCGATCAGGACTTCCGCACCATGGTGGTCATGTTCCCGAAGCACCTCATCAGCCTGCCCGCGGACATGATCGGGCAGCTCACGGCCGTCCGCATCTCCGGGCAGGAGGGGCTGGGCGGCATGGTCGTGCCGTACCTGACGCAGCTCGCCGGCAACCTCGACGAGCTCGCCGGCACGACGGGGGCTCGGCTCGCGCACAGCGCCCTCGACCTCGTGACCACCGTGTTCACGCGGGAGCTCGGTCTCGACCAGGCGTCCGCCGACCCGCACCGCGCCCTCATGCAGCGGATCCGTGCGCACATCGACCGCAACCTCGCCTCCACCGACCTCGGTCCGGCCTCCATCGCCGCCGCGCACTTCATCTCCACCCGCCACCTGCACGGTCTGTTCCAGGAGCAGGGGGTGACCGTGTCGACGTGGATCCGCACCCGCCGCCTGGAGCAGTGCCGCCGGGACCTCCTCGACCCGATGCTCGCCGACCGCCCCGTCGCCGCGATCGCCGCGCGCTGGGGCTTCGTCGACGCCGCGCATTTCAGCCGTGCGTTCAAGACCGCCTTCGGCGTCTCCCCCAGCGAGTACCGCGCCACCCACTGATTCCCGTCCTCCGCCC
>NZ_LOSO01000003.1:0-31658 GCF_001595495.1 Microbacterium sp. CH1 | reverse complement strand
TCATCTCAGTATTGGTCCGTTCTCGCCCCGTGCAGTGCGAAGGTCAGCAGTGCTGGTGTCTCACCCCATCCTGACGCACAGGGGCTCGCCGATGACTTCGTCAAGGGTGGCGTTGATTGCCAGCAAGGCATCTTTCACACTCATATCCGACCCATCTGCCTCACGCACGCGGGCGTATCGCGAGAAGACTGAGATACCAGGCCCGATAGCCGCCTGCGCGAGGTCCACAGGTGCGATCGCACCCAGCATCAGCGTTCGGAGCGCCTCGGGAAGCTCAGCCTTGAGCGCAGCCAAAAAGGCTCGGCGGGTGGTCGTCACAGCCTCCGACGAGCGGGGGCGGCAAGCGAGCACGATTGACGACGCCAGCGCGTTGCTTGCGACTTCTCGCATGCGCCCACCGCGTTCGCTCCGTACGGGCCAGGTACCCGTGATCTCCCATCCAGCATTCACGAGACCATCGAGCAATGTGTGCCAGCCCGTGTTCCCGTTCGAGTCCTGTTGCTTGTACGCGTAGTACACCGTTATCGGGATGTCTGCCGAAGACAGGCCGTCTGCACGGATTCGTTCGAAGACTCGGTTGAAGCCATCGATGAAGAACTTCTCGGCGCCCGCTCTCCCATGGTGCCTGTGGGGATTTGCGACGAGCTCTTCGGACTTTGGCGTGAGTAGTGTGCCGAATAGGTCGGGATAGACATCAAAGAGTGTCTCGCGGAGCCAAACGTAGAACAGGTCGGACAGATCCGCATAGCCGACTGTGTCGTAGTACGGGGGGTCGGTTGAGATCGAAGAAACTCGCGGGTAGCCCGACTGGGAGGCGTCCCGCATCTCAGCAGTGCCGTTGATGCCGGTGGGCAGCTTCTCCAGCGCCTTCGAAACTGGGTTCAAAGCCGCATCCCATCCTCCCGAGGAAGTTGAGAAGACGTTTGCCTCCGCGAAGTCCCATGCCATTGTGATGGCGAGCATCGAGAAGGAACTGCCCACGAGCTCATTCTTTGGCTGTGACATCCAGCGGCAGAGTGAGTTGTTGTACTCTGCCATCTTGCTAACGGCCAGGCCGAGGTACGCACTCACTGCTTCCGAGTAAGCCAGCGCGCCGGTGCCCCCACTGGCTAGGTGGTCACCTCGATCCATGCCAGCCAGCAGCGCGTCGTCAAGAATCGACGCGCGGGCTTCACGGACGAGATCCGAGAAGGTCGTCAGTGCAACGAGTTGCCGATTCGTGAAGAGGTCGGACCAACGGTTCATGCCGTAGTTCTGCACGCTCACGCCGAGTCCGGCCTCAGGGGTCGACTGCTCAGGGGCGGACACTGGTCGCGCAACATCTGCGAGGGCTTCCGCGGCTTCGTCCGGTGAAAGGTATAGGCGACCTCGCACGTCCTTCGCGATGACGGCCAGCATGCGGTGCTCCATGCGCCCCGCTCGTGCTTCACCGCGGATGTAGTCGAGCGAGATGGCGGACTTGTCCGTAGCCGAGATAGCACCGCTCCGCCCCACCGTCCCATCGGCAGTGCCCGTTGGACCTTGATCGTCGTGCTCGACACGGTAGCGAAGCTGTCCGCCATCGAGCACAGGTCGCACCCAAGCCTCCTTGCCCTTCTTCTTGGCGAGCCACCATGAGTTCACCAACGGAGCCTCGACTGGGTTGGCAGGGTTGGGGCTCTTAACGACGCGGGCCCACTTCCATGCGATTAGCTCGTGTTCCTCACCATCCGGGCCAACAACGTTGGGGTACAGATGTCCGATTCGTTTGAAGGCCTCGTCACGGACCCACTTGCCGTAGCGGCGAACATCTTCCGCGAGGCCCTCGGCGCCGTGCCACGGCGTCACGCGCGCGGCCGCGTCGGGTGACACGGGCGGGCGGTCCGAAAACCTCGCAGGAATGTCTATCTGTGCCCTATTGATCAGCACCGAAACGGGGTTGAGGTCGCCGGCAAAGGACGGCAAGCCTAGCCGTGCCGCTTCCAGGGGAATCGACCCGCCACCCGCGAATGGGTCGAGGATCGACGGAAGTTCGCCGCCGTTGGAGTTTCGAATCTCCGCGCGTGCTTCGTCTAGAAGGCGCGTGTTGGTCGTGTTCTCCCACACGACGAGTTGTTCGATCAGTTTGTGGAGGCGTTGCCGCTCGTCGTCCTGAGCCTCTCTCGAGGGGAATCGGTCGGGGTGTGAAGACGGATCGTCGACTAACTGGGCGAAGAGTATGGCGCGCGCAGTCGCGAGTGGCTTCCGCGACCACCACAGGTGCATGGTCGACGGCAGCCCTTGTCTTAGCGACTTCTCGCGCCCGCTCGCGTCGTTGATGGCCTCGAGAGGAAGCGAGACCTCGATGAGTTTCCTTCTTGGGGTGGTGTTCACTGATGCGTCTCTCGTAGATCGTGTGGTCGTAGCGCTGTCCTGTTCATTGCGCAGGTCCTCCGCGGTCCCAGTAATTGCGCCACTCCTCGTTGTACGACCGAGTTGTCGCGGACGGCTCGATATGGGCGAACGCGTCGAGCACGTACCGGAGCTGGTCCCGCTTCTCGCCGTCTGGCGACACGAGGACAAGGGCGAGTCGATGACGGTCGCCCTGCGTCTGGGCAAACGTGACCTCGTTCGTCGTGATGGTGAAGGTGTCAGACCCTTCGATCCGCCCCTTCACCTCGATGTAGTGGATGCGTCCCTCGGCATCGAAAGATTGGATGTCGTATCCGGGGTTGTTCCTGGGCATCTCGTGTGGCGTGCGGCCGAGCGCGCGTTCGGTGGCGAGGACGGCGTCGACGGCTCGGCGTTCGACGAGCTCGGTGTTGCGCGCGAAGGTCTGGGGCGCGGCATCCTCTTCGCCAGTCGACAACCGTTGGCTCGGCACGACGAGCGCTGATCCGCGGACGACCGCGGGAAGTGCGACGAGTTGCGTGCTTTCGTCGAGCGCGCGTAGCCGCTTGTCGAGCCGTTCGTCGAGCTGGCGTGCCCGCTGGAGCGCGACGTCGGCTCGGATGCGGCCGATGGTTCCTGCGCGTTCGAGTGCTTCGAGGCGGTTGTGCTCGCGGTCCCAGTGGTTGATCTCAGCGAGGAGGCGTTCCTTGACCTGAACCCGGGTGCGGTCGACGTCGACGGCGATGCGCGCAGCGAGTTCGTCCATGCGGGGTGCGAGTCCGTCGCGGTACGCCCACGTGCGGATCGAGCGTTCATGGTCGCTCTTCGCCCACTCATCCGCGAGAACCTCGGCGATTGCCGCAGCCTCACCAGCGTGTGGTGCGTCGTAGTCGAGGTAGGGCGGGGCCGCGGCGAGGGTGACTGTGCCTGCTGTGTCGAGGACGGGGTAGTCAAAGTGGTGCGACACGGTGTCGGCGTCGGGGGTGGCGTTCTGGATGCGTTGCTCGACCGCGTACAACAGCGCAGTGTGCTCGGATTGCTGTTCGCGTCGATCGACGAACACCGTCCCGCGCTTGAGCACCGGCCCCAGGTCTTCGATGGTGAGCTCGATGACCGCTTGCAGCAGAGGGTGGCCGGGGGCGAGGAGTGCCGCCTGCGTCTGATTCTCGGGACGCACGTGTGCGGTCTCGAACGTGGCTCGTTCGTACCGTTCCGGCACGGGGGCCCACCGATTGAGTCTGCGTGCTGTGTCGATGACGCGCTGAGGCACGCGGGTGATTTCGTATCGGCCCTTCTCGCGCCGGCGGATGCGGCCGCCGAGGCGTTCGAAGGCGGGGAGGAAGAACGCCGCGATGTACCCGGGCTGCAGGCGTCGCTCGCGGGCCTTCTCCATCCGTCCGCGGATCTCTTCGAGGTTGAGCGCGGAGTACATCTCGGGGTGCAGTGCTCGTTCGGCGACCATGGTGTCGAGCCCGTGGGCGACGCTCGCGTCGATGACGCGGTCGAGCTCGGCCTTGCGTTCGGGTTCGTCGCCGTACCGGATCGCCTCGATCAGCAGTTCACGGAGCGACTTCTCCTGGAAGGCATCCGCGTCGCCGAGCACGTTGAAGAGGTTGCCGTTGTATGCGATCGACATCTGGTCGATCTTCGACAGCAACCGTGTGAACACGTCCCCTTCGCGGGTGTCCTTCGCGACCATATTCCACAGGTGGCACACCTCGCGCTGGCCGATGCGGTGGATGCGGCCGAAGCGCTGTTCGATCCGGTTCGGGTTCCACGGCAGGTCGTAATTGACCATGAGGTGCGCGCGCTGCAGATTGAGGCCTTCGCCTGCGGCATCCGTCGCCAGGAGCACGACGGTGTTGCGGTCGTAGGTGAACTGCTCGCGTGCCGCTTTGCGGTCTTCGCGGCGGGTGCCGCCGTGAATCGTGATGACCGACTCCGGGCGACCCAGTTGGGTCGTGATCTTCGTGCGCAGGTAGTCGAGGGTGTCCTTGTGCTCGGTGAAGATAATGATCTTGCGCGGTTCGCCCGAGTCGTCGTGGACGAGGAGCTGCTCGTCGAGGATCGTGCGCAGCTGCACCCACTTCTTGTCATCGTCGAGCAGCCTTACGCGGCGTGCGACGCGAATGAGGTCTTCGAGGATCGCTATCTCTGTTCGGAGTTCGCCGATCGACTCGGCGGCGGTGGCGAGGTCGACGACCTGGTCGACGCGGGCCTCGAACTGCGCTCGTTCTTCTTCGGAGACCTCTTCATTGAGGTCGTCGAACTCGTCGGGGTCGAAGTTCGGCGCTGAACTCGATGCGTCCTCGAAGTCGAGTGCGACACGGCCGGTCGACCACTCGTCGATCGTTGCCGTGATGGAGGTGCTGTAGCGGGCCTCGTCGGTCGCGCGTTGCCATTCTCGCAGGCGCGTCTCGAGTCGGACTTGGCGTCGCTCTAGCGATCGGAGGATGGCTTCGGGGCTCGAGGCGAGGCGTCGTTGCAGAACGGTGAGTGCAAATCCCACGTTGTTGCCACGCTTCTTGTCACCAGCTTGCGCGAGGCGTTCCGCGCGCCCCATCTCGGTGCGGACGTAGCCGGTCACCAGCTCGTAGAGCTCGCGCTCGGGGTCGCTCAGCTCGTACTCGACGGTGTACGCGCGACGCTCGGGGAACAGCGGTTTGCCCTCGAAAGTGAGGAGCTCTTCCTTCACCATGCGCCGCATCAGGCCGCGGGTGTCAGTGCGGTGCACCCCGGCGCGGAACTGGCCCTCGAACCGGTCGCGATCCAGCAGCGACATGAACAGCTGGAAGTCCTCCTCCTTGCCCGCGTGCGGGGTCGCAGTCATGAGGAGGAAATTGTGCGCGGTCTCGGCGAGCAGCCGGCCCAGCCGGAACCGCTTCGTCTCGTCAACCTGACCAGCCCACGACGAGTAGTGCGCCGACATGCGATGCGCCTCGTCGACGACGACAGCGTCCCAGGTCACGTCGGCGAGCTGCTCGATCAGGTCATCGCTGCGCGACAGCTGGTCCATCCGTGCGATGAGGAACGGGTGCTCGGCGAACACGTTGCGACCCTGCGCGTCGTCGACCATCTGACGGTTGAAGATCTCGAAGGAGAGGTCGAACTTCTGCGAAAGCTCTTCCCGCCACTGCTCGACAAGACCGCCGGGGGCGACGATCAGCGCTCGTTCGCAGTCGGCGCGGAGGATGAGCTCCTTGAGGTACAGCCCGGCCATGATCGTCTTGCCCGCACCGGGATCGTCCGCGAGCAGGAACCGCAACGGGATCCGCGGGAGGAGTTCCTCGTACACCGCACGGATCTGATGCGGCAACGGATCGACGTCCGAGCTGTTCACCGCCGCCATGGGGTCGTAGAGCGCGGCGTACTTGATGCGCAGCGCTTCGGCCGCAAGCCGGAACTCGTCGGGGTCGCCGTCGAACGCGGGGGCGTTGCCCATCTCCGTGACAAGTTCGAGCTTGCCGGCATCTGCATCGGTGATCATGCGTTCGCCGGTGCGGCCGGTGTCATCGCGGAAGAAGATCTCCACGAGCGCGTCGTCCAGCGGCGACACGCCGATGAGAGTCACCGGCTGCCCGGGGAGGACGCCGCGCAGGCGTTGCCCGGCGCGCAGCGAGGCGAGCGTCACCGTAGGTGCGTCCACGTGTTTCCTCCCCTGGAAATTGGCAAGTTGATCAGGATACGTCGGGCCGCCGACATCGCGGTTGACTGAGTCAGTCCGGCGATCCGGCATCCCCTCGACGTACCCAGTCGTCGACCTCGCTCGCCTGGAACTTCCACAGCCGCCCGACCTTGTGCGCAGGCATCCCCTTCTCGGAGATCCAGGCGTAGATCGTGTCTTTGGTCACGCCCAAGTGCTCAGCAATATCGTCGGCAGAGAGCCACGGCTCTGACATACACGCCCCCATGCGGATTGAGCCGGATGTTTCCGGGTATGGCCGATCCTATCGGGAACGCTCCCCGTCGTCGCCTGTGGCGTGCTCGACCTGGTCAACGGCGGCCAGCAGTTCTTCGAGGCGCATGTGAAGTTCGTCGAAGGCCTGTATGAAGAACATCAGATCCATGCTGGATGGCGGTGTGTCGTCCAGGTCGGCGATGACCTCCCGCGCCTCGCGCCTCGCGGATCGCGGTCTGCAACCGCGTCTCGATTCCAGACAAGCCTTGAATCCAGGCGTCGATCACGCCGAACGGGATAGGTGCGAAGTCGTGCGCGTCGAGGCCCACGTGAAACTGATGCCCGTTCGGGCCATGGTCGCGCGCGTGGGTGTGCCCGTGGAGTAGCGGGATGCCGTCGTCCCAGCGGGGGCGATGAGATACGTGGCGATCGGTGGGCTGGCTGCGCCGGCGTACGGGTAGTGCGAGGCGAGGATCCGGTACCCGCGCCGGGTGCCCTCGATCACCTCGGGCAGAATCTCCCACCCGGCCGCCTCATACAGCGGTGCGAATCGCTCGACTGCGCGCTTGCTCTGCGTCGCGGGCGAGACTCGATCGTGGTTGCCCGGGACGAGGAACCGGCGGCCGTGCAGGTGTGCGGTGAGTGCGATGGACTCCTCGATTGGGCCAAGGGCCACGTCACCGAGGTGGAGGACGACTGAGTCGGGAGCGATGACGTCGTTCCACCGGCGAATCATCGCGGCGTCCATCTCCGCGACGGTTGAGAAGGGACGGTCGGCGAGCTCGCTGATGCGGGCGTGACTGAAGTGGGTGTCAGAGGTCACGAAGTCGACTTGGTCGAAGTCAAACCAGGGGTACTCACGCATCGCGAGGATCCGGGGCGTCGGAATCCATCTCGAAGGCGCGAAGCAGCGTTCGTTCGAGGTCGCTGACCGGCTCCGGCGGCATCCCAGCGATCTCGTCACGTAGCTGACCGAGAGCGGCCTCGATTGCGGTCCGATGCTCGTCGCGCCAGGCGCGAACGCTCGGATCGCGGAGGACTCCGTCTTCACGACTGCCCGGATAGTCGAGCAGGAGCTCGGTCTCGATCGCCGACGCCATTGCGCGTGCATCGACTGCGCTGGTCATGCGGAGAATCGAGAGGTGGGTCGCGGCGTCCGAGCCCGACACCTCGACGAGGTAGCGCTGGATATCGCCGTCCTCACCGTGCGTGGTCGCGACGAGCGAGACCATGACCGTACGGCCTGCGATTGAGATCTCGCGCATGCTTCCTCCTCGACGTAGAACCGGCCAACCTATCAGGCGGTGATGGATCAGCCAGTCTCCGGCTCGGGATAGATTCGTCCCGGCCGTACGACGTCGTCGTGTCCGGGGATGAAGGCGATCGCGCCCAGTCGGGTCCAGTAGCTGATCAGCCAGCGTTGGATGAGCTCGGTCTGTTCACGGCGTTCGAGGAGTGTCCGTCCCGGGTCTTCGATGACGTCGTCCCACGCGATGCTCGTGAACATCGCGTTCAAGAGTTCGGTGCACGACGGCCCAGTGCCATGTGTGTCCCACCATGCGATCGTCAACCTGCCGGCTTGGGCTGCGGTGCTGGATCCGGCGGGCTCCTCGATCGTTCCGATCAGGGCGGTGAGGTAGGGATCTTCCACCGCCATGACGAACGACTCCTGGTTGAGTTCCGCAGCGCCCATACAGTGCAGAATGCCATACAGATTAGGCCTCTCCTGGTAGTCGCGGACTGTCATCCGCGACGCAGAAGTGCCTCAGCGGATCGTGAGGTCGGGCGTCGCGCTGGGCAAGAGGTCCGTGATCTGAACGTCGAGCACCTGAGCTACCGCCAGCAGAGTCTTGACGGTCGGATTCGCGGGAGTTCCGGGCTTCGACTCGCCCTTCTCGAGCTTCTGGTACGTGTAGCGGCTCAGGTTGGACTCGTACGCCACACGGTCCTGGCTGTATCCGACACGCGCTCGTTCCCGCTGGATGTTCTGGCCGAGCTCGCGAGCGTAGTGGTCCCACGCATCAGGCGAGGTCGCGGGAGAAGGCACCCATCAAGCGTCACGATTAGGCCTCTGCAGTAAGGCCTAATCTGTATGGCAATCTCGATGGCTCAATAGCCCGGCTCGGACACAAAGACGCCCTCCACGAGGGAGGGCGTCGGGCCACGGTTGGGATGAACAACCGGGCGGGGTGTATCCACACTATACACACGATCGCTGGTAGGAAGGTGATCACCTCGTGCACCGATATGGAGTCGTCTGTTGTCAGCCTCACCCGTTCCTGGACCACCGCACGAGCGCCTCATCGTCTACATCGACGGCTTCAACCTCTACCACGGCATGCACGACAAGTTCGGACGCTCCACGCTCTGGATCGACTTCGTCGCACTCGCGCAGAGCCTGCGTCCACGGAGCCACATCGTCGCGGTGAAGTACTTCACCGCACCTGTGCTGGGCGATGCGGGCGCGGCCAGTCGTCAGGCCTACCATCAGGCAGCCGTCGCCGCGCGTCACACCAACGTCTTCAGCGTCACGCAGGGCCGATACCAAGCGAAAACCGTGACGTGCTTCAACTGTCGCGCGACGCGTACGGTGCACGAGGAGAAGGAGACCGACGTCAACATCGCCGTTGCTCTTGTGGGCGACGCCGCTGCGAACGCGATGGACTCGGCACTGATCATCAGCGCCGACAGCGATCTTGCGCCCGCGGTCAGGGCGGCCAAACAGTTCCGCCCGCACATGTTCATCGGCGCAGCCTTCCCACCCAAGCGGTTCTCGAGCGAACTCAAGCAGCTGATGCCCGCGTCGTCGCAGATCGGTCGCGACAAGATCCGCCAGGCTCTTCTGCCCGAGAGCTTCACCGTCGGCGCGACCACGTACACCCGACCTCCGAAGTGGCGATGATGCGAGCGAGGTAGCCCCCGTCACGTGCGGCGTGAGTCCGCGTTCGGGCGCTTCATCGGAGTGATGTTGCGGCTCGGGTCGTCGCCACGCAGCAACTGGTTCTCGACGTGCAGCTCGGCGACGGCGGTCGCGGCGATCGTCAGCTGTGCTTCGAGGCTGCTCACTCGCTCGCGGAGCTGTTTGATCTGGGCTGCACGATCGGCCAGCGAGCTTCGCAACGACTCGATCTCGCGATCTCGCGGCTGGGACCCGTCGACGCGACGTGCCCACTCATCCATGACCGCAGTCGCGCGGTTCATGGTGGCGCGGCTGACGTCCGCTTCGCGATAGAGGTTCTCCTTGATGAGGCGTCCGTCGGTGCGGATCGCCGCGCCGGTGAGCAGGCGCTCCATCGCGTCGCGCAGTTTGCGTTCGGTCGCGGCAGTGATCTCAGGCATCCGTGAACTTCCTCGTGATGCGGCGAACGTCCTCAAGCTCTGTTTCGAGTTGTTCGCGATTGTGTGGTGCCATCTTTCGGTCGCGCAGCTTCGCGACGAGGTCGCGTTCCTCCGCGATCCAGATCGGCGCGTGCTCCTCGGTGACGACGGAGTTGCCGCAGGCGGTGGGCTGGCAGCGATTAGGCATGACGCCTCCTGCGGCAGCTTCGGCGGGCAGCCCCTTCAAGCACGCCGCCTGCTCAGGGTTGCCGAGGCAGTGGTTGACGGTTCCCCATCGGAGCGTGCTGAAGCGTTCGCGCAGGAGTGCGCGCAGTGTGCGCTCGTCGCCGACTTTGACCTCGTTGCTTGCGACGGCCTCGACCTTCTTGAGCTCGACTCGAAAGCGCTGTGCGCCCGCGCCTGCGACCCTCATCTCGTGGTCTTGGTGGGAAGACCAGGCGCCGACCAACCGTGATGCGACAGCTTCCTGGAGCTCATGCTCGAACTCCGCGGCCCACTCCGGCGTCTCGCTCGCGTACCCGGAGGTCGTGCCGTTCGCGACGGCGCGTCGCGCTGCGTGCTTGAGCTGGATGCCGAGGGCGATCTCGCCGTCTGGCTGTTGCGCGGTGATCACGGCCATCGTCCGCCGGAACATGTGCGGTGCAAGATGGAACGCGGGGATCGGTTCGAGACCGGCATCCGCGGATTGACCATTGAGTTGAGAGATGAACTGCTTCAGCTCGCTGTGACGATCGAACCGACCTGCTCCGTCGTGCGCTCGATGTTCACGTCGAACAGAGCTGAACACGTCGTCGCCGAGAGCAAGTCGTTCCGCGACGGCGATTGCTTGCGCAACGGGTTCGATGATCCACCAGTTGCGTCGCTGCGTCCCGCGCCGACCCTTCCGGAGCTGGGAGGTGACGGCGGGCGCCCCGTACGAGGTGGTGAGCGCTCCCTTCTTGATGCTCAGCAGTTCCGAGTCGCGCATCATCGTGAGAGCCGCGCAGAAGACGTAGCACGCGTTGCGGAGGAGCTTCAGTTGGACTCGGATCGTCGCCGGGTCGAATCCGTCGATCCACGGACCGACGGATCCATCGGCGCGTTCGATCGCCGTCGCTTGCGTGTCGAGCCCGCCGCGGGCGGTCGCGAGCGTGCCGGAGGCGATCGCGTCGACGATGTCCTGACGTCGGCGGAGGACGTCAGGGCGGTCCAACTCGGAGAACATCTGTTTGCTGTGCCCATCGGAGACGAGCAAGGAGAGAAGGGTCCAGTGGATCTCGCCCTCCCGGAATCGGCCGTACGTCATCCGATGCAGGGGCACTCGATTTCCTGGCGTGGTGATCCATCGCGCGAGTGTGTCCTCGGGGTGTCGTACCTTCACGCGCTCGTCTTTGGGGCGGTCGAGCACCGACCATTCCGCGGCGGCCGCGAAGATGTCGTGCGAGAACACGTTGATGTACTGCCAACACGCCCGCAGGAGCGGCCACCACACCTGCGGTGGAATCACCGGCGTGCTCAGCTCGGCGCTGGACTTCTGCCCGCTGAGCGCGATCGTGTGGACATCTCCCCATGGACGGAATGGGATGCCTCCGCCAGAGAGGACTGCCGCGTAGGTGTGCAGTTCACGAACAGCACCGACTGCTTGCCGCGTTCTGGAGGGGGTCCCCATCTTCTTGACCTCAGTGAGGAAGGTGTCGAGGTGCGACTGATGGAGATCAGGGAGAGGAACGTCAGGGAGGTTGTCGGCGTGCCACGCGGCAAGCCGCTTCAGGCCCTCGAGCTTGGAACGGATCGTCTTCACGTGAGCGGGCGTTGCTCGCAGATAGATCATCTGCCCGCGCAGCACGGGATGTACGGGGTTGAGAAGTGCCATTGCGAGTTCGCGAGCACGAAGGTTCCACGCGCCGATGAACGAGTTGAACAACAGCACCGCGGAATGGCGGCCCGCAGCAGGGTTCCACCCCAGGGCGCTGAGGTCCCAGCGATCCTCATCTCCGAAGAAGGGGATGGGAAAGTCATGTTCGAGGTGTCGATCTGAGATGACCGCCGTGTCGTTCGCCCAGTAGTCGCTCGCGAACAGCGACACCGGCTCGGCAGAGTACTCGCGATCGACGCTCACAGGTGGACTCCTCTCTGGGTGAGCGGCACATGGACAGAGGCGGTCTCGCACGCCGTCCGCGCGTTCTCGATCTCGGTCGGGGAGAACTCGCGGAGGATGCGTTCGACGTTGACCAACTGCTGGCCGTGTACCGCCGCGAACTGGGCCGGAGGCATCTCGTTCTCGTGACCGCGGAGAATCTCTCGGTACGCGAGGACTCGCGGCAGGTGATCTGCGAACACGATCGCGTTCGGGCACGCGAAGCACATCGAGGGCCGATGCTCGCAGAGCCGCCCCGCCGGCGTGAAGGGCGATTCGTACGGTGACGTGCATTGAGCCACGTTGATTCCCTGGTCTGTGGCGCTCGAGGCCAACTCGGCGGCTGCGGCAGCACCCAGGTCGCCTGCAGCGTCGTCGACGGTGCTGGCCGCAGCACGAACAAAGACCGGCCCTCGTACTCGATCGAACACCTGACTCTGCGCCGCGTTGACGGCACTGCCGGCCAGAACATGCACGGTTGTCGACTGCGCGTAGTGGCGTTGGTAGACAGCGATGCTGTGGTCGTCTCCCGCCGCGGCGTCAGCGCTGCGGAGCACTGCTGCACGAACACTCTTCACTGTCTTGCGTAGCCGGCGGGAATCGTATGGCTCTGATATCTCGGGCGAGAGCGACATCAGAAGCGACCTGAAGGGGCGGCGCGAGAATGACTCCTGGCGTGCGACGAGATGCCTGGACGCGGTGCGCTGCACGGTGATGAACAAGGCGTCCGCGTCGGAACTGCCCACCACCTTTACCTCCTCCCGAGCTGCCTCGGTGACAGCGATCAGGCGAAGTATGAGATCCCCTGCTCTCCACCCGGTGCCGTCGCGAGACCCGGTGATCGCGCATCGCACGGTTCGAGTCCGGTGGGCCCGCGCCTTGTGGAGCCGTACGCGGACCGAGTCAGTCGTGTGCTCGATGTCTGTGAGCCGAACACCTGACCACTCTTCCGGCGCCGCACCGCTTTCCAGCTGCAGGAGCGTGCGGAACGCAACGAGGTCTTCGCTGGACGGATAGATGTGAGTCAGAAGCTGTCGCATGATCTGGCCGGCATTGGCGTGGATCGGCGACTGCTCGAGCGCGAAATCGGCGTCGAGGTCGCTGAGCACACCAGAAGCGCACGCGCTGAGGACATCAGCCTCTATCGATGCTCCGGGACGTCGTCCGAGATGGCGGATGCCCCACAGGACATCGGCGCTTCGTTCCCATCCTGTGCTTCGGGGATCGGTCGCGTTGGCGAGCAGTCGACGTCCGACTGCCAGACGAGCCTCCAGTTCGCGGATTCGGGCGCGACAGGCGTTGCGAATCGCAAGTCGCTCCGCGTTCGAGAACTCATCGAGCGGCGTAGAGTCGCCGCCCTGGTGCAACACGTGCGCCTGAGCCCAACGGAGCGTGGCGTCGCTGACGTCACGACCGTTCGCAGCGTGGACGCGGACGAGAGCGCGAATCTGTCTGCCGTACTTGTACGGGATCGTGCTCTCCGGCGGGTAGCTGCCGGCCAATGCGGATTCCCACGCGTGCAACGCGTCGATAAGGGCGAGACCCGGCGTTGCGAGACTCGCAGTTCGTGGGCAAGCGTCAGGTAGACCGCGCAGAAGGCTCATCAGCGCCCGGCGGTATTGATACGCGGTGCCGTCGGTGTGGCCCATGGCTCGACGCATATCGATCAGCGCATCCGCGAGCTCAGCCGCAAGGACGGGATGTGCGAAGTCGAGCGGGGCGAGTGTTCCATCGACGTTCGCGGTCGGAAGAACGAACAGCATCTGCCGCGGGGTGAGGTCGATGTTCGTCACGCGACGTTCCGATCAGCGAGGACTGCGTCCGCGTATGTCATGCCCTCGTCGCTCCAGCTCTCGAATACGTCCTGGATGAGCGCATCGGTGTCCTCGATGTAGCGCAAGTAGACCATGGTCGTCGCCGGGTTCGAGTGCCCCAGCAGCCGCTGGACTGTGAGTCGCGGGTTGATGGCGATGTGCTCGGAGAGCGTGGCCGGTCCCACGTTGCCTGCCCGTCGCTCCGCCTCGCGGGCCAGCGCCACATCGGTCAGCGACTTCAGAAGCACGACAGCGAAAGTGTGGCGCAGATCGTGCGGAGTGATCCGTGCACGGCGACCGCCCATCTCGTCCTGAGCGAGCCTCAGAGTACGCCCGCTTGCAGCCTCGAACGTCGCGTGCCATTGCCTGCGGCTGATCGGCAAACCGCCTCGACCGACGAACAGCCCCAGCGCCTCCAGCCCGTGGTCCCGCTCGATGACGGCAATTCGTCGCAGATGCGGAGGCAGCTGGTGCAGCCGCCATCTCGATCGCCGCCCATTCACCCGGCCTCGCAGGATGCCCGCCGACACGTCGATCTCGTCGACGATGAAGAGCTCGGAGCGGCGCCGCCAGAGGGAGGCAGCTGACGCGCGGACGACCGCTCGGCGCTCCGTCTGCCGGTAGAGATCGACCGCCCGAAGCGTCGTGAGGGGGACGTGGATACGTCGACGCTTCTGGTACTTCGCGCACGCCTCGAGCAAGACGGAGATGCCGGTGCCCGTCGGCGGCGGGACTTCAGCGTCGAGCAGTGTGGAGAACTCACCGAGGCGCATCCCCGTCGTCACGGCCAGCTGCGCGCCCGCCTTCGAACGCAGGCTCGTTGTGCCCCGCCAACTCTCGTCCAGATCGCCCGCGGCGGTTCGTCCAGCGAGACCGACGTCGAGGAACGTGCGCCACTGCGCCTGCGTCAGCGGCCGAATGTCGGGCTCGCTCCTCCAACGCATCCGGAGCGGCGACGACCGTCCGATGGCGATCCACGGTTCGCGCTGGATCTGCCCGGTCTGGGTGAGCAGCTGATAGATCCCGCGGATCACGACCACGTCGCGTCGCCACGTCGCCGGCGACACCGGGCGCTCGGAACCGCTCAGCCGCCATTCGCGGAACGCGACGATGTCGTCGCTCGACGCATGGATGACGTCGGTCTGTCGCGTGGCGAGGAACGACGCAAACCGCCTGGCGTCGTATGCGTACGCGCGAAGCGTCGCCGGGTCTGTCGACGCTGCGACGATCCGGAAGTACGTCAACCACGGCTCGACCGGCCGCCACCGATCGTCAAGAAGGATCGGCATCCCCCCGGGGAGCGAACGGGTGCGCGAGTAGATGTCTCTGGCGCGCGCGTCGAAGTCGGTTGAGGGGGCGAGTTGGTGGTCGATGAAACGCAGATGCATCATGCTCCGGGGGTGCAGTCGGGTGGCTCGTTGAGACACTGACCGAACGTACACATAACGGCGTGCGGCTGTGGCAACTTCCTGGTGGTCGGCTACCGACAGATGCGAGCCCTCGATCTTGAGGTTCTGCTGCGGATCCAAGAGCTGTCCGGTGAGACGGCCCGCACAATGTTCTTCACCGAGGAGCACCTCGCCGTGCGGCTGTCGAGCTTCCACGGGATCGAGCTCGAGGAATGGCCCGCGCAGATCGCAGCGACGGCGCTGCACCTGGTGGAACACCAGGCAAACCAGGCGATGGAGCTGGCGCTTGGATCTGCACCAGATCCGCTGCCGCTGGACAAGATCAAGAGCATCGTCGTCGGCAACGCGCTGCGTGTCGACTGGGCAGCTGTCCTACAACCGACTGAGCACCTGTACATCATGGGCAATCCGCCCTTCCTCGGCCACGCCACCCGCTCGACCGAGCAAGCGCAGGAACTTCGCGACGTGTGGCGGAGGGACGACATCGGTCGGCTGGACTATGTCACCGGCTGGTACGCGAAGGCTCTCGAGCTGCTCGGCCGTCCCGGCTACCGAGGCGAGTTCGCGTTCGTCTCGACAAACTCGATCGCACAGGGAGAGCCGGTGCCAGCGCTCTTCGGCCCTGTGTTTGCCGCAGGGTGGCGCGTCAAGTTCGCGCACCGGACGTTCGCGTGGACCAGTGAAGCGCCCGGCGCTGCGGCAGTGCATTGCTCGGTGATCGGTTTTGACCGGCCGTCGAGGAAGAGAGCGCGGCTGTTCGACTACTCAGGAAACCTCAAGGGCGAGCCCGTCGAGATCCCCGTCGTGGATCAGCTCAACGGATACCTGGTCGACGGTCCCATTGTGCTAATCGATCAGCGGCGAAGCCCGCTGGCGTCGGCTCTCCCTCCGATGGTGTTCGGGAACATGGCTCGCGACGACGGCAATCTCCTGATCGAGCCGGCCGACTATGCGGAAGTGATGGCAGATCCGATCGCCGCGAAGTACGTCCGGCCGTTTGTCGGCGCCCGACAGCTCATCCACAACGAACCCCGGTGGTGCCTGTGGCTCGTGGATCTTGACCCCAGCGACATCGCCCGATCCCCGATACTCCGCGGGCGGCTGGATGCCGTGCGTCAGTTCCGCGCAGCGTCGAAGGCCGAGTCCACGCGACAGATGGCGGACACGCCGCACCTGTTCGGTCAAAGGTCGCAACCCGACACGCCCTATGTCTGTGTGCCGCGGCATGTGAGCGAGACACGCAAGTTCTTCCCGACCGCCCTGTTCACCCCTGATGTGATCTGCGGTGACGCGAACTTCAAGGCAGACGACCCAGACGGCCTCGCCTTCGCAGTGATCTCGTCGTCGGCATTCATCACCTGGCAGCGCACTATCGGCGGTCGCCTTGAGTCTCGTCTGCGCTTCTCGAGCACCCTGACGTGGAACACTTTCCCCTTGCCCGCCCTCACCGACACGCAGCGTGCCGCCATCATCGCCGGGGGGCAAGCCGTTCTGGATGCGAGAGCGCTACGCCCAGAACGCTCGCTCGCAGACCACTACAACCCCCTCGCGATGTCGCCCGAACTGCTCCGGGCGCATCGTGAGCTCGACACTGCTGTCGACAAGGCCCTGGGCCTGCGGGGGATAGCGACGGAGGCTGACCGACTGCGAGCGCTGTTCGCCAGCTATGCGAAGCTCACCACGGTCGACGAGCTCGCGATGCCGAAGAAACGTCCCCGCAAGGCGACAGCAGCGAGTGCGGCATCGTGAGCTGGCCGTACCCGACCGTCCGCGTCGATGGGACCGCGACGGTCGATGAGGAAGGGGAGAATCAGGTCTGCGCCTGTGGCAATGATTCGTGGACTCAGGACTGGCGGAGCGCCGATCGTCTTGGGCGTCTTGCCTTCGATGCTGCTGGTTCGGCCGACCCCGACGAGTTCGCGGTCTGCCCAGTGTGCGGCCGTGTGTATCCCAACGCTGCTCTGTTCCACGGCGCCGCGGCCGCGGTGGCTCGCTATGAGATCACTAGTGCCGAGTTCATTGCTGCGCTACAGCGGTATGACCACGACGCCTACGGATCCGGCGGGTCGCTGACGAGCTGAGTCACGCGGTCGTCGTCGGCACGGGGCTGTCGGTGCGCCGGCATAGTGTTCGCTGTTGTGGTGCAGCACTGGTCTCCGATGTCTCAGCTGCAGGCGTCGCCGGAGCCGGGGATCTGGTACGTGTTCGACCACAGCAAGAGGATCGCGATCATCCGCCATGTCGAGATCCGCGGCCGTAGGCTGCTGCGTTCCGTGACGTTCGATCGCGATCCCGAGCGGCGAGTGTTGATCGGCTACTTCCCCGACGATGCAATGAGGCTCGCTGTCGAGTGCACCTGGTCGGAGTATGTGAGGGCGACTGGTCCACCGGTGAGCAATCGTCGATGATCGCGTGCCACCGGGGCAAGAGAAAACGGCACCCGGCCGGAGCGTGGAAATTGTCACATTCACCAACGATCCAACTGAGGAGGAGCCATCGCCCCGAGGGGCGGAAGGGAACCTGCTCAACAGCCGGGTGCCGCGCCTTAGTGTACCGCGCGGGGCGGTCAGAGCGGGGTGGATTGGAGGAGCTCGTCAGCGACTCGGTCGAGCAGCTGAGGGGTGAGCTGCTCGTGGCGTCCTGCGCGCTTTATGGCGTCGATCGTCGCGAGGATCGTGGTGTGCGCGTCCGGTGCAGAGGGGATGGTCTTCTGTGCCTGTCGGATGCGTGCGCTGAGCTCAAGGATCGCGGTCTCGTCGCGTTCATTGTTCGCGTAGCCGGCGGCGAGCTCGAGCGACTTGTGTAGCAGGCGGGTCTCGGTGGTGGTGAGCGGTGCGGTCATCGTGTCCTCGTGTTCAGGAGATCTGCGGTCAGTCGGGCGAAGCGTGTGTCGACGTCGCGCTGGTCGGGGAGATCGACGTCGGCCGCGATGGGTCGGGCGTCGTAGAAGTGGTGCCGGATGACGCGGCCCCGGTGGTCGACCAGGCCCTCACCCTCGCCCTCGATCGGCTCGAGCAGAGCGACGATGGTGACGGCGAGCTCGCGTGCTGTCGCGCGCTCCCGGATGAGGGCATGATCTCCGAGGCGCAGTGCCGGCCACGCAGTGAGCTCGGGGTCGGTCATGAGGGTGTTCCTTCCTTGCTTCTGGGGGAGGAGCGGCGTAGCCGCCGAGCGGATTTGGGGAGGGGTTCGTTGCGAGGCAGCTTCGCGAGGCGCCAGTCATCGCGGACGGCGATCGCGGCGGCGAAACAGGTCATGAGCGTGGGGTGGTGGTGGTTGGCGCATCCGGCGCGGGTCTGACATCCGAGGTCGTAGCCCTCGGGGCTGCCGTGGATGATCTGTCGAGCGACCTCGTCGGAAAGCATGGCCTGGTCCTCAGTCGAAGCTGGCGTCGATCAGGAGGTCGAGCGCGTCGGCGAGCTCACGGAGCCTGTAGCTGCGTCGACCGGCGATGACGTGGCCGAACAGGTTGACGAAGTGCAGCTCGCGAGTGGTGGTGTCGGCGACGGCGACGGTATGGACGTCGTGAGCGTCGATGTACTGCCAGCTGATGATGTAGTTGCGGCCGGCGACGTGCGCTTGAGCCCAGCGGAAAAGCAGTGCACCGAGCGGACCATCTTCGGATGCGCGGGTCGAGTAGGGGTCGGCTGGCACGATCGCGTCGACGGAATGGAAGCCGACAGAGGAGCGGGAGATCTCGTAGCTGTCCAGCGGGATGTCGAGGAAGAGATCGTTGTAACGGGTGCCGGTGTCATCGGTGATGACGATGTTGTTCAGAGTGCTCATCGTTGTCAGTCCTCTCGGGTGGGGGGTCATGCGGCGCAGCTGGCGAGCTGCGCGCGGAGCGTGGAGTAGTCGGCCGGGTTGACCGTCAGCTGGTAGGCGGTGAGGACGTCGACGAAGCGCGCAGCGTAGGCGCATCCGTAGTCCGCGTTCGGGGGCATCCATTCGGAGGGGCCGCGATCGCTCTTCGACTGGTTGGTGCTGCCGTCCGTGGCCTGCAGATTGAGAGGATCGTTGGCGAAGCGCTCACGCTGGGCCTCGTCCCATTCGTCGGCGCCCTGACGCCACCCCCACGCGAGCGGCACGACATGGTCGATCTGCACGAGCTCACTCGTGCCCTGGCCGCGCTCGAAGGCGATCGTGAGCCCGGTGTAAGGGTCGTGAAGCGTTCCGGTGAGGACGACGCAGTCGTGTGTGCCGGGCTTGGTGGTGATGTTCTCGAGCGCGGCCGCGAGTGCGTCGTTGCGCTGGTCACAGCCGTTGCGGTCGATGTCGGCCCAGCGTTGCCCGAACGCGTCACGGTCGTAGCTGTCCTGGTCGGCTGCATCGGCCACGACGAGCTGCTCGAGCTCATCGAGGGCTGCGGCGGCGTCCGCGGAGATCTCTGCGGTAGGCACAGGCACAGGCGCGGGCGCGGTGTCGGTGAGGTCGCTGACGCCGGAGGGCTGGCTGGTGATCGCGATCGCGCCAGCGAGCAGGGCGACGACAACAGCGCCGGCGGCGGAGGCGAGGCGTGTGGTTCGGCGGTTCATGAGTGGTCCGTTCAGAGGAAGAGGGCGGCGCCGAGTACGACGGCCGCGGCGACCGCGGCGACGCTGAGGAGAAGGGTGACGAGGAACTTGAGGCTGCGCCGTACCGTGCGCTCTGCGCGGCGTGCAGTGTCGACGGTGACGAGGATGCCGACGAGGCCGCCGCTGCCCAGCAGAAGGGGAGCGAAGTCGCGGGCGGTAGACAGGGCGAGATCCATGGGTTCCTCCGGGGTATTCGTCTAGGGGTATAGGTCGCAGTTCGGGGTGTTCGCGGACAGAGATTCTCGGGGGCGGGCATAGGCGAGCCCGCCCCCCGAGGGCTGTTACGCGGCCGCGGCCTGGTCGTCGGCGCCGAGCATGGCGTCGGCGATCGCGTTGACGGCACGGAGGACGTTGCCGGCGACGCTGCGGATGAGGTCGACGTCACCGCCGGCCCATCCTGCGACGTACCCGATCGACCACGCGGACGTGTCGAGTCCGAGGAGGCCACCGGCGCAGTACGCGACCGACTCGGCTTCGGTCTCGATCACTCCGCGGTGCTCGCGGGTGCTGCCCTCGTCGAAGTGCAGAAGTGCGTGACCGATCTCGTGCAGGAGGGTCTTGACGCGCATGGCCGGTGCCATCTTGCTGTCGACCCGGATCTGTCGGGCCTGGCCATCGGTGTACCCGTTGAGCCCGTCCTGTGCGATGTCCTCGAGCGCGACATCCCAGCCCTGCGCGGTGATGAAGTCGGCGAGCTGGTCGAAGAGGCCTGCGACGTCGTCGCCCTCGAGGTAGATGGCCGGCTGCTCGGGGAGCGGCTCGCCATCGGTGTCGCGGACGTCGAACACGGAGAGCACCGGGTAGATCACTCGACTGCTGGTGGACTCTTCTCCGGTGGCCTCGTCGACCTCGACGATCCGCTTGGTGGAGTAGCCGAAGATCTTGATCGACTTCGCGCCCTTGACGACGTGACGGCCGAGGGTCTCCCACTGGCGGTAGCCGAGGCAGTGGGTGCCGCCCTGCGCGAGGATGAGCATCTGGTTGGAGAACGAGCGCCGGCGGACGATGCGCGCGAAGCGCAGCCAGGCCTTCCAGTTCTCGCTCTCGGCCAGCGTGGCGACCTGTGCGGTGAGCTGCTCGTGGAGCGCCTCGGCCTGTGCGCGGCGCTCTTCCGGGGTGCGGCGGGTGGTGCCGCTGCGGCGGGTCTTGGTGGTCATGGTGTCCTCCCTCAGAGTGGACGAGTAGTGAATGTGACATTCACTAGTATGAGGCATTCGATATGCCCCGTCAACTCCGATTTGCACCCGCCTGCAGCGGGGGTCTCAGCCCGGAAGGATGTCGGTGGCGGCTTTGGGGTACGCGGTGCGCGGCAGCCCGATCGGCAGCCGGCGACGCTGGGAGCTGCTGCCAAGAGGGAAGGCGTATCGGAAGTTCCCCGGATGCCTGATCTTCGTGACATCGAGCGCGGCGAGCGCCTCGCGCAGCCAGGCTCGCGGGTCTTGCCCTGCGCGGCGGATGGGGGCGCCGAGCGAGACCAGGTGTCGCTCGGCGGCGTCGGCGCCTCGCTCCTGTCCTCTTACCTTGGACAGAGATCTCTCGGAGAGCACGAGGCCGCGGCGGGGGAGGTAGTTCAGGGTGCGTGCGGTGCTGCGGCCGAGGGCGATCGCGTTGACGCTTTGGTATATCCCGCCGATGTGGCCGGGCGAGGTCTGTTCGATGCGCTCGATTGTGGTGCCGTTGTCGAGGGTCTCGGTGATCTGTCGGCGCCGTGGCAAGGGGTCGGCGAAAGAGACGACGCCGCGGATGCCCCGGTCGTAGGCGTGGCGGAAAGCGCGTGCGAGGAACCAGGATTCGGCGTTCGCGGGTGTGTCGGTGAGTACGAATCGGCCGAGCTCGATGCTCTGTTCGTAGGGCTCGAGCGTGCCGAAGACGGAGCTGAGGACTCCTCTGCTCATCGGGGTGGAGAAGGTGGCGACGCCGACCAGTGCCATCTCGTCGACCATGGCGCCGTTGATGGGGAAGCGGTCGTCGCGGCTGAGCAGCCCGATCGAGAAGCGTGCTGCGGGGAAGGATGCTGCGTAGTGCTCGTCGATGACGAATGCTCGCGCGGCGGCTTCCGTGATCGGGGCCACCTGGTATAGACGGGGGTCGAACCCGCCTTCGGAGATGTGGCGCCACGAATGGGCGCCGCGAGACCAACGCTGGCAGTAGTCGCTCGCGGGGGAGGAGGGCGGCTCGGCCGGCATGAGTACCGGCCGAGCGTTCAGGGTGGGCATGAGGTCAGATCTGCGCAGCGATCGCGCGGAGCTGCTCGTCGACGTCGGGGGCGACGTCGATCCACTCACCGGTCCTGGGGTGCAGCCCGACGATGAGCGCGGTGCTGAACAGCAGTGCGCTGCGGCCGTGCTCGGTCAGGTAGAGCGAGGCGAGCAGGTTCGGCTCTGTGACCTTGAGACCGGCTTCCTCGTCGACGAGCAGTGCGTGGCCGTTGGTCAGGCGGAGCTCTGCGACCCAGCCGCCGATCTCGCGCTGGTAGTCGGGCAGCTCGTCGATGCGGATGGTGTCGATCTCGCCAGCGGGGGTGATCTTGATGGCCGTTGTCATGGAGTCCTCCTCAGATCAGAACGGTAGTGAATGTGACATTCACTGATGGTACGCGGGCGACGTACCCTCGTCAACCGCCGTGGACTAGAGGAGTGCTGAGTCGACGCGGCAGCACTTCTGCTGCGCATAGGGGCGTTCACTCAGCGGCATCCAACCCGGTTCCCTTCGCCGAATGAGCCGGGGATGCCCGGCTTCCCCCTCCGTGGTCATGTGGGGGCCGGCGTTGGTCCAGCAGTTCTGCGCGCGCGTCTCGCACCACAGCGCGAGCCGCGCTTCGCGGGGGAGGCAGGCACGATGTGTCCACCAGGCGCGCTTCTCGCCGTAGGGTCCGAACTGGTGGCCCTCGCTGTGCGCGATCGCGTCGTGGACGGCGCGGAAGACGTCGTTGGCGAGCATCGGCGCCCGCTCGCCCGTGGGCAGGGTGACCGTAACGCTGCGAGCCATCGGATGATCCGGCGGAAGGGCCCCCTCGCTGTGCTGCGAGACCTCGGTGCGGAAGTAGAACAGGTGCTTGTTCTCGCGGAGATCGGCCAGCATCGCGGCAGAGTCGGCGTAGGGTTGCTCGGTCTCGCCGTGCCAGGGCTCGAAGGTGTAGCCGGCTTCTGTGAGCATGTCCCACTGAGCGCCGATGTGCTGCCGCAGTGATCGGTAGGAGCGGGCGACCTGCGGGTGCGCGGGCTCGTGCGGTGCGGCCGCGTATGCCCTCGCTGCAGCGATGTCGTCGAGCTCGGTCAGTCGGGGGATCGGCGTGCGCTGTGGGAAACCGTGCGCATCGGCGTACCGCTCTCTGAGCGACTGGATCTCCTTGATCGGCTGGTGGTGACGGTAGCTGTCGTTGCCGGGCACGAAGGCAACGTGCGCTCGAGCGAAGGTGGGTTCTGTTCCGAGACGGGCGGCGATCGCGTTCACGGCGGATGCCGGCAGCGGATACTCGGCGGGTTCCGCGATCTCGAGCTTGCCGTCATAGAGCCTGCCTCCCGGTGCGCCGGCGGCGCGGAGAATGTCGAGGGTCTCCTGGACCTGCTGCTGCGAGCCGGTGCCGGCGGCGAAGCTGTAGACCCGGTCGGGGCCGTCAGCGTCGAAGTACCCGGCCATGATGCTGTCCTGCTCATACCGCCCCGCCAGCTCGCCGGCCCAGTCGGTGACCTGCTCGAAGCTGTCCGCGTGGACGATGTAGGCGCCTGCAGGCTCCGACGTGCCCTCCCAGAGCCCGTCCGCGTGCTGCAGCTCGGAGATCTCGATCCCGTGACGTTCCGCGGCCGCGCGCAGGGTGTCTTCGTACTCGATCCACTCGTCGGTGTCCCAATAGCTGGGGCGCGAGCTCATCCGCATCAGCTCGCCCGAGACCGGCCGGAACGGGGTCGCGCCGATGAAGGCCTCAAGCTGCTTCTCGGCGTTCCGCTCGCGCTTCTCGGCGCGGCGACGCCGCTGCCCTTCGGCCGTCGACGACGGGCACCGCCGCCCTCCGTGGTCGATGTCGTCGCACATGGCCTCTCCCGTTCGTCTGCTGGGTATAGGCCGGGGTTGGGGGTGTTCGCGGACAGAAATCGGGGCCCCGCCGGTCGGCAGGGCCCCGATGAGGGCGGCATGGTCAAACGTCAGCCGTTGAGCTCCTCCCACACCTGGTAGGCGCGGTGAAACTCCGGGCTGTCATCGTCGCCGTCACGCACGAGCTGGTCGAGGTACTCGTCGAGCTCAGCCTGGGAGAGCTGGCGGGGATCCTTCATCCTTCGGCTCCCGCCTCGGCAGGCGGGCAACTGCACCGTGCACGCGGCCGCGAACCGTTCCAGTTCCCGACGTAGAACAGCGCGCACGGCCATTCGTGCTCGCCGCGGCGCCGCAGCCTGGGGACGGTCACCGTGAGCTCGCTGCCCAGGCTCAGCGCGTCCATGATGTCGTCCGCGATGTAGCCGGCCTCCTCGTCCGCCTCGTCCGTGTGCTGCTGGATCGTGCGCACGATCGTTGCGCGCACGTCCAGCGTGACGGTCGGCGATGCCTCGTTCATCGGGTGTCCTCGTCGGGGTCCACACGCTGGATCGCCTCGTGCAGGCGGGCCAGTCGGTCCTCTCGCACGATGATGACGAAGACCACCGCAATGCCGGCAAGAGGCAGGAGCACGATCGGGGCGGGGACCACGATCACCACGCCGACAGCGAGCAGCACGATCGGCAGGATCACCCTCAGCGTTGCGCGGCGGTGCTGACCGAGCTCGTTCCTGATGCGATCCTTGATGACCCCGTCCTGCTGTGCGAAGGCGGTGGCCGGGTCCGAGGAACGCAACATGCTCCGGATTGCGCGAGTTGTCCACTCGCTCAGCGTGCGCTGATGCCGATCCCTACTACTCTCACGCCCGGTCATCGCGTGTACTCGCTCGGGGACGGGATCGGCAGGTCAGGATCGCGGATCTCGTACTGCCGGTCCTCCACGTAGGCCGCGTACTCGTCTGCGAAGTCGTATGCCTCGGCCTCGCTGTGCCCTTCCTGGCGCGCATGATCGAACGCGCTCCGCCACGGCTGACCGGTCGAATCGAGCGGCGGGTACAGGCGGTCGATCAGCACCTGATTCGCAGCGTCGTCGATCCTTCCGCGAGCCTCGGCGTCGGCGATCGCTCTCGCAGTCGCATGTGTGCCGTCTCGCAGCCGCGACAGATCACTCGAAGAGGGCACCACCCGCGCATAGGTGCAGTCGTCCCACCGGCAGTAGGTGGTCGTCTCCTCTGGCGTGAGCGGGCGGGGAGTGACGCTCACCAGCGCGGCGCCGCGTCCGCACACGGGGCATCGTCGAGCCTCCGCGCTGCGGACACCAACGCCGCGGCGATGGGCTGTGTTGTTCCGGCGCTCGGTCATCGCTCGCTCCCGCTCTCGTTGGGCGGGTTGGTGATGATGAACCCTGTGCCGGCGTCGGGCTGGTCCTGGCGCAGTCCGACGATCTCGGTGTCGGTCGCGTCGGTGTCGTTGAGGGTCTGAGCGAGCAGGTCGGCGTACTCGTCCGCGGTGAGTGCCTGGACCGCGGCGGCGTCGGTGACGTCGACGGGCTTGCCGTTGACGTGGAAGATGCGGGTCATGGGGTTCTCTCCTGCTGATGCGTCGTGGTGTCCATCCTCGTCGTGGGTCAGCGGAGGTCGAGCTCGACGCTGTCGGCCTCGAGGTCGGGGATGGTCTGGGCAGGGTGGCTGAACGTGACAGCCGGGCCGTGGACGATTACACGGTCGCCGCGGTGGGTCGTCAGCCGGAGCATCTCGGCGAGGATCCCGTTGGCGTGGACGTTGTATGAGCCGGCGTCGGTCTCGACGCGGAACCCTACGCGCGCCTGACGGTCGGTGAGTCGGCGGACGAGGGTGAGCGGTGTGCGGACGGTTCCTGCGATGGTGACCGCGGTGCCCGTGGGGGCTGCGGCCTGGGTGATGGTCATGGCCTGTCTCCTCAATCAAATAGTGAATGTGACATTCACTGACTATACGCCTGCGAGTCTGGTAGGGGAACCCCCGTGCCTGACTGTGCCGCAGGCCCTTCTTGCTGGGTATAGGCCGGTCTTGGCGCTGTTCGCGGACACCCGAGTTGCGAAGATCGGTGAGGTTAGTCGTCGATGCTGCTGTCGGGTTCGTCACACGCGCCACTGTTGATGGCATCGACGCCGGCTTTCGTGAGCACCCAGCCGGGTTCGACCCATGAGTAGCGCTCGATCAGACCGCGCCTGCGGAGAGACTGGATGGTGCCACCGGGAATCCCCAGGCCTGTCGTATCGAGGTAGCTGGCGCCACCGGAGGGGGACCGGCCATCGGCGATCATCCGCATGGTGACCCGCTGCGACCAGTTCAACGGCGGGGCCTTCTTGCGGCGGTTGAGCTGTCGATGTCAGGCGGAACGTGCGAGCTGCGCAGCGGAGGCGGTCGGCTGCAGCGCGAGGAGCCGCTGCGCCTTCGCTGCTTCGATCTCGCCCGGCAGCTCTCCCTTACGAGCGCCGGAGCGGCCGTAGAGAAGGACTTTCACGCCGGTCTTGGAGGCCTGCGCTCGGTCGGCGATCTCGAGGATGGTCATGCCGGAGGCCATCAGTTGTCGGACGTGCCGGCGAACGGGGTCAGCGGGCACGCGCGGGGCCTGCGGGGCGATGCCGGCTTCCCGCCGCCGGCGTCGCTCTTCGGTCAGCGATGCGTCGGCGCAGGAGATCTCGGCAGGGCATTGATCTCGGTCCTTGCAGCCGAGCTGGTAGCCGTAGGCGGTCCCGTGGTGTTCGGCCGGGATGCTCTGTTCCTTCCGGTTTGCCATCCACTGCCGGTGATACTCGCGGCCCGCCTCGATGCACTCCGGTCGATCGCAGCCACGCGCCCGGCAGGCGTTGGTGCCGTGCGGCTGCAGCTGCCGCGGTCGGGAGACGCGAGGGGCCCGCGGGGTCTGCGGCCGCGGCATCCGCGGCCTGGCCGGCGGTGCCGGGCGATCATGCTTCGCGAGCTCGTCGACTGCTGCCTGATGCCTGGCGGTGGCGTCCTGCAGAGCACGCTCGATCACGCCGCCGACCGATAGGCCGCTTCCGGCGGCGATGGTGGCCGTCTTGAGCGTCTCGACCGCGGAACGCAGCTGGACGCGCAGATCCCGGTGGTCGCTGCGCCACTGTGCGAGCTCGTCGACGTGACGATCCAGCGCTGCTTCGTAGCCGTCGACCGTCTCCGCGAACGTGCTGGCACGCTCGACGGGGAGCGTCTCGGCCGCGAGGCGGGCCTTGTCGATCCACTGATAGCCAGGATGCGTGCGCGTCCTCAGCAACGTCGGTCGCGGGGTCGCGATCCTCAGCGGCGCCGTCTTCGGCGGGCGGGCGGGCCGTGCTGTCGGTGTGCGCTTCGAGGCCTGCTTGGGTCGGCGGGGCTGCGTGGCTTCGGCCGCGGCCCGGCGCTCTTCTCGAGCGGCGATCTTGTCACGCTGCCGGGACTGGTCGCGTGCGGCTGCGTCGCGCTCGAGGATCTCCGCAAGCGGCGTGCCGGCGTCGATGAGCTTCGCGAAGGAGAAGTCGCCGGCATAGCGGGTGTGGATGGTGCGGCAGGGGATGAGCGCGGGGCACGCTGCAGTGCGGCATCCGCGGCGGTACCCGTCCGGGGTGCCGTGCGGGAAGCTGTCGTCGAGCAGGTCGAGGGTGGACATCACGTTCGGCCTCAGTAGCGCAGGAGCTTCGCGGTGACGAGCGACAACAGCGCCGCCCGTTGCGGAGAGTTGAGGCGGGAGAAGTGCGCGCGCAGGGTGTCCAGTGCTGCGGTGAACTCGGCAGGCAGCCCGTCGAGATCCCGCTTGACGCGCCGCTCGTTCGCGTCGCGCTGCGCCTCGGCCTGATCGGTCACACGCCACTCGTCGGTGGCCGCGCGGTCGGCATAGGCGCCCGTGATCCGTGGCGCATGCAGCCCGCGGGTGTAGAGCGAGTTCGGCTCGTCGATCGGGCGAGTGATCGTGATGATCGCGCCGACCGGCGCCGACGTGTACGGCTTGTACGAGCCGAGCTCCTTGTCGGAGATCTCGCCGTCGACGAGCGTGCGGTACCAGTGCGCGAGCTTGCCATTGCCCGCCTGCCTGCGCCCGACGTAGACGACATCCTCAGTGACGGTCTCTGCCGATTCGCTCATGGGCGATCTCCTCAATCAATCAGAAAGTAGTGAATGTGACATTCACTGATACTAGAGAGGTTGCAGCGTTCTCGCAACCGTCGTCGTCGTCGTCGCCGAAAGTCGAGAGCGCTGCCTGTCGGCGGGCACGGTGCGCATGGGCTCATCACGAGGCGCTTCGATCTCGAAGCCGCACGCGCCGCAGCTGTGCAGTCCGACGCCATCGACGTCGTCGGATGGGATGTACATGGTGGTGGGCTCTTCGCACATCAGGCAGCGCATGGTGATCTCCGATCGTGTGGTCAGGCGGTAGCCGCCGGGGTGATCTGCTCGACGGTGGCTGAGTAGCCGCGGTGGGAACCCCAGGCGGCGGCGATGCGGTCGGCGACGTCGCGGTCTTCGCCGAGGTAGGGGCGGTATCGCTTGCCTCGCGGGTCGGTGATGACGACCTGGACGACGCCGGAGGGCTCGCGCACGGTGACTCGGGCAGCAGGGATTGGGTGGGCGTGGACGCGGCCGGCGATGATGAAGGTCGGGTACAGATCGCGTGCGAGCTCGGGGGAGCGGAACACGTCGTGGACCCATGCCGTGATGGCGATCGCGCCGGCAGGACTGAACCCGATGAGGCGGGCGGGGAGCTGCTCGAGCCCGGAGCGGACGAAGTAGTGCTCGTCGACGAGTATCGGCGCCGGCGGATGCAGAGACCGCTCGTCGTGGGCGGGGTAGATCGTCAGGCTGGTGCGGCTGTTCATGAGGCGCTCGTTCATGCGGTGCGGCGGATGCCTACGGCGATGATGTGCGCCTTGGTGGGACGGGAGTAGAAGCCGAAGCTGTCGTCGTCGTCCGAGGCGGAGACGGTTGCGGTGAATGCGACGACGTCGCCGCGCGTCGCGGAGGAGATCTCGGAGGGCTTGGTGCCCCACACGCGCCAGCCTTCGCCCTGGACGAGGATCTTGACGGTGATGCCCCACTGGGTGTCGGTGGTCTTGGTTGCGAGGATCTCACCCTGGATGCGGGTGCGTCCCGTGGGGACGGGGCGGCGCGCTGCCAGCTCGCGCTCGAGCTGCTCGAGCAGCTCGTGGGCAGTGCGGACCTCATCGGCGTCGAGGGTGCCGGTGGAGTCCTCGAGCGAGTCGAGGAGGTAGCCGATCTTCTCGCGCAGCGGGTTGCCCTCCCGGATGCTCAGATGAGCTTCGGTGAGCTGGTCGCGCAGGCCGGGGTGCTCGGCCTCGAAGGCAGCGCGACGGGCGGTGATCGCGCGCGTCGTGTCGATGTGCTCGGCGTGCGCCTTCGCGTGGGCGCGGGCGGTGGCGCGAGCGCTGCTGACGAGCCGGCTGCGAGTGCCGGTGCCGTGGCAGTCGAAGCAGATCGGGCGACCGTGGCCATCGGTGAAGTGGGTGGGCCCGGTGTACAGGCCGGTGCCGATGCACTTGCCGCAGGTGTCGGTGATCCGCTCGGAGCCCTTGCGGCCGGGGAAGGGGTCGACGTAGAAGTCGTGCCAGTCTGCCGGTGCGGTGGTGTCGATGCTGTCCATGGGATCCTCCGATGCGTCTGTGGGTATAGGCCGCGGATCGTTCTCTTCGCGGACATGAAGGGGAAGGTGCGGGGGCGGCTATGTCACGGAGCCGCCCCCGCGGCGGCGACCTGGTTGGGAGGACGGCGGTCGCCGTGAGGGACGGAGCGAAGAGCGCGGCGAGCGCTCGTCAGGCTGCGGTGTGGCGCCTGTCCCTGGGAGGGGAACGGCGTTGCGCGGTTCCCCTGGCTGTGGGTCTGTGGGGTCTCCCTCTACTCAGTTAGTAGTGAATGTGACATTCACAGAGTAGGGGGTTTCTGCGTGCGGGTCAAGCGTCGATCTTGTAGGGATCTTTCTGAAATGTCCATTTCGCAGTTGAAATGTCCACGCGATGTCCATATGGACATTTCGGACGCCGGCCGACCGTCGCGATCATGTGGGCGGCGGTTTCACAGCGCCTCAGCTTCTCTGCTGGATCGCGGCTAGCGCCCGGGTATTGTCGGCACGATGCCGTTGCCGCGTATCCGTTGTTGAAGGGGTGAGTATGTCTGCTGTTGTTGCGCGACTTGACGTGGACCTCACGGATATTGAGTGCATTGTGAAGGTCACGCGGCCACTGGTCGGAGTACCGGACTCCGTGAACTGGACGGAGTTGCCGTCGGGCGTCGCGAAGATCTCCGCTGACGCGACGTTGTACATCTTCGATGACGACGACGAGGGGGAGCCGGAGCGTCGTGTCATCGCGCGCGCTACTGCGTACACCGTCGACCTCGACCGGGTGGGTGACGTCGTTGACGTGTTCGATCAAGTAGGCGGCGAAGCATTCGAGATCACCGAGTCGATTCTCGGTGATGAGAACGTCTTCGAGTGGCTCGACTCCCGCGATCCGCTGGTTGGCGAGCAGGTGTCGCAGCTCGTGATCGTCGAGGGCGTCTTTGTGGAGCCACCGTACCGGGGTCAGCGCCTTGGTCCACGTCTGCTCACGACGCTGGTGGAGACGGTGACCGGCACGGGGAGGGAGACTCTCATCGTTCTCCGCGCGCAACCGGTGCCGTGGGAGCACCTGTCCGAGATCGAGTTTCGGCGCTCCCGAAAGAAGGTCGCTGCGTCGTACGAAAGCGTCGGGTGTGCGCACTTCCGGGACAACATCTATTGGCGTCACAACGCGTTCGTCGGGACCGAGAACCTCGAGGCGTGAGTCACGCCCCCGGGTATTTGGGAACCTTCAGGTCGACCTCCCCGGCCAGGTGGCGAGCGTCGTCGGGCGGGTCCAGTTGCGGCGGGCGGTGCGCTCCGTGGTGAGATCGTGCGGAGCGGCAACGATCCACACGGTCGCTTCCCGCGTCGATCAGATCCGACGAGCCCTCACTGACTATCACCACGATGGCTCACCAACGTCTACGACGAAGACAACCCGGCCGGATCCTCCACCACACCAGGGGACAGGACCATCAATCAAGAAGGGTTTCTCATGCAGTCAGCGCCTCGAGGATGAGACCGCGCACGTGATCAAAGTCGAGGTCGGCCGGAAGCTGGAGCCACGCGTTCTTCTGACCCTTGTAGTGTGTCCCGACGCCGGCGTCAACGAGAGCCGCCGTGCGCATTGGGTCAAGCTTCACCACCACCTGCCCGCCGCTGGTCATGGCGCGCACGGCGCCACTGCTGCTTCCCGAGACGATGAGACTGCCGCGGTGGTTCCGTGACACACCGTCAAGCGCAGTCATCTCGTGAGCGATCGTGTCGAACACTTCATCCCCAGTCATCACGGTTCTCCCTTCATGCGCGGTCGACGACCCCAAAGCGATCCCTACAGGTGGCCCTCAGAAGAAGTGTCCCACTCAGGCTCCTTCACGCGGAAGACCACGGCGCGCAACGCTTCGGGCGCAGAGCTGCGGATCAAGGCCGCCGGGTTACCGGCTCGCAAAACGTTGGAGGACTTCGATTGGGATGCGCAGCGGAGGGCGCTCGCAGACCAGTTCTGACGACCGACAGCAGTTCATCGTCAGCCGGTTCCTACAGATGTCACGCTCCGAGTTGTCCATTTCGCAGGGGAGATGTCTACGCGATGTCCATATGGACCTTTCGGGGCATTGGGGCGAGTCGCTTCGGTGGGATTCGCAAAAAACGTCGAGACGCCGACTGACCGGCGCTCGTAGATTCGAAGCGTGTCCTCAGTCGTCCTTCCACTCACCGCTCAGCGGCATGCGGAACGTGTGAGCCGGGCACTTCACTGGATGGAGGAGCGTCTCGAGGAGCCGGTGACCCTCGCCGAGATCGCGGCGGTCGCTGGTCTTTCGCCGCATCACTTTCACCGCGTCTTCCGTGCGGTCGTGGGTGAGAACCCGAAAGCGCACCTGCGCCGGTTGCGGCTTGAGCGAGCGGTCTACCGACTCAAAGTCAGTACGGACACGGTGCTGCACATCGCGTTGGAATCGGCCGCGTCCGTTTGAGTGGTGGTCTTTCGCTTCGTTGCGATGATCAGCTGTCGTTAGTTTAGGCGGCGGTGATCTCGGGGAGT
>NZ_LOSO01000002.1:152154-198118 GCF_001595495.1 Microbacterium sp. CH1 | reverse complement strand
GGCCGGGGGAGAGGGAAACGGGGGCGTTTTCGATCCCGTTTGGCGCGGATGTGGCGTGTGGGTGGGGTGCGGGACGGGAAAGGGGCCGGGGGAGAGGGAAACGGGGGCGTTTTCGATCCCGTTTGGCGCGGATGTGGCGTGCGGGTGGGTGCGGGACGGGAAAGGGACCGGGGGTGCGTGCGGGAGGGACGAAAGTGATCCCGCACGCACTAGAGGGGGATGGGGGTACCGGCGCGGGACGCGGACTCCTGCGCGGCCTTCACGATCTCGACGGTGCGGATGCCGACTCCGGCGTCGGGCTGAGGCTGACGGCCCGCGCGGACAGCCTGCACGAACTCCTCGAGCAGCAGGGCGTCGAGGTCGGCCCCGACCGGGGTCCAGGTCTCGCCGTGGGCATCGTGTCCGGCCACGCCCTTCGCGAAGGGGCTCACGGTCACGGTCCCGCGCTCGGCCACGACCTCGAGGGTGAGGCCGCCCCAGGTCGGCGAGCTCAGCGGCCAGCTCCACGAGCAGTCGATCGTGGCGATCACCCCGCTCGGGTACTGGATCGTCACGAGGCCCCCGGTCTCGACCGCGAGGTCGCGCTCCCCGTGCAGGATGCTGTTCGACACCGCGCGGACGGTCTGCGCCCGCTCACCCAGGAGCTCGTCGAGGAGGTCGGCGCAGTGCACGACGTGGTCGACCAGGGCACCGCCGCCGGCGAGCGCGGGGTCGGTGAACCAGGCCCGGTCCTGCGGGAGCTTGCCGTTGTTGATGCCGGTGACGCCGAGGATCTTCCCGAGGCGTCCGCTGCGCAGCTCGGCGACGGCGTCGCGCACCGCGGGGGAGAATCGCACCGGGTACGCCACCATGAGCAGCACGCCCGCCCGGTCGCAGGCGTCGCGCATCGCGATCGCGTCCTCGACCGTCGTCGCCAGCGGCTTCTCGCACAGCACGTGCACGCCGGCCGCGGCGGCCTGCTCGACGAGGGCGCGGTGACGGGAGTTCTCGGCGGCCACCACGACCGCGTCCGGACCCCAGGCGAAGGCCTCGTCGTAGGTCTCGACGTACGCCACCCCGAGCTCCGCGGCCAGGGTGGCACCGCGCGGAGCGTCGTCCGGGGCGGAGGCGCCGTCGGGGTCGGCCGCGATCAGCTCGACACCGGGCATCTGCTGCAGCGCGTGCACGTAGCTGAGGGCGTGCGTGTGCGCGAAGGACAGCACGGCGATCCGCAGCGGACGGGGAGCGGTCATCGGGTGGCCTCCTCGGCGACGGCGACGGCGGGGGACGAAGCGGGGAGGGCGACCGGGGCTCCGGAGGCGATCGAGGCGTAGGCGGCCTCGGCGACCGCGACCGCCTGGATCCCGTCGTCCGGGGTGACGGCGGCCTCGCGTCCTTCCGCGATGGCGGCCACGAAGTCGGCGATCTCCGCGTAGTACGGGCTCTCCTCCGGCGACATCGGCGGCAGGTAGTCGGTCGCGCCCTCGACGAGCACGGCGTCGGTGCGCAGCGTGTGGTCCTCGGCGCTGTCGTAGCGCAGGCGCCCCTCGGAACCGGCGACCTCGACGCTCGTGCGGAACGGCATGCCGGGCTGTACCCAGCTCGCGTGCACGTGGCTGATGACCCCGTTGCGGTGGGTGAGCACGACATGCGCCGTGACCGGGGCGGGCACGCGGTCGTCGACCGTCGGCGGGTTCTGCACGGCGTAGACGCTGTCGACCGGCCCGGCGAACCACAGCGCCTGATCGATGTCGTGGATCATGAGGTCGCGGATGACGCCGCCGCCCGCCGGCTCCGAGAAGAACCAGGGGGCCTGGGGTGCAGCGCCCAGGCGACGGAAGCGCTGCACGGCGGGGGTGCCGATCTGCCCGGCGTCGATGCCGGCCTTGATCCGGCCGTACTCCCCCATGTAGCGCACGACGTGGGCGGGGAACAGCCGCACTCCCGCGGCGGCTGCGGCGGCGGTCACCTCGGCGGCGGCCTCCGCGGTCGCGGCGAGCGGCTTCTCGCAGATCACGTCGACCCCGCGGGCGATGGCCCGAAGGGCGAAGTCGGCGTGGGTGCTGCTGGGGGTGACGATGTCGACGACGTCGACCAGCTCCAGGAGCGCGTCGACGTCGGCCACGACCTCGAAGCCGTACTCGGCGGCGATCTCCTCCGCGCCCTCCTTCGAGGTGACGAAGCCCTGCACGCCGAGCGCCCGCCAGGCGTCGGCGTGCACGCGGGAGATCCCGCCCGCGCCGATGAGTCCGACCTTCAACGTGCTCACTGCTTCTCCTCGGGGTCGTCGCCGGCCGCGGGGTCGTGCGGCAGGGGGGTGATCGGTGGGGCGGGCATGTCCTCGATGCCGTAGATGTCGCCCGGATGCCGCTGGAACGCGTGCACGACGGCGCCGTGGGCGGCGGCTTCCGCTCCCAGCCGCGCCTCCGCGACGGGCACCTGGAACGGCAGACCGAGATGGCCGGGCAGGGCGGCGCGCAGGGGGTCGAGCAGCTGCTCGTGCGCGGCCGAGAGCCCGCCGCCGATCACGACCATGGCGGGGTCGACCGTCATGATCAGCGTCGCGATCCCGTGGGCGAGTTCGTCGATGAAGCCGTCGAGCTCCTCCCTGGCGGCCTGCTCTCCGCTGCGCGCCAGGGCGAACACCTCGGCGGCGGTCGGGGCGGTGCGCCACGAGATCTGCCCGGTCTCGGTGTTCAGGCCCCGGAAGGCGAGGCGGCCGATGTCTCCCGCCGCGTTGTGGATGCCGCGCCGGGGGCGGCCGCCGAGGATGAGGCCCATGGCGATGCGGTTGCCGACCGAGAGATAGATCACGTCGTCGACGAGCTGCGCGACGCCGAGGTGATGCTCCGCGACAGCCGCGAGCCGCACACCGTTGTCGACCGCCACGGGGCAGCCGAACGCCTGGCGCAGCTGCGAGCCGATGTCGATGCCGGACCACTCCGGGATGACGACCGAGGTGGTGACCCGTCCGTCGTCGTCGACGATGCCGGGCAGGGAGACGCCGATCGCCCGCAGACCGGTGCGCGGCAGCGAGAGCCGGGCGAGCGTGCGTCGCACGTCGTCGATCACGGCGGCGAGCTTGGCCGGGCCGTCTGGTTGCTCCGCGACGCCGGGGAACGCCCGCTGGGCGATGACCACGCCCGCGAGGTCCGCGACGACGACGCGCACGCTCGCGACGCCGATGTCCACGCCCACCACCACACCGGCCGCGGCGTGGAAGGAGTAGCGGCGGGCCGGGCGCCCCGCGCCGCCGCCGACCTGCGCCGGGGCGTCGACGAGGAGACCGGAGTCGGAGAGCACCGCCACGGCGTTCTCGACGGAGGTGCGGGAGACCTCGAGCGAGCGGGAGAGGTCGCTGACCGTCGCCGGTCCGGCGTCGCGCAGCCGGAGTGCGGACCGCGCCACGATCGAGAGCGGACTGGTCGCGCCCATCGGGTCCCTCCTTCGTCTCCGCCGTTGGTGCGATCAAATTAGCACACCCGATTCTCAGATCGGGGATTGTTGTTCACGGCCGAGAAACACGGCCGAAACAAGGCTCTGAGAACTTGTGCTTGACGAATTATCCAAAGCCAATGTCATAATGAACCGTACTCAGCACGGTTTACGCAAAGGAGCACCATGCGCGTCAGCAAGATCACCGGCGTCGTCGCGGGAGTCGCGGCCGCCACCCTGTTGGCCGGATGTTCGGCCGGCGGAGGCAACACCGCAGAGGGCGAGCAGGACATCACGGTCTGGCTCTACCCCGTCATCGCCGACGAGGCGGTGCACAAGGACTTCTGGGACTCGACCATCGAGGCGTTCGAGAAGGAGAACGAGAACGTCAACGTGAAGTACGAGATCTTCCCGTGGGCGAACCGTGACGAGGCCCTGCAGACGGCGATCGCCGCCGGCAAGGGACCGGACGTCGTCTACCTCATCCCGGACCAGCTCGCGGCGTACCAGAAGTCGATCGCCCCGCTGAACGACCTGCTCAGCGAGGAGCGTCAGGGCGACCTGCTCCCCAACGTCAAGGAGTCGGTCACGCTCGGCGGCGACATCCTCGGCGCCCCGATCCTCACCAGCGCGCAGCCGCTGATCTGCAACGCGGCCGCGTTCGAGGCCGCCGGGGTGACCGAGTACCCGGAGACGTGGGACGACATCGCCGAGATGGCTCCGGCGTTCATCGACAAGGGCATGTACGCCCTCAACTACCCGGCGTCGGCCGAGAACACCCTCAACCTCACCTACTACCCGCTGCTCTGGCAGGCCGGCGGCGAGGTCTACACCGAGGACGGCGAGGTCGGCTTCGACAGCAAGGCCGGCGAAGAGGCGCTCACCTTCCTGACCGACCTGGCCGAGGAGGGCGCGCTCGACCCGGAGGCCCTCACCACCAACGTCCCGCTGGAGCAGACCGCCATCGCCCAGGGCAAGGTCGCCTGCACCTGGAACAACGCCGTGACCGAGGTCGCGCCGTTCTGGGGCGAGGAGAACGTCAAGGTCCTCGCACCGCTGACCGACGAGGAGTCCGTGGCCTACGGCACCGTCGGCTCGCTGTCCGTGCTCAAGGGCTCGAAGGCCCCCGCGGCCGCAGCCGCGTTCGCCGAGTTCGCGACCGGCGCCGACGTCGTCGAGCCGTACCTCAAGGCCGCCGGCTACTTCTCGGCGCTCAGCACCACCGAGCCGCTGTACGCCGACGACCCGCTCCTCGGCGAGGTCGAGAAGTACGTCCCCGACACCACGGTGGGCGAGCTCGACGCCAGCTCCCGTGCGCTCATGGGCGTGCTCTCGCCGGAGATCCAGGCCGCCCTGCTCGGCCAGAAGTCGCCGGCCGACGCCCTGAAGGACGCCGCGGCCGCCGCAGCCCCGCTGCTGCAGAAGTGACACCCCGGGGGCGTGCGGGTACCCGCCGCACGCCCCCTCTCTCCCGCCCCCCACGTGAGGAATCGACAATGACGACGGCCACCACGGCGCCGAAGCCCGCAGGACGGGTCGCCCGGGTGCTCGCCCGACGGGAAGCGCGCGTCGCGTTCCTGTTCGTGCTCCCCGCCTTCCTGCTGTTCATCGCCTTCCGCTTCGGCCCGAGCATCGCGGGTGTGGCGCTGAGCTTCTTCGACTACGACATCTCCGGCGAGATCGCCTGGCGCGGCCTCGACCACTTCCAGCGCCTCGTCGCCGACCCGCTGTTCTGGCGGGCGCTGGGGACCACCCTCATCTACACGGTCTTCGCGGTGCCGATCGCGCTCGTGCTGTCGACGATCATGGCCCTCGGCGTGCGCCGCGCCTTCCGCGGCGCCCGGTTCTTCCGCTCGATCTTCTTCCTCCCCGTCATCACCTCGCTCGTGCTGGCCGGCTCGATCTTCGTCTGGATTTTCTCCGCCAACGGTCCCTGGTCCGCGCTGATGACCCCGCTCGGCCTCGGCGGCTCCTGGCTCGGCAGCACCGTGCTCGTGATCCCCGCGATCGTCGTCGTGGGGGTCTGGTCCCGGTTCGGCTACGGGATGATGATCCTCATCGCCGCCCTGCAGGACGTACCGCGCGAGCTGGAGGAGGCGGCGCTGGTCGACGGCGCGAACGCCTGGCAGCGCTTCCGGTGGATCATCCTCCCGCACCTGCGCCCGACGTTCTTCTTCCTCGCGGTGATCGAGACGACGGCCGCCTTCCAGGTCTTCGACGTCATCTACGTGATGACCCAGGGCGGGCCGGCGAACGCGAGCTACTCGCTCGTCTACATGCTCTACGACCAGGGCTTCCGCTACTTCGACTACGGCTACGCGGCCGCGGTGGGCGTGGCCCTGTTCCTCATGACCCTCGTGGTCGCCCTCATCCAGCGCCTCGTGATCGGAAAGCAGAAATGACCGCCCTCCTGCAGCCGCCGACGCAGACGACGCCGCCCGCGACCCGTCCCGCCGCGCGGAAGCGCCGTTCGTTCCGCGCGCTCGAGCCGACCGGCTGGGGTGTCGCCGTCCGCTGGATCTGGCTGAGCATCGCCGGCATCCTCAGCTTCTTCCCCTTCTACGCCATGGTCGTGCTGAGCTTGAAGCCCGGCATGCTCGTCGAGCTCCCCGGCTCGCTGCTCCCCTGGAACGACATCTCGTTCGAGGCGTACGAGCAGGTGCTCGCCGGGCAGAACATCCTCGTCTGGCTGTTCAACACGCTCGTCTACTCGCTCGTGTCGGTCGTGGCGGTGCTGTTCCTCTCCGCGCTCGCCGGATACGCCTTCGCCAAGAAGCGCTTCCGCGGCAAGGAGGTCATGTTCTGGTCGTTCCTGGCGATGGTCATGGTGCCGTTCCACGTGACGCTGATCCCGACGTTCATCCTCATGGCGAACCTCGGCGGCATCGACACCTACTGGGGCCTCATCCTGCCGACGCTCGCGAACGCGCAGGCCGTCTTCCTCATGCGCCAGTTCATCCAGGGCCTTCCCGACGAGCTCTTCGAGGCCGCCCGCATCGACGGGGCCGGCGAGTTCCGCATCTTCCTGCGGATCGTGCTGCCGCTGTGCAAGCCGATCCTCGCGACGCTCGGGATCTTCGTCTTCCTCTGGCACTGGAACGACTTCCTCTGGCCGCTCATCATCGCCAAGTCCAACTCGATGTTCACCCTCACCGTGGGCATCTCGTCGCTGCAGCAGCAGGATGTGCCGCTCAGCACCATGCTCGCCGGCTCCGTCGTGGCGCTGCTGCCGATCTTCCTCGCGTACCTCATCGCTCAGCGGTACGTGCAGGAGGGCGTCACCGGCACCGGGATCAAGGGCTGAGAAGAAGGGAACCGCACGACCATGACGCAGTACGCATTCGCCTCCGAGGCCGAGCTCGAGGAGGCGCTGGCCACCCCGAGCGACGGGCTCGTGGCCGACCTCGCCCAGGGTTCCGGAGACCTCGTGATCCTCGGCGCCGGCGGCAAGATGGGACCGACCCTGGCGATGCTCGCCCGGCGCGGCCTGGACGCCGCCGGCCGCACGGACGACGCCGTGTACGCGGTCTCCCGCTTCGGCGACGCCGCCATCCGCGAGCGCCTGGAGTCCGCGGGGGTCCGCGTCGTGCCGTTCGACCTCATCGAGAACGACGACCTCGCCGGTCTCCCCGATGCCCCGAACGTGGTGTTCATGGTGGGCGCGAAGTTCGGTGCGGCGACCAACGCCTCCTGGGCGTGGGAGGTCAACGCGGCTCTTCCCGACCGCATCGCCCGCCGCTACCGCGACAGCGCGATCTCGGTGCTCTCCACCGGGAACGTGTACCCGTTCGTCCCTGCCACCTCGGGCGGTGCCGCCGAGGAGACCATGCCCGCGCCGATTGGCGAGTACGCGCAGTCCTGCCTCGGTCGGGAGCGCGTGTTCGAGTTCGGGGCGCAGGAGCGCGGCACCAAGGTCGCGATCATCCGCCTGAACTACGCCGTCGACCTCCGCTACGGGGTGCTCGCCGACATCGGCAGCGCCGTGCACGCGGGCGAGCCGGTCTCGGTCGCCACCGCGAACGTCAACGTGATCTGGCAGGGCTACGCGAACGAGGTCGTGCTGCGCAGCCTCGTGCATGCCTCGACCGACCCCTTCGTGATCAACCTCACCGGTCCGGAGCTGCTCAGCGTCTCCTCGATCGCCCACCGCTTCGGCGAGCTGTTCGAGCGGGAGGTCGAGATCGTCGACGAGCCGCAGCCGACGGCGCTGCTCAGCGACGCCCGCCGCTGCATGGCCCTGTTCGGCTACCCGTCCGTCTCCGCCGAGGAGCTCATCCGCATGCAGGCCGGCTGGATCCGCGACGGGTTGCCGATGATCGCCAAGCCCACGAAGTGGGCCGTGCGGGACGGGAAGTTCTGATGACCGACGCCGCTACGCGGACGGCGACCGTGCCGTCGCTGCGCCCTGAGGCCGCCGCGACCCTCGCCCGCGGTGCCGTGATCCCGGCCCATCCGCTCGCCCTCACCGCCGCGCGCACGCTCGACGAGCGGCGGCAGCGGGCGCTCTCCCGCTACTACCTCGACGCCGGGGCCGGCGGCCTCGCCGTCGGCGTGCACACGACGCAGTTCGAGATCCGCGACCCGGAGCACGCGCTCTTCGAGCCGGTGCTCGCGCTGGCCGCGGAGGAGATGGACGCCCGCGACGATGCGACCCTCGTACGCATCGCCGGAGTGGCGGGCGACACGGCCCAGGCGGTCGCCGAGGCGGAGCTCGCCCGCTCCCTCGGCTACGACGCCGTGCTGGTGAGTCCCCGCGTCGCGGGTGCGGACGAGCGTGCCCTGCTCGACCGCGCCCGCGCCGTCGGCGAGGTGCTGCCGCTGGTCGGCTTCTACCTGCAGACCGCGATCGGCGGTCCCGTGCTCGACCGCGAGTTCTGGCGGGAGTTCGCCGCGATCCCGTCGGTCGTCGCGGTGAAGGCCGCGCCGTTCGACCGTTATCGCACGCTGGAGCTCGTGCGGGGTGTGGCCGCCTCGGGCCGCGCCGACGAGATCGCGCTGTACACGGGCAACGACGACGCGATCGTCGCCGACCTGCTCTCCGAGTTCCATGTGGACTCCCCGTCCGGCCGGCGCACCCTCCGGTTCGTCGGCGGGCTGCTCGGCCAGTGGGCGGTCGGCACGCACGCGGCGGTCGCGCTGCTGGAGCGTGTGCACCGCGCGCTGGCGGGCGACGCGGAGGCCTACCGCGAGGTGGGCCGCCGTGCCTCGGACATGGTGGACGTGAACCAGGCCGTGTTCGACCCGGGCAACGACTTCCACGGGGTCATCGCCGGGGTGCACGAGATGCTCCGCCAGCAGGGCCTCCTCGAGGGCATCTGGTGCCTCGACCCGGCCGAGGGCCTCTCCCCGGGACAGGCGGAGGAGATCGCCCGCGTCCGGCAGGCGTACCCGGAGCTCAACGACGACGCGTTCATCGCCGAGAACCTCGAGGCCTGGCTGCGATGACCGCCGGGACGAGCGCTCCGACCGTGGTCGCGGCCTGCTCCGCGGAGCTGTTCGCCGAGTTCTTCTCGCCGGATGACGCAGCGCGGCTGGAGGCCGTCGCGGCGCGGCTCGGCGGGACGTTCGTGCGGGTGGACTGGCTCACAGATGCGGTGCTCGACGAGGCACGCGTCGTGGTGACGAGCTGGGGCGTGGGTCCCTTCGACCACGCGGTGCTCGCCACGCTTCCGAAGCTCGAGCTCATCGCGCACACCGGGGCCACGATCAAGCCGTTCGCGACCGACGCGCTCTTCGACCGCGGCGTGCGGGTGACGCAGGCCGGGGCGGGGATGGCCCGGTCGGTGGCGGAGGTGTCGCTGACCTTCACGCTCGCCCTGCTGCACCGGGTGCCGGAGATGCACGACGCCCTGCGCGCCGGCGACGGCTGGTGGGACGCGGAGGCCGTCGGGGTGCAGCACGAGATCCTCGGCGCTCCCATCGCGGTCATCGGCGCCTCCCGGACCGGGCGGGCGTACCTCGACCTGCTCCGTGCGCTCGGCGCACAGCCGCTGCTCGTCGATCCCACGCTCGACGCGGCCGAGGCGTCGTCCCTTGGGGCGGAGTTCGTGACGCTCGACGAGGCACTCCGCCGTGCGCAGATCGTCGCGGTGCACGCCCCGACCCTGCCGGAGACGCATCACCTGATCGGTGCGCGCGAGCTCGCGCTGATGCCGGACGGTGCGGGCCTGGTCAACACGGCGCGTTCCTGGCTGGTCGACGAGGCCGCCCTGCTCGCCGAACTGCGTCGTGGCCGGTTGAGTGCCGCGATCGACGTGTTCGACGAGGAGCCGCTGTCCGCGGAGAGTCCCTTCCGTTCGGCACCCCGCGTGCTGCTTACCCCGCACCGCGCGGCCGGGACCAGGGAGGGCCGGCTGCGGCAGGGGCGGATCGTCGCCGACGAGCTCGACGCCTTCGCCGCGGGGCGGCCGCTCGCACACGCCGTCGACCGCGCCCAGCTCTCCTCGATGGCATGAGCGCCGTGGTCGTGCGGTCGGCGCGGGCGGAGGACCAGTCCGCCCTCGCGGCACTGTGGGCGGCCGCCTTCACGCCGCCCCTCGCGCCGGACCAGTGGCTCGTGGACGACGAGAGGCTGAGCCACACGCTCGTCGCGGAAAACGACGAGGGCGTGTGCGGGTCGATCTACGGACTGCCGAAGCGCCTGCGGGAGTCGGACGGGGCGGTGGCGCGGGTGCACGCGATCGGCAGCGTCGCGGTCGCCGAGCGGGCTCGGGGCCGGGGCCTGGCCCGCCGGCTCGTGGCCGCCACCTTGGACGCGGCGGGTGACGCCGACTGGGCCCTGCTGTTCACCGGAACCCCCGAGGTGTACCGGTCGAGCGGCTTCACGACCTTCTCGATGCCCCGCACGATGGCAGGACCGTGGGCGGCGTCGGCGACGGCCGTGGAGCCCGCCTCGGTCGTGCGCGAGTCCGTGGGACTCGGCGTCCTCGGCCCGCTGCGTGCGGTCTACGAGCGCTCCCGCACCGGTGTGGTCGTGCTCGCCCCGGTGCGCGGCGACCGCGACTGGACGATGGCGGAGGTGCGACTGCGGGGCGCGACGCTGTACCGGCTCGCCGAGGCGGACGCGACGGTCGGGTACGCGGTGGCGGAGGTGCGCGACGGCGTCGGGCTGCTGCACGAGAGCGCGACCGATCCCACTGCGGCCGATCCGGCCGGGGTGCGTCACGCGGTTCTGGAGGCCGTGGCCGCGGACTGGGCCGCGGCCGGCGTCCGCACCTGCGAGCTGGCCGTCCCCGCGCTCGCCGCGGAGGAGCGCGCCGTCCGCGCGTTCGCTCCGGCGGCCGTGCGGCAGGACGACCGCACCGGGATGATCCGCCCGCTGCGCCGCGAGGCCCGGGTGGACGGCATCCGCCACTTCACGGCGGGCGACTACTTCTGAGCATCCGCTCGGAGAGCGCTGGGGATCGGGGACTGATCGGTGACCGCGATCCGGCCGAGGGCCGGACGCCTGACCGCGGCGAGGATGCCGCAAGGAGGATGAGCATGACCCAGCTGGACACCACCACCGAGACCGCGGCGATGCGCAGTCGACGGATGCTGCTCGCCGGTTTCGGCGCCGCCGCCCTGGGCGGGGTCGCCGCGATCGGCGCCCCCGCCGCGGCTCAGGCCACCGGACCCGTCGTGCCGCAGGAGTCGTCGGGCTCGAAGAACGTCGCGCACGGAGGCGTCGCCACCGCCCTCGCGACGCGCAAGGGCAAGGACGGCGACCTCGTGCGCACGAGCGGCTACGCGACCCCCGGCGACGGCGGCGACGGGCTCTACCGCTTCGTGAAGAAGGACGCCCCCGCGGCCAACGGCGGCACTGTGCTCGCGGGGCCGAAGGGCGGAGCCTGGGTGCTCGTGCACGACGGCACGGTCGACTTCCGGAAGTTCGGCATCATGGACGCCTCCGCGCCCGCGGACGACGCGCTCGATGCGATGGTGGGCGACGCCCGGGTGCGGCGCGTGGAGGCGCACACCGACCTCAACTTCGTCCGTCGTCATACCTTCTCCCGGTCGAACATCGCGTTCGACTTCGGGAATCACCTGATGACGACCGAGGGCATCGAGAACGCCGGGAAGGACGACCCCTTCGCGGCCGTCATGTTCTTCCGCGGCGAGGTGACCGACGCGGTGCAGGAGGCGAAGCTCGGCGAGGACGTGCCCGACCTCGCCGACATCTTCCCCGTCGCCGACTCGTCGTTCTTCGCGGTCGGGGAGTGGTACGCCGCCGAGGTCAACGCGCTGTCCGGTCGCTGGGAGCGCGAGCTGCAGCGGCTGGTCCAGGTGACCCAGATCGTCGACGGTCGGCACATCCGCGTGAACTACAAGAACGGCTGGCCGCTCGGCAAGGACCGCACGATGACCTGGCGGCACGTGAAGCCGGTGCAGGACGTGACGGTGTCGAACCTGAAGTTCCTCGGCAAGGGCACGGACGAGTACACGGGATCGCACCCGCTGGCCTTCGAGTACGCGGTGCGCTGCGACGTGGACCACATCGACGGCACGGCGACCTTCTGGCCGCTGATCCAGCGCCGGTGGAACACCTACTTCACCACGGAGAGCTGCACGCTGAAGAACCCGACCTCCGTCACGTGGGGCGGCGCCGGCTACCTGACGCAGCAGATCTACTGCCTGTACGGGTACGTCGCCAACTGCCACACCGCCAACGCCCGGCACCTCAACGACTTCACCGCGAGCGCCTACTGCCTCGTGGAGAACTGCCACGGCGACGGCGACGACCAGGGTCCCTTCGTCACGCACGGCCAGTACGAGCACGACCTCACCTACACGGGCAACTCCGGTCTCATGACGTTCGCGAACTCCGGCGCCGCCTGGGGGTCGGCGGCCAAGCGCATCACCGTCCGCAAGCACGTGTGCTCGTGGTTCGTGGCGCGCGTGCGCATCACCGACCTGACGCTGGAGGACGTGCAGGTGATCGGCAAGCCCTCGCTCTCGGGCTCCGGGATGCTGTGGATCAACGCGGACGGCGCGCAGCTGCGCGGCTGCACCGCGTCGGACACGCTCATCATCACCCAGGCCTCCGACAACTCCGCCCGGCCGACCGTGATCGCCGACTCGCACTTCACGTTCGTCGTTCCCGGCGAGCTCACCAACGCGACGGTGACGACGCCCGTGACCTTCGTCGACACGGTGCTGGACCGGGTGGGCGGCATGAAGATCAACGGCCCGGGTGCGGTCACCTTCCGTGGCTCGACCCTCACCGCGGCGGACGATGCCGCCCCCATCGCCTCGGCGACGGCGAAGCTGCGCGTCGAAGGCTCCACGCTCCGCAACGCCCGCATCGCGGCCGCCGGGAAGGACCGTCAGGTCGTCGAGATCGCGGGGTCCGAGGTGTCGGCGAAGGGCGGGACGACGGTGTCGCGGTCGGGTGCGGGCGAACTGCACCTGACGCTCGCCGACAGCACCTTCCGGGCCGAGGGGGCGACCACGCACGTCGCCGTGACGAGCGGCGCGACCCACTACCGCGCGGTCGGCAACCGGTTCGAGGGCGGTTCCCTGGAGCTCCGCGACGATGCCTTCGGGGCCGGCTCGACGCTGCTGCACACCGGCAACGTGGAGGCCGGCGTCACCCGCACGGCGTTCCCCGCCGAGGGCGACCGCGTCGTCGACACCGCCAACCTCGTCGTCGGCTGATCCCGCCGGGCACGACTTCGGAGCTGCGGCGCGACCCGCCGCCTCCCCGGCCCCGTCTACGGCGTGTCGCCGGGGGTCTCCGAAGTCGTGCCCGGGCGGTGCCGGGGGCTGTCCGGGTTCAGGAGCGAGTGCCGACGGCTGTAGGCGAAGTACATGACGAGTCCGATCACGAGCCAGACCCCGAACCGGAGCCACGTCTCGGGGTGGAGCTGCGAGATGAGGAAGAGCGAGAAGCCCACGCCGACGATCGGGACCACGGGCATGAACGGCAGCCGGAACGTCCGGGGCGCATCCGGCTTGGTGTAGCGGAACACGATCACGGCGATGCAGACGACGACGAAGGCGGCGAGGATGCCGATGTTCGTGAGGTCGGCGACGGCGCGGATGGGGAACACGCCCGCGAAGAACGCCGCGCCCAGCCCCGCGATCCAGGTGACCCGCTGCGGGACGCCGCGGCGGTCGACCCGCGCGAACCAGCCGGGGAGCAGTCCGTCGCGGCTCATGCTGAACCACACCCGGGTGGCGCCGAGCAGGAACGTGAGCATGACGGTGAGGATCGACACGACGGCGAACACCGAGATGACGGAAGCGACGACCGGGAGCCCCACACCCGTGAACGCCGAGGCGAAGCCCGCCTTCGGATCGACGTCCTGGTAGTTCTGCATGCCCGTGAGCACGAGCGTCGCGGCGACGTAGAGCACCATGGCGATCACCAGGGACAGGATGATCGCCTTCGGCATGTGCCGACGCCCGTCCTTCGCCTCCTCCGCGGCCGTGCTCATCGCGTCGTAGCCGAACACCGCGAAGAACACCGTCGCGGCACCGGTGAAGACGGGGCCGAAGCCGTTCGGCAGGAAGGGGTCGTAGTTGGCGGGGTCGATGAAGAAGACGCCGAGGACGACGATGAACACCACGAGGAGGATCTTGATGGCCACGGCGACGAGTTCGAAGCGGCCGAACGTGCGGGTGCCTCGGCTCAGCAGGAACGTCACGAACAGGCAGATGAGGATGGCCGGGATGTTGACCACGCCGCCTGGCTGGTCGGCGGTCTCCGTGATCGCGGTCGGCAGCTCCAGCCCGAATCCGGAGAGGAACGCGTCGAGATAGCCGGAGATGCCGATCGCGACGACGGCGACGATGGCGACGTACTCCAGGAGCAGGTCCCAGCCGATGAACCAGCCGACGAGTTCGCCGAGCGCGACGTAGCCGTAGCTGTAGGCGGAACCGGCCCGCGGGATCATGCCGGCGAACTCCGCGTACGACAGCGCGGCCGCTGCCGACGCGAGCCCGGCGATGAGGAAGGAGAGGACGACGGCGGGGCCCACGGCGGGAGTCGTCGCATCGCCGTGGGCGACGAGCCCGGCGAGCGAGAAGATCCCGACGCCGACGATGCCGCCCACGCCGATCGCGGTGAGCTGCCAGAGCCCGAGCGTCCGGAACAGACCGCTCCCGCCCGACTCCTCCGTCATGTCGCCGACGGGCTTGCGGCGCCACACGGACGTCGTGGAACGGGGTCGATCTGTCCGGGGCATCGTCGCCTTCTCTCGTCAGGAACGGGAGAACGTTACCTTCGCCGACGCGCCGTCACAAGACCGTGGATCCGGCGGCGGACGCGGTGCAGCAGCGGCATCTCCAGGTAGATCACAAGGGGGACGGCGATGGTGACGAGCACCAGCGTGCGCACGACGATCGGGAGTCCGGAAAGCGGGGCGGCGAGGACCAGGTTCAAGACGGTGAGGGTCGGGAAGACGGCGATCCAGATCATCAGCGCGAGCTGATGCTGCGTGGGCGGGGGAACGGGGGTCGCCGTCGGGGCGGGTGCTGCGGACATTGCTGTGTTCCTTCTCTCTCGGGGGTCAGGCACCGCGGTGGGTCGCGAGCTGGGCGGCGAGGTCGTCGTCGGTGAGGTCGGCGTTGAGGGCGATCGCGGCGGCGGAGCCCTGTCCGGCCGCGGTGATGAGCTGCGCACGCGGATCGGCGACGTTCCCGGCGACGGAGACCCCTGGCACGCTCGTGCGCCCGCCGGCATCGTGCCGGACCCATCCGTTCTCGTCGGTCTCGCAGCCGAGAACGTGGAGGAGGGCGTCGTGAGCGCGCATCTCGGGGCGGACGAACACCGCGGCGCGCTGGACACGGGTGCCGTCGCTCAGCTCCACGCCCTGGAGGCGGTCGGCCTCGACGATGAGGCGGGAGACCTCACCCGGATGCACCCGGACGCCGCGCGCGTCGAGACGTTCCCGCTCGTCGTCCGTGAGCGGCCGGGTGTGGGGGAAGTAGACGACGTCGGCGGACCACTGGGCGATGAGGAGCGCGTGGGCGACCGACGCAGCCGTGCCGCCGATCACCCCGAGAGCGCGATCCCGCACCTCGTAGCCGTGGCAGTACGGGCAGTGCAGCACATCACGCCCCCAGCGCTCGCGCAGATGCGGGATGTCGGGGATCTCGTCGCGCAGGCCCGTGGTGACCAGCACCCGACGGGCCTCCAGCCGTCGCCCGTCGTCGAGGGTGGCCGTGAAGCCCGGGGACAGCTCGGCGACGCGTCCGTCGATGATCGTGCCTCCGTAGCCCGCGACCTCGTCGCGACCGCTCGCGAGCAGCGCAGCGGGTGCGGCGCCGTCCCGGGAGAGGAAGCCGTGCAGGTGCGCCGCGGGGGCGTTGCGGGGCTCCCCCGCATCGACGATCGCGACCGTGCGTCGAGCGCGGAGCAGGACCAGGGCGGCGCTGAGGCCGGCGGCACCGCCGCCGACGATGAGCACATCGAATCTCTTCATGCCACGAGAGTCGCCCCGGAGGTGCCGGGGCGGCAAACTTCTTTGCTGCTCCTGGGAAATGCGGCCAGACTGAGGACGTGCAGGGGGACGAGATCGACGCGACGCTCGACGGCGTGGGCCCGCGGTTGCGGTGGCTCCGGAAGCAGCGGGGGATGACGCTGACCGCCCTGGCCGACGCCACGGGGATCTCCACGAGCACGCTGTCGCGGTTGGAGACCGGGCAACGCCGACCGAGCCTCGAGCTTCTCCTCCCGCTCGCCCGCGCCCACCGGGTGCCGTTGGACGACCTCGTCGGGGCGCCCGACGTCGGCGATCCGCGCGTGCGATTGAAGCCGCGCCGCGTGCACGGCCGGATCGTCGTGCCGCTGACCCCGCACGCCGGTCCGGTCCAGGCCTGGAAGATCCTCATCCCGGGGAGCCAGGTGACTCCGCGCCCCCGGGCGCACGAGGGGCGCGAATGGCTCTACGTGCTCAGCGGCACCATGCGGTTGATCCTCGGCACGCGCGATCTGCGCATGGCAGCCGGTGAGGTCGCCGAGTTCGACACGCACGTGCCGCACTGGTTCGGGAGCGCGGACGGGGAGCCCGCCGAGGTGCTCAGCCTGTTCGGCCGACAGGGCGAACGCGTCCACGCGGGCGAGTCGGGCGCGCAGCCCGAGGGATGACGGCGGACGCCCCCGCCTCGGGGGCGATCAGCGGACGAGCTCGGCGATCCAGTCGGTGGCGATCACCGCTTCCCGGCGCTGGAAGTCGCGGAGCGTCGTCATCCCGTTCGGCGCGGGAAGACGGCACTTCTCGAACCAGGCGCCGCCCGCGGCGGACAGGAGGGCGATGTGGTCCTCCGTGGTCGACCCGGCGAAGACGGGGTGATCGAGCAGGGGACCGACCTCGGCCGCGGCGTCCTCCACGCGGAGGTCGAGCAGGTACAGGAGGGCGTCCTCCCACCCCGCGCCGCGGGCCGCCCACGGCCAGTCGAGCAGCCGTGCGCGGCCGGAGTCCTCGATGAGGATGTTGTCGGCCCGGAGATCGGCGTGCAGGAGCCGGTCGCCCGCGACCGCCGTGCCCACGCGTTCCGCCGCCGTGCGGAGGAGGTCGACGTTCTGCGCGCACCACGGCGTGGTCGTCTCCAGGAGCCTGGCCTCCTCCAGCCGTCGCCAGGATCCGGAGTCGTCGTGCAGCTCGTCGGCGAGGCGGGGAAGCGTGCGCGGCGCCGGGGCGGTGGCCAGGGCGGCGATCGCATCCAGGACGTGCGCGGTGTCGGGCGCGGTGGCCGAGCGTTCCGGATGACGACCCTCGACGTCTTCGATGAGAAGCACCGCCCACCCGTCCGCCGTGAACGCGTCGACGAGGTGCGCGGCCGGGAGGGAGCGGGGGATCGCACCGAGCACCTCGGCCTCCCGGGCGTAGAGCGCGAACGTGCCTTCCGCCGACTCCTGCACCGCCTTGACGAACAGCCGCCGTCCGTCGGCGAAGGTCAGCCGTGAGGCCAGCCCCGCGGAGAAGCCGCCGTCCTGCGACTGCGCCCGTGCCACCGGGGAACCCGCGAAGTGCTCGACCCGGGCTCGGAGAGCGGGAGGGAGCTGGGTCCAGTCGAGGCGCGCCATCGCCCCAGCGTAGACGGCGAGAGCTCAGCCCCCGGACACGCCGACGAGCGCGGCGCTGCGCTGCCAGAGGGCCTCGGCGAGAGCGGGGTCGTGCACCTGCGGGTTCACGCGGGTGCTGAGGACGCGCTCGTCGTAGTAGCCGCCGGAGATCCAGGTCTCGCCCGGCGTGCCTTCGAGGAACCAGCGCAGCGTCGCGCCGCCGCGGTCGCTGCCGATGAGGACGAGGCGGCGCAGCGGGGTGCGGTAGACGAGGCGCATGATGCTCGACGACTCGGCGGCGAAGTTCGTCGCCACGGTGCCGGGGTGGAAGGCCACCGCGCTGAGCCCCTGCGCATGGAACTTCTCGTGCAGGCTCTTCGCCATCAGGACGTTGGCGAGCTTGGCGTCGCCGTAGGCCTTGTTCGGGGAGTACCGGCGGGTGTTGTCGAGGTCGTCGACGTCGAGATGCCCGAACAGGCGGTGAGCGACGCTGGAGGTGTTCACGACCGCGCCGCGGGCGGCGAGCAGCTGCGGGAGCAGGAGGTTCGTCAGCAGGAACGGGGCGAGGTGGTTCACCTGCATCGTCTTCTCGTGCCCGTCGACCGTCGGGGTGCGGTCGCCGAAGATGCCGCCGGCGTTGTTGGCCAGCACGTCGATGCCCGCTGCACCCACGGTGTCCGCGAGCTGGGGGGCGAGCGCGCGCACGTCGTCGAGGCGCGCGAAGTCGGCGGTGAACCACTCCGCGCCCGTCTCGTCCGCGACGGCCCGCATCTTGTCGGGCGAACGGCCCACGAGGAGCAGGCGGTGCGGGGATCCGGCGAGCTGGCGGGCGGCGGCGGCTCCGATCCCGTCCGAGGCTCCCGTCAGGACGATGGTGCGCGCGGCCACGGCGCTCACTCGGCCGACGGCGTGATGCGGCGGACGGCCCTGGTCACGTGCTCGGCGATCACGGCGCGTGCCTGCTCCGGATCGCCGGTCGCGATGGCGTCGACGATCTGCTGGTGGCTGCGCACGTGCTCCTCCTGCTCGGCGGGGTCGAGGGCGGAGTTGGCCGCCTGGATGAACCCGGCGATCCGGCCGCGGAGCTGGGCGCTGAGCTCGTCGAGGAACCGGTGCTCGGCGAGGTCGGCGAGGGTCTCGTGGAAGAGGCGGTCCTGGCGCAGGACCTCGGCCACATCGCCCGGCGCCGCCGCCGCCATGGCCTGGATGATGGCTTCCAGCCGCGCCGCCGACTCGTCGTTCCACCGCTCCTGCACCCGGATCGCCATGAACTGCTCCAGCACGATCCGCAGGCTCGAGATCTCCTCCAGGTCCTGCGCGCTGAGCTGGGCGACGCGGGCACCGCGCCGGGGCTCGCGGGTGATGAGGCGCTCCTCGGCGAGCCGGGTCAGGGCCTCGCGCACGGGGATGTGGCTGACGCCGAGTCGGTCGGCGAGCTTCCGCTCCACGAGGCGCTCGCCGGGGGCGAGCTCCCCGGAGTGGATCGCCGCCCGGAGCTCGTCCGCGACCTGCTCGGCGATGTTCTGATCCGACACGCTGCGCATCCGGGGCCCTTCTCGGTCTCGCGCGGCCCGGTGCTCGTCGAGCGGGGCTCCCTCGCTCGGTCGATGCTATGGCATACGGCCGGGACTAGACAGGAACCGTGCGGTGCTACATGCTATAGCAAAACCCGTAACCGATGACGAAGGAGTTGTCATGTCCGGCAGAGAGACGCTCGCGCAGGCGCGCGCCGCGGAGGAGGCACGGGGAGCCTCCGCCATGAAGAAGGCGATCTGGAGACTCGGTCCGTTCCTCGGCCTGCTCTACCTCGTCGCCTACATCGACCGGAACAACGCCGGCTTCGCGAAGCTGGAGATGACGGCCGCCCTCCAGATCACCGAGGCTGCCTTCGGCTTCGCGGCGGGCATCTTCTTCATCGGCTACCTGCTGTTCGAGGTGCCGAGCAACCTGCTCCTGGAGAAGTTCGGCGCCCGCAAGTGGATCGCCCGCATCATGATCTCGTGGGGCATCGTCGCGGCGCTGACCGCGTTCGTCCAGGACGCGACGCAGTTCGCGATCGCGCGCTTCATCCTCGGCATCGCGGAGGCCGGGTTCTTCCCCGGCGTGCTGCTCTACCTCACGCTGTGGTTCCCCCGGCAGTACCGCACGCAGGTGCTCGCCGTCTTCGTGCTCTCGAACCCGATCGCCAACGCGGTCGCCGCGCCGCTGTCCGGCTGGATGCTGGAGCTGCACGGGCTGTGGGGTCTGGACGGCTGGCAGCTCGTCTTCCTGCTGCAGGGCATCCCGGCGGTGCTGCTCGCCTTCGTCGTGTTCTTCTGGCTCCCCGACCGCCCGCAGGACGCGCGCTGGCTGACCCCCGCCGAGCAGCGCTGGATCACCGACACGCTCGCCGCCGAGACCCAGGCGACCGAGCAGCGGCACGGGCGCCTGCGGCTGGGCGAGGTGTTCCGCAACGGGCGCCTCTGGACGCTCATCGTGCTCTTCTTCGGTGTCGTGTTCGGTGCCTACGGGCTGGGGATGTGGCTGCCGACGATCGTGAAGAGCATGGGCGACTTCTCGAACGCCACCACCGGCTGGCTCGTGGCGCTGCCCAACCTGTGCGCGGCCCTCGTGATGCTGCCGTGGGAGCGCGCCGCCCGGAAGCAGGGCAACATCCCGCTGCAGATCGGCATCACGCTCAGCATCACCGCCCTGTCGCTCATCGCGGCGGTCGCGGCCCAGGGCACGCCGGTGCTCGCCCTCGCGGCGCTGTGCGTCGGGATGTCGGCGCTCTTCTCGACCACCCCGCTGTTCTGGAGCCTGCCGCCCATGGTGCTCACCGGCACGGCGGCGGCGGCCGGCCTCGCCTTCATCAACTCGGTCGGCAACCTCGCCGGCTTCGCGGGACCCTACGCGATCGGCTGGATCAGCCAGACCACGGGGTCGGCGGTGTGGGGCCTGCTCCTCATCTCGGGGCTCACGCTGCTCGGGGCGACGATCGCCTTCGTGCTCAGCCGCCGGGCGGACTTCACCGTCCCGGCTGCGCTGCGCGACGCGGCAGAGACCGACTCGGCGCGGCGGGAGAGGAGCACATCGTGATCGATGCATCGACGACCGACGGCCCTGTGAACGCCACGGAAGCGGCGGATGGTGCGGAGCGAGTGCGGTCCACCGGCCGCCGCGCGCTCATGGCCGGGCTCGGCGCGGTCGCGCTCGGCACGGCAGGCGCTCTCGCGAGCACGGCACCGGCGCAGGCCGCCGCGGTCGTCGCCGGCGCCAAGGACGTCACGCGAGCGGAGTCCGTCGCCGACCTCGGCCGTCTCCGGGCCCGCGACGGCGAGGTGGCGGTCGTCGCCGGGTACCGGAAGCCCGGCGATGCCGGGCTGCTCGTGTACGTGGGCAGCGAGAACGCGAAGACCACGCCCAACGGCGGGACGGTGATCGCGGGGAAGCACGACACCCGCTGGGTCCTGCAGCATGACGGGACGGTCGACTTCCGCGTCTTCGGCATCACGGGACCGGAGAAGCCAGCCGACGACGCGCTCGCCGCGATGGTGAACGATCCCCGCATCCGCCGGATCGAGGCGAGCACGGATCTCCTGTTCCAGCGCCGGCACCGCTTCACCCGGTCGTACGTCGAGATCGACTTCGGCGGACACCTCATCACGACCGACGGCATCGAGAAGAACACGCACGACAACCCGTTCGGCGCCGTGATGTTCTTCACCGGGGTGTCGAAGGACGTGACGGTCGAGCATGCGCTGGCCGAGGCCTGGCCCGAGTTGACCGACGCCGTCGCCGTGCCGGATGCCTCCCGGTTCCCCGTCGATTCCTGGTGGGCCGTGCAGTGCGATCCCGTCGCCGGAGGAGGGGCGGACGAACGTGAGCTGCAGCGGTTCGTGCAGGTGACGCAGCAGATCGACGGCACCCACATCCGCATCGACTACCTCAACGGCTGGCCGCTGGACACGGGGCGAAAGCTCGTCTGGCGGCAGATGGAACCGGTCGCGGGCGTGCGCATCGCGAACATGCGGTTCCTCGGCGCCGGACCCTTCGACGGTCCCACCGACGGCTCCTTCCCCGACTCCCGTGAGCTCACCGGCTCTCACCCGATCGCCTTCGAGTACGCGATCCACTGCGACGTCGCCGACGTGCACGCGAGCCGCACCTGGTGGCCCGTGATCATGCGGCGCTGGAACACGCACTTCACGACGGAGCGCTGCTCGGTGGAGAACCCGCCGACCGTGTTCTACGGCGGCGCCGGCTACCTGACGCAGCAGATCTACAGCCTCTATGGACGGGTCAGCGACTGCACCTCGTCGAACGCCCGGCACCTGAACGACCTCACCGCCAGCGCCTACTGCCTCGTCGAGAACTGCCACGGCGACGGCGACGATCAGGGCGGCAACCCCTTCACCACGCACGGGCAGTACGAGCACGACCTCACCTTCATCGGCAACTCCGGGCTCATGGACATCGCCAACTCCGGCGCGCAGTGGGGCACCGCCGCCAAGCGCATCACGGTGCGCGACCACGTCTGCTCCTGGTTCGTCGCCGGCACCAAGATCAGCGATCTGACGCTGGAGAACGTGCGGGTCATCGGCCGCTCGACCTTCGACCCGCAGGCGACCATGACCATCAACGCGGACGGCGCCCAGGTGCGCGGGTGCACTGCGGGACTGCTGGCGATCGGTCAGCGGTCGCAGCGCTCGTCGCGGCCGACCGTGATCGCGGACTCCACCTTCGCGCTGCCGAAGGACCAGGTGCTCGTGCAGACCCCGGTCACGGCCCCCGTGCGCTTCGTGGACTGCACGATCACCGGGATGGACGGGGTGAAGGCGCGCGGGTCGGGTCCGGTCGAGTTCGTGGACTGCCGCCTCAGCGGCCCGGCGGCGGGTGCGCCCTTCGAGCTCGGCGCCGCCACGGTCGCCATCCGCGGCGGTGCCGTGCGCGACGTGCGCCTGACCGCGACCGCGGTGCGCGATCAGCTCGTCGCTCTGGACGGCGTCGAGCTCTCCACGGAGCGGACGGACGGCGCGCTGCTGAGCAGGGCCGCCGGTGCCGGCGTCGTCACCTGGCGGGTGAGCGGCGTGACCTCGACCGTGCCGAAGGGCGCGGCGCACCTCGACATCGGGACCGGCGTCAACCACGCCCGCGTCACCGGCAGCCAGTTCGTCGGGGGACGTGTACGGCTGGCGGACGGGTTCGCCGAGCCGTCGACGCTGCTGTACAGCGACACCGTCGAGCGCGGCGTCGAGACCGCGCTGCCGGAAGCCGGACCGCGCGTCGTCATCGCGGACGTGCTGGCGAGCGCGTGACGGACGGCATCATGGACATCAGGGAGGACCACGCGTGAACGACACCGCAGCGGCGACGCACCTCGGAGACCGCATCCGCATCCCCCGCACGCGGGCGCGCATCGGCGTCGCCCGGCGCGACATCACACCGCCCGTCGGCATCCGCGCCAAGAACTGGGGCCCGGCCGACTGGGAGCGCTCCGAGGGGGCGCACCGGCCGTTCGCGTTGACCGCGCTCGCCGTGGTCGCCGCGGACGAGCGGCCGCGGGTGCTGCTCGCCGTGGACGGCACGTGGTGGCGCCGAGTCGCCGATGAGCAGGGCGTGCGCGGGGCGATCCTCGACGGCCTGGGCCTCGAGCCCGATCAGCTCATGCTCTCCCTCTCGCACACCCACGCGGGGGCCGTGCTGTGCGCCGCGGATGCGCATCTGCCGGGCGGGGAGCTCATCCCCGGGTATCTGGAGGCTCTTGCTGCCGCGGGCATCGCGGCCGGGCGGGAGGCGCTGGAGGCAGCGCGACCGGGACTCATCGAGTGGACCACGGGTACCTGCACCCTCGCGGCGGAGCGGGAGCTCGACCTCGACGGCCGCGCGCTCGTCGGCTACAACCCCCAGGGCACCGCTGACGACACGGTGACCATCGGCCGGATCAGCATCGACGGGGAGGTGCGGGCGACGCTGGTGAACTATGCCTGCCACCCGACGACCCTGGCCTGGCAGCACCGCGAGGTGTCTCCGGACTACGTCGGCGCGATGCGCGAGATCGTGGAGGCCGCGACCGGCGCACCGTGTCTGTTCGTGCAGGGGGCCTCGGGCGAGCTGGCCCCTCGGGAGCAGTACACCGGCGACGTGGCGGTGGCCGACCGGCACGGACGCTCGCTCGGGCACGCGGTGCTCGCGGCGCTGGACGGGCTCCCGGTCCCCGGCGAGGAGCTGACGCTGGACGGGGTCGTGGAGTCGGGGGCTCCGCTCGCGATCTGGACCGGGACCCCGGCGGACGGCGGCGACGGGGCGGCGGGAGTCGTCTCGGCGGTCGAGCTGCCGCTGCGCAACCTGCCCACCCTGGACGAGCTCGCCGAGGAGTGGAAGGACATCGACCCCCGGTCGCGGGAGGAGCGCCTCGGACGGGCGCGGAACCTTCGCGACGGCTACATCGAGGGGCCGACCGTGTCGCATCCGGTGTGGGCGTGGCGGCTCGGAGACGCCGTGATCGTGGGGCATCCGGGCGAGGCGTACTCGCGGCTGCAGACGACCCTTCGGGAGCGGTTCCCGGAGACGCCGATCGTGGTGATGAACCTCACGAACGGCCCGGGATTCGTGTATCTCCCGACCCGCGAGGCCTACGACCGCGGTGCCTATCAGTCCTGGCAGACCCCCTTGGCTCCCGGTGCCCTGGAGCTCCTGGAGTCCCACGCCGTGTCGGTGGTTGCCGGGTTGCTGGGGTAGTCCCCGTTCGAATCGCCCACTTTGCTCCATTTCCGGCCGAAATCGAACCAGGTGCGCGATTCGAACCGGTGTTGCCCTACCGGTCCCCGACCTCGAGGAGTTCGGGCATGGGTTTGCGCGTGCGTGCGCGCGTCACGAGCCGGTTGCGCACGGAGAGGACGAGCACAACGCCCAGCAGTGCATAGAGGGTGAGGCTGATCGGCCCCTGGACGAGGACGGAGAAGTCGCCGTTCGCGCTCATCGCGGCGTCCCGGAGACTCGTCTCCGCGAGCGGTCCGAGCACCATCCCGATGATGAGCGGCGCTAGAGGGAAGTCGAGCGCGCGCATGAGGAAGCCGAGCAGCCCCACGCCGAGCAGGAGGAGCAGATCGAAGGGCGACCCGGAGGTGGCGTAGATGCCGAGGCCGCAGAACACGGTGATGCCCGCGTACAGGTACGGCCGCGGGATGAGGAGCAGCTTCGCCCACAGCATCGCGAACGGCAGGTTCAGGATGAGCAGAACGACCATGGCGATGAAGAAGCTCGCCAACAACGACCAGACGAGATCGGGGGCGCGGTCGAACAGCAACGGGCCGGGCTGGAGACCGTACTGGCGGAACGCGGCGAGCATGATGGCCGCCGTGGCGGAGATGGGCAGGCCGAGGGCCAGCAGCGCCCCCATGGCCATGCTCGTCGTGGAATTGCCCGCGGCCTCCGGAGCCGCGAGACCACGGATCGCCCCGCGACCGAACTGGGGAACCTTCCGCCGGGCATCGAGCCGCTTCTCCAGGCCGTACGCGAGGAACGTGGGGATCTCGGACCCTCCGGCCGGGATCACCCCGAACGGAAGGCCGATCGCCGTACCTCGTAGCCACGCGGGTGCGGCTTCCTTGAGCTCTGCGCGACGCAGCCAGGGCCGGCCGGAGGGGGCGATGAGCTTCGAATCCGAGGAGTGCCGCTGGAGGCAGGCGACGTAGATCACCTCGCCGAGAGCGAGCAGCCCCACGGTGACGGTCACGAGCGACACGCCGTCGAAGAGCTGCGGCGAGTCCATCGTGAACCGGGGCGCGCCGGACACGCCGTCGATCCCGATCACCGCGATGCCCAGTCCGAGGAACAGGGCGGTGAGGCCCTTGACCGCGCTGTCGGAGACGACGGTCGAGGTGGCGGCGAAGGCGAAGACGGCCAGGGCGAAGAACTCGGCCGGGCCGAAGCGGCTTGAGAAGTCGGCCAGTGCAGGGGCGAGGAAGACGACGACGATGGAGGCGATGAAGCCGCCGATGAAGGCGCCGATCGCGGCGGTGGCGAGAGCTTGGGCTGCTCGGCCGTTCTTGGCCATCCGATGCCCCTCGAAGGTCGAGGCGATGGCCGAGGCCTGACCCGGCGTGTTCATGAGGATCCCCATCGTGGAATCGCCGAACAGACCGCCGAAGTACACCCCCGCGAACATGATGAACGCGGCTGTCGGGTCGAGGGAGAAGGTGACCGGCAGAAGGAGCGCGACAGCCATGGAGGACCCGAGGCCGGGAAGCACGCCGACGGCGGTGCCGAGCACGCACCCGATGACCACCCACAGCAGGTTCGCCGGAGTCAGAGCGCCGAGGAAGCCCTCGCCGAGCAGCTGGAGAACGTCCATGTCAGAACCCCCCGAGGACGCCGGACGGGAGCGGGAGCCCGAGCAGCATGTCGAATCCGATGTAGGCCGTCGCGCTCACGGTGAGCCCGACGGCGAGCGTCTGCAGCGGCTTGCGCGCGCCGAAGCCCCGGGCGACGCACCAGAACAGGAGACTGGCGGCGATCAGCCAGCCCAGGACGTTCAGGGCGAGCGCGAACACGGCGAAGGAGACGACCACCCACGCCATCGATCGCACGTCGATGCGCACAGCGCGCTCGGCGGTCGGGGCGTCGATCTCGCCGGTCCCCTCGGCGCGAGCGGTCGCCGTGGCGGGCGCGGCCCGGAGTTCGCGCACGGTCCCGACGACGAGAAGCGCCGCGAGGGCATACAGGCCGGCGGCGATGATCGCCGGGAAGAACTGCGGGCCGGGGAACGTGGTCCCCTCCGGCACCCGCATGGTGAGGATGCCGACGAGGAGGTAGGTCGCGAAAGCCACGAGAAGGGCGGGCATCGTGAGACCTTTGAGCACGGTGGCGACGCCGGGCCCCGACACCAGTCGGAGACGGTCTCCGACCACGGCTGAGGCGGACGTGGGATTGGCGGGGAAGGTCATAGTCCCATCTCCTCGTACAGGGCGCGGATGCGGTTCTCCTCGTCGTCGAGGAAGACCTGGAGCTCGTCCCCGGTGATGACGCGCTCCGTCCAGTGGTAGCGGTCGATGGCGTCCTGCCACTCCGGGGTCGCCACGCTGTCGACCACCAGGTCGGTCAGTGCTTCGACGTCGCCGTCGTCCAGGCCCGACGGTGCGGCCAGCATCCTCCAGTTGGAGAGGGAGATGTCGTAGCCCTGCTCGGCCGCGGTGGGGATGTCGATCCCGTCGATGGGTTCCTTCGCGACGAGGGCGAGCGCCCGGAGGCGTCCGGCCTCGATCTGATCGATGTTGTCGGGATAGCCGCCGGCGGCCGCGTTGGCCGTGCCGTTGAGCAGGGCCTGGATGGCTTCGCCGCCCCCGTCGGACGAGATGTAGGTCGTGTCGACCGGATCGATGCCGGCCGAGAGCGCGAGGTCCGTCACCACGAGCTGATCGAACGACCCTCCTCCCGTCCACGGAACGGACTTCGGGTCCTTCGTCCACGCCTCCACGAGGTCGTCGAGCGTCTCGTACGGCGAATCGGCGGCCACGACGATCACGTCGTACTCCTCGACGATCACGGCGAGGGGAGTGACGTCGTCCAGCGTGGCGGCCGAGCCGAACTGGATCGTCGCCGCCAGCAGGCCGGTACCCCCCACGAGGAGGTTGTTCGGCTGACCGCTGAGGACGGACACATTACCGAGCGCGATCGTCCCTCCGGCGCCGGGCATGTTGACGACCTGAACGTTGTTGACGAGTCCGTTGGCCTTCTGCGCCTGCTGCAGCTCGCGGGCCACGCCGTCCCAGCCGCCACCCGCGGCGGCGGGGGCGATGATCGTCATTGAGGCGTTGATCTCCTGACCGCTCGCCGCCGAGGTGATCGACCCGATGGCCGCGACGGTGACGGCGGCGACCGTGATCGCGCCCCCGATGACACGACCGACGACCTGTCGCGCGGCACCCGGACTGCGCGGACCGGCCGGTCTGGTGAGATGCTTCATTGCTGCTCCCTTCGCGCGGACGCCGTCGTCGCCGCGGGACTGACCTAGGCTGACATCACGGGCACGCACGCGGGGTGTCGAGGCGAATTGTTCTCATAAACCCACGCGCGGCGCGCCGCGGCCCGTCTGGACCCGATCGCGAGGAGGCGACCGACCATGGCCCTGTCCCCGAGCCCGCGCGTCATCCGGCTCACGCTGCTCGTGCTCCCGTCGCTGATCACCCTGTCGTCCCTGTGGATCACGGTCGCGGTGGCGCTGTCGGCGCAGGCCGGCAGCATCAGAGACGCCACCGTCGACCGGGTGCAGGGGGTGGCGTCGAGCCTCGCCGAGCTTCCGGACGTGCGGGCGACTGTGGAGGCGGCATCGGCCGCCGGCACGCCCGACGACCTCGCGGATGCCGCCGACCTGGCGCCGGCGACGGCGCAGCTGCAGCCGGTTGCCGAGTTGATCGCCCGTGCGGCCGACGTGTACTACGTGGTCATCACGGACGACGAAGGGGTGCGGATCACTCACCCTCTCGCGTCCGAACGCGGTGTGCAGGTCGCGACCACGAATCGCTCCGTCCTGGAGGGGACACCGTTCCTCGGAACCGAGACCGGACCCTCCGGCCCGGCGCTGCGGGCCAAGATTCCGGTACGGGATGACGCGGGCGCCGTCGTCGGAATGGTGGCAGTCGGGGTCCGCGAGGCCGACATCGCAGCGAGACGGGAAGAAGCGCTCGAAGACCTGTTGCCCTGGGGCATCGGTGCGCTGATCGTGGCCACGATGGCCAGCTCCTTCCTCACGGCCGCCGTCGAACGGCGCTTCCGCCGACTCGACGGACTCGCGCTGGAGCATGCGCAGATGAGTCGCACGACCCGCGGCCTTGAAGGAGCAGTCGCACGAGTTCACCACCCGGCTCCACGTGATCCACGGGCTGGTCTCGCGAGGAGACGCCCCGACGGCGCTCTCGTACATCGAGGACGTCGTCCCGGTTGGCGTTCCGCGGCCCGACACGGGCGGGAGTGTCGCGAGCGGCGACGCCGTCCGTGATGCGGCCGTGCACGCGATCCGTGCGGACCTGCTCGACCTCGGCGCCCAGGTCGAGTTCGACCTCGACACGAGGACCGGCTTCGATGACGAGCTGGTGTCGGTGCTGGCGAACCTCTGTCGCAATGCGGGCGAGGCGGGAGCCACCCGGGTGCGCTGCACGCTGCGAGAGTACGGCGGTCGCCTTCAAGGGGCCGTGGAGGACGACGGGCCAGGGGTCGATCCGCGCCTGGCCCCACGGATATTCCTGTCCGGGTACTCCTCCAAAGCCGGATCGCGCCGGTCGGGAGTGGGCCTCGCGCTGGTGCGCCGGATCCTCCACTCCCGCGACGGCATGATCGAGGTCGGGTCGTCGCCGTGGGGCGGAGCACGATTCTCGTTCGAGATGGCGGGCACGCGATGACGGCGCCGATCCGCGTCCTCATCGTCGACGACGACCGCGGGGCCCGCGCGCTGCACGGGGCGTTCGTGGCGGAGACACCCGGGTTCGTCGTCGGGGGAACCGCGGCCACGGGCGAGGAGGCGTCTGCACAGGGCTCTCGCGGCTTCGATCTGATCCTGCTGGACATGCGTCTTCCGGACATCAGCGGTGTCGAGGTCCTCCACCGACTCCGGACGCTCGGGGAATCCGGTCCGGACGTCCTGGTCATCAGCTCCTCGCCGGACAGGACTACCGTGCGGCAGGCGATGTCCGCCCATGTGATCGGCTACCTGCTGAAGCCGTTCGCTCAGGAGGCTCTGCAGGAACGCCTGGAGCGCTACCGTGCGAACCGTCGCTCGGGAGGGGACCCGGGGCGGGAGAGCCCCCTGGGGCAGAGCGAGATCGACCGGCTCCTGGCCACCGGGGGGATCGAGGTGGGCGGGCGTGCCGTCCGCACGCCGTCGCCGCACACGCCGGCGCTCAGGGGAGCGGCTCGGCTGCCGAAGGGACTGGCCGAGCCGACCCTCGCGCGCGTGGTCGCCGCTCTCGACCCTGTGGACGCGCGTTCCGCACGGCAGATCGCCGCCGCCTGCGCGCTGTCGCCGGGCACGACGCACCGGTACCTCTGCTACCTCCTCGATGCCGGGGTGCTCGACGTCGCCCACCGCTACGGTCGGCGTGGTCGCCCGGAGATCATGTACCGGATCGTTCCCTCAGGGCCTGCCGGAGTGTGCTGACGGCAACTCTCCCCTACTATTGCTATAGCAAATCCCCGAGGTAGAGGAGAGACATGACCGCGCGCCCCGTCGCCATCGTCACCGGAGGCTCGGCCGGCATCGGCTGGGAGATCGGACAGCGGCTCTCCGCGGACGGGTATCTCGTCGTCGCGACCGACCGCGTCCCCGGGCTCACCGCGGGCGAGAACCCCGCCGGCATCCTGTGGCGGGAGCTCGACGTCACCGACCATGCCGCCGTCGATCGGGTCTTCGGCGAGATCGAGGCGGAGCTCGGGCCCATCGAGGTGCTCGTGAACAACGCCGGCATCCAGCGGCATCGCGGGATCGAGGACCTCACGTGGGATGAGTGGTCCGCGGTCGTGGACGTGAACCTGCATGGGGTGTTCTCCGCGCTCCAGGCCGCAGGGAAGCGAATGCTCGACCGGGGTGAGGGCCGCATCGTCAACATCTCCTCCATCTCCTCGCGAGGCTCCGCAGGGCGGGCGCCGTATGCCACGACCAAGGCCGCCGTCATCGGACTCACCTCCACGGCCGGAGCGGAGTGGGCGTCGCGGGGCGTCCGAGTCAACGCGGTCGCGCCCGGCTATGTCGACACCGGGGTGTTCCGTCAGGGTGTCGAGCAGGGCACGCTGAGCCTCGACACGATCCTGTCCCGCATCCCCGCGAAGCGCCTAGCCGAGGCGAGTGAGATCGCCGCGGCCGTGAGCTTCCTCGTGTCGGACCAGTCGCGCTACATGAACGGGCAGACCCTGTACGTCGACGGCGGGTTCATGGTCGACTACGGCGTGCCCCTCGCGAAGAAGCCCGAATGACCGCCGTCGCCCGGATCGACACGGCCACGGCGGTCCTCCCCCTTCCGGCACCGCTGCAGCTCGGCGCGATGACCGTCACGCGGCGGGAGTACTCCGCGGTGCAGGTGACGGCGGACGACGGCACCACCGGGATCGCCTACTGCCTGTCGCGCGAGGCCCCGATGGCGGAGATCGTCGACCGCCTGGTGGCTCCGCACGCGGTGGGGCTCGACGCCGACGACCCGGCGGCCGCGTGGGACCGGATGCTCCGCGGCAGCGCGATCGTCGGACGGGTGGGACTCGTGCGGCGGGCGATCGGCCTGGTCGACATCGCCCTGTGGGACATCGCGGCCGGTCGCGCCGGTGTGCCGCTGTGGACCCTGCTCGGCACCGGTGACGCCCCGCGGGAGGGGATGCTCGTCGCCGCGTATCCGTCTCCGCAGCGCACGCCGCGGGAGGTCGCGGACGAGGTGCTCGCGCAGGCGGAGGGCTGGGCGCAGGTGAAGATCTCGCGCATTCCCGATCCGGCATACATGCGCGAGCTGCTCGCGATCCTCGGCGCGGAGCTGCCGTCGTCGACCGGACTCGTCGTGGATGTCGGCTTCGGTTGGCCCGACGCGGAGGCCGCCGTAACGGAGGTCGCGCAGTGGGGCGACCCGCGCCTGGCCTGGCTGGAGGACCCGCTGCTCCCCGAGGATGCGGCCGGCGTCGCCCGCATCCGCCGGGAGACCGGACTGCCGGTGGCGGTGGGAGACGAGGTGACCGACCCCGCCGTGCTCCGGGCTCTCGTCGACATCGGCGAGGTCGACGCGCTGCGCCTCGACGTCGTGGCGATCGGCGGCATCACCCCCGCGCGCGAGCTCATCGCCTGGGCGGCGGAGCGCGGCGTCCCGGTGTCCGGACACGTGTACCCCGAGGTCACGGCCCACCTCGGCATCCAGGTGGAGACCTTCGCCCGCGGGGTGAATCCCTACGACCCCGCGCCCTCGTTCGTCACGGGCGGGCCGCAGTTCGCCGGCACCGTCACGCCCCCCACGGCTCCGGGGCTCGGCTTCGGCCTCGATCCCGCCGTCTTCCGTTTCGAGAGGGACTGACATGACACCTTCCCCGCGCAGCGTCGTGGTCACCGGCAGCGGCAAGGGCATCGGCCGCGCGGTGGCCGCGCGGCTCACCGCCGACGGCTGGATCGTGGTCGGGCTCGAACGCTCTCCCGGCTCCGGGACCGTGGAGGAGGGCATCGTCGCCGAGGTCGTGCTCGGCGACGCCTCCGACCGCACGGCCCACGAGCGTGCCGCCGCCGCCGCGCGCGCGAGGGCTCCGCTGGCCGGTTGGGTCAACAACGCCGGCATCACGAAGCGCACGCCGCTGCACGAGCTCGACGAGACGGTCGTGCGCGAGATCGTCGACATCAACGGCTTCGGGTACCTCTGGGGCTGCTCGACAGCCGTGTCCGCGTTCCTCGATCAGAGCGTCGCGGGGGCGATCGTGAACATCGGCTCGATCCACGGGCGGTCGAGCTTCGTGGACCACGCGGCCTACGAGTTCACCAAGGGCGGCATCGACGCCCTGAGCCGCAGTGTCGCCGTGACATATGGCGGAGTGGGCATACGCGCGAACACCGTCGCGCCGGGCGGCGTGCGCACTCCGCATCTGGAGGCGCAGATCGCGCGGGCGGCCGACCCTGAGGCGGAGGAGCGCCTGCTCGCGGAGGGGCCGCCGATGGGACGCATCGCTCGTGCGGAGGAGGTCGCCGCGGTGACGGCGTTCCTGCTCTCCGACGAGGCCCCCTACCTCTCGGGGCAGTCCATCGCGGTGGACGGAGCGTGGACGGCGTCGTTCGGCGACATCACGCTCGACCCCGCGGTGCGGGAGCGGTTCGAGGCGCCCCCGGCCTCCTGAACTCCGCCACGCGGATGTCCCCGGTCCGTGCGACGATCCGCTCGTCGACGGGAGAACGGGATGCGCGGGGAAGCGACGGTTCTGCACGCCGATCTCGATGCGTTCTACGCCTCGGTCGAGCAGCGTGATGCGCCGGAGCTCCGCGGGCGTCCGGTGATCGTCGGCGGCGGGGTCGTGCTGGCCGCGAGCTACGAGGCGAAAGCGCGGGGCGTCCGCACCGCGATGGGCGGCCGGCAGGCGCGGGAGCTGTGCCCCGACGCCGTCGTCGTGCCGCCGCGGATGGAGGCCTACTCCGCGGCCAGTAAAGATGTCTTCCGCATCTTCCGCGACACCACCCCGCTCGTGGAAGGGCTCTCCATCGACGAGGCGTTCCTCGAGGTCGGCGGGCTGCGACGCATCGCCGGCAGTCCCGAGGCCATCGCCGTCCGGCTGCGGGAGCGCGTGCGCGCCGAGGCGGGCCTGGCGATCTCGGTCGGCGTTGCCCGCACGAAGTTCCTCGCGAAGGTCGCGAGTGCGGTGAGCAAACCCGACGGACTCCTCGTCGTCGAGCCCGATCGGGAGGAGGAGTTCCTCCTGCCGCTCCCCGTCGAGCGGCTGTGGGGAGTCGGCGCGGTGACGGCGGAGAAGCTGCACCGTTACGGCATCCGCACGGTCGGACAGCTCGCGGAGCTCGAGGCCGCGACGGCGGAGCGCATGCTCGGAAAGGCGACCGGAGCGCATGTCCATGCTCTCGCCCGCCTGCGGGACCCCCGCCCCGTGGACACGACCAGGCGCCGGGGATCGATCGGGTCGCAGCGGGCGCTCGGCGTCCGTCCGCGGTCGCCGGAAGAGCTCGACGTCATCCTCACCCAGATCGTGGACCGGCTCGCGCGGCGTCTCCGCGACGGTGACCGCGTGTGCCGGACAGTGGTGCTGCGGCTGCGCTTCGGCGACTTCGCGAAGGCCACCCGTTCGCGGTCGCTGCGGGCGCCGACCGACCGCACCGCGCTGCTGCTCGCCGTCGCCCGTACGCTCCTCGCCGCGGCGCGGCCCGAGATCAGCGGCCGCGGCATCACCCTGCTCGGTCTCTCGCTCACCCAGCTCGACGCGGCGGACAGCGTCCCGCCCGAACTGCCGATCGACTGCGGCGACGAGTCCCGGCTCGACACCGTGCTCGACACGCTCCGCGACCGCTACGGCTCCGCCTCGGTCTCCCGCGCCGCCCAGCTCGGCCGCGACCCCGGTTGGTCGTCCCCGGTCCTCCCGGAGCACCACTGACCCCTTTCGAATCGCTTGACTGGTCCCATTTCGGCCGGAAATACAGCCATTCGGGCGATTCGAAGCGGGTCAGGCCTTGAGCATCGACGCCCGCGAGATCACGCCGTCGACCACGTCGAACGTCGCGATGGTCTCCGTGGCGACGCCGGCGTTGATGACCCGCTCCTGTGCGACGACCCAGCGGGAGCCGAACAGGACGCTCGTGTCGATCACGCAGGAGAGCTCCGGGTTCTGCAGCCGCGGCTCGTAGAAGGCGCGGATCGCGGCCGACCCGACGAGGGGCTCCGGCGCGACCCCGGTGACCACGGCGTCGTCGGCATAGGTCGCGACGAAGGCGTCGAGGTCGTGGGCGTTGAAGGCGTCGAGCTGCGCCTGCACGGTGTCGAGGGCAGAACGGTCCTGGGCGGTGCGGTCAGTCAATGCGAACTCCTCCGTTGACGTCGTAGGTGGCTCCGGTGATGAAGCGGGCCCGCTCCGAGGCGAGCGACGCGATGATCCAGGAGACGTCCTCCGGCTGCCCGAACGCGCCGAGGGGGATGCCCGACTCGAGCTTGGCGCGGCCCTCGCCCTGGAGCTGATCCGTGATCGCGCTGGCGACCGGGCCGGGCGTGACGGCGTTGACCCGGATGCCCTCGGCGGCGAGGTGCCGGGCGAAACTGCGGGTGATCGCGAGGATCGCTCCCTTGCTGGCCGCGTAGTGGATGCCCGTCTGCAGCGCGCCGACCTGGCCGGCGATCGAGGCGATGTTGATGACGGAGCGGTCGCCGCCCGCGGCCCGGAGCAGGGGGAGCGCCGCGCGGGTGAGCAGGAAGGTGCCGCGGGCGTTCGTCTCCAGGACGAAGTCCCACTCCTCGATGTCGATCTCGGGGTACGGGGTGTAGGGGCACACCCCGCCGTTGTTGACGAGGACGTGCAGGTTGCCCCAGGCGTCCGTGATCTCGGCGATGAGCGCCGCGATGGAGTCGGGATCGCGGAGGTCGAGGCGCGACACATGGACCTCCGGGGAGCCCGCCGCGCGACACTCCTCCGCCACGCGTGCGGCTTCGGCCTCCCGTCCGGCGTAGGTGATCCAGAGGGCGACGCCCTCGCGGGCGAGTTCGAGGGCGGCGGCGGTTCCGATGCCGGAACTGGAGCCCGTGACGAGTGCGCGGCGAACAGTCATGACTAAACGCTATAGCAAGAACCAGCTCTCCGGACAGCGCTGTACGAGAGTTTGCTAGATGCTATAGCATCGCATCCATGACCGCGCCGCTCATCCTCGTCACCGACTGCGACCTCCCCGGGACCGTCATCGAAGACACCCTCCGCGCCGCCGGCCTCCGTGCGGAACGGGCCGTCTCCGGGAGCCCCGACGACATCGCCGCGGCCGGAGCCGACGCCGAGGCCCTGGTCGTGCAGTGGGCGCGCATCGACGGCGACCTCATGGACCGCCTGCCGAACCTCCGTTTCATCAGCCGTGTCGGCATCGGCTACGACATGATCGACGTCGAGGCCGCCACGGCCCGCGGCATCGCCGTCGCGAACACGCCGAGCTACTGCATCGAAGAGGTCGCCGCGCACACCGTCGCGATGATCATGACCCAGGCCCGCGGCCTCTCCGCCTACGACCGGGCCGTGCGGGAGGGCGTCTGGAAGGCCGTCGACGCCCGGCCGCTCGCCGTGCGGCCGTCCTCCACCACCGTGTCGGTGCTCGGCTTCGGGCGCATCGGATCGATCGTCGCCCGCGGGATTCGGGCGCTCGGCTTCCGCGTGCTGGTGGCCGACCCGTATGCCTCCGACGACGCCGTGCGCGACGCGGGCTGCGAGCCCGTCGACATCCCGTCGGCGATCGCCCGCGCCGACATCCTCACCCTGCACGTGCCGCTGACGGACGAGACGCGCCACCTGATCGACGCCGCGGCCCTGGCGACGATGAAGCAGGACGCCGTGATCGTGAACACCTGCCGGGGGCCGCTCATCGACGAGGACGCCCTGGCCGCGGCGCTCCGCGACGGCCGGCTCGCCGGTGCCGCTCTCGACGTCTTCGCGGAGGAGCCCCTCCCCGGCAGCTCCCCGCTGCGCGCGCTCGACACCGTGCTGCTCACACCGCACGCCGCCTGGTACTCCCCGGAGGCTCTGGCGGATCTTCCCGTGCACGCCGCCGAGAACGTGATCCGCTCGCTCGCCGGCGAGGCCGTGCCCATCGTCAACCCGGCCTTCGCCGCCGCGCGCTGAGAGGACTCCCATGGAACTGCTGCGACTCGGCGCGATCGGCCAGGAGCGTCCCTACGTCCGCGATGACGAGGGCGTGGTGCGCGATCTCAGCTCCCTGACCCGCGACATCGACGGCGCCTTCCTCGCCGCGGACGGCATCGCCCGCGTGCGGGCGGCACTCGCCGACGGCTCGCTTCCGGAGGCGGAGACCGCGGGACTCCGCGTCGGTGCCCCTGTGGCGCGGCCGACCGCGGTGATCTGCATCGGCCAGAACTACGCGGCGCACGCGGCGGAGTCCGGCGCCGAGCCGCCCGCACACCCGGTGGTGTTCTTCAAGCACCCGAACACGGTCGTGGGGCCGGACGACGTCGTGCTCCTGCCGCCGGGCGCCGAGAAGGTCGACTGGGAGGTCGAGCTCGCGATCGTCATCGGCCGGACGGCGCGGTACCTGCCCTCCGCGGAGGCCGCGCGCGACGTGATCGCCGGCTACACCATCTCGAACGACGTGTCCGAGCGGGCGTATCAGCTCGAGGTCTCCGGCGGACAGTGGTCGAAGGGGAAGTGCTCCGAGACGTTCAACCCCCTCGGCCCGGCACTGGTCCCCGCGGACGAGGTCGACCCCCAGGCGCTGCGCCTCCGATCCTTCGTGAACGGCGAGCCGCGACAGGACTCCTCCACCGCCGACATGATCTTCCCCGTGCTGCAGCTGGTGCACGAGCTCAGTCACTACCTCGTGCTCGAACCCGGCGACGTCATCAACACCGGCACCCCGCAGGGCGTCGCGCTGTCCGGCCGCTTCCCGTACCTGCAGGACGGCGACGAGATGACCATCGAGATCGAACGGCTCGGCCGCCAGCACCAGCGCACGGAGCGGGTCCGTCTCGGGTGAGGCCTGTGCCCGGGGCACGGTTCCTTTCGCTGAGTGCAACCGTGTCCCGGGTAGAGGTCTCTCCCGTGCGCCCGCGCGGGCTCAGGCATGCGCGTGGGCTCAGGCGGCTGGAGGGAGAGGTGCCTGCTTTCGCGCGACAGCCTGGTGCCGCGAGCGCCCGGCGGCTCAGGCATCCACGTGCACGCAGGCATCCGCGCGGGCTCAGGCGGCTGGAGGGAGAGGTGCCTGCTTTCGCGCGACAGCCTGGTGCCGCGAGCGCCCGGCGGCTCAGGCATCCACGTGTACACAGGCATCCGCGCGGGCTCAGGCGGCTGGAGGAGAAAAGTGCCTGATGCCGCGCGAGCGCCGGACCCCGCGCGCGGGTCAGCCGGCGAAGGGGAGGACCGGGAGGCCGTGCACCCCGGGACGCACCGCGAACACCGACCCCGCGGCGGTGCCGTGATCGGACGGCAGACCCTGTGCGGAGGTCGTGATGAAGAGCGTGCCGAGGTCGTCGCCGCCGAACGTGCAGGCACTGACCTGCGGCACTGGCAGCACGATGTCCTCGCGCACGGCCCCGGACGGCTCGAACCCCCGCACGCGGCTCCCGCCCCACAGCGCGACCCAGACACTGCCGTCCGCGGCGACCGTGAGGCCGTCGGGCACGCCGTCGTCTTCGGGGATGTGCGCGAACACCCGGCGCCCGCGGAGGTCGCCCTCGGTCACGTCGAACACGTCGATCCGGCCCGTGTCGGTGTCCACGTAGTAGACGCGGCGGCCGTCCGGGGAGTAGCTGACACCGTTGGACGAGGTCACGCGGGGGAGCACCGTGGTCACGTCGAGGGCGGCGTCGATGCGCAGCACGGTCCCGGCACCCGCGGTGGAGTCCGTGGACATCGATCCGGCCAGGAGTCGCCCTCGCGGGTCGCAGCAGCCGTCGTTCATGCGTACCGCGCCGTCGTCGAGCAGGGTTGCGACGGGACGGGCCTCCGCGTCGGGACCGTCGGCGAGGTACAGGGTGCGCGCGCCCACCGCCACGAAGCCCCCGGACGTCCGCGGGCGGAAGAACGCGAGGTACTCGTCGTCGATGTGCTGGCGGACGATCTCGTCGCCGCGGAGGGTGAGCAGGTCGCCCGCGTCTCCGTCGACCCAGCGCAGGCCGCCCCACCCGGGCCACCAGACCGGGGCCTCGGCGTGGACGGCGACCGGGCCGGTCACGTTCTCGGGAGTCATGCGCCCTCCGCCGTCCGTCGAGGGTCGGTCACGGGCAGCGGCTCCGGGACGGGGTCGGCATGATCCGCCGAGGCGGCAGGGGCGGACGGGAGCTCCTTCGCGACCTGCTTCTCGAGCACGGTCACGGCCTCGTCGGAGAGCAGGATGAGGCCGTCGAGCTCCTCGCGCACCCGCTTGTAGGCGATGTTCCGCTCCGATTGCGTCGCCGACTCGTCCACGGCGACCTTGAGGAGCTGCTGCGCGCGGTCGAGGCGCTTGCGCTCGACCTCGGTGAACGTCGAGTCGCGCAGGCGCCGGGCGTCCTTCTCCGCGATCTCGAACGCGACCGCGTAGTCGCCCACGGCCTGCAGGTACTCCGCGATCTGCTGCTCCGTGAGCTTCGCGTCGGCGGCGGCCGGACGCAGCGCGTCTGCCCTCTTCTTCGCGCGAAGGAAGGCGGCCGTCAGCGGCTGGCGGCCGTCGCTCATCGCGGGGAAGGCGATGAGCTTGGCGACGTCGAGCTCGTAGTCCAGCCATCGCGCGGTGATCTCGTCGTGCTCGGCGAAGAGGCGGGCGAGCAGGTCGTCGGGCGCCACGGAGGCCGTGGTGCGACGACGGTGGGACCCCCGTGCTTCGCCTGCCGGGCGGCCGCGCGCGCCTCGATCTCGGCGGTCTTGACCTGCGCCTTCATGCGCAGGGCTTCCAGCCGGCGCTCGTGCCGACGCTTGGAGCCGCGCTCCCAGGCCTTGGCGACCCCACCGGCCATGCCCATGATCGGGAAGACGAGCCACCAGTAGTCACCCGCGAAGTTCCAGAAGCCCCGGATGAACTCGTCCATGATGGGTTCAGCCTACTGCGCGACGGCGGGTCGCCGGGGGCCCGCACGAGAGGGAGGGCGGCCGCATGAAGAGCGTCGGCATCGTCGGGATCGAGAACAGCCACGCCACGGAGATCGTCCGCTTCCTGAACGTCGAGGCCACGGACGTGCCCGTGCGGATCACGGCCCTCGTGGCAGGGGAGCCGGAGCGCACGAGGGAGCTGGCGGCACTCGGGGGCATCGAACGCGTCGTCGACGAGGCGGGCGCGCTCCTCGGCGCGGTGGACGCGCTCATCGTGACCGCCCGCGACGGTGCCGATCACCGCGCCCTCGCCGTCCCCTTCCTGGAAGCCGGGGTGCCGGTCTGGGTGGACAAGCCGCTCGCCACAGGCGTCGTCGATGCCGACGCGATCCTGGCCGCCGCGCAGCGGGGGCGGGCACCCGTCACCTCATCGTCCACGCTCCGCTGGCTCGCCGACACCGCCGAACTCGTGGCGGAGGCGGGCCGCATCGGGGAGGTCCAGGCGGTCACGGTCACCGGTCCCGCCGATCCGGACAGCCCGTACAGCGGCATCTTCTTCTACGGCATCCACCTCGCCGATCTCGCCCAGGTTCTGCGGCCCGGCATCAGGGAGGACGTCGAGGTGCAGTTCCTGCCGGCGGGTGTCGTCGCCCGCTACCGGGTCGGCGGGGTGCCCGTGACGCTGGAGTTCGTGCGGCCGGATGGTGATCGCCAGGTGCCGTTCCGGGCGACCGTCGTCGGCCGGCGGGGCATCGCGAGCCGGGAGATCCCGATCGGCCCCGGGTATGTGCAGCCCGGCGTCCGCGCCTTCGCCCGGATGCTCGAGACCGGCGAGCCCCCGGTTCCCGCGTCCGAGATGCGCGCTCCGATCGCCGTGCTCGAACAGGTCACCGAGGCCCTCGCCTCCCGCTGACCCGGGCACAGCTTCGGAGATCGCACCCGGCGCGCCGTCGACGGGCCCTGCGCGGCGGCGTGTCGCCGGCGGTCTCCGAAGTCGTGCCCGGGTCGCGCGCGGAATCAGGCTGTCGTGAGGTCCCGGTCGTTCGCGACGCCGTGCACGGGGCGGCTGTTCTCGAGGTGATGGCCATGCCCGCGATTGTCCGGCGTCAGCGACCCAGCTTCTCGGCGCAGGCCACACAGTACTCCGCGAACGGTCGCACCTCCAGGCGCTCCGGGGGGATGGGCCGCCCGCAGTGCGCGCAGATGCCGTAGGTCCCGGCGTCCATCCGCATCAGCGCCTCGTCCACCTGGCGGAGCTCCGCCTGCGCCGCCTCGGCGAGCCCCGACAGCCGGGACCACTCCGATGAGAGCGTCACCCCCTCCGGGTCGTGCTCGTCGTCGTCGTTCGAGCCCTCGCGGTCGTGCATGAGCTCTGCGAGGGTGGCCGCCGTCGCCGTGACGCGGGTTTCGGCCTCGGCGCGGCGCTCTTCCAACAGCGCACGCAGGTCCATGAGCCCCACTCTAGGCCCGCCCTGCGACACGGGCGTCGTCGCCGGACCAGGCATCCGCGCGAGATCAGGCGACACCGGCTGCAGGTGCCTGAGCTCCCGCGCCTGCCTGTCCTCTCCCGACAGCCTGCCGCCGCGACCGCTCGCGCAGGATCAGGCGTCCGCGCGGCATCAGGCGACCCTGGTGACAGGTGCCTGAACCCGCGCGAACGCCTGTCCCCGCGAACCAGACTCAGCCGCGACGGGTACGCGGGGGCTCCACGGTGGGGACCGAGTCGGTGTGCACGCTGGGGTGGTCCCGCTCCAGCGCCGCGCCCTCCATGTCGACGTTCGGGATGATGCGGTCGAGCCAGGTCGGCAGCCACCAGGCCGAGCGTCCGAGCAGGTGCATGAGTGCGGGCATCAGCAGCATCCGCACCACGAACGCGTCGAGCAGCACGCCGAACGCGAGACCGAACCCGATGGACCGGATGATGGTCGACTCCGAGAACACGAACCCGCCGAACACCGACACCATGATGAGCGCGGCCGCGATGACCACCGAGCGCCCGGCCCGGAAGCCCTGCGCCACGGCATCGCGCGCGGAGGCGCCGTGCACATAGGCCTCCCGCATCCCCGACGCGAGGAAGAGCTGGTAGTCCATCGCGAGTCCGAACAGGATGCCGACGAGGATCACCGGCAGGAAGCTCAGGATCGGACCGGTGCTGTGCAACCCGATGAGGTCGGCGCCCCACCCCCACTGGAACACCGCGACGATGAGCCCGTACGTCGCGAACAGCGACAGCACGAACCCTCCTGTGGCGATGAGCGGCACGAGCAGCGAGCGGAACACGACGATCATGATGAGCAGCGACAGGCCCACGACGACCACGAGGTACAGCGGGAGCACGCTCGCCAGGGCCTCGGAGATGTCGATGTTGGTGGCGGCCTGACCGGCGACGCCGAGGGTGATGCCGCCGTCGATCTCGGGGAGACCCCGCAGATCCTGCACCAGCTTCTCGGTGGAGGCGCTGTTCGGGCCTTCGGCGGGCAGCACCTGGAAGGCGAGGAGCGTGTTGTCGTCCGACGTGGCGATGGGGGCCACTGCGACCACGTCGTCCTGCTCGGCGATCCTCTCCGCCACGGTCACCTGCGTGGCCAGCAGGTCGTCGTCGCTCACGGCATCGTCGAGGGTCGCGGTCACCAGGAGCGGCCCGTTCGCGCCCTCGCCGAACTGCTCGTCGACGGTCTGGAACGCGCGGTAGCTGGTGGAGTCGGCGGGTTCGCTCGACCCGTCAGGGAGGCCGAGGCGCATCGACATCGCGGGGATCGCGATCACGAGCAGCGCGACCACGCTGACGAGCGCGGTGACGACGGCGCGCAGCGTCGACATCCGGCGCACGGGCTTCCCGGCCGCGTGCTCCTGGCCGATGGTCGCGCGCGCCTTGCGGCCGAGCAGGCGGGTGCCGACGAGGCCGAGGATCGCCGGGGCGAGGGTCACGGCGACGAGCACGGCGACGGCGACGCAGACCGCGCCCACCGTGCCCATGAGGCCGAGGAACGGCACGCCCGTCACGTTGAGGGCGAGGAGCGCGACGATGACCGTGGTCCCCGCGAACACCACCGCGGTCCCGGACGTGCCGGTGGCCAGACCGATGGACTCGCGCACAGGCGACCCGGCCAGCAGCTGCTTGCGGTGCCGGTTCACGATGAAGAGGGAGTAGTCGATGCCGACCGCGAGCCCCAGCATCACGCCGAGGACGGGAGTGACCGAGGCCATGTCGACGACGCCGGAGAACGCGAGCGACGCCGTGACGCCCACGCCGACGCCGACCACGGCCGTGACGATGGGCAGGGCCGCACCGATCAGCGAACCGAGCATCACGATGAGCACGACCGCGGCGAACGCGAGACCGATGGCCTCGCCGACGCCGAAGATCTCGGGTACGCCCTGGGCGATGTCGGTGCCGAAGTCGACCGTGACGCCGTCGATCTCCTCGTCCTGGAAGTGGGCGATGGTGCTCTGCTTGGTCTCTTCGGCGAGCTCCAGCCGCGGGTCGACGAAGGAGACGTTGACGATCGCCGTGGAGCCGTCCTCCGAGACGACGCCGATGCCGTCCGCGAGGTCCAGAAGAGTCGTGCCGAGCTCCAGCTGCTCCGCGCTGTCGGCGAGCCCCGCGCGGTTCTCGTCGATGGTGTCCTGCTGCGCGTCGAGCTGCGCGAGCTGGGCGTTCAGCTGCGCGAGCTGCGCGTCGAGCGCGGCGGTCTGCTGCGGCGGCGCGCCGGCGGCCTCGGCCTGCGCGCGCGCCCCTTCGAGCTGGGTGATCCCGGCCTCGAGCTGTGCCCGGCCCTCGTCGAGCTGGGCCTGGCCGGCGTCGAGCTGTGCGCGGCCGTCGTCGAGCTGTGCCTGGCCGTCCGTCAACTCCTTCGCCTGCTCGTCCTGCTGCCGCTGGGCGTCGAACGGGTCGACGACGGAGGCGACGCCGTCGAGGTCTTCCGCGCTCGCGGCGAGGTCGGAGATCGCCTCCTTCTGTTCGTCGGTGAAGGGCTCCCCGTCGTCCGTCCGGTAGACCACCGTCCCGGTGCCGCCGGCGGTGTCGGGCAGCTTGTCGGCGAGCTGATCGGTGACCTCGCCGGAGGCGGTGCCGGGGATGTCGAAGCTGTTGCTCAGCGTGCCGCCGAAGGTGAGGAAGGCGCCGACGCCGAGCCCGAGGATCAGCACCCAGGAGACGATCACCGTCCACGCCCTGCGCGCAGCGAAAGAACCCAGACGGAACAGCAGTGAAGCCACGTGATCTCCTTCAGACGAAAAGAGCATACGGCACGTCTCGTCTAGGGATCTGTGGCTATCCTGAACGCATGGTGAACGAGCATCGCAGTGGCCCTGTGCGCAGCACGGCGGCCCGCGAGGCGATCCTCGACGCGACGGCCCGGCTCTTCCACAATCAGGGGTACGACCGACTCACGATCGAGGGCATCGCCAAGGAGGCCAGGGTCGGCAAGCAGACCATCTACCGCTGGTGGCCGTCGCGCGGCGCCCTCATCGGGGAGTGCCTGGCCGAGGGACGCCTCATCCCCGTGGACTTCGTCGTGCCTGACACCGGAGACCTCTCCGCCGACGTGGAGACCTGGCTGCGCAGCGTCCTGTCCATCCTCGAGAAGCCCCAGGGCGGCGTGCTGCTGCGGTCTCTCGTGGCCGCGGCCACCGAGGATGCCTCGGTCGGCGCACACCTCGGCGAGAGCCTCGGGGTGGAGAAGTATCTGTCGGAGCGTCTCCGCGGCGGCATCCGCGACGGTCAGCTGCCGGAGGACGCCCCGGTCGAGCAGCTCGGTCGCGCCATCCTCGGGGCCATCATCGTGGAGTCCCTCGGCCGCGAGGCCCACGATCCGGGTTCCGTCGTCGCCCTGACCCGCTACCTCTTCGCTCGCTGAGGTCGCGGATCCACGCGAGGTCGCACGGTTTCGTGGAATCCCTGCGACGCAGGTGTGAATCTGCGACGCGACGCCAGGTCAGCCGAGGAGCAGGGTGAGCACGGTCGCGCCGCCGCCACCGAGGATCAGTGCCACGATGACCGTCCACGCGATGATGCGGATGCGCCGGTTGCGCTTCTCGCCGAGGTCGCCGTAGTCCTCGCTGAGGCCGTCGTTGCTCATCAGGCCACCGGCTCCGTGACGGTCGGACCGAAGTACGACGGCAGCGTGGCCTGCGAGCGCTCGCGGAGCTCGGCGGCCGAGACGGTGAAGACGTCCTGCACCTCGAGCTGCGGCTCGCTGTCCGTGACGCCGATGCGGGCGACCGGGTAGCCGCGGCCCTCGCAGAGCCCGCGGAACTTCACGTCGTCCTCGCGAGGAACGGTCACGATCACGCGGCCGGTCGACTCGGAGAACAGGGCGGTCGCGGCGTCCACGCCGTCGCGCTCGATGATCTCGTTGAGCCAGACCCGGGCGCCGACGCCGAAGCGCATGACGCCCTCGGCCAGGGCCTGCGCGAGACCGCCTTCGGAGAGGTCGTGCGCCGAGGAGATGAGCCATTCGTCCCGGGCCGCGGCGAGCAGTCCGGCGAGGCGCTTCTCGCCCGCGAGGTCGACCTTCGGCGGGCGGCCGCCGAGGTGCTGGTGCACGACCTCGGCCCACGCGGAGCCGGAGAGCTCGGTCGACGTGGTGCCGAGCAGGTAGATGTTCTGCCCCTCGTCCTGCCAGCCGGACGGGATGCGGCGGGAGACGTCGTCGATGATGCCCAGCACGCCGACGAGCGGGGTCGGGTGGATCGGCACGTCACCGGTCTGGTTGTAGAACGAGACGTTGCCGCCGGTCACGGGAGTACCCAGCTCGTAGCAGCCGTCCGCGAGGCCGTCGACGGTCTGCCCGAACTGCCACATGACCTCGGGGTTCTCGGGAGAGCCGAAGTTGAGGCAGTCGGTGATGGCCGTCGGCACGGCACCGGTCACGGCGACGTTGCGGTAGGCCTCGGCGAGCGCGAGCTGCGCGCCCGCGTACGGGTCGAGCTGGCAGTAGCGGCCGTTGGCGTCGGTCGCGACGGAGAAGCCCAGGCCGGACTCCTCGTCCACGCGGATCATGCCGGCGTCGTCGGGGAAGCTCAGGGCCGTGTTGCCGAGCACGTAGTAGTCGTACTGGTTCGTGATCCAGCTGGTGTCCGCGAGGTTGGGGGAGGCGACGAGGGCGAGGAACTGCTCGCGCAGCGTCTCCGCGTCGTTCGCGCGCGGCAGGTTCTCGGCGGCGTCGGCCTGCAGGGCATCGATCCACGTCGGGTAGGCGACGGGGCGGTCGTAGACGGGGCCATCGACCGCGACGGTCGAGGGGTCGACGTCGACGATGCGCTCGCCCTGCCAGTCGATGATGAGGCGTCCGTCGCCGGTGACCTCGCCGAGCACGGAGGTCTCGACCTCCCACTTGTTCACGACGGCCAGGAAGGCGTCGAGCTTCTCGGGGGCGACGATCGCCATCATGCGCTCCTGCGACTCCGACATGAGGATCTCCTCGGCCGTGAGCGTGGGGTCGCGCAGCAGCACGTTGTCGAGCGAGACGTGCATGCCGCTGTTGCCGTTGGCGGCGAGCTCGCTGGTCGCGCACGAGATGCCGGCGGCGCCGAGGTCCTGGATCGCCTCGACGAGCTCGCCGCGGTAGAGCTCCAGGCAGCACTCGATGAGCACCTTCTCGGCGAACGGGTCGCCCACCTGCACCGCGGGGCGCTTGGTCGGGCCGCCGTCGGCGAACGTGTCGGAGGCCAGGATGCTCGCACCGCCGATGCCGTCGCCACCCGTGCGGGCGCCGAACAGCACGACCTTGTTGCCGACGCCGGTTGCGTTGGCGAGCTTGAGGTCTTCGTGCCGCAGCACCCCCACCGCGAGCGCGTTCACGAGCGGGTTCGCCTGATAGACGCTGTCGAAGACCGTCTCGCCGCCGATGTTCGGCAGGCCCAGGCAGTTGCCGTAGAAGCTGATGCCGCTGGTCACGCCGTGCACGACGCGGGCGGTGTCCGGGTGGTCGATCGCACCGAAGCGCAGGGCGTCCATCACGGCGACCGGGCGGGCGCCCATCGAGATGATGTCGCGGACGATGCCGCCGACACCGGTCGCCGCGCCCTGGAAGGGCTCGATGAACGACGGGTGGTTGTGCGACTCGGCCTTGAAGGTGACGGCCCAGCCCTCGCCGACGTCGACGACGCCCGCGTTCTGGCCCATGCCCACCATGAGGCGTTCCTTCATCTCGTCGGAGACCTTCTGGCCGAAGCGGCGCAGGTAGTTCTTGCTCGACTTGTAGGAGCAGTGCTCCGACCACATCACCGAGTACATCGCCAGCTCGCCCGAGGTGGGGCGGCGGCCGAGGATCTCCTTGATGCGCGCGTACTCGTCGTCCTTGAGCCCGAGGGCGCCGTACGGCTGCTCCTTCTCGGGCGTCGCGATCGCGTTCTCGACGGAGT
>NZ_LOSO01000002.1:42444-152017 GCF_001595495.1 Microbacterium sp. CH1 | reverse complement strand
GGGGCCGGCGGGGCGTGTCCAGTCTACCGGCGCGGGTCGGGCGGGACGCTTCTGCCCTAGGGTGTGGGTATGCACCGTCGCCCCCGCCTCCTCCTGGTCGGGCTGGTCGCGGTCCTCGCTCTCGCCGGGTGCGCCCCGGACGCGAAGCCGACGCCCGAGCCCACCCGCACGACCGCCGCGTCACCGACCCCGACACCGACCCCGACGGAGGAGCCGATCGTCGCCCCGGACGCGGCGTTCGACGTGACGTGCGCGGACGTGGCCGCTGTCGTCGAGGGCCTCGGTCTGCCGGCGGTCGGTGCGCAGGAAGTGCTGGCTCTCACGTCCTCCCCCAGCTGGTACCCGGGGCCGGCGCAGCACATGATGCAGCGCGTGGGTGGCGTCGCCTGCTCGGCCGGAGACCAGGAGGCTCACGACCCGGACATCATGCCGCAGGAGTCGTGGGAGGTCTTCCTCGTTCCCGGAGCGCAGGCCATCGTCGACGGGGTCACCGCACGCTTCGAGGATGCGCCGTGGACGGAAGAGGCGTGGTGCGACGAGGGGCGATGCGTCGCGATGCTGCGCGACGGCGACGTGCTGCTGAGCGCGGCCCTCACCTCTCCGTCCCTCACCGCGGGCGACACCGACCGCGTTCGCGGGGCGCTGGTCGAGCTCCTCGGCCCGGCGTCCGCCACCGCGCGATCGGTGGAGCCGGCGTCGAGCGAGATCCTCGGCATCGCCTGCGACGACCTGCTGACGGCTCAGGAACTGGGCGAGCAACTCGGGAAACACGTGGAGAGCGTCGACCACTCGCAGTTGGGCGGCTGGGGTGTTCCGGCAGAGGTCTACTACGTCCGCAGCGGAGCGCAGTACTGCATGTATGCGGAGGGGCAGGACGTCTACAACGACGAGACCTTCCTGACCATCAACACGCTTCCGGCGGGCGCGTGGGCGTTCCAAGGCCTCGCGGATGGGACGCCCGTCCCGGTCGACGGCGCGGATGAGGCGTCCTTCCGCACCGACTACTACGGACGCTCGGCTCTGGACGTGCGTGTCGGATCGGATTGGATCCGTTTCACCATGTTCGACGGAGGTACAGCGGAGACGCTGGCGCCCATCGCCTCGATGGCCGTCGAGCACCTGGAGCGGGGACGTTCCGCATCGCAGTGAGCGAGCGCGCTCATGGCGCCGGGGCGGTGGCCGCGAGGATCCTGGTCCCCAGTGTGGCCGCGGCCTCTCGGAGAGCTTCGGGGCCGGTGATGGTGAAGGGCGCGTCGAAACGCGCGACCGTAGCGAGCACCCCGGTCCATGACCAGGAGCCGACGGTGAGCCGGCAGGTACCGTTCGGGAGGGCTTCGACCTCGTCGTCGCCCACCCACGGAGCGACCTCACGGGCCTCCCGCTGCACCACGACCACGCCGACACAGGGCCAGCGGTCCTGGGTGGTGGAGCCCTTCGCGCGGGCTGCGAGGTAGGTCTGTGCGTCCGCGGCGGGGAGTGGTCGCGGGGGGAAGGTCGGCCCGATCGGGACACGCGGTCTCATCCGGTCCAGGCGGTACGTGCGCCAGTCGGCGGCGTCGAGATCCCAGGCCAGCAGGTACCACCGGCCTTCTCGCGCGACGACAGCGTGCGGTTCGGCCCGCCGCGGAGGTCGGTCGACCGCGTCCCCGTAGTCGAAGCGCAGCACCTGGCGGTCGCGGACCGCGGCGCTCGCCACCTCCAGGACGCGCGGATCGACGCGGTGCTCTGGCGGATTTCCCGCGAAGCGGATGCCGTCCATGCGATGCCGTAGCCGGGACGGCATGACCTGACGCACCGTCGCGAGCGCGCGTTCGGCGTCCTCCGCGATGTCGATGCCTCCCGCTCCGGCGTTCTGCAGCGCGACGGCCACGGCGACCGCCTGGCCTTCGTCGAACAGGAGGGGGGGAAGCTCCGAGCCGGCCTCGAGGCGATAGCCGCCGTACGGGCCCTTGCTCGCGGCCACCCGGTATCCGAGGTCGCGCAGGCGATCGATGTCGCGCCGTACGGTGCGCGGGGTGACGCCGAGGCGTTCCGCGAGGGCGTGCCCTGGCCAGTCGCGCCGAGCCTGCAGCAGCGACAGGAGGGCGAGCATGCGCGAGGACGTTCCGGACATGGATCAATTCTGGGTCCAGTCGCGGACAGAAACTGACCTCTACCCCGGGGATCGTGAAAGGTGCGCGGACCGAGAGCCGGGACGCGGAGACGGAGGACACCATGACCATCACGACCACCACACACCTGAACTTCCGCGGAACGGCGCGACAGGCGCTCGAGTTCTACCGGTCGGTCTTCGGCGGGGAGGTGACCGCGGCGACGTACGGACAGTTCGGCATGCCGGACGGGGCCCCCGGTTTCGACAAGATCGTGTTCGGGCAGCTGGAGGGTCCGGTGCGCCTGATGGCGTACGACATCCCGGGGCTGAACGACGGCGACCCCGCGGCGACCGCAGGCAGCACCCGCCGAGAGAACGGGATGACGATCACCGACCGCTCCTTCTTCCAGTCGTTGCGGGCCGGGTCTCTCGACGAGCTCCAGCCCGTCTGGGACCGTCTCGCGGACGCCGCGACGGTGGTCGAGCCTCTCGCCGCCTCGGCGTGGTCTGCCGGCTTCGGCATGCTCACCGACCGCTTCGGCGTGACCTGGGTGCTCGACGTCGCCTGAGCGCCGACCCACCCCCTTGCGGTCGACCCGGCCTCTTGCGGCCGACCGCAACGGGCCGGGATGCACGGAAGGGGGTGGGTCCGCGCCCGGGGGCGACTCGACATGTCAAGGGCCTCTTCGTCGTCGGTCGCCTCACGTAGAAAGGAGGAGACGAAAGGCAGGGCATGGCCGCAGGAGACATCGAGACGTTCTCGCGCAACGGCATCTGGTTCAACCGGATCCAGGGCGAGTCGCACACGCTGGGCAGCAGCTTCGAGTCGATGGAGGAGGCGGTGAAGGTCGGCCGTGGCGCGGCGACAGCGCGTCAGGTGCAGCATTTCGTGCGCACGGAAGAGGGGCCGTCCGACGACGTGGCTCCGAACGAGGCGCACCCGCGCGACCTCATGTGGTGAGTCGCGGATGATCCTGCAGGCCTGCGTGAACGGTGCCAGGGACGTCGCGGAGCATCCGTGGCTGAGCGCTGACGAGACGGTGGTGGCCCAGGACGCCGCCGCGGCCGTGGATGCTGGTGCCGCAGAGATCCATGTGCATGCGAAGGACGCCGCCGGTCGCGACTCCCTGGCGCCCGAGGATGTGCGGCGGTGGCTCGGAGCCGTCCGCGCCGCGGCGCCGGGCGTGCCCGTGGGCGTGACGACCGGAGCTTGGGCCGAGCCGGAGGTGTCGCGACGGCTCGCGGCCATCGAGGGCTGGACGGAACTCCCCGACTACGCCTCCGTGAACTGGCACGAGGCCGGAGCCGACGAGGTGGCCGCGGCGCTGCATCGACGGGGGATCGGCGTGGAAGCGGGCATCTGGGACGCGGCGGGGCTCGAGGCGTGGCGGGTCTCCCCGGTCCGTAGCGCCTGCCTGCGCGTGCTCGTGGAGCTGCCGGCGGAGGCCGCCGACGTCGTCCGTCCGCATGCCGAGGGGCTGATCGCCCACGTGGCGCGCGAGGAGCCCGAGCTGCCGATCCTGCTGCACGGCGAGGAGCTGTCGGCTTGGCCCGCCCTCGACCTCGCGGGGGAGCTCGGCCTCGATACGCGGATCGGCCTGGAGGACACCCTCCTCCTCCCGGACGGCACCGACGCCCCGAGCAACGCCGCCCTCGTCCGCGCCGCCCGCGCCCGCCTCCCGCGCGCCTAGCCCGGCCGCTCTCGCGCGGCACCGGTGCGTCGCGCCAGTGCGGGCGCAGAAACGTCCCTCTCTTCGCGGTTCCCGGACCCTTTTCGCACTCCACATCTCAGGCCCCGCTCGTGCGAGTGCAGAACCGTACCTCACCGCGCGAACTCCGGCTCGTTTTCGCACTCCCCATCGCCGGTCGCGCACGCCCCGCCGCACACGCCCTGCCGCACACGCCCCGCCACGCACGCCCCGCCACGGGTGCGAAACCGCTCTTCCCGTGGCGCGCTCCGGGCCGTTCTTGCACTTCGCACCGCCGGAGCCACGCCGGCCCCTCGAGTGGGGGCGCAGAATCGCACCTCCCGTCGCCGGTTCCGGGGCGTTCTCGCACTCTCCTTCGGAAGGCGGCGGTCCGAACCCTGTCAGGGCCTTCCCGAGGAGCAGGACCGTCCCTACGCTGGAGCGATGTTCGCCGGTGCCTCCGTCTTCTTCCTTCTCGTCTACGTGGTCGTCCCGCTCCTCGCGCTGCTGCTTCTGTGGTTGATCATCTACTCGGCGGTCCGGGCGGCGCTGACTGCCCATCGCCGCGCCCTCGCCGCCGAGCGTGCCACCGCGCCGGATACCCCCTGATCCTTCTTCCCGCGACCTCGCGGCCGCACGCCTCGCCCCTGACGTCTGGTGCGGGCGCAGAACCGCTCCTCCCGCCACCCGGCTCCGGCACGTTTCTGCGCTTCCCTGCACGGCGCCTGTCCGGGACACCGGTGCGGGTGCAGAAACAGCCCCGGTCCCGCCCGCTCCGGAACGTTTTCGCACTCGCCAACGGCATGCGCGCCGCCCGGGACCCGGTGCGGGTGCAGAAACGTCCATAGTCCCGCCGGCCATGGAACGTTTTCGCACTCGCCAACGGCGTACGCGCCACGCTGCCCAGGTGCGTGTGCAGTAATGCCCCTCAGCCCGCCCACCCAGGAACCTCTTCGCACTCCGCACCCGCGAGAGCCCGCACGAAGACCGCGGACTCACGCGGCTCTCCACCCGCGCCAGTCGGGACGGTCGACGATGCAGAAGCGGTTCCCCTCGGGGTCTTCCATGATGATGTAGTCCGCATCGTCGGGGCGGCCGTCCCAGTGCACCTCCCGTGCTCCGAGCCCGGCTAGACGCTGCACCTCGGCAGCCTGGTCCTCCGCGTAGATGTCGAGGTGGATGCGCGGTGGCAGCACACGCTCCGAGTGGTGCGCGTCGAGCGCGATGCACGGTGCGTCGGCGTCGCGGGGTTTGAGGACGACCCAGTCGTCCTCCGCGGGGTCTCGTTCGACGTAGTCGAGGGCGGCCTTCCAGAACGCGGTCTGGGCCGAGAGGTCGTCCACGCGGATCACGATCGACACGATCTTCAACATGCCCGCGAGAGTACGGCGGGGATCCACGTCCCGCGGAGGGGCTTGCGCGGCCGCGCGGGATCAGCTTCCGGACCGGCCGAAGTCGCTCGTGAGCCAGTCCTCGACCGACGCGAACGGGAACTCCCGCGCCGCGAACGTCCCCGGCACAGTCCGCACCTCCCGCATCCGGTCGAGCCGGAACAGCCGCCAGTCGTCGCGGTCGATGTCGAAGCCGACCACGTACCACCGTCCTCCGCGGAGGACATGCCGATGCGGCGCGATCACCCGCTCCGAAGCGCGGTGGTGCTGGTCGGTATAGGTGAAGGCGACCCGACCACCCTGGGCCACCGCGTCCGCGAGCGTCCCGACCGCAGCCCACGCCGCGGGCGCCGCGTCCGCGCGGAGGATCTGCGTGGACAGCGCCGTCGCCGCGGCCCGTCGTCGGAGGCCCGGTGGGAGGACCTGCTCGATCTTCCCGCGGGCGACGGTGGCGGCGGGGTCTTCCGGGCTCCACGCTTCGAGGACGAGCAGCCCGGTGATGATCGCGGTGACGTCGTCGGCGTCCAGGAGCAGCGGCGGGATGCGTGTCCCCGGTCGCAGGCGATAGACGGCGCCGGGACCGGGGCGAGAGTGGACGTCGTAGCCGAGGTCACGCAGGCGCTGCATATCGCGGCGGACCGTCCGCGGGCTCACCGCGAGGCGGGCGGCGAGGTCGGGCACGCTCCACTCGCCGCCGGTCTGCAGCAGCGACAGCAGATGGAGGGCGCGGTGCGAGGGGGCGTCCACGGCTCCATCATCGCGCGAGGTGCGGCCGGAATCAGGCCGCATCTGTCTTTAGCGTGGAGCGACACCGACCGAGAGGACCCTCATGCGCATCGCTGTCACCACACCCAACGGCCACGTCGGGCACCACCTCACCCGGATGCTGATCCGCGCCGGCGTCCGCCCCCTGCTGCTCGCACGGAACCCGGACGGCATCGCCGCCGACTTGCTCCCCTACGTCGACATCGCGCAGGCCGACTCGCACGATGCGGCGGAGGTCGTCGCCGCGACGCGGGGCGTCGATGCCCTGTACTGGGTGGATCCGTCGGTGTTCTCCGACGACCCGCTCGCCGACTACGCCCGTGCGACCGAGGCCCTGGTGCAGGCCGTGCAGGCGAACGGCGTCCGGCGGGTGGTGTTCCAGAGCAGCGTCGGCGCGGAGAAGCAGCACGGCGTCGGCGAGATCGACGGCCTGGCCGGCACGGAGGTCGCTCTCGACGGGCTCGAGATCGACGTGACGCATCTGCGCTGCGGTTACTTCTTCACCAACCTGCTGCTCGACGTCGAGTCGCTGCGGGCAGGGACGCTCGCCACCGTGCTCCCGCTCGACTTCCGGATGCCCTGGGTGGCGCCGCGCGACATCGCGGAGGTGGCCGCCCTCACGCTGTTGAACGGGGAGTGGACGGGGCGGCGGGTGCAGGCCGTACACGGGCCCGCGGACCTCAGCTGGGCCGAGGTCGCCGCGATCCTGACGCGCGAGCTCGGGCGAGAGGTGACCGTGCAGCGCATCGACGACGAGGAGATGCGCCAGGGGCTCCGTGCCGCGGGGATGCCGGAGGCGATGGCGGAGGCCGTGCTCGGGATGTCGACCGGACTCCGCGACGACTTCACGGCGGAGCAGAAGCGGTCCGTCCTCTCGACGACACCGACGACCCTCGAAGCGTGGGTGCGCGAGGAGCTCGTCGGAGTGGTGTGAGACGGAGAACGCCCCCGCCGTTCGGGTCGGCGGGGGCGTCGGTTCCATGGAGTCGCGTTACTGCACGGACCAGCCGCCGTCGGAGGCGAGGATCGCGCCGTTGATGTTCACGGCGTCGTCCGAGAGCAGGAAGGTGATCGACGCGGCCAGGTGCTCGGCGGTCGCGACGGTCGGGATGGCCTGCTGGAACGGGGCGAGGCGGCCGGAGCCGTACTCGGACATGTGCGGGGGCATCGGGATGCCGGTGGCGACGCCGCCCGGGGCGACGGAGTTCACGCGGATGCCCTTCGGCCCGTACATGAACGCGGCCGACTTGGTGACGCCGATGATGCCGTGCTTGCTGGCCGTGTAGGCGTTGCCCGAGGCGTTGCCGCGCAGGCCCGCCTCGCTCGACACGTTGAGGATCGCGCCGCGGCCGGCCTTCTCCATGACGGGGATGACCGCGCGCATGAGCTTGAACGGCGCGGTGAGGTTGATCGCGATGACGCGGTCCCACACGGCATCCGGGGTCTCGCCGGCGGGTGAGAAGTCGTCGTTGATGCCGGCGACGTTCGCGAGCCCGTCGATGCGGTCGCCCGCAGCGGCGATGACGGCGTCGATCGCGTCCTGCTTCGTCAGGTCGCCCGCGACCGTGACGATGTCGGCGTCCGGCAGCTCGGCCTTGAGGGCATCGAGCTTCTCCGCCGCGATGTCGCTGGCGATCACGCGACCGCCTTCCCGGGCGATGCGCGAGGCGGTGGCCTTGCCGATGCCGGAGGCGGCGCCCGTGACGATGACGGTCTTGCCGGCGAAGCGGCCCGCCGTGACCTTCTCGGTCCAGCCCTCGGAGGCGTCGTCCTCCGGGATCTCGCCGTTGTTCGCGGCGCGCACGAGGTCGTCGACGACCGACTGCGGGAGCTGGCCCTGGCTCATGGCGACGAGCTGCTGCAGGGGGAGTCCGAGCACGGGGGTGAGGAGCTCGGGGTCGGCGCCCGTCTGCTCGAAGAGGCCCCGGATGAGCGGGCCGCCGGTGGGGTCGTTCATCCAGTCGCCGATGGTGGAGTGTGCGGTGAGGGCCATGCTCTTTCTCCTTGCTCGGGTTTCGCAACGGTGCGTCTACTTATGTTCCAGTGTACGCCTCTGTACGCTCGAAAGGTGCCCCGTCCTCGCAGTGAAAAGGCCCGCCAGTCCGTGCTGGAGGCGATGCGTCGCGCGCTCGCCGCAGACGGGTACGAGGCCGTGACGATCGAGGGTCTCGCGGCTGAGGCGGAGGTGTCGAAGCAGACGATCTACCGGTGGTGGCCGTCGAAGGCCGCGATCCTCGGGGAGGCACTGCTCGAAGGCGCGGTCCCTGGTGCGGATGTCGTCGTGCCGATGACGGACGACCTCGGCGCGGACCTGCGCGCGTGGTTCACGGCGGTGTCCGCGGGACTGGCCCGACCCGAGGGCGTGTCGCTCGCGCGGGCACTCATCGAGGTGACGGCGGCTGATCCGGAGCTGGGGCTTGTGTTGAACGAGCGGCTGGCGGCGCCGATCCGGGAGTGGGTGGCGGAGCGGGTGTCGCGCGGACGGGCTGCGGGGGATGTGCGGGCTGACGTGGATGCGGGTGCGATTGCGGATCAGTTCATTGCGATGGCGTCGTACTCCGCGCTGATCGGGCAGCCGTTAAGTGCGGAGCGGGTGGAGGAGACGGTGGTGCGGTTGCTGCGGGGGATCGCGGCGAGCTGAGTCTCTCGCGGGATTGCTGTGCGACGCGACGGTCGCGGTTATCGTGTCGGGGCCGGCGGGTGTGTGGCGGCCGTGGGTGAGGAACTGCTAGAGGTAGACATCATGCTTTATGTCGCGGTGGGCGTAGCTCTTCTCCTCTGGGGGGCGTTGGTGGGGCGGGTCGGCACGAAGCTCGGCACTCTTCTTGCCATCGTTCCCGTTCTGGTGTGGTTCGGGGTCCTTGCGTGGTTCGGCTCGTCGGGCGACCTCGACAGCCCGGCCGGAGATGCGCTACCGGTGTACCTCGTGATCGGCCTCCTTGCCTTTACGATCGGCGTCGACCTCACCAATCGCTCCGCGTCCGTGCGCAATTCACGATGGAAGCCATGACCCGGTCGGCGTGTGATGCTGGCGACGAGTGTGGCGGTGACGTCTTGACGGTGCCGCCGGCCGCGGTCTGACCTGCTCGGGCTGAGAAGTCGCCCTCCGCCACCGGGAAGCAGACCAGCCCGCGAGACCGCCACATCTCGACCAAAGAGACGGTGGTGCTGTTGCTGCGGGGGACCGCGGCGTAACTAGTCCGCGGTCGGGCTGAATCTGAGCACGTTCGTCTCACGCCTGCGGAACCCGACGGACTCGTACAGCCGCAGTGCGGACTCTCGGGACGGGCGTGAGGTGAGATCGAGCGTCCGGAGTCCGCGCTCTTGCGCGAGCTGAGTCATGTGCTCCAGGAGGAGTCGCGCGATGCCGCGCCCCCGTACCGCCTCGTCGACCACGACATCTTCGACGTGCCCGCGGAGCCCGGTCAGGGAAGGCGCGGTCACGAGAGTGGCGGTGCCGACGATGCGCCCCCTATCGCGCGCGACGAGGAGATCGGTCGCCTCGTGTGCGATCACCGCCTCGGTGCGGGCGCGATCGAAGTCGACCGACGCGGAGAGCGGCGTCAGGAGCGACGCCAATGCAGCGGCATCGGTGTCGGTGAGACTCTGCAGCGACTCGACGATCAGGGGCGGTTGGTCTATCTCGGTACAGTAGTCCGGCCGCGGATCACGATGTGGGCCCGGGCGGCGAGGAATGCCGGCGCGCGTTGCGATATCGCTTCATCATCGCGCCGAACCACACCGCGGCGCCCGCCGCCGCAGTCGCTTCGAGTGCCGGAGCGAGCTGCGGCACAGAACCCGCGCCCACGAGTACTGCGAGGAACCAGCCCCAGACGCACAGGGTCGCGATGAGATGGCTTCGAGGGCGTGTGGTGGTTGAGAACCACGTGGTGGGCTTCATCGACGGTTCTCTCCGATCAGATCAACTGCCCGCCTGTGACCAATTCAAGACCTCATACGACGACGTATGCAATATATTCGAGGAGTCCGCCGCGGAGCGGGCGGAGCGCTAGGCTCCAGGCATGGACGCGTCGCTCTTCAGCTGGACCGGGCTCGCCATCACCGCAGCGGTCGCGGTCGTGATCCTCGTGCTCGCGTTCCTGCTCGTGCGCGCGGTATCGCGAGTGATCGCGCGACGTCGGAGTCGTGGCCGGGGGCGCGTGCCATCCGCACCTCGACGACCGTCTGGGAGCTGAGTGCGACCTGCCTCACGCCGTGGGCTCGTTCGCGGGCGCTGCCGTAGGGGCTGCTGTCCTTCCGTCCGTGAACCGCGCCTGCGCGCGGTCATGGCGTCGCGGTACGGGCACGTGCTCCGTCGCGGCCGCGAGGCCCATGCGCTTCGTCGAGACGTACACGCTCTCGGCGGTGTCGACGAGGAACGTCTCGTGCCACACGCCGACCGCTCCCGGAGCCTTGCGGGCGGCGCGGTTGAAGGCGGTCCACGCCGGACGATGCTGCTGGTCCGGGTTCGACGCATAGGCGTACAGCTTGTCGACAGACGACCAGAACTGCACGACGTAGGGCCCGCCCGATCCGAGGAGGAGTTGGTAGCCGAGCAGTCCGGAGTCGGGCTCGGTGCTGAGCTCGCGGAGCATACGCGGCATGGCAACGAACGCGGGCAGCCACAGGTCGGGGCGCCACCACCGGTTGATCTGCATCCCGATGTGGAACACGACGAGCTCGCCCTCGTGGTGGTGGGTCATGCGGCCCGTGACGACTTTCGACATGGCAACTCCTCGATTGGATAGCGATGCTATCTATAATGGATAGCGCTACTATCGAAGTCAAGGGGTGGCCATGAGGATTTCCGAACTGTCAGCGCAGGCCGGCGTGACCGTGCCGACGATCAAGTACTACCTGCGCGAGGGGCTGCTGCCCGAGGGAGAGCGCACCTCCGCGACACAGGCTCTCTACGGCGAGAAGCATGTCGAGCGGCTGCGCGTCATCCGGGCGCTGCTCGATGCGGGTGTGAGCATCGCCGAGACGCGGCGGGTGGTCGCGGCGCTGGATGATCCGCCCGCGAACCCGCACGAGCTGCTGGGGACCGCACATGCCACGATCACGCCGCCGGCCGATGACGCGTTGGACCTCTCCGGCGCCGAGGCGCTCGCCGCCCGGCTCGGGTGGAAGCCGGGGATGTGTGATCCCGCGGTGCTGCATGCGGTCGCGCGAGCGTTGCAGGGGCTGGAGCGCGTCGGGTTCACGGTGCCGGAGGCGGTGATGGCGGAGTACCTCGCGAGTGCGCGGCGGATCGCTGATGCGGAGATCGCGGGGGTGCCGGGGGAGTCTGCGGAGGCGGCGGTGCGGTACGTGGTGTTGGGGTCGGTGTTGGTGGAGCCGTTGTTGCTGGCGTTGCGGCGGGTGGCGCAGCAGGTGAGCTCGGGGGAGCGGTTCGTTCGCCCTGCGGGCAGCTAGCGATTGCTCGTCGGGTTCTCCGACCGCACTGCGGACGGGTACCGCGGAGAAGAGGCGCCCACGCGATCGCTAGGCCTCACGAGTCGCTCCCCGAGCCCAGCCCGAAGAATCGGTCGAAGAAGCGCGCAAGCGCCTCGACGGCAGTCCGCTTCTTCTCGCCATGCCCGCCGTCCACAGCAAATCGCGATACCGGCGGAAGGATCTTCGTGATGGCGGTCCCCGTCGTTCGAAGCTGGCCATCGCGAAACGCTGCCTCGACGAACGCACGCGTTTCGTCGGGACGGAGCTTCTGAGCAGTGATCAGCGTCTCAAGCTCGGCATCGCGCTTCGCCGTCACGAACGCCTTCCATTGTTCGTCGACGGCGCCGGTCACGGAGACCGAGTCAACGAAGTCCTCGACGAGGTCGCGCTTGCTGCGCAGACTCGGGCTGGCGTCAACTGCGCGGGAGATCTCGGCGCGAATCTCCTTGTCCTCGCCGTCTCCGAAGCTGGCGCGGTATTTCTCAACGAGCATCAGGATGTAGTCGACGTTGATCTCAACCTGTTTGATCAGCTCGATCTCGAACACGACGTCGTCGTTGATGAGTTCCCGGTCGGAGTCTCGGTCTCTGCGGTACTCGGCATAGAAGTCCAGATACCAACTGCGATAGTCCTGTGCCTGCCGCTCGGTCAGCGGATCGTGACCGGCGAAGTCATCGAACGAGGTGAGGATGTTCTGGAGTCGCAGGATGGCACCGAACAGGGCAATGAAATCCTTCTGTGCAGACTCTCCGATGATCTGGGTGCCGAGCGGGAACCGCTGCAGGAGCTCCGAGACCTTCTCGACGTAGTCACCGTAGTACTCCTGGTACGGCTTGAGGAGAACGACTCCGCGGGCATCCTTATTGCCGAACAGTTCGAGGGCCGCGTTCGTCGCATCCTCGAGGTTTCGGAAGGAGACGATATTGCCGTAGGTCTTGACGGAGTTGAGGATGCGGTTTGTGCGCGAATACGCCTGGATGAGGCCGTGGGATCGGAGGTTCTTGTCGACGAAGAGTGTGTTCAGCGTCGTGGCATCGAAGCCGGTCAGGAACATGTTGACGACGATGACCAGATCGATCTCGCGGTTCTTCATCCGCTGCGACAGGTCCTTGTAGTAGTTCTGGAACTTGTCCGCACTCGTGTCGTAGCTCGATCCGAACATGTCGTTGTAGTCCTGGATGGCATCTTCCAAAAACTCACGGTTGTCGGTTGAGAGCGCATCGGTGTCGAACGCTTCATCGTCGAGCAGGTCCTCTTCCGGCGCATCGTTGGCGCCGTAGGAGAAGATGACGCCGACCTTCAGACGGCGATCCGGTGTCAGGTCCTGCTGCTGAATCTGGAAATGGTTGTAGTAACGGCGCGCTGCCTCGATCGATGCCGTCGCGAAGATTGCGTTGAAGCCGCGGACTCGCTTCTTCTTCCGTAACGCCTCAGCACGCCGACCGGTGCGGACTGACTCAGCGACGTTGGTGACGACGGAGTGTTCGTAGCTCGAAGCACGCTTTGTCTTCTGATCGAAGTGCTCAAGCGTGTACTTGACGATCTCACTGATGCGCCGTGAGTCGAGTAGTGCTTTCTCGGTATCGATGGACGAGACTTGCTTGTCGTCCGGGTCGCCGATCTTGACGGTGTTGATGTAGTCGATCCGGAAGGGCAGGACGTTCTTGTCCGTGATCGCGTCGACGATCGTGTAGGTGTGCAGCTTGTCGCCGAACGCCTGCTCGGTGGTCTTGAGCTGGGGGTTGCCGCCGGTTCCAGAGTTCGCGGCGAAGATTGGCGTGCCGGTGAACCCGAAGAGGTTGTAACGCTTAAACGCCCGGGTGATGTCGGTGTGCATGTCGCCGAACTGCGATCGGTGGCACTCGTCGAAGATGATGACGACGTGGCCCGAGTAGATCTCGTGGCCCTTGTTTGTGCGGATGAAGTTCGAGAGCTTCTGGATCGTTGTGATGATGATCCGCGAGTTCGAGTCCTCGAGCTGCTTCTTCAGGACCGCCGTTGACGCGTTCGAGTTCGCGGCGCCCTTCTCGAAGCGGTCATACTCGCGCATCGTTTGATAGTCGAGGTCTTTCCGGTCGACGACGAACAGCACTTTGTCGACGCTGGCGAGCTTCGATGCGAGCTGCGCGGTCTTGAACGACGTGAGCGTCTTGCCCGAACCGGTCGTGTGCCAGACGTAGCCGCCTGCGTCGACCGTGCCGAGACGCTTGTAGTTGGTGGCGATGTCGACGCGCTGCAGGATCCGCTCGGTCGCGACGATCTGGTAGGGGCGCATGACCAGCAGGTCGCGGTCGACGGTGAGCACGCAGTACTTCGTGAGGACGTTCAGCAGCGCGTGCTTCGCGAAGAATGTCTTCACGAATGCGGTCAGCTCCTGGATCGGCCGGTTCTGCGCGTCCGCCCACCACGACGTGAACTCGAAGCTGTTGCTGGTCTTCTTCTTGCTTCCCGAGCTCTTCTTGCTCTCATCGATGTGACGGTTGCGAGTGGTGTTGGAGTAGTACTTCGTCAGCGTGCCGTTGCTGATCACGAACAGCTGGGCGTATTCGAAGAGACCGGAACCAGCCCAGAAGCTGTTCCGCTGGTAGCGGTTGATCTGGTTGAAGGCGTCGCGAATGTCGACGCCACGGCGTTTGAGTTCGATGTGCACCATCGGAAGGCCGTTGACCAGGACGGTGACGTCGTAGCGGTTCGCGTGCTGCGCTCCGCCTTCGCCCTGCCCGATCTCGTACTGGTTGATGACCTGCAGATGATTGTTGTGGATGTCCTTCTTGTCGATGAGCATCACGTTCTTTGTCGAACCGTCTTCGCGCGTCAGGATCTGAACGTGATCCTCCTGGACGCGGATCGTCTTCTCGGCGATGCCGTCGTTCTGGCTCGCGACCTTGTTCCTGAAGAAGTCGTCCCACTCCGTGTCGGTGAAGGTGATGCCGTTCAGCGACTCCAGCCGAGTGCGCAGGTTCGCGACGAGCTGTGCTTCCGTCGTGATTGGGAGGTACTCGTACGCCTGCGACTGGAGCAGGCGGATCATCTCGCGTTCGAGGTCGGCCTCCGACTGGTACGCCGTCGCCTGGGTGGGATCGGGAATGTACTCCGCAACGACCGTGCTCTCCGCGGAGACGGCGATCGGATCGAACTTGCGGGTGGGCGTTTCACTCATGATGCCGCCTCAGGGAATGTCAGGAGCTTGTGGCAGTAGTGCTCGTACTGTCTGCGACGTGCGGCGAGCTCCGCCCCCAGCTCCGCCTCCAGCTCGGCCTGCAGCTGCGTTAGCTGGTCCAGTATCCTCACGATCTCACGCTGAATCTGGAGGGGCGGCACGGGGATCCGAAAGGCCTTGAGCTGAGGAGTATTGATCGAGGTCACCGAACCCCCGGACTTACTTGCTCGGCGAAGGATCTCCTGGCCCTTTGCTGCCAGAAGATGGCCGAGGTAATCAACCAAGACGTCATTGAAGGGAACAAGGGCCTTCATATCTTGATTCAGTGCTACGGGAACAGGCACAATCGCGGTTGGGAACGTGTGGTCAAGGATGCTCGAACGAACAACCATCGCCACAGATGTCGGTGGAACGAGTTTCGTCGCTGAACCTTGAACCGCGGCTTCGGTGATCGAATCGATAGAGGAATCGACAAGTCGGCGCCCCATGTCTTTCGGCGAGATCCAAGGGATGGTGCCGTTCGTCCAATACTCAGGCTTCCCCTTCGACGGGGTGCCACCTCCATACCAAGTTCCAATAGACCCGAGCGTCCTGTATTCGACGCCCCCGGGGCAATGGTCTTGAATCAACTTGTCGATGCGACTCTCCTGGGGCCCACCAGATCCCGCAACGATCTCATCGATCGCCGTACGAAGCTCAGCTTGTCTTGCGGCAATACGCGCGATCTCCGCATTCAGCACCGTGATGTCGACAACCTCGCGAGTGTCCTCAGCCTTGACGTATGACGACACGGCGATGTTGTAGCCATTCGCCGCAATGTCCGCATTCGAGACCAGCGCTGAGTAGTGCGCTTCCTCCACGCGCTGTTCAAGGGTCGTCAAGACGTTCTGCTGGTGGTCGTGCGTCAGCTTGTTCTTGTTGCCGACGCGCGTGAACTCGGCTGAGGCATCGATGAACAGCACCGAGTTGTCTTGCTTGGATTTCTTCAGCACGATAATGCACGTCGCGATGGTCGTGCCGAAGAAGAGGTCCGGCGGCAGCTGGATGACAGCATCGACGTAGTTGTTGTCGATGAGGTACTTGCGGATCTTCTGCTCTGCCCCGCCGCGATAGAGCACTCCAGGGAACTCGACGATCGCGGCCGTGCCGTTCACGGCAAGCGAGCTGAGGATGTGCATCGTGAAGGCCAGGTCCGCCTTCGACTTCGGCGCGAGCACGCCGGCAGGTGCGTAGCGCTCGTCGTTGATGAGAAGCGGGTTCGCGTCACCCTCCCACCGGATCGAATACGGCGGGTTGGACACGATCGCCTCGAATGGCTCGTCATCCCGATGCGCCGGGTCGATAAGGGTGTCGCCGTGCGCGAGGTTGAAATCGGCGTGGTTGATGTCATGGAGGAACATGTTGATCCGGGCGAGGTTGTACGTCGTCAGGTTGATCTCCTGACCGTAGAACCCGTCGCGGACGTTCTCCTTGCCGAGCACCTTCGCGAACTTCAGCAGCAGCGAGCCGGAACCCGCGGCCGGGTCGTAGACCTTGTTCACCGAGGTCTTGCCGAGCACCGTGATGCGTGCCAGCAGCTCAGAGACTTCCTGTGGTGTGTAGTACTCGCCGCCCGACTTTCCGGCGTTGGCCGCGTACATCTGCATGAGGTACTCGTAGGCGTCGCCGAACAGGTCGATCGAGTTGTCCTGCAGATCGCCGAGTGGCAAGTCGCCGATGGCGTCCAGCAGCTTGACCAGCGTCTTGTTGCGCTTTGGGACCGTGGCACCGAGCTTGTTGCTGTTGACGTCGAGGTCGTCGAAGAGACCTTTCACATCGTCTTCGCTGTCCGTGCCGAGAGCCGAACCCTCGATGTTCTTGAAGACCCGCTCCAGCGTCTCGTTGAGGTTCTCATCCGATGCCGCCCGAGCGCGGACGTTCGCGAAGAGCTCCGACGGGACGATGTAGAAGCCTTTCTCGGCCACCGTCTCTTCCCGACCGAGCTCGGCAGCAGTGTCCGGGAGCCGGGAGTAGTCAAACTCAGCGTCGCCCGCCTCGTGCTCGCCTTTGTTGATGTATGCCGTCAGATTCTCGGAGATGAATCGGTAGAAGAGCATGCCGAGCACGTAGGACTTGAAGTCCCAGCCGTCGACGGATCCACGAAGATCGTTCGCGATCCGCCAGATCGTCTTGTGTAGCTCGGCGCGCTGGCCTTCTTTCGTGCTCGGTGCCATGGTGTTCGTCTCCTGCGCAGCGTGGCGCGATTCCTAGTGGTCGCGCTCATACCCAAGCTATCGGTCGATGCCGACACCGGGCGGGAGTGCCACAGCGGGGACCAACGATGCGCCGAGCTCCATCACCCGACTCACCAGTGCGCCCGGTTCGCCACCGATATCCACCGCATGCGCCACAACTGTCGTTCCCGTCGCCGCGATCTCATACCGCCGCGGCCCCACATCTCCCGACACATACAGCAAATGCACCTCGCGCACTCCTGCCGTCACCGCATACGCGAGCGCCTGATACACATCCACGTTGGGCGGCGAGCCGTCGCTCTCGCCCCACACCTTGTACTTCGTATCCGCGACCGTGATTACTCGCCCACCCCGCGAGATCACGATGTCCGGGCGCATCCGGACCTTCCCATCCGTGTCCAACCGCCAGTCCGACATCTGCAGGTCGACGTCGAACCCCTCCGGATGCAGCGTCGCCTGAAGAACCCGCCCGACGAAGTCTTCGTACATCTTCGCAACGTTCAGCAAGAACGCGGACCCCGAGCTCGCACCCTCGGGGTGTGCCCACGATGTCGCCTCGAGAACCCATCGGGCGAGGCGGAGTGCCGGCTGGTAGTGCGCGTTCAACCGTGACTCCGCGGGCAGCATGACCGGGCCCGTCGCACGCAGATCGGATACCTCGGAGAACAACCCCAGCAGCGGACCGAGCTTGTCGACCACCCGCCCCGGAAGCTGGTCCAACCGCACCAACGCGCGCAGCGCAGCCTTGAGAATCCTGTTCTCGGGAACGTCTTCGGTGTAGTCGTCGTAGGTGAGCTCCACCGGCACGGGAATACCCGGCCGCACCTTGAGCTGCCGCGCGATGTCCCAGCGGCCGCGGATCACGGTGCGCGTCTCCTCGACGGAGACGTATCCCTTGAGTAGCCCTCGGCCCGTCGCCTCTCCGACTGCCCGCAGCAACGCGGATGCCAGCGCGGCAGGCAGATCCTGATCGGCCTCGAAGGAAAACGACGCATCATCCACCTCCGCCTGCAAGCCTGAGTACGAGGCCATGAAGATAAGACTTCGGAGCGGCGTCTTCGGGCGCACGATCAGACGCACGTCATCGATCGCGACCACACCGACGCGCGTCACGTCCGTGACCCGCCAGATGCCGAGATCCGTCGTTGGCGAGACCCGACAGAATCGCAGCTCCTGCAGACGCGCCGCTTGTGACGCAGTGAGCCCGACCAAGGACTCGCCCTTCTCCGTGATCTCCTCGATACGAGGCTCGGCCAGTACGGCGTTCATGTCTGAGGCGATGGGTCCGCGCTCACCGTGACGGTCGCGAGCAGAGCATCCAGCCCGTACTTCACGTGTACGTCGACACCCGTGCCGATGTGCCGCTCTTCGAGCAGAGGCAGGATGCTCTCTTCCCACACGGCGCGCAGGTCCGCCTCGCTCAGGTCGTCCTTGCGGAGCAGATGGCTCGGGCCGATGCGGTCCTCGCGATCGCGGATGCTCTCGTTCAGCAGCTCGAACAGCTCGGCGACCGGAAGTGTCTGCGGATGTTGTTCCGCCCACCGCCCGAGGATGCCCTTCACAGGAGCGACATCCGGATGCAGCTCGAAGAAAGCGAACCGGCGGCGCATCGCCGAGTCGAGCAGTGCGATCGACCGGTCGGCGGTGTTCATCGTTCCGATGATCAGCACGTTCGCGGGGAGGCTGAAAGACTTCCCGCCATCATCGCCCGACCCGGCGTAGAGCACGTCGATCGCATCGTCTCGGTACTCGAGCAGGTAGTACAGCTCACCGAACACCTTGCTGAGGTTCGCCCGGTTGATCTCATCGATCATCAGCACGTGCGGCACATCAGGGTTCTTTCGGGCCTCGTCCGCGATCTCTCGCAGCGGCCCGCGCGTGAGGGAGAAAGACAGCTGCCCCGCGGCATCCGTCACCGGTCGGTAGCCGGCGAAGAAGTCCTCGTAGGTGTACGACGGGTGGAACTGAATGCGCTTCACGACGCTGCCGGGCTTGCCGAGTCGGTCGGCCAGCGCGCGAGCGACATACGTCTTGCCCGTTCCGGGAGGGCCGTAGAGGATCACCTGGCCGCGGCGATGAAGGGCGCTCGCGACCTTGCCGAGCCAGGCCTCGTGCAGGTGGGTCGAGTCCGCGAGTTCGGCGAGGTCGATCTCGGCGGGGACGAAGCCTCGGGGGTTCGTGCTCACGACATCGTCGGTTTCATCGTCATCCAGCGGAAGTGCGGTGCCGCCTTTCTTCGCATCAGGGTGCCAACGGTCGCGAAGCGGCTCGTCGTACACAGTCACCGGCTTGCCCGCCTTGAGCTGAAGGGCGATCTGGATGCGCTGCAGGTCTGAGTCTGCGTCGTCGGAGAACTCCCCGCCGATCTCGCCGATGAATGCCTCTCGGATGAGACGACGATGATCCGTCGAGACGATCGGTCCGAAGAAGCCGGGGTGCACCAGGTACAGCAGCGCATACCGCTGGGTCGGGAAAGCCGTGTCGGAGCCCAACACGACATCACGCCATTTTCGGGGATCCTCCAACGCTGCGACCTGTTCTTCATCACTGAGTTCGGTCCACGCAAGGAGAACATCGAGGATGACGGTGATCGCCTTGTTGACGTGTGATTGCATCCCCTGACCCGGGTTGAACGCACCGCCGCCGAATGCCTCGTCGAAGACCTGGGGGATTTCGACCGGATGCCGCATCGTCTTCAGCATTGACTCGACGCGCTCCCGCTTCTTGGCGTGGCCGATGATCCAGCCGATCGGCAGCACCTGAAGTGTGATGACCTCGGCCATCAGAAGGCGCTGATCATCTGTAGCGTCGGCAAACTGGATCGCGAGGTTGCCCGTGAAGCCCTGTCCCTCGGTTGCTTCCGCCGAGTTCCAGATGGCACGAACTTCGCGGATGTTCTCGCTGCTCCACACCTCCCGCCCGGGAGCGAAGGCGGACATCCCCTTGCGGAGTCCCTCCTGAACGATCACGTCAGCAGCCGCGAGAAGCTTCCGCTGAGCGCTGTCAGTGCTGACCCACCGCTCAGGCAGCGCTTGGTCGATCTCGTCGCGGAGTCGCGCACGTCCGAGTGAGTATCGGCGCTGTGCCTCGAGAAGAAGCGCGTCTCCCTGGTGAGCATTCAGTGCGTCGACGCCTTCCTGAGTGATCGCCCACTCGCCAATTCCGGAGGGGTTCTTGCGGAGCCACCCCGCCGCGACGAGGTCCGCGCTGGACCATCGCCAGTCGATCTCACCCCGCGGCCGGTTGTGCGACTTCAGCTCCGACTCATACGGCGTGAGCGGGACGCGTTCAAGGCACGCTGCCCAGATCGTGGAGACAGGGAGATACGTTCCTTCGGGGACGCGTTGGCGGAGAATCTCCAGAGCGGCGCGGGCACGCTGGGCACGCTTGACTTCCTTTTCCATCAATGTCCTCCGGTCAAATTGTCGCGAGCGTGGGTGAATGACGTCTTCCTTCAGCTCACAGCAACGTCGCGACGTTGTCTGCTTCTTGCTCTGGGGCTCCGGGCTCCAGGCCGTTCTCTGGCATGAAGACCAACGCGCGCTCGACGGCTGTGATCTTGCGCTTCAGCTCTTTGAGCACGGAAGCGCCCTCGTCGGAAAATCCATCCAGTCGCTCGTGCTCGCGACGGACCTCTGCCTCGATTTCGACGAGCATCTCCCAAACGGCCGCATCCTGCTCAAGGTGTTGTTCGGCGCGATGATTGTGACCTCGCCGAGATGCGGATACCCCAGCTGTTGAAGTGTCGCGGCGAGTTGATTCCGCCATTGGTTGTCGGTATCCCCGTCGCCGACGCCGTGCAGGAAGAGCAGGACTGTCTTGTCCGAGGGCGCTCCATTGATGTCCATCTAATGATCATGGCGGAGGTTGATCTCACTAGGGTGGGACCGATGACAGAGTTCGTGGAGCATCGCGACAGTTGACATGGTGCGGAGAGAGCAGAATGCTCAGAGAGGACCCGACAGATGGGCAACCACTCGTTGCTGACGGTAACCGAGGACGACCTCCGCTTCGAGGTGCTCATCAAGAAGGGGTGCCGGTCTTTCGGTAGCCCACAGTCGTGGTCGGACGACCAGCGCGGGGTTGGCGGCGAATTGCTGATCGCTGACATTCTGGCAGCGCAAGTCAACGCGGCGGCAGGCGGCTCGGTGCTTTTCCTTGGTCTAGATCTGGGAAAGCGTGATGCGCCGTACCTGAACGTTGTCCCAGATCCTCGGGTGCCGCTTACGGGTTTCGGGGGCGACGTGGATGTCGCGCTCTTCCTACGTGAGTATCAAGTGGCATCTCCCCGTTATGCATCGAGTCGACGAGGGCTGCAGCAGGACCATCTTGTGCTTATCGATTCAAAACAGTACTCGAAAGGCTGGCGCCGAGACCATCATTTCGAACGAGCGGAGCGCGTGCTTGGCTGGTTTCGGCATACTCTTTCGCACCCGCGATTGCTCGGTGGCGGCAATGATCCTGGCAGCCTTCGGATGTCATACCACTTCGCGCACACCGGCGCGTGGGTTCCTGACTCCTGGCTCAGCCGGGTGAACGGAGTTCCGAACGCTCCTGAGCAGGTGCCTCCAAACTTCAGGTGGTGGAATTCGCAGGACGATCTCGTTCTCGAGAGTCCGGTGGAGGTCTTGCTGGGGCAGCTTTCGCTCTTGCTGTCGTTCACTCATCCTGGTTATCGACCAGTGGTTCCGAACTCTCTCTGGGACCTGCTTGCACCGCGAGACCGAAAGCCCTATCACCCATTCGCATGATCGTGTGGTCCGCGCCCGGCCGCCTACTCGAACCCACCCGTCAACCGCCCACGCATCTGCTGGCTGCTCTCATTCATCCCGACGATCTCCACCGTCTTCCCCAACGCGGCATACTTCGTCTCGATCGCGTCCATAGCCGCAACGGTCGACGCATCCCACACATGCGACTCGGACAGATCCACCACCACCCGCTCGGGATCCTCCGTATAGGAGAACAACGTCGTCAGGTCATTGCTCGACGCGAAGAACAACTCCCCCTCCACGACATACGTCACCACATCGCCAGCCGGTCCCAGAACCCGACGAACCGAAACGAAGTGCGCCACCCGCCGCACGAACAGTACGGACGCAACGAGCACCCCACCGACGACCCCCACCGCCAGGTTGTGCGTGATCAGCACCAGCACCACGGTCGCCACCATCACGAACGTCTCGCTCTTCGGCATCCGTTTCAGCGTCGACGGCCGCACACTGTGCCAGTCGAACGCTCCGATCGCGACCATGATCATCACGGCCACGAGCGCCGCCATCGGAATCATCCCGACGAAGTCGCCGAACACGACCACCAGCAGGAACAGGAAGATCCCGGCGCAGAACGTCGAGATGCGGGTCCGCGCGCCCGACGCCTTCACGTTGATCATCGTCTGACCGATCACGGCGCACCCGCCCATGCCGCCGAACATGCCGGACAACACGTTCGCGACGCCCTGCCCCCACGACTCGCGGGTCTTGTTCGAGTGGGTGTCGGTGATCTCGTCGACGAGCTTCGCGGTGAGCAGCGACTCCATGAGCCCGACGAGCGCGACGCCGAGCGCGAAGGGCGCGATGATCGTGAACGTCTCCCACGTCAGCGGAACGTTCGGGATGAACAGCGACGGCAGGCTCCGAGGCAGCTCGCCCTGATCGCCGACCGTCGGCACCGTGATCCCGAAGGCGAGCACGACGCCCGTCACGATGATGACCGACACGAGCGGCGCCGGCACGATCTTGGTGAGCTTCGGCATCACGAGCATCACGACGATGCCGAGCGCCACCAGCGGATACACCAGCCACGGCACGTCGATGAGCTGCGGGAACTGCGAGCTGAACACGAAGATCGCGAGCGCGTTCACGAACCCGACCATGACGCTGCGGGGGATGAACCGCATCAGCTTCGCGACGCCGAGCACCCCGAGGACCACCTGGAAGATCCCGGCGAGGATGACCGTCGCGATGAAGTAGTCGAGGCCGTACGTCGGCGCGACCGGAGCGATCACGAGCGCCACGGCACCGGTCGCCGCGGTCACCATCGCGGGTCGCCCGCCGAGGAACGCGATCGACACCGCCATGATGAACGACGAGAACAGGCCGACCTTCGGGTCGACGCCCGCGATCACCGAGAATGCGATCGCCTCCGGGATGAGCGCGAGCCCGACGACGAGCCCGGCCAGCACCTCCCGCGTCAGCAGTCGCGGGTTCTTCAGCGCGTCGAGCACCGAGGGGTGGGCGCGATAGCGGGCGCGGTCGTCGATCGTCGTTGCAGACATGGAGCTCCAGGGGAAGGCGTCTCAGAGAGGAGGCAGACGTTCCAGCCTAGGACTGATGCGCAAGTCGCCCACCCCGCGCCCCTTCCACCCGTCCCTCACATCCGCCAGGATGAACACGACCGCCCCGAGAGGAGCCCCGCATGGCGTCGCAAGCCCCCTCCACCTCCCCGGACACGGCACCCGCCGCGCTCCCCGGCGCCGTGGTCATCGCCGCGATCCGCCGCGTCCTCCTCTGGTCGCTGATCACCGCATTCCTCTACCCCGTGTTCATGACCGCCAGCAAAGGCATCTGCCCCGGCGGGGTCGACGCGAACGGCGGGTTCATCGACTCCGCGGGTCAGCCGGTCGACGAGGCTCCGCAGTGCATCCAGCTCACGCTCGCGCCGAGCCCCCTCGTCTACATCGCCATCGCCGTCACCGTGCTGCTCGCGCTCGGTCGCGTGATCAAGGCGACTGACGAGCGCGCGGCGCTTCGCACCCTGGAGTGGACCCTGCGCGGAGTCGGACTGTTCGTGGTGGTCGCGATCGTCGTCTCGCACGTCTGGTTCGCGCTGATCCCGCTCGAGCAGTTCACCGGCGACTCCTGGACCGTGTTCAGCCCGTTCCCGTTCGGCTCGATCGACGTCGAGGTGACGCCGATGACGACCTCGTGACCGCTTAGTCGCGCCAGTCGATCCCGACACCGGCGATCCGTCGTCCGGCCTCGTCGGCGGCGACCGGCTCGCCGACATCGGCCCCGCGTTCGAGCGAGACGGCGGAGTGCACGATGGTGTCGGCGTACACGTGCACGAGGTTGTAGCCCTGCGCGGCGTCCTGTCCGCGGGTGGCACCCACGGGCTGCGCGAGGTCCTGTCCGTACGCGCTCGACGAGGCGACGGCCACGGGGATCCCGGCGAAGGTGCCGAACGACGGATGGTGCACGTGCCCCGACAGGATGCCCCGCACGTCCGACCCCCGCAGCACCGCGGCCAGCGCGTCCTGATCCCGCAGCTCGACCGTCACGGCGAGGTCGAGCACCGTCGGCAGGGGCGGATGGTGGATGAGCAGCAGCGTGCCCTGCGGTGCCGCCGTCGACAGCTCTCCCTCCAGCCGATCCAGCTGCGACGACGGCACCTCCCCCCAATGCGCGCCGGGCACGGTCGAATCGACGACGATGACGCGCATCCCCCCGAACCACCGCACCTCGACGATCGGCTCATCACCCGCCCCCGCGAGTCCGAGCTCCGATCGCATGGCACGGCGGTCGTCATGGTTGCCGGCCGCCCACACGACCTCGCAGCCGAGCGCCTCGGCGGCAGGCGCCACGAGCTCGTGCAGGCGCTTGTAGGCGGCGGCATCGCCCCGGTCCGTCAGGTCTCCCGTGAACAGCAGCGCGTCGGGTCGGAGCCCCGAGGCGACGAGCCGGTCGAGCATCTCCGCCAGGTTCGCGTCGGCGTCGGCCCCGCTGCCGTACAGCGGCGACCGCTCACCGGGCAGGTGCGTGTCGGAGATGTGCACGAAGGTGTGCGACGGGCGAGGGTGTTCGGTGAGGATCATGTCTCTTCCTGGTCGGCGGACGGAGGCAGGTCGGGGCAGATGTCAGACGGCGGCGGCCGTGGAGCCGGGGACGAGGGCTCCCGTGAACGAGCGGCGGACGAGCGTCTCCGGCTCGTCCGCGGTGAGCAGCTGCTGCATGGTCTCGACGGCGGCCGCGGCCACCGCCTCTACGGGGATCCGCAGGGTGGTGAGCCCGAGTAGATCGGCGCCGGGCAGGATGCCGTCGCACCCGGTCACGCTCACGTCCTCCGGCACGCGGAGCCCGGCCGCGCGGGCGGCGCGCATGACGGCGAGCTGCCGGTAGTCCGAGGCGCACATCACCGCGGTCGCCCCGGCCCGCACGGCGGCGAGGGCTTCGTCGACGCCGTCCTCGGGACGCGCGCCGGCCGAGATCATCGTCACGGCGACGCCGGCCGCGGTCAGCACCTCCCGCATCGCGAGCGCGCGCAGGTGCTCGGGGTACGAGGCCTCGGGGCTTCCGGCGAGCACGACGACGGTCCGGTGCCCGAGCGCGACGATGTGCTCCGCGAGCAGACGTCCGTGCCCCTCGTCGTCATAGTGGGCGGTGTGGATACGGCCCGCCGACTCCACGCGCCCGGCACGGAGGATCGGCACCTGATCGGCGAACGGCTCGAGCTGCGCGGCGGAGATGCCGCCGGTGGCGACGATGAGTCCCGCGACGCGCATGCCGAGCAGCCGGTGCAGCGCGTTCACCTGCTTGGCGCCCTGTTCGTCGGCGCCGATCGTGACGGTCACGAGGTCGAGGCCGCGCTGGTGCGCCTCCTCCTGCAACCGGGAGAAGAGGAGACCGTACGCGGGGTTGCTCGCGTCGCGCAGCATGAGGCCGACGGTGCCGGTGCGTCCGGCGGCGAGCTCCGCGGCCATCGTGTTGCGCACGTATCCGAGCCGCTCGGCCGCTTCCAGGATGCGCTCCTGCGTCTCCGGCGCGAACCGGCCCTCGCCCTTCAACGCTCTGGTCGCCGTGGCTCGCGACACCCCGGCCGCCGCGGCGACGTCGCTGATCGTGACCCGCAGCGCGGGCGTCCCGGCATCCGCCCCGCTCATGCGCGCTGCTTCCGTCGGCGGGGCGCTCCGGCGCGCGAACCTCGTCCATACACGAGATACATGGTGACACCCATGATGATCATGAGCAGCACGGTGTAGACGAACGTGATGGGCATCGCGTCGAGGTTGTTCTCCCCGCGCGTGCTCTCCTGGATCGCGACGCCGAGCGGCTTGTACAGCGGGTGGTAGAGGAAGATCGCGGCGTCGTAGTCGTCGAGCAGGCTGTTGAAGTTCAGCGCCGTGATCGCGGCTGCGGTCGGCAGCACGAGGGGGATGAGCACGCGCCGGAACGTGGTCAGCGAGCGGGCGCCGAGGATGCGCGAGGCGTCTTCCAGGGAGTCCGGCACGGACGCGAACCCGGCCTTGAGCAGCCGCAGCGTGAACGGGATCTTCACGCAGATGTACGCGACGAGCAGCAGGACCGGCGTCCCCGTGAGCACGATGTTGCCCACGAGCGGCTGCGGGGCGTCGAACGCCATCACGAAGGCCAGCGCGATCAGCACGATCGGCAGGATCCACGGGATGTGCAGCACGTACTCGATGGCCGTGGTGAGCAGGTTGCGGTGCTGCTGCATCATCCGCGCGACGAACAGCAGCCCGCCCACCACGATGACCGCGGCGAGGGCGCTGTAGACGACGCTCACGATGAACGGTCGGAGGGCCGCCGCGCTGGAGAACACGGTGATGTAGTTGTCGAGTGTGAAGCTGTCGAGCGTGATGGACCCGGCGAGGATGCTCCGCGCGTCCACGAACGAGAAGATCACGATGAGCACGACCGGGATGAGGTAGATCACCCAGAGCAGGTAGGCGACCACGTGCACGACGGCGTTCGCGAACGGGTTGCGAATCCGCTGCTTCTGGATCGGCGTCGCCACCTTCGCGACCGAGAAGTACACACCGGACTTCTCGGCTCGGTTCATGATCGCGAGCAGGATGATCGTCGCGACACCGAGCACGATCGCCAGCAGCGCCGCGATGTCACGCGTGATCGGGCTGCGCGACAGGTCGATGATGAGGGGCGCGACGGTCTGGAAGTCCGGCCCGCCGAGCACGAGCGGCGCGGTCAGGGCCCCGAGGCCGATGAGGAACGTCAGCACCGTGACGGCGAAGAGCATCGGCTTCATGACCGGCAGCACGATGCGGCGCAGGATCGTCCACGTCGAGGCGCCCATGAGTTTCGCGGCCTCGATCGACGCGTAGTCCACCTTGCCGAGCGACGAGGACAGGAACAGCATGTGGTTCGTCGTCGTCGCGAAGGTCATCACGAACACGACCGCGAAGTAACCGGAGAACCAGTCCCGGTTCATGTCCGGCCAGATGTTCACCATCAGGTTCGTGATGAAGCCGAACTTGCCGTAGATGAAGTTGTAGCCGGCGGCGAGCACGATGCCGCCGTAGATCAGGGTCGTGGCGTAGCCGAGCCAGAGGAGCTTGGCGCCGCGCACCTGGAAGTACTGCGTCACCAGCACGATGAACACCCCGACGACGTTGACCGTGACGGACAGCGTGATCGCGAGGAGGAAGCTGTTGCCGAGCGTCTTCAGCGCGCGCTCGCTGCCGAGCAGCTTCTCGACGGCGCGGATGCTGAACTGGCCGTCCGGGAAGAAGGTCGCGGCGAGCAGCTCGGCGTTCGGCAGCACGAGGAAGGCGGCGGCGAACCAGATCACGACGATGCCGGTCACCCAGGCGAGCGGCGAGCGGAGCATCGCGCGCACGCTGCCGGGCCGTCCGCGGCGGAGGCGGGGCTTCGTCGCGGTGCCCGCCTCGGCGGCCTCGGTCGTCAGGGCGCCGGGCGCGTCGGTCATGGTCGCGGACGGCGGCGGCACCGGGCGGGAGTCGTTCTGCGGAGCGCTCATGTCACGCCGCCGGGTACTGCAGGATCCACCGCGGGTCGACGTCGATGCGCACGGCGTCGCCGACGTCCCACCGGTGCGCGCTCGCCGCGGCCGGCACGCTCACCCGGAGCGTCCCGTCGGCCGCCGACACCGTGTAGACGCTGTGGCTGCCGTGGTACGTGCGCTCCGCGACGGTGCCGTCGAGCGACGCCGTGCTGCCGGCGGTGGCCCCGGACGGCGACGCGAGGTGCAGCTTCTCCGGCCGCACGTAGCTCTCGGCCGTGGCGTCGAGGCCCGCGCCGATCGCGACGAGCTGCGCGGGCGTGAGCCGGTTGTTCTCGCCGATGAACCGGCAGACGAAAGGGGTGGCGCTGCGGTCGTAGATCTCCTCGGGCGTGCCCACCTGCTGCAGCGTCCCGGCGTCGAGCACGGCGATCCGGTCGCTGAGGGTGAGCGCCTCCTCCTGGTCGTGGGTGACGTACACGGTGGTCACGCCGACCTCGTGCTGCAGCTCCTTGAGCTGTTCGCGCAGCTGCACGCGGAGCTTGGCGTCGAGGTTCGACAGCGGCTCGTCGAGCAGCAGGATGCTGGGGGTGAGCGCGAGCGCCCGGGCGATGGCGACGCGCTGCTGCTGGCCGCCGGACAGCTCCGCCACGTTCTTCTCCAGCTGCGATGCGGCGAGCCCGGTGCGGTCGGCGACCTCGTCCACGCGCCGCCGCTGCTCGGCCTTCGACACCTTCTGCACCGAGAGGCCGAACGCGATGTTCTCCCGCACGTTCATGCTGGGGAACAGCGCGTAGTTCTGGAACACCATGCCCACGCCGCGCTTCTCGCTCGGCACGCGGGTCACGTCGCGACCCGCGATGTGGATCCGACCGCCGGTGGGCTCGATGAACCCCGCGAGCGTGCGCAGGGCGGTGGTCTTGCCGCATCCGGACGGACCCAGGAGGGTGAAGAACTCACCCTCCTGGATCTCCAGATCGAGGTGCGAGACCGCACGGTGGTCGCCGAACACGACCTCGACGTCGTCGAAACGGATCATCGTCTTCTCTCTCTGCCGGTGCGGGACTGCGCGGGTCAGCCGATGTACTCGAGCGTGACCTTCTCGACCCAGGCGCCGAGGTTCTCGCTCACGAAACCGAAGTCGATGTCCTGACGGTCGAGCGTGCCCATGAGTTCGACGACCTCGGGGTTGGCCTTCTCGACCGCGCCCTCGTTCACCGGCATGGCGTTGAACTCCGCGGCGAACTCGCCCTGCACCTCGGCGCTGCCGAACCAGTCGATGAACTCCTGCGCCTTGTGCTCGTTGTCCGTGCCGTTGATCTGCGCGATCTGCTCGGTCACGTAAGGGACGCCGTACTCAGGGACGATCATCCCGGTGCTGGTGCCGTACTCCTCGTCGCGGGCGGAGATGCCGCTCGACGGCAGCACGCCGTAGTCCACCTCGTCGCGGGTGATGCGGGCGTAGAGGTCTGTGCCCTCCACGGCGGGGGAGCCGTTGGCGTAATACGACTTCACCAGGTCCCAGCCCTCGTCGCTCACGCCGAGGTCGCCGTCCTCGTCGAGGTGACGGGTGAGCATGCTGGCGAGCACGAGCTGCGGGGTGGCCTGGCCGAGCGCGGGGTTGACCTCGTAGCGGCCGGCGTACTCCTCCTCGGTGTACAGGTCGTCGGGGTCGGTGGGTGCGTCGGTGATGCGGTTCTCGTCGTAGACCGTGACGATCGCCTGCTCCACGAGCGGCCAGAACGCGCCGTCCTTCGGGTCACCGGCGTCCGCGGGCACCTCGCCGCTCCAGGCCGGCTCGTAGGCCGTGATGGCCTCTTCGGTCTTGAGCTGCTCGAAGAACATGTTGTTCAGGCCGAAGACCACGTCGCCGACGGGGTTGTTCTTCTCCGCGATGATGCGGTTCGTCAGGTCGGCGCCGCCGAGGCCCACGATCTCGATGTCGATGCCCGCGTCCGCCGCCTTCTCGGTGATCCACTCACCACGGCCGTCGCTGTTCGAGTTCGTGTAGACGATGAGGGTGTCGCCGGAGCCGCTGTCGCTGCCGCCGCCGTCCGCGTCTGCGTCGCCGCCCGCCGTGCATCCGGTGAGCGCGATCGCCGCCGCGGCCGTCAATCCGATGAGCGCCCAGCGCCTCTGCTGCCTGTCGGCCATGTTCGTCCCTTTCTCGCCTTCGAGGTGTGTCGATGCGACACTACCGGTTCTTGTGGTGAAGGCACAAAGATTGTCTGGTTTCGTGAGCGCGGTCGCGCGTCCGCACTCAAGGAAAGCACGCGGCATGAACGCGAGGATGCGGCGAGGTGAACGGGTGGGGGCCTGCGTCGGATCGAGGGCGAGGTGTCCTGTCGGCCCGGGCGGAATGCCAGCATCCGTTAGAACAAATCTTCGAAAGTCGGGCCACTCGGAGATAAAATGAAACATGTCGAAAATGTCCGGGTTGCGCGAGGCGATGGAGCGTCTCGACGAGGCGTGGGACTCTGCGGGCGATGCGTCTGAGCTCTCCCGCGCGCAGCTCGTCGACGTCGCCGACGCGATCGGACTCCTGCAGCGCCGGCTCGATGCACTGCACGTCGACGTGGCCGCCGGCATCGCCCGGGAGTCACGCGCGGAGCTCGGGGCCGACAGCCTGGCGAAGCAACGTGGGTACCGCACGGCGGCGAAGCTCATCGCCGCGATGACAGGCATTTCGACGGGAGAGGCGCAGCGCCTGGTGAAGGTCGGAGAGGCGACCGCCCCGCGGAGCGATCTGCTCGGTGCGCCGCTGCCCGCGCGGTATCCGCTCCTTCGCGAGGCGCTCGCGTCGGGTGCGCTCGGCGCCCCGGCGGCGGCACTCCTCGTCGCTTTGCTGGACCGCTGCCGCGTGGCTGCGGGAGCAGAGCGCATCGCTGAGGCGGAGCGTGTGCTGACCGCCGCCGCCGAAGGGCTCGAGCTTGACGCCGTGCGCAAGCTCGTCCTCCGCGCCGAGGCCTGGCTGGACCCCGACGGCGTGGCGCCGCGCGCGGAAGAGCAGCGCAGCCGGCGCGGACTGCGCATCTTCGAGCGAGACGGCATGGTGCACCTGCACGCGCAGCTCGATGCCGAGACCGCGGCGCCGGTCGTCACGGCGATCCGTGGACATGTGTCCGCCGTGTTCGCCGCCCGCATCGACACTCCCGATGGCGCGGCGGCTGACGCAGACCGGCGCTCCGTCGCGATGATTCAGGCTGACGCGCTGTCCCTCTTCTGCGCGCACGTGCTCGGGTGTGAGGGAGATCGGCTCCCGCTCGCCGGCGCGACGGTGATCGTCCGGGTATCGCTGGACGACCTGCAGGCAGGAACCGGGTCGGCGACGATCGACGGGCTTGACCAGGTGATCGACATCGGTGCCGTGCGGCGGATGGCGGCCAGCGGGGGCGTCATCCCCTGCGTCCTCGGCGGTGCGAGCGAGGTCCTGGACTGGGGTCGCGAGAAGCGCCTCTTCACTCGAGCCCAACGCCTGGCGCTGGCCGAGCGGGATGGCGGGTGCGCGATGTGCGGGCTTCCCCCGGGGATGACGAAGGCTCATCACCTCCGCTGGTGGCAGCGGGATGGAGGTCCGACCGACCTCTCGAACGGGATCCTGCTCTGCGAGACCTGTCACCACCGCATCCATGACAACGGCTGGGAGATCGTCATCGAGGGTTCCGGCGTGGCCGGTCGGCCATGGTTCCTCCCGCCGGCGTGGGTCGATCCGCGGCGGATGCCCCGGCTGGGCGGACGGGCGCGCTTCGATGTCGCGGCCTGACGGGGTGTGGTCAGCCTTCGTCCGGTACCCAGCGCAGGAGGTCACCGGGCTGGCAGTCCAGCGCCGCGCACAGGGCGTCGAGCGTCGTGAAGCGCACGGCCTTCGCGCGCCCGTTCTTGAGCACTGCGAGGTTGGTCGGGGTGATGCCGATGCGTTCGGCCAGCTCGCCGACGCCGATCTTGCGGCGGGCCATCATCACATCGATGTCGACGACGACAGCCATCAGATCACCTCATCATCGAGTTCGGTCTGCAATGCTCGTGCCTCGGCGTCGCGCTCGATCGCCTGGCGGAGCAGGGTCTTCATCACCACGACGAGCAGCGCCGCCCCCGCGATGACCACGCCCGCGCCGCCGACCAGAGCGACCACCCCGGGAGCGACGGTGCCGGCGGCGAAGACCGCAGCCAGAGCCCAGGTGAGCACGGCAGCCGCGAGGATCGCCCCGATGATGACATTGATGGGTCCGAACGAGGATGCCGTGAAGATCGCTCCGCGCCGGACGCTCGTGAGGAGGAGCCAGACGCACACGCCCACCACCTGCAGTGTGACGATGCCGGCCCCGAGCAGCACCACGACGGTGATCCGTCCCCAGAGCTGCTCGTCAGCGAGGTCGAGCCACAGCAGAGGCAGGATCAGCGCTTGCACCGCCACCGACCCGGCGAGGGCGACAGTGAGAAGGATACGCAGTGCTGTGATCGTCGCCTTCGTCATGGGGACACCTCCGAGAGCTATCGAAGAACAACGAGAATCTATCGTTAATCGTTCGATATGGCAATCGACGGCATCAGCGGCGGAGGCGGGAGCGCACGCGTCGCGCGGTGCGTGCCAGGGCGTCACGCCAGGCGCCTCCGGGCCATTGCCGGTGCAGGCGCAGGCTGCCGTCGTCGTTCCGCACGAGTTCGACCCGCCGGCCCGCGAGAAGGGGCGAGCGGCCGAGGTGTGCGACCACGTCCGGGGCGGCCGTCAGCGGCGCCGTGAACACCCAGCCGGCCAGGCGGACCGCGACCGACAGATCGGCGTCGCGCCCACCGTCCTCGCGGAACACCTTCATGGGGTCCACGGCGATGGGCACCGCGTCGAGGCGCTTCGGGCGGCGCCCGCCGACCTTGCGCTCCGAACCCGCGGTGGACTCCGCGGGCTGCCCCGGCGCCGGCGTGTCCTGCGCGACGATGTCGACGCGGTCGGCGCGGCGTTCCTTGCGGGCGTTCAGCAGTCCTGGCGGGAGGTCCTCGGTCGCCGACAGCGGCAGGGACAGCAGATGATCCGCCGAGCCGACCGTCTCGAACACGAACGCCTCTTCGCCGTTCCGACGCACGCGGACGCGCACGGTCAGCTGGAGCCCTCCCCGCGACCAGCGCGCCGCGGTCACGGCGGCGGTACAGGTCGTCTCGGCCTCGAACGCGGCGAAGGCGAGCAGATCGTCGCGGCGATCGGCGCGCAGCAGAGCGGCCCGGATGCGCTGCGGGAACGACAGCCCCGCGTCCACGCCGGGTCCGAAGCGACGCTGCGCGAGCGGCACCACCACATCCAGCAGACGGTCGCGGTACTCCGCCGGATACTTCACCATCCGGCGCCCGGCGATCCTGTTGAGGATCTTGCCGCGGAACCAGTGCCGCAGCAGCCGATCCCGCACCTTCCCCGGTTCGGTGTTCGCCTCGACCACGTCGAGCACGGTCTCCAGATGCGGGAAGTACGACTCCGGCTCGATGCGGGCCGAGCTCGCGCTCCCCGGCTCCTTCACCCACGCGTAGCAGGGCTCGCTCGCGAGCACCGAGATCGTGTCGGCGGCGAAGTACGCCTGCATCACGAAGAGATGGTCCTCGAGTCGCACCTTCCCGTCAGGGAAGCGGATGCCGTTCTCCCGCAGGAAGGCGGTCCGGAACATCTTGTGCGGTGTCAGCATCTCCAGGATCGGGTCTTCCCCGAGCACCGCGCGCGGGATGTCGCGCTGGAAGATCTTGGCGGGCAGCTTCCGTCCGACGCCCACCTCCTTGCCGACCACGACATCGGAGCCGTTCTCGTCCGCGTAGTCGCACAGCCGCTCCAGCGCTCGCGGGTAGAGGCGGTCGTCCTGATCGACGAACTGCACGTACGTCCCTCTGGCCTCTTCGACACCCCGGTTGCGCGGAGTGCCCGGCCACCCGGAGTGCGGCAGCGACAGCACGCGCACGTGCGGACGGCCCTTCGCGATGCTCTCGAGCCGCGCGGCCGTCTCCTCTCCGGAGCCGTCGTCGCAGAGCAGGACCTCGAAGGACCCCGCCGGCAGCGTCTGCGCGTCGAGCGAGGCGATGAGGTCGTCGAACGACGCCTTCGGCCGGAAAACCGGCACCACGACGCTCACCCGCACGCGGCCCTCGGCCGCGCCGTCCCCGGTCGTACTGCTCATGGACGTCATCCCCCTGTGATCGTGACCGGCCCGAATCTCCCCCGCCGGAGGTTCCAGCCAACCATCCCTTCCTGTGGAGCGCGCCAGGCTCGCGCCGGAAGGCGACGACCGGGCGGGTGCGCCGGCGTTCCCACCCCGCATTCAGCGTTAACGATATATCGTTGACTATCGTTCACGACTGGGAGGTCATCATGAACAACGCATTCCCCTCCACCCCGTTCGGCGGCAACGGCAACGGCAGCAACGGCGGCGACTTCGTCGGCGGCCTCGGCAACCTCTTCGGCGGTGCGCAGGGCCCGGCCGGCGCGCTGTTCGAGGCGATGGACCAGCTCCGCAAGTCGTTCGAGTCGCGTCCCTCCGGCGGGTCCCGCATGGCCCGCGGCGACGTGCGCGCCGCCGTGCTCTCGCTCCTCACCGAGCGACCGATGCACGGCTACCAGATCATCAACGAGATCGCCGAGCGCAGCGGCGGCACCTGGAAGCCGAGCGCCGGCTCCGTCTACCCGACGCTCCAGCTCCTCGCCGACGAGGGGCTGATCGAGGCCGAGGAGCAGAACGGTCGCAAGACCTACGCCCTCACCGAGGCCGGCCGGGCCGTCGCCGCGGAGAGCACCGAGACCCCGCCGTGGGTGCCGTCCTCCGACAAGGACCGCGGCCGCGACGCCCGGTACAGCGCTCTGCCCAAGGCCGGGGTCGACCTCGCCGCCGCGGCCGCGCAGGTCGGGCGCAGCGGCTCCCCGGAGCAGGTGCAGCAGGCCATCGAGGTGCTCGACGAGGCCCGCCGTAGGCTGTACACGATCCTCGCCCAGGACTGACCGCGTCGTGCGGCGTCCGGCGCGGAACGGCGGAAGGATGACGCGATGACGGCAGCGGCGGCACAGGGTCCTCACCGAGCCCGGTACCGCCGCATCCTGTCGTTCGCGAGCCGTGAGTTCGTGGCGATCTGGTGGTTCGAGCTCGTGCTTCCGCGGTTCGGGCTGTCTTCCGTCGCGGAGCGCACGCGCGCCCGCCGCATGCAGCGGTTCGCGCGGCGGTTCCATACGCTTGCGGTCGAACTCGGCGGGCTCATGATCAAGGTCGGGCAGTTCATGTCCTCGCGCCTCGATTTGCTCCCGCCCGAGATCACGGCCGAGCTGGAGGGGCTGCAGGACGAGGTCCCCGCCGTGCCCACCCCGCAGATCCGGGCGCTCGCGGAGGCCGAGCTGGGCATGCCGCTCGAGCGGGTGTACACCTGGTTCGACGACACCCCCGTCGCAGCCGCGTCTCTCGGCCAGGTGCACCGTGCCCGGCTGTCGGCGCTCGACGCGGAGGACACCGGTCTCCACGAGGTCGTGGTCAAGGTGCAGCGCCCGGGCATCGACGAGATCGTCGCCGTCGACCTCGCCGCCCTCCGCCGGGTCGCGCGATGGCTCACCCGGGTCCGGATCGTGGCCGACCGCGTGGACGCCCCCGCCCTCGTGGAGGAGTTCGCCGTCACGAGCATGGAGGAGATCGACTACCTCCACGAGGCCCGCAGCGCCGAGCGGTTCCGCGAGAACTTCGCCGACGACCCGCGGGTCGCCGCCCCCGAGATCGTCTGGGAGCGCACGACCCGCCGGGTGCTCACGCTGTCCGATGCGACGGCGATCAAGATCAACGACACCGCGGCGCTCCGGGCGGCCGGCATCGACCCCTCCGCGGTCGCCGACGCCTTCGCCGAGGTCATGTTCGACCAGGTCTTCACGCACCGGTTCGTGCACGCCGACCCGCACCCCGGCAACATCTTCGTCACGCCGGTCCCTTCGACGGGCTCAGGGACCCAAGGGGGCTCAGGGACCCCGGGCGGCTTCCGGCTGACGTTCATCGACTTCGGCATGATGGCCGAGGTCTCCGACAACCTCCGGCAGGGACTGCGGACCCTCCTCATCGCGGTGACCGCGCGGGACAGTCGCGGCCTCGTCCGCGCCGCGAAGGAGATCGGCGTGCTTCTCCCCACGGCCGACACCGGCGAGCTGGAGCGGGCGCTGACCGCCCTCTTCGCGCGCTTCGGCGGGATGGGGTTCGCGGAGCTGAGCCGGGTGGACCCGCGGGAGTTCACCGACTTCGCCGAGGAGTTCGGCGACATGGTGCGGCGGCTTCCGCTGCAGCTCCCCGAGGACATGCTGCTCCTCATCCGGGCCGTGTCCCTCACCTCCGGCATGTGCAGCGGCCTCGATCCCGCGTTCAACGTGTGGGACGCGGCCGAGCCGTACGCCGCGCGGCTGCTCCGCGACGAGTCCGGCACCCTCATGCAGGACATGGCGCAGCAGGCGATGGCGAACGCGGCCACCACCTGGCGGCTCCCGAAGCGCATCGACGACATCATCACCCGCGTCGACGACGGCAACGTCTCCTTCGACACCTCGCGTCTGGAGCGCCGCCTCGACCGGCTGGAGGGCATCGCACGGCGGATCGCCTCCGGCGTGCTGTTCGCCGCGATGCTCGTCGGCGGGGCGCTGCTCGTCGGTCCGCTCCCGCCGCTGGGTATCACTCTGCTGTGGGTCTCGGTGCTCCCGCTCCTCGGCGCCCTCTTCCTGGGTCGTCGCCGCCCCCGCTGACCCCCTAGGCCCGCCAGGCCCCGCCCGAACCCCGCCCAAACCCCGCCCGGCGGCCGCGCCAGAGCAGGCGAACGCGCGGAATCAGGCGCTCCCGCGCGGGAGTGCCTGATCTGCCGCGTTCGCCTGAGCCCGCTCAGGTGGAAAGATGGTCTCTCATGGACACGCCTGACGAGAAGCCCACCGAACGCTCCGCAGGATCCCCGACCCGTCCGCGCACCGACGCCGTCGTGACCGGGACGCACCGCCAAGCCGCGAAGGCTTCCGAGACGGCGCGCAAGATCGTCCGCGACATCACGACGGTCCCGCCGCGCAGCGTGCACCCGGCGCTGGTTCCCGGGGTGTCGGTGGAGGAGACGGGGCGCACCTACCGCACCGACCCGCTCGTGTTCGGCGTCGCCGCCGCGTTCGCCCTCGCCTTCATCGCGTGGGGCGTGTTCGCGGGGGACAACCTCGCCGGCACCACGAGCACGGTCCTCGCCTGGGTGGTCGAGTACTTCGGCTTCTTCTTCACGACCATCGCCACGATCATCCTCGTGTTCATGCTGTTCGTCGGCTTCAGCAAGTACGGGCGGATCCCGCTCGGTCGCGACGACGAGGAGCCCGAGTTCTCGATGTTCTCGTGGATCTCCATGCTCTTCGCGGCGGGCATGGGCATCGGCCTGGTGTTCTGGGGCGCCGCCGAGCCGCTGACGTTCTTCGAGAACCCGCCGCCGGGCACCGTCGAGGCGAACACCCTCGAGGCCATGCACACCGCGCAGACCCAGGTGCTGTACCACTGGGGTCCGCAGGCTTGGGCGTTCTACGCGCTCGTCGGTGGGGCCATCGCGTACGGCGCCTACCGCCGCGGCCGCACGCCGCTGATCTCGTCGATCTTCGCCCCCCTGCTCGGCGAGAACCGCACCACGGGCCCGGTCGGCCGCACGATCGACATCTTCTCCATCATCGTGACGCTGTTCGGCACGGCCGCCTCCCTCGGTCTCGGGGCGCTGCAGATCGGCCACGGCGTCGAGCTCGTCAGCGGCATCGGCCCGCTCGGCAACGGCATCCTCATCGCGGTCATCGCGGTGCTCACGGCGTGCTTCATCGCCTCCGCCGTGTCCGGTGTCTCCAAGGGCATCCGGGCACTGTCGAACATCAACGCCGTGGTCGCGATCCTGCTCGCGTTCTTCGTGTTCTTCGTCGGCCCGACGCTGCTGATCCTGAACGTGATCCCGTCGGTCGCCGTGCAGTTCCTCGGCGATCTGCCGACCATGATCGGCCGCTCCGCATCCCAGGGGGAGGCCGCGCAGGCCTTCCTGTCGAGCTGGACGATCTTCTACTGGGCGTGGTGGATCTCCTGGTCGCCGTTCGTCGGCATGTTCATCGCGAAGATCTCCCGCGGACGCACGCTCCGTCAGTTCGTGTCGGTCGTCATCGTGGTGCCGTCCGCGATCTCGCTCGTGTGGTTCGCGATCTTCGGCACCACGGCGATCCAGCAGCAGATGGACGGCGCAGGACTCACCGTCGACCCGCCCGAGGAGGTGCTGTTCGGGGTGCTGGAGAACCTGCCGTTCCCGCTCATCACCAGCATCGTGCTCATCCTCCTCATCGCGATCTTCTTCATCACGGGCGCCGACTCCGCCTCGCTCGTCATGGGCACGCTGTCTCAGCAGGGCCGCCCGGAGCCGTCGCGCTGGGTCGCCGTCGTCTGGGGTGTGCTGGTCGGTGTGATCGCGGCCGTGCTGCTCGTCAGCGGCGCCGAGGGGAGCGGTCTGCAGTCGCTGCAGAACGCGACGATCATCGCGGCGCTGCCGTTCGCGATCATCATGGCGTTCATGATGATCGCGTTCATGAAGGATCTGCGGCGCGATCCCCTGATCCTCCGTGATCGGTATGCCCGCGCCGCCGTCCGCCACAGCGTCATGGCGGGGCTCGAGGAGTACGGCGACGACTTCGCGCTCGTGCCCGTCGAGTACGACCACTCCGAGGACGACCTCGCCTGGATCGACGAGGACACCGTCGACGACACCCTCGCCGAGGTGTACGAGGCCGCGACCGAGGCGATCGACATCCTCCCGCCGGCCGAGGTGGACGCCGCCGTCGATGCCGCGATGGATGCCCCTGCCGACAAGGACTGAGGCGAGAGCTCAGGCGCTCACGCCGGGTCAGGCACGTCCTCACGCAGGACGCCTGAACCGGCGTGGTCGCCTGTCTCGGCGGCCGCGGTGATCCGCGCGGCCATGCCGGAGAAGATGAGCCCGTGGAACGGCAGCACGGCGAGCCAGTACAGCCGGCCGAGGAGTCCGCGGGGGAAGAACACGGCGCGCTGCTCGTAGCGGGCCCCCTCGCCGTCGGGAACCGCACGCAGTTCGAGCCATGCCTCGCCCGGCACCTTCATCTCGGCGCGGAGCCGCAGCAGACGCCCCTCCTCGGTCTGCTCGACCGCCTCGACCCGCCAGAAGTCGATCGCGTCGCCCACCCGGGCGGCAGTGCGACTGCGGCGTCCGCGGCGGAGGCCCACGCCACCGACCACGCGGTCCATGAGCCCGCGGATCGCCCAGAGCAACGGTGACGAGTACCACCCGTTCTCGCCGCCGATCCCGAGGATGACGCGCCACAGCTCCGCCACGGACGCGCGGGTCGCGACGGAGCGCTTGTCTGTGAACACGGTGCGTCCGGCCCAGTCGGGGTCGCTCGGCAGCGGGTCGCTCGGGGCTCCGCTCACCTCGGCGTCCTGCCAGCTCGTCTCCACGGCGTCCGCGTCCACCCGGCCGAGGGCCAGCGCCACGGACCGGCGATACGGCGTGAGCCCGCCCTCGGGGCGCGGGATGAGCGCGTCGACGGCGTGGTCCTTCATGATGCACTCGTTCTGCAGCGAGGCGACGAGGGGCCGGGCGATGGAGCGCGGCACCGGCGTGACGAGGTTCACCCAGTGCGAGGCGAGCTCCGGGGTCAGCACCGGAAGGGCCGCGATGGCGCGCTGCCGCAGCCCGGCCTCTACCGCGTACCCGTTCATCATCTGGCCGTAGCGCAGCACATCCGGTCCGCCGATGTCGACCGCGCGGTTCACCCGGTCGTCGACCCGTGCCGCCCCGAGCAGGTAGTGCAGCACGTCGCGCACGGCGATGGGCTGGATGCGGTTGCGCACCCATTTCGGCGCCGGCATGTACGGCAGCACGTCGGTGAGGTGCCGGATCATCTCGAAGGACGCCGAGCCGGAGCCGATCACCACGCCCGCCTGCAAGACGAGGGTGGGCACCCCGGACTCCAGGAAGATCTCGCCGACGTGGACCCGGGAGCGCAGGTGCGGGGAGAGCTTCACGTCGTCCGGGTGCAGGCCGCCGAGGTAGACGATCCGCCGCACCCCGGCTCGGGCGGCCGCCGTGGCGACGATGGTCGCCGCGCGCTCGTCGCTCTCCTCGAAGCCCTTGCCGGCCGACATGGAGTGGATGAGGTAGTACACGACGTCGACGTCGTCCATCGCCGAGGCCACGGCGTGCTCGTCGTCTGCGGACCCCTCAAAGATCTCGCACTCCTCGCCCCAGCCGAAGGAAGCGGCGCGGACGGCGTCCCGCGCGAGGACCCGGACCCGGTAGCCGCCGTTCAGCAGGCGAGGGGTCAGGCGGCCGCCGATGTAGCCGGTGGCGCCGAGCACGAGGGCGCGGGGTGCAGAGCCGTCGTCGCGGGGGACCGCCCGCAGGGCGTCTTCGCGACCGGTGGGCTGGGTGAGCTCGCTCATGCTCCGAGCGTAGATCCCGGGGCGGACACGCGGAACGGGCTAGGCCGGCTCCTCCACGAGATCGGCGCCGCCGTGCACGGCGTCCGCCTCCGCGGCCTCCTGGATCGCGGCGGTCATCCCGACGAGGAACCGCATGACGACCACGCGCTCCTCATCGGTGAGGTCGTCCACGAGGGAGAGCATCCGGCGGTGCATGGCACCGAGTGTCGCGCGCACCTCGTCGTCGCTGCTCACGGTGGGCACGACGATGCCGGCGCGGCGGTCGGTCGGGTGCGGTTCGCGGCGGGCGTGCCCACCCTTCTCCAGCCGGTCGATGAGCGTCGTCGTCGACGCGGTCGAGATGTCGAGCATGCGCGCCAGATCGATGGGCCGCACGATGCGGCCGGCCTTCTGCTCGCGCAGCAGGAACCGGAGGGCGACGAGGTCGGTCTCGTTCATGCCCATCGACGCGCGCGTCCGGGCGCGCATCGCCGTCTCGGCACTGCGGTAGCGCCGCAGCATGTTGAGCACGTCGACCGTGGTGGCGCGCTCGCTGTCGGGGTACCAGTACCCGGAGGCGTGGAACTCGCCGGTGCTGTCGGTCACGCGACCTCTCCTTCGTCGCTGGAACCGGCCTCCCGCTCGAGCATCTCCATCGCGCCGGTCTCGACCTCGGCCGGGACGATGCGCAGAAGCCCGCCCGTGATCGCATCGGTCTCGGCGGCGATGATCTGCTCGATCCGGCGTCGCGAGACGGAGGGGAAGAGTTCCTCCAGGCGTGCGAGCAGATCGGCGTAGCGGATGTACGACGCCTCCTCGAGGCTCAGTGGCTCGGGCATGGCATCCTTTCGAGGGCAGGGTTCCATCATCGCACCTCCGGAAGTCCCTGGTCGCACCCGATATCGCTAGACAGCCTTACTGTCAGGTTGTCGAGGTACCATGGAGAGCGGGGAAGGAGGATCTCTGCATGGGAAACACGAGTACCGACGTCACGACCTCAGCGCTCGCTCGCGATGTCGACGACTTCCGTCGCGCCGACGCGCAGTTGAACCGCCGTCTCGCCGCCCGGCGCGAACCCAACGATACCGACCGTGCGGCGATGCACTTCATCAGCACCGCGCCCGTCGAGAAGCCCGTCACCCCCCGCGACCTTGCCACCTATCTCGGCATCAGCACGGCCGCCGTCACGAGCGTCGTGCGGCGGATGTCGGAGCGGGGGCAGATCGTCGTCGCGCCGCACCCTCTGGATGCGCGGTCCAAGGTCCTTCGGCCGTCGCTCCGCGATCTGCACGGACAGGGGGACGAGCTGGCGCAGCGCGTGGCCGCCGTCGAGGGTGAGTTCACCGCAGAAGAGGCGACCGTGATCTCCCGCTTCTTGCGCCGCCTGACCGACGAGCTCGGCGATCTTCCCTGATCGATTTGATTTAACTAGTTAAACTAGTAAACTATCCTCGTCCAGGTTTTCTGCCACGAGGAGAAGAACATGGGAACCCTCACCTACGCGAACCTCGCCGAGCCGATCGAGATCGACGACGAGCTGCTCGCCCACCTTCGCGCCGCCACCGTCACCAAGCTGCGGCGCAACGAGCCGTTCGCGCTCACGGTGCAGACCGGCGCCGACCGCACCGAGACGCTGTGGATCCACGCGTCCATCCCGATCCGCTTCGTCGTCGAGACGTCGGTCACCCTGCAGCGACCGCTGCTGGCCCGTCTCATGCAGGCCGCGGGTTCGACCGGCGGACTCGACCTCACCGACCCCGAGCTCGCGCTCGATGCGGTATCGCGCGAATTGCACGCGATGTCCGCCTGATAACGGAGGGGTGCAGACCTGCCTCACCGCCTCGGGATCCTCTTCAAGGGCTCTCGGATCCCGGGCGGTGACGGCTACGGCGAGAACGGAGCGGGGGCTCTCGATCGCCGACCGCGGCATCCGGCCGCCGGGATTCGGGTTCCCGGCAGCCGGATGCCGTTTCTTCGTCAGAGGGCGGTGTAGCCGCCGTCGACCAGGTGGTAGCTACCGGTGATGAAGCTCGCGGCGTCGCTCGCGAGGAACACCACGAGGTTCGCGACCTCCTCTGCCTGGCCGAGGCGCCCGATCGGGTGCTTGGACACGAGGAAGTCCTTCGCCTCGTCGCCCATGTTCGCCAGGAGCGGGGTGTCGATGAAGCCGGGGCCGACCGAGTTCACGCGGACGCCCTGCGCCGAGTACTCGAGGGCGGCGGTCTTCGTCATGCCGACGACGCCGTGCTTGGCGGTGACGTAGGCGGGGGAGCCCGCGAAGCCGACGCTGCCGAGGATCGAGGCGATGTTCACGACCGAGCCGCCGCCGTTGGCGAGGATCGACGGGATCTGCGCCTTCATGTTGCGGAACACGGCGTTGAGGTTGATGGCGATCACCTTGTCCCACGCGTCTTCCTCGTAGTCCGCGGTGGGTGCCGTCGCGCCGCCGATGCCGGCGTTGTTGACGCCGATGCGGAGCGGGGCGAGCGAGTTGGCGAGCTCGACCGACGAGGCGATCCAGGCCGGGTCCGTCGCGTCGCCGACCGACGCCTCCGCGGTGCCGCCAGCGGCGCGGATCTCCTCGACGACCGCGTTCGCGTGCTCCGCGTTCAGGTCGTTCACCACCACCGCCGCGCCGTTCTGCGCCAGCAGCAGGGCGACCGCGCGGCCGATGCCGCTGCCCGCTCCTGTCACGATCGCCGAGCGGTTCGAGACGTCGTACTGAGCCACTTTCGGGCTCCTTCCCGGGCGGGCGCGGTGCCGGGAGATCTTCTCGGACGGTCCGTCCTTCCCTCCAGCCTACGCCGGGAATACCGGTGTGGATTCATGCGAATGGAAATGCTCGGCGGGCTGGCTACGCTGTGGGAACCGTCTGCTCCGGGAGGACCGATTCCGGCGGGACGAATCCCGAGGAGGCGACCAGTGCACCCGCTTGCAGATGATTCCGCGAGCTCTCCGGGGGCTGACGTGTTCTCGCCCCTCACCGTGATCGTCGTCGGGGAGGATCATGGTGTGGTCGTGCGCCGTCTGCGTGCGGCGCGGCCGGACGCGGTCGTAACGGGACTCGGGCCTGTCGACGCGGCCACCGTGGCGCACGCCTCCGCGACGGCTCATCTCGTGCTCGGGATCGGCGAAGTCTCCGCCGTCGCGTGGTGCGACGCGGTTCTCGCGGAGGGCGACGAGGACGGCCTGTCCCGCTTCCTCGCCCGAGCGGCGGAGGTCGAGGAGCGCCGGAGGGCTCGGCGACTCCCTCCGGACACGCCGCCGATCCTCGAGTCGTGGTCGCCGCACTGGGCGGCGGATGCCGCTCGCCTCGGCGCCCGCGTCGCCGCGGCGTTCGACGGCGTCCCGGTGCGCGTCGATCACATCGGCTCGACGGCCGTGCCCGGGCTGCGCGCCAAGCCGATCATCGACCTTCAGGTGGGGGTGCGCGACCTCGCGGACGCGGATGCGGCGGAGCAGCGCCTCGGGGACGCCGGCTTCGTGAACGTGCAGCGCATCGTGCCGGACGCGCCGGGCGTCTCCCGGGACAACGCGCGGACGAGCGGCGACCAGGGCGAGTGGTCGAAACGCCTGTTCGCGAGCGTGGACGCCGGCGCGCGGGCGATCGTGCATGTGCGACGCGTCGGGGCGTCGAACGCGCGGTACGCCCTCCTGTTCCGGGACTGGCTGCGGGCGGACCCGGGGGCGCGCGACGAGTACGCGGTGCTCAAGACCGCGCTGGCCTCCGCCCACCGGGACGACCGCGACTTCGACGACTACGCGCGCGCGAAGGACCACTGGTTCGACCGGGCGCAGCGGGAGATGGAAGCCTGGGCGCGAGCGACCGGGTGGGTGCCGGGAGGCCGTGGGGCGTGAGTGCCGCGAAGAGATCCGAGCTCATGACGCAGGGCGAGGCTGCTCCTCGCCTGCGGGATCCCCGTGCTGCGGTGCCGCGTCGTCTGAGTCCTCGGGGTCATCGACATCCTCGCGGGGTTGAAGGCCACGCATGAGCGTGACACCCAGGCACAGCAGGACGAGAGCGACCACGCCGGCGCCGACGAGGGCGAGCCGGGGGCCGGCCACCGCCACGATGATGCCGGCGGAGAGGAAGACGAGGATCTGGATGACGTTCTCGGCCATCTCGTCGAGCCCGCCTATGCGCCCCAGGTGTTCGTCCTCGACGCTCGTCTGGAAGAGCGAGGTGACGGCGACGTTGTAGGGCGCGTTGACGAGCGCGCTGATACCCACGCCGACGAGGAGGACTCCGATGTGGGGTGCCATGCCCATCACGAACTGCGCGACCACGAAGAAGGCGAGGCAGACAAGGAACAACGGTTTGACCTTCACCCACTTCACGAAGACCCCCACCAGCAGAGCAGCGACGACCGCGATCAGTCCGTTCCACGACAGCACGATTCCGAGGGTCTCGACGGGGAGGCCGAGTTCGTCGTCGAGGAGGAAGAGGAGACCGAAGGAGTTGACGCCCGCAGTGAACGTCACGCCGTAGGAAGCGACCAGCATGCCGAGCGCGAGTCGGTTGCGCGCCAGGATGCCGACAGCTTCGGGAATGCCGCGGATCGAGTCGGCGGCTTCCGCCAGGCCGGTGCGGATGCTGACGCGGAGAGGCGTCTTCTCTCCGCTCGTGGGCTCAGGGCGGATCAGGACCTGCAGGAGCGCGGCCGAGACGAGGAAAGACACAGCGTCCAGGAGGAAGGCGACCGACGGGCCGTAGGCGGCGAAGGCAAGTGCCGCCAACGCCGGACCGACGGAGGCGAGGGCCCAGCTCACCGCCTGGATGATGCTGTTCGCGCGGGGGATCATCCCGCGCCGAACCAGGCGGGGCACGAAGACGAACGCCGACGAGGCGAAGAAGACGCTCGCCGTCGCTGCGCTGAAGACGAGCACATAGGCGAGCGCGCCTGGCGCAACCGACCATGCGACGACAGCGAGCGCCACGCTGAGAGCGCCGCGGATGAGCATGGTGGCGATGAACGTCTTCCGAAGGTCGAAGCGATCGGCGATCGCACCGGCGATCGGGGCGAAGAGCATCCCGGGGACGACTCCTGCCAACAGGAGAAGGACGCGGGTGAGCTCCTTGTCCGGCGTCTCCTCGTAGAACCAGAGATTCAACGACATGACCCGGAAGGCGTCGCCGAGGTTCGATACGGCGATCGTGCTCAGGAACACGAAGAAGGTCCCGGGGAGGCCGACGAACGACCTTCCGGGGTGCCGCACTGTGTTCATGCTCTGCCTTCTCGAGTCGGTGCAAGAGGATCCGCCCACCGTAGCCGAGCGGGAATCGTCCACAGGAAGGTTCTTGACACACTCCCGACGCAGGTCTAACGTACAACCAAATGGTTGCACAAACGGAGTTGAGCGAAGCGGAGGTCGACCGTGTGTTCCACGCACTGGCGACGTCGACCCGGCGGGACATCCTGCGCCGGACGATCGAGCGGGAGCAGTCCGTCTCGACCCTCGCCTCCGAGTACGAGATGTCGTTCGCCGCGGTCCAGAAGCACGTGGCCGTGCTGGAGGCGGCGAACCTCATCGTCAAGCGCGCCGAGGGACGCGAGCGGCTCGTCCGCGCGAACCCCGAGATGATCGCCCGCGCCAGGGCGCTCCTCGCCCGATACGAAGAGCTGTGGCGGTCGCGCATCGCCCGGCTCGACGATCTCCTGGCCGAGCCGTCCCCGCCCGCGGGGAAGCGACCGGCCTCCACCGACCCCACCAGCAGTCAACGCACCGAATCGCAAGGAGACTGACATGCCTGTCACGGACATCATCACGGATGCCGAGAACGTCACCATGACCGTCGTCGCCGACCTCGCCGCGCCCGTCGAGCGCGTCTGGGCCGCCTACACCGACCCGCAGCAGCTCGAGCGGTTCTGGGGTCCTCCCGGCTGGCCGGCCACCTTCACCCAGTGGGACCACACCGTCGGCGGCCGAGCCGTCTACACGATGAACGGTCCCCGCGGGGAGAAGGCCTCGGGCACGTGGGAGTTCCTGGAGATCGACGCGCCGCGCAGCTTCACGGTGCTCGACTCGTTCGCCGACGAGGAGGGCACGCCGGATGCCAACCTCCCCTCCATGCGCATGACCTTCACGTTCGAGCCGACGGCCGAGGGCACGCGCATGGTCAACACGAGCCACTTCACGTCCGCCGAGGCGCTCGAGCAGGTCGTCGCGATGGGCGCCGTGGAGGGCACCCGGATGGCCATGGCCCAGCTCGACGCCGTGCTGCAGGACCTCCGCGACTACGCCCAGGGCAAGGGCACGCGGGTGGAGCTGCTCGACGACACGCACGTGCGCATCACCCGCCTCGTCGAGGGTCCGCGCGAGCTGGTGTGGCGCGCCCACTTCGAGCCCGACCTCATCCGGCAGTGGATGCTCGGCCCGGACGGGTGGGAGATGACCGAGTGCGTGTCGGCGACCGAGGTCGGCCAGTCGTACCGGAACTCCTGGGCGCCCGTGGGTGACACGGAGGGTGAGCCGTTCGGCTTCGAGGGGGAGGCACTGCTGATCGACGCCCCGAAGCGCGCCGTCACCACCGAGCGGATGCAGGGCATGCCGACCGAGACGCTCAACGACCTCAACCTCTACGAGGAGGACGGCGCGACCCTCGTCACGGTGCTCATCGAGTACCCCGACAAGGAGACGCGGGACATGATCCTCGCCACCGGCATGGCCGACGGCATGGAGGCTTCGTTCGCGCGACTGGAGCGGGAGCTGCTGTCCGTCTGACACCCAGGCACTCGCGCCGGAACAGGCGGTTCTCATCGAGAGCCGCCTGTTCCGGCGCGAGTGCCTGTGCGAAAGCGGGATAAAGTGGCGGCACGATGAGGATCACGCGCCGTACCCTGCTCCTCGGCGCCGGAGCCGGTGCCGTCTCGGTGCTTCTCGCCTCCTGCACCCCGGAGCCGGAACCGACGCCGACCCCCACCCGCACGCGCGAACCGGAGCCGCCGCCCGGTGTCCCCGCCCCGAGCGGCAGCGTCCGCAGCACCTGGACCACCGACCCCTTCGCCCGGGGTGCCGCGAGCTTCACTCCCGTGGGGGTGCTCGCCGCGACCCGTGCGGCACTCGCGCAGCCCGTCGACGACCGGCTCTTCTTCGCCGGCGAGGCGACCGACGACGAGGCGCCGGGTACCGTCCGGGGAGCCCTGCGCTCGGGCCGCCGTGCCGCGCGGGAACTCACCGTCGCCGCCGAGGACGGCGAGCGGGTGGCCGTGATCGGCGCCGGGATCGCCGGAGCGACCGCCGCCGCGCAACTCGCGGAGGACGGCCTGCAGGTGACGGTGTTCGAAGCGCGCGACCGCGTCGGCGGCCGGATCCTCTCCCGCGCAGACGAGGAGTGGCCGGTTCCGGTGCAGCTCGGCGCGTGGCTGTTCGGCGACGCCGACGCGGAGCTTCTCGAGACGATCGACGCGGGCGACGGCGACCTCGTCGACCTCGACGGGGCGCGGTGGCGCTCGGCGGAGGGCGACGTCGCCCCCGTGGATCCGCAGCGCGTGGAGGCCGCGGTGACCACGGCGCAGTCCGCCCCGCAGGACTCCTCGGTGGCGGACGCCCTGGTGGCGGCCGGCATCGACCCGGATGACCCCGCGACCGCCGCGCTCCTCGCGCTCCTCGCGGCACGGACGGGCGCGGACGCCGCCGACCTGTCGAGCTGGTTCGCCCTGCCGCTCCCCGACGCAGCGCTGCAAGGAGTCGGCGACGACCTGACCCCGTTCATCGAGAGCGCCCTGGACGGGGTGGAGGTGGGGCTGAGCTCGCCGGTCACGCGCCTCGCGTGGGACGACACCGGGGTGAGTGTGCGCCTCGGCACAGGGGAGGCCCTCTCCTTCGACCGGGTGCTGCTGACGGTGCCGCTCGGGGTGCTGCAGGAGCAGGGCATCGAGTTCGATCCGCCGCTGCCGTTCGACAACCGCGGCGCCGTCTCCGCGCTCGGCATGGGTGCCATCGAGACGGTGTGGCTGCGATGGGACGAGCCGTTCTGGGACGGCGACGAGGCGATCTGGCACGCGGTCGGCGACGACATCGCGATCCCCACGTGGATCAACCTGCGCCCCTCGACCGGCGAGAACGTACTCGTCGGCATCGTGGGCGGGGCGGCGGCGCGGGACTTCGCGGAGCTCGGGGATGCGGAGGCCGTCGAGGCGGCGCTCGCCTCGCTGGCGCTCTACGCCTGAACCGTCTCGCGCGCGGCCTCGGTCGGGGCGCGGTCCTCGGGAGGGGGCTCGGCAGGAGCGCGGTCCCACGGGTCCGGCAGGCGACTGATGAGCACGAGCGCGGTCGCCACGGCGGCGAAGACGGCCAGCGCGATCGCGCAGGAGACGGTGAACTCGACGGGACCGCTCACCTGCCGCGGGTCGAGGAAGTAGTACGGATACCAGCCGATCAGCGGTCCGCGGATGAGCGTCACGACGCCCCACAGCACCGGGTAGGCCAGGGTCACCGGGATCACGCGCCACGGCACCGCCCGATGCCCCGGGGCCAGGGCCCAGGCCGCGACGGTCACCGCGGGCAGCCAGAAGTGCAGCACCTGATCCGACCACGGCACGTCGATGCGGATCCCCCGGACCCCGGCCTGCCAGACGAGGATCGCGAACACGAGCCCCGCCGTGATCGTCCAGGTGAGCACGAGGGCGAGGGCTACCGTGAGCCACCGCGGGTCCTGGGCTCTCCGCAGCGCGAGGACTCCGGCGACGGTGAGGAGGACGACGAAGGCGATGTTCGACTGGTTCGTCAGGTACGCGAAGAAGTTCTGGCTCGCGATGGTGTTCGACGCGAGTCCCCACGCGAGGCGGTGGATCAGCGCGATGAGGCAGACGGCGACAGCGGTGAGCCGGAGCAGGCCGAAGACGGTGCGCCTGCTCACCGTCGCCTCGTCCTTTCCGCCATCCGCCGAGTCTACGGAGCCGACCCGGGGGGACGCCGCATCAGGCTGTCGCGCGGGTTCAGGCGTGGGTGGGTGTGGGGGGGCCTGTTCTCGCGCGGAGGCCTGTTCTCGCGGGGTGGGTCAGCGGCGCGGGGCGCGCGTTGACCACAGGGCCAGCGCGATGAGCGCCGGCTGGAAGAACAGACGCACGAAGCGCTTCATGTCGGTGTCGAGGCCGAAGCCGTCGCGATGATGCATCCACTGCGCCACGTTGCCCGGGAAGACCGCCGCGAAGAAGAGGGCGGCGACGGTGCCGACCGTGCGGCGGCGGCGGGCGAAGAGGAGAGCGGAGCCGAGCGCGACCTCGGCGACGCCGGACGCGAGCACCGTGGTGTCCGGGTCGAGCGGCAGCGATTCCGGTACCTGCGCCTGGAACTCCTCGCGGGCGAACGTGAGATGGGAGATGCCGGCGAACACGAGCGCGGCGCCGAGGAAGATCCGGCCGATGGTGCGGGGAGTCGACATGGTGCGAGTGTACGCCTCGCGGTCTCCGTCAGATCAGGCGGCGGAGTGCTTCTTCGAGGGTGATGCCCTGCGCCTCAGCGCGGTCCCGCAGACGCGCGTGCTCGTCGGGCGACAGCGGCAGCTGGAGCACGATGGGGTCGTCCTGCGCGAGGTCGAGTCCGTCGAGCAGGTCGGAGGTCTCGGCCCACAGCGGCGCGGCGAACTCCGCCTCGGCGACGGGTGTCGAGGTGCGAGACGAGGCTGTCGTTGCGGAGGATGCCGGGGCTTCGGTAGCGGCAGCGGCGACCGGAGCGGACGCGGCGACGGCGGCTCCGGCATCGGTCGCGCGGGTGAACCCGGGGCCTCGACGCGGCTCCTGCTTCTGCTGATAGGCCTTGGCGGCGGCGTTCGCGCGCTCGTCGGCGGCTTCGTTCAACGGGTGCCCGGCGTGACCCTTGACCCAGGAGAACTCGACGTCCCGACCGCGCAGGGCCTCATCGATCCCCTCGAGGAGGTCGCGGTTCAGCACGGGCCCGCCGTCGGACTTCCGCCACCCGCGGCGCTTCCAGCCGGGCATCCACTTCGTCACCGAGTCGATCACGTAGCGGCTGTCGCACTCGATCAGGAGCTTCTCGTCGGTGCCGGCCGTCGCCCGGAGCAGTTCGAGGACGGCGCGGAGCTCGCCCTGGTTGTTCGTGCCGTGCGGGGAGCCGCCGGCCGCCCAGTTCGCGTCGTCGATGTACCAGGCCCAGCCGTTCGGGCCGGGGTTGCCCAGGGCGGAGCCGTCTGCGGCGGCGGTGATGGTCATCCGTCCACCGTATCGCTGGCCGCGGACGCCCTTTCGCGCCGCGGTCGCACGGAGTTGCCCGGAAGCTGCGACGGGAGTGCGAAACCGCGACGCCGCGCGGGGTCAGGCCTCGGGGGCAGGCGGGGCGACCGGGAACACGATGGAGCTCACGGAGGACGGGGTGTCGAGGCCGAGGGTCAGCGGGTCGACCGTCGGCGCGGCGTCGAGCGTGTCTGCGGCCGAGGTCTCGAGAGGTTCAGAGGGGAGTCCCCACTGCTTCTCTTGTTCCTCCGGTCGCTGCTGGAAGAGTCCCATGTCTCCATTGTCACCCCCGGGCGGCGCGGGGTCGCGGTTTCGCACCGAGGTCGCAGCGATCCGGCGGATCCGTGCGACGGGAGCGCGAATCTCCGACCGCGGCTCACTCCGAGCGCGCCGCCTCGCGCACCGCGTCGATGAGGGTGCGCCACGGACCGTCCACCGCGGAATCGGGCAGCTCCCGCTCCCGGCGCTCGGACGGCGTGCGGGCGCGGATGCTCCACACGAACCGATCGGCTCCGGGCGGGGCGTCGACGTCGTCGTCCCAGGGGCAGCTGTCGATGAGGCCGATCCATTCCTCGGCCTCCGGCGGCTCGGCCTCCACATGCCACTGGCGACGGATGCCGGCGAGCCCTCCCGAGCGGACGACGGCGATGACGACGGGGGCGTCAGGCGGAGTCGGGTCCTCGGTCATTCTCATAGACTCCCACGGTCGTCCAGGCGCGTCGAGCGGCGACGACCGCCTCTCGGTCGACGGAGGCTGCGGCGGCGACCGTGGCGTCGGCGAAGTCCCTGAAGGTCGCGGTGCTCGACAGCCCGCCGGTGAGTGCCCGATACCAGACCGTGCCGGCGCGTTCCCAGGCGTTGCCGCCGAGGTCGAGGGCGAAGAGGGCGAAGGCGCGGTTCGGGATGCCGGAGTTGATGTGCACGCCGCCGTTGTCTTCGGTGGTGCGCACGAATCCGCTCATGTGGTCGGGCTGCGGGTCTTTCCCGAGCTCATCGTCGTCGTAGGCCGTGCCCGGCGCGATCATGGAGCGCAGCGCTGAGCCCTCCACCGCTTCCGTGAAGATCTCGGCCCCGATGAGCCAGCTCGCCTGGTCGGCGGACTGCCCCAGGGCGTACTGCTCGGTGAGCGCGCCGAACACGTCGGCCACGGACTCGTTCAGTGCGCCCGGCTGGCCCTGGTACTCCAGGTTCGCCGTGTGCTGCACGACACCGTGGGCGAGCTCGTGTCCGATCACGGTGAGCGAGCTCGTGAAGTGCTGGAACACCTCGCCGTCGCCGTCGCCGAACACCATGCGCTCGCCGTCCCAGAACGCGTTGTCGTAGTCGACGCCGTAGTGGACGGTCGCGTCGAGAGGAGCGCCGGCGTCGTCGAGCGAGTTGCGGCCGAACGCGGAGAGGAGCATCTCGAACGTCGCGCCCAGGCCGTCGAAGGCCTCGTTGACCGCGGCGTCGGCGACGGGCTCGTCGTCTTCCGTGCGGACCACGGCCCCCGGAAGCTGCTGCGTGTTGCCGGCGTCGCTGATCGTGCGGTTCGGCGCATCGGAGAGCTGCGCGACGAGGTCGCCGTTCTCGTCGATCGAGAGATCGATGCGGGCGCGGAACGGCGGGCGCCCCGCGGTGAGCGTCTGTCGGGCGGCGGCGGCGGCCTTCGGGAAACGACCCGACTCCGCCAAGCGGGCGAGCAGGTAGGAGGGGACGACGCCGGGATGCGGGATGGATTCTGCGCTGCTCATGCGATGACCCTACGCCGGGGATCCGACGTTGCGGCGGAAGTGATGACACCCTCTCGTTCTGGGGCTATCTTTGTTTGACCAACGAAACAAGGTGATTCGAGGACCCGTGGCGCCGGCGACACAGACCGTACATTCCGAGGGCGAGATCTTCCGGCTCGTGCATACCGGGGCCGCGCATTCGCGTGCCGACCTCGCGCGCCTGACCGGCCTGTCGCCGTCCACCGTGGCGCTCCGCGTCGAGGAGCTCATCGCACGCGGTTACATCGAGGAGAACGGCGAAGGCGAGTCCCGCGGCGGTCGGCGCCCGCGTGTGCTCGCCGTGGCGTCCGGGGGTTCCGTGGTCGTCGGAGTCGAGCTGGGGGAGCAGCATGCCACGGTCGCGCTGTTCGACCGGCAGGCGGAGGTCGTGGCGTCGACGGTCGTGCAGGTGTCCCTGCTGGACGGGGTGGAGCGAGTGGTCACCCAGGTGTGGGAGCACGCCGAGGCGCTCGTCGCGGAGAACGGCGGTCGGCGTGTCGAGGGGATCGCGATGAGCCTGCCAGGACCCGTCGACGCGAAGACCTCGCGGCTCCTGTCTCCGATGCGGATGCCGGGGTGGAACGGGGTGGACGTGGGAGCGGTGCTCGGCTCGGTCACCGGGCTGCCGTTCCTGGTGGACAATGACGCGAACGCGATGGCCGTCGGGGAGTACATCGAACGCGGTGGCGAGCTCGAGCAGCTGGTGTTCGTCAAGGCCGGCAGCGGCATCGGCTGCGGGATCATCCTCGACGGTGCCGTCTACCGCGGCTACCGGGGTGTCGCCGGAGACATCAGCCACGTCGCGCTGCACAACGTGCCGCCCGTCATCTGCTCGTGCGGCCGCGTCGGGTGCCTCGACGTGGTGGCCAGCGGCGCGGCGATCGTCGACGCGCTGCGGGAGGCCGGCGTCCCGGTCGAGACACTGGACGACGTGCTCGCGCTCGCTCAGGATGCGCACCCCAAGGCGACCTCGGCGCTCCGCGAGGCCGGGGCCAGGACAGGCGAGGTCCTCGCCACCATCATCAACTTCTTCAACCCGCAGGCCCTGGCGCTGGGGGGCCGTCTCGCGACGGCCGACGCCTTCGTGGCCGGAGTGCGCCAAGCGCTGTTCACCCTCTGCTTGCCGATGTCGACCGACGCGCTGGAGATCGGCGTGAGCCGTGCGGGCGCGCTCGCCGGGGCGCGCGGGGTGGCATGGGAACTGCTGGAGCGCATGCTCGACCCGGCCCGCATCGACGAGGTGCTGCGAGAAGCCGCAACATAAATTCGAGGATCGATATAAGTTTCTGTTCCTACGCACCAAGTCGCCTAATTTGCTTCGATCCTCGTTCTAGACTCGGAGCATGATCGAGACCGTCCCGCTCCCGCGCATCGCCATCGCCGGCATGGCGATCGAGTCCAGCACCTTCTCGCCGCACCGGGCGGGCGAGCGGGACTTCCTCCGAGTCGAGGGTGACGCGCTCGTCACCCGCTACGACGCCCTCCGGGTCGGCGAGCTCACCGATCGCGCGGAGTGGCTCCCGGTGTACTACGCGCGGTCGATCCCGGGCGGCGCCGTGCTGCCGGAGGTGTACGAGAGCATCAAGGTGCGGATCTGCGACGGCCTGCGGGCCCTGGTGGCGGACGGCGGGCGTCTGGACGGCCTGTTCTTCGACATCCACGGCGCGATGAGCGTCGTCGGGATGGACGACGCGGAGGGCGATCTCATCACCGCGATCCGCGACGTGATCGGCCCTGATGTCGTGGTCTCGGCGTCGATGGACCTCCATGGCAACGTCTCCCGCACCCTGATCGAGAACGTCGACCTCATCACCTGCTACCGGCTCGCCCCGCACGAGGACACCTGGGAGACGCGCGATCGCGCGCTGCGCAACCTGGTCGAGGCTCTCGAGAGCGGAGTGACGCCGCGACGGGCCTGGGTGAAGGTGCCGATCCTGCTGCCGGGCGAGAAGACCAGCACCCGCGTCGAGCCCGCGAAGAGCCTGTACGCGCGCATCCCCGAGATCGAAGCGCGGCCCGGGGTGACCGATGCGGCCATCTGGATCGGGTACGCCTGGGCGGATGAGCCGCGTTGTCACGCGACGGTGGTCGTGACCGGCACGGACGACGATGTGACCGCCGCGGCGGCCGAAGAGCTTGGGCGCGCGTTCTGGGACGTCCGGGACGACTTCGCCTTCGTCGGCCCTCCCGGCACGCTCGATGAGGGTGTGGCCGCCGGTCTCGCTGCGGCCGACACTCCGTATTTCATCAGCGACTCCGGGGACAACCCCGGGGCCGGCGGCACGGGGGACGTCACGTGGACGCTGGCCCAGCTCCTGCAGAAGCCGGAGCTCACGGCCGAGGACGCGCCTGTCACGCTCTGCGCTTCCGTGTTCGACGAGGGCGCTCTCCGGATCCTGCGGGGTCGCCGGGTCGGAGACCGAGTCTCGGTCGAGGTCGGGGCGCGCGTCGACGACGGGCCGCACGGGCCCGTGCGCGTCGAGGGTCTCCTGCACAGCCTGCACGAAGGGGATCCGGACGCGGGGGGCATCGCCGTCATCCGGGTCGGCGGTCTGCACGTGATCGTCACGGAATTCCGCAAGGCCTACCACGACGTCGCGGACTTCACTGCGATCGGTCTGGATCCGGCCTCCGCTCAGATCGTCGTCACGAAGATCGGCTACCTGGAGCCCGAGCTCTACGCGGCCATGCGCGGTTGGACCCTCGCGCTCACTCCGGGTGGGGTGGACCAGGACCTCGAGCGTCTCGGCCACCACCGCATCGTGCGGCCGATGCACCCGTTCGACGCGTTCGAGGAGGATCCCGACCTCCGCGCCGAACTCGTCGGCTGATCCGTCACATTCTTCGACGCCGAAAGAAAGTTAGTTACTTAACCGTAACAAGATTGGCTTTTGTGCGCGTACTTTATTCGGGCATCATGCAAAGTACGTCATGATTCGGACGAACGCTTCGGTGACGAGGCATTGAACAAGGAGGTTTTCATGCGATCTCAGTCGCTGCGCCGCCGGCTGCTCGCCCCTCTGGGCGCGATCGCCGTCGCGTCGCTCGCCCTCACCGCCTGCTCCGGCGGCCAGGGCGACAGCGGGGCCGAGGAGAAGGACACCGTCAGCTTCGCGCTGCAGGTGGGCACCGGACCCAACTGGATCCTGCCGATCTCGTCGCCGGACAAGATGGCCACGCACAACAGCGCCATCAAGGCGACGATGTGGCCTCGACTCTTCGAGTACAACGGCGTCGACGGCGAGATGGGCTGGGACGAGCGCGCTTCGGCCGCGAAGTCCTACGAGTTCTCGGAGGACCGGAAGACGATCACGATCACCCTCAACGACCTCGACTGGTCGGACGGGGAGCCCGTGACGTCCCGCGACGTGGAGTTCTGGTACAACCTCGTCCGCTTCAACGGCGAGAAGACCGGAGGCTACTCCGCGGGCCTGATGCCCGACAACATCACGGCCTTCACGACCATCGACGACAAGACGTTCTCGCTGACGATGGACAAGGTCTACAACGAAGAGTTCCTGCTCGGGAACCAGCTCAGCCTCATGTACCCGATGCCGCAGCACGTCTGGGACAAGACGAGCGCCGACGGCGAGATCGGCGACCATGACCGCGACGCCGCGGGTGCCGCGGCCGTGCTCGACTACCTCTTCGCCGAGGCCGAGGACATGAAGACCTATGCGACCAACGAGCTGTGGAAGACCGTCGCCGGCCCCTACACGGTCAAGAGCTGGTCGGACTCGGGGCTCGTGGAGCTCACCGCCAACACCGAGTACACCGGCGAGGACAAGCCGAGTATCGAGAACGTCAAGTTCCTCCCGTTCACGTCGGCGGACGCCGAGATGAACGTCGTGCGCTCCGGAGAGGTCGACTACGGCTACGTGACGAGCTCGCAGCTCACGAACGAGAAGCAGTTCACCGACCTCGGCTACCGCGTCGAGCCGTGGGCCGGCTGGTCGATCACGTACATGCCGTACAACTTCGCCAACCCGGAGAAGGGCCCCTTCTTCGAGCAGCTGTACGTGCGCCAGGCGCTGCAGCACGCCGTCGACCAGGAGACGATCTCCGAGGTCGTCTGGCACGGCGCCGCGACGCCCGACTACGGCCCCATCCCGCAGACCGCGGAGTCGAACAGCCTGTCCGACGTGCAGAAGGACAACCCGTACCCCTTCGACCTGAAGAAGGCCGAGAAGCTCTTCACCGACAACGGGTGGGTCGCCGGCTCCGACGGCACGCTCGAGTGCGCCGACGCCGGTGCAGGCGCCGGGCAGTGCGGTGAGGGCATCGCCGCCGGGATGAAGGCCGAGATCGTCGTCACCACGCAGAACGGCTCGCAGGAGACCGACAACATGATGGCGGAGATCCAGTCGTCGCTCGCGAAGATCGGCGTGAAGATGACGATCGACTCCAAGCCGCTGGACACCGTCCTCACGCAGGCCCAGGAGTGCAAGACCGGCACCTCGTGCACGTGGGAGCTCGTGTTCTTCGGCACCGCCGGCAGCTGGTACTTCCCGCCGTACGCCACGGGCGAGCGCGTGTTCGCCAAGGACACGAAGTGGAACGCGGGGCAGTACGACAACCCCGAGGCCGAGGAGCTGGTGCAGGCCATGGCCTTCTCCACCGACCCGGAGATCGCGAAGAAGTACTCCGAGTTCCTCGCCACCGACCTCCCGGTCATGTGGATGCCGAACCCGGTGTACCAGGTCTCCGTCGTCCGTGACGGACTCGACATCGCCCACCAGGACCCGGGTGCGTCGTTCCTCCCGCAGCGATGGTCCTGGTCCGAGTAACAGCAGGCAGGTGACATGAGCGTGGTGGAAGCAGCGCCGAGTGCGCAGAAGAAGGAGAGGGCCGGCGGCCCCCGATTCTGGTGGTACCTGTTACGACGGGTCGGCCAGGGCGGGCTCGTCATCCTCATCGTGACGCTGATCGTGTTCGCGCTGCTCCACCTCGCCATGCCGCAGGGGCCCGCCGCCGGAATCCTCGGCATGCAGGCCACACAGGAGCAGATCGATGCCTTCAACAAGGAGAACGGCTTCGATCTGCCCCTGTGGCAGCAGTACTTCCATTTCCTCGGACAGCTCCTGCAGGGGGACCTCGGCGACTCCTTCAAACTGAACCGTCCGGTCTCCGATGCGATCGCCCAGCGGCTGCCGAAAACGCTGATCCTGGCACTGATCTCGATGATCGTGGCGCTCGCGGTGGCGATCCCCATGGGCATCTTCCAGGCCGTCCGCCGCGGCAAGGCTTCCGACTACGCGCTGACCACCTGGAACTTCATCGTCTACTCGACGCCGTCGTTCTTCCTCGGCCTCATCCTCGTGATTGTGTTCGCGCAGTGGCTCCGGCTGGTCCCGGCGCAGGCGCCGCAGGGCGAGACCGTGGGCGCTGTGCTCGCGAACCCGGCAGGACTCGTGCTGCCGGTACTCACCGCGGCACTCGGCATCATCGCGACGTTCTCGCGGTACATGCGCTCCGCGACGATCGACAACCTCTCCGAGGACTATGTGCGCACGGCCCGAGCCAAGGGCACCTCGGTGCGCACGGTCATCACGCGCCACGTGGTCCGCAACTCCCTCACGCCGGTGATCGCGATGCTCGGCTACTACCTGCCGGTGATGTTCGGCGGCATGATCGTCGTCGAGTCCCTCTTCAACTACCCCGGCATGGGGCTGCTGTTCTGGACGTCTGCGCAGACCTCCGACTACCCCGTCCTGCTCGGCTGCATCCTGGTGATCGCGCTCGCGACCGTCATCGGATCGCTGCTGGCCGACATCATCCAGGCGCTGCTCGATCCCCGCACCCGAGAGGAGCTGTCGTGAGCACGACAACGATCGCCCTGCGCACGCTGACGCCGCGCCAGCGCGGCATGCGCCGCTTCCTGCAGAACAAGCTCGCGATCTTCGGCATCGTGACGATCGCGCTGTTCCTGCTGTTCTGCTTCGTGGGGCCCCTCATCCACCCCACCGACCAGATCCACACCGACCTCCGGAACACGATGCTGCCACCGGGCAGTCCTGGCCACCCGCTCGGCACGGACGACGTGGGCTACGACGTGCTCGGACGCCTCATGATCGGGGGGCAGATCTCGATCCTCATCGGTCTCGCCGCCGGCATCCTCGCGACCGTGATCGGCACGCTCTGGGGAGCGATCGCCGGCTACGTCGGTGGCACCGTCGACACCGTCATGATGCGCGTCGTCGATGCGGGTATCGCGATCCCGGCGACCTTCCTCCTGCTGATCCTCTCCGCCATCCTCCGGCCGAGCGTGCCGCTCATGATCTGCGTGATCGGCCTCGTGTCCTGGCTCGTGCCGGCCCGGCTCGTGCGGGCGGAGTCGATCTCGCTCAAGTCACGGGAGTACGTCCTCGCGCTGCGGGCGATGGGTGGCACGCACTCCCGGGCCGTACTCAGGCACATCGTCCCGAACACGGTCGGCACGATCGTCGTGAACGCCACCTTCCAGGTCGCCGACGCCATCCTCCTCGTCGCCTACATCTCCTTCCTCGGCATGGGGCTGCAGAAGCCGGCGACGGACTGGGGTGCGATGCTGACCAGCGGCATCACCTACACCTACGCCGGTGCCTGGTGGCTCATCTTCCCCGCGGGCTTCTGCATCGTCCTCACGGTGTGCGCGTTCAACAGCATCGGCGACGGGCTCCGGGACTTCTTCGACGTGAAGGGGCGTGCCGCATGAGCGATGCACTGCTGTCGATCTCCGACCTGAGAGTCACGTTCCGCACCGAGGATGGCGCCGTGGAGGCGGTGAAGGGCATCGACCTCGACGTGCGCTCCGGCGAGGTGCTCGCGCTCGTCGGCGAGTCCGGGTCGGGCAAGTCGGTCACCGCGATGGCCGTCATGAAGCTGCTGCCGCGGACGGCGCAGGTGACCGGGTCCATCCGGCTGGACGGCCGGGAACTCCTGCCGCTGCCCGAGTCGGACATGAACGCGGTGCGCGGAGCCGAGATCTCGATGGTCTTCCAGGAGCCGATGACCGCGCTCAATCCGAGCATGCGCATCGGCGACCAGATCACCGAGGCGATCCTCAACCACAACGAGATCCCGCGCTCGGACGCCTGGGAGAGGGCCGTGGAGCTGCTCCAGCGCGTCGGCATCCCCGAACCGGAGCGCCGCGTCAAGAGCTATCCGCACGAGCTCTCCGGAGGGCAGCGCCAGCGGGTCGTCATCGCGATCGCGCTCGCGTGCGAGCCGCAGCTCATCATCGCCGACGAGCCGACGACGGCGCTCGACGTCACCGTGCAGGCCGAGATCCTCGACCTCATCCGGCGCCTCGCCGCCGAGTCCGGCACCGCGTTCCTCCTGGTGACCCACAACATGGGCGTGGTGGCGGACATCGCCGACCGCGTCGCCGTGATGTTCCGCGGCACCATGGTCGAGGTCGGCGACACGCGCGCTGTGCTGACCGCCCCGCGCGAGGACTACACGAAGAAGCTGCTGAGCGCGGTGCCGTCGCTCCCCGACGTCGCCACGGCCGTCCCGCGGGAACCCGAGCCCGTGGCGCCCGACCCGGTCCTCGCCCTCGATCGGGCGAGCGTGACCTACCGCCGCGGCGGGCGTTCCTTCCTCGCGCTCGACGGGGTGAGCCTGCGCATCGCGCCGGGCGAGATCGTCGGTCTCGTCGGCGAGTCCGGATCCGGCAAATCGACGCTCGGTCGCGCCGCCCTCGGTCTGCTGCCCCTGTCCGGCGGCGAGATGACCCTGTTCGGTCAGACGGTGGGGCGCGGCGGCGTCTCCGGCCGCCGCGAGCGGGAGTTGCGCGCACGGGTCGGGGCCATCTTCCAGGACCCAGGGTCCAGCCTCGACCCCCGCATGACGGTGGGGGAGGCCATCGCCGAACCGCTGCTCGTCCAGCGCCGGCGTTTCCCGACCACCGCGAGTCAGCGGCGGAACCGCGTCGCGGAGCTGCTCGACGCCGTGGAGCTGCCGACGTCCTATGCCGGCCGCTATCCGCACGAGCTCTCCGGCGGCCAGCGCCAGCGCATCGGACTGGCCAGGGCCATCGCCCTGGAGCCGGAGTTGATCATCGCCGACGAGCCGACATCGGCGCTCGACGTGTCCGTGCAGGCCGCGGTCCTCGAGGTGCTGCGCACGCTGCAGGAGAAGATGCACTTCGCCTGCCTGTTCATCAGCCACGACCTCGCCGTCGTGCACGAGATCTCCGACCGTGTCGCCGTCATGCTGAAGGGGGAGATCGTCGAGACCGGCTCGGCAGACGACGTCCTCCTCGCCCCGCAGCACCCGTACAGCCGGCGTCTGCTCGCCTCGGTGCCGGTTCCCGACCCGGACAAGCAGGCTGTGCGGCGGGAGGCCCGCGCGGCCGCCCGGGTGGCCACGCCGTGACCCCCGGCGATTCCGGCCGAACGACACGCGACAGTCACGACGGCGATCCGCTCGTGCTCGGACTCGACGTGGGGGGATCGAGCGTCAAGCACCTCCTCGCATCGGCATTCTCGTCGCTGGATGAGCCGCCGACCCCCCTCGCGCGGGGACGGGACGCCACCCCGAAGGCCGCGCCCGTCGAGGGGCTCGTGTCGATCGCCGAGTCGGTGCGCGGTGAGCGGACTCTGGAACGCGTCGTGCTGTCGATCCCCGGTCTCGTCGACGAGGCTGACGGAGTTGTCGTGCGCTCCGCCAACATCCCCGCCCTGGACGGCCGTCCGCTCGGTGCTGAGCTCGGCGCGGTCCTCGGCGTCCCCGTCGACGTGATCAACGACGGGCACGCCGCCGCGGTCGCCGAGGCATCGTGGGGTGCCGGAGCCGGGGCGGACGACGTGTTCGTGCTGGCGCTCGGGACCGGGATCGCCGGTGCGCACGTCGTGCAGGGTGGGGTGGTGCCGGGGGCCCACGGGTCTGCGGGCGAGTTGGGGCACATCACCATCGAACCCGACGGCGACCCGTGCTCGTGCGGGCGCCGCGGGTGCCTGGAGACCGTGATCGGCGCGCCCGCGCTGCGTCGTGCCTGGCACGCCCTGGGCGGCACGGGCGGTCCGGAGGGGCTGCTCGCCGCTGCCGCGGACGGGGTGCCCGTGGCTGAGGCCATCGTGGAGCGCGCCTCCTCCGCGCTGGCCGAGGCGCTCCTGACCCTGTGCGCGCTGGTGGACCCGGGGTGCATCGTGATCGGCGGCGGCCTCGCCCAGGAACCGCACCATCTGGTGACCCTCGCCGCCGGCACGGTGAGGGAACGGGCCACCTTCCATCGCGTCCCTCCGATCGTGCCGGCGACGCTCGGGGGGTGGGCGGGAGCCAACGGCGCCGTGCTCACCGCGCTGCGCCGTCAGCGTGCTCTCGTCTGAGCCGGGTGGCCGGAATCCTCGCGTAAAATCGGCCTAATGACCGACGCGCCCGACGCCACCCCCGACCTGGGCCCCGGCATCGACCCCGACGACCTCGCCACGACGCTGCGCGTCCTCGCCGAGCTGCACACCATCGACAACGAGCACCCCGACTTCGTGGCCGTGCGCCACGCGACCGCGGCCATGTTCAAGGCGGTCAAGCGCGTGCGCCGCAAGGAGATCCGGGATGCGATCGCCGAGGCGGACAAGGCCGTCGTCGCCCGCACCGCCACCGGCGCCCCCGACCGCATCGACGACGAGACGCGCGGGCACGACCTCGCGTCCCGTGTGGTCGACGCCCCCATCGCCGGCGAGCTCCTCAAGCCCCGCAACTGCTACATCTGCAAGCAGCCGTACACGCTCGTCGACGCGTTCTACCACCAGCTCTGCCCGGACTGCGCCCGCTTCAGCCACGGCAAGCGCACCGCCCGCACCGACCTCACCGGAAAGCGCGCGCTGCTCACCGGCGGCCGCGCGAAGATCGGCATGCACATCGCGCTGCGCCTCCTCCGCGACGGCGCGCACACCACGATCACCACCCGGTTCCCGCGTGACGCCGTGCGCCGGTTCTCGGCCCTGCCGGACGCGGGCGACTGGCTGCACCGGCTGCGCGTGGTCGGCATCGACCTCCGCGACCCCGCCCAGGTGATCGGGCTCGCCGACTCGGTCGCCGCGCAGGGCCCGCTCGACATCCTCATCAACAACGCCGCCCAGACGGTCCGCCGCTCGCCGGGGGCGTACTCGCTGCTCGCAGACGCGGAGCTCCAGCCGCTGCCGGACGGTCCGCTGCCGGAGATGGAGACCTTCGGGCACACCGTCGACCCACACCCGCAGGCGCTGCAGGCCTCGGTCGACGCGCATCCGCTGCTGTCGGTCGCGGCGCTCGGCGGCACGGTCGCGGAGCAGGGGGGACAGGCGCTCACGGCCGAAGACCTCGCGCGGCTCGCGATGGCCCCCGGCTCCTCCTCGCTCGAGAAGCACGCGGACGGCACGGCGATCGATGCGGGCGGTCTCGTGCCGGACGTGAACCGCGTCAACAGCTGGGTGCAGTCCGTGGATCAGGTCGATCCGCTGGAGATGCTCGAGGTGCAGCTCGCCAACACCACCGCGCCGTTCCTGCTCATCAGCCGGCTGCGGGCGTCGATGGCCGCGTCGTCGTCGCGCCGGAAGTACGTCGTGAACGTCTCCGCCATGGAGGGGCAGTTCTCCCGCCGTTACAAGGGCCCAGGCCACCCGCACACCAACATGGCGAAGGCCGCGCTGAACATGCTGACCCGCACGAGCGCGGGGGAGATGCTGGAGAAGGACGGCATCCTCATGACGGCCGTCGACACCGGCTGGATCACCGACGAGCGCCCGCACTACACGAAGGTGCGCCTCGCGGAGGAGGGCTTCCACGCTCCGCTCGACCTCGTCGACGGCGCCGCGCGGGTGTACGACCCCATCGTGCGCGGCGAGGCCGGCGAGGACATCCACGGCGTCTTCCTCAAGGACTACGAGCCCAGCCCCTGGTGACACCCGTTCGAATCGCCTGAATGGTTCCATCCGGAGCTGAAATGGGGCCAATCGGGCGATTCGAAAACGTCAGCCGGGGGAGGGGTGCGGGAACCAGACCGTCACGATGAGGCCTCCGCCGGTGCGGGGTGTCAGCACGAGGGTGCCGCCATGGGTCTGCGTGATGCGCTGCACGATCGCGAGGCCGAGACCCACCCCGGCGTGCTCCGTCCCGCGCGTGCGCTCGGTGCCGCGCTGGAAGGGCTCGACGAGCGTCGCGACCTGCGAGGCGTGCAGCTCCGCACCCGTGTTCTCCACGACGAGGGCCACCGCGTGCGGGAGGGAATGGGTGCGCACCGCCACGGAACCGCCGCCGTCGCTGCGGTTGTGGACGATCGCGTTGGCGACGAGGTTCATGACGAGCTGCGGCAGCAGGGCGGAGGAGCCGAGCACGGTCGCCGGCACGCCGGACACCTCGACCTCGACCCCGCGGCGGTCGGCGAGCGGGAGGAGAGCCTCGACGGACTCCTCGGCCAGGAGCGACAGGTCGACGAGCGTCCGCGGGAACGTGCGCTGATCCGCCCTGCTCAGCAGCAGCAGCGCCTCGGTGAGGTCGATCGCGCGCGTGTTGACCTCGTGGAGCCGGCCGATCAGGGCGTCGACGTCGCGGTCGGGATCGGTGCGGGCCACGTCGAGGAGGGTCTGCGAGATGGCCAAGGGGGTCCGCAGCTCGTGCGAGGCGTTCGCGGCGAAGCGCTGCTGCTCGGCGACGTGCGCCTCGAGCTGCTCGAGCATCGTGTCGAAGACGTCGGCGAGGTCGCGGAACTCGTCGCTGGGACCCTCCATGCGGATGCGGTGCGAGAGGGAGCCCTGCGCCGCGAGCCGGGCCGCGTCGCCGATGCGGTCGAGCGGTGCCAGCATCCGCCCGGCGAGCAGCCAGCCGCCGCCGAGGCCGATCACGAGCAGGGCGAACATCACCATCGCCGCGACCGGCACGAACGCCCGGATCAGATCCGAGCGGTTGGGGACGAAGAAATCGACGACGGGGATCTGCACATCCGGCACGTAGCGCAGCAGGTACGCCGCCACGGCCCCGAGCAGCAGCGCGCCGGAGACGACGACGATGCCCGCGTAGCTCAGGGTCAGCTTGAGGCGAACGCTGAGGCCGCGCCGCCTAGGCATCCGCGTCGGCCCCGATGCGGTAGCCGACGCCGGGCACCGTGAGGATCAGCCACGGCTCGCCGAGGCGCTTGCGCAGCGAGGAGACGGTGATGCGGACGGCGTTCGTGAACGGGTCGGCGTTCTCGTCCCACGCCCGCTCCAGCAGCTCCTCGGCGCTGACCACGCCGCCCTCGGCGTCGACGAGCACCTCCAGCACGGCGAACTGCTTGCGGGTGAGGGCGACGTACCGGCCGTCGCGGTAGACCTCACGGCGGAACGGGTCGAGGCGCAGTCCGGCGATCTCCAGCACCGGCGGCCGCGCGCGCTGTCGACGGCGGTCGAGGGCGCGCAGCCGCAGCACCAGCTCCCGCAGCTCGAACGGCTTGGTGAGGTAGTCGTCGGCGCCGAGCTCGAACCCGGAGGCCTTGTCGTCGAGGCGGTCGGCGGCCGTGAGCATGAGGATGGGGATGCCGCTGCCCGAGGCGACGATCCACCGCGCGATGTCGTCGCCGGACGGGCCGGGCACGTCGCGGTCGAGGATCGCGATGTCGTACGCGTTGATGCTCAGGAGCTCGAGCGCGGTGTCGCCGTCGCCGGCGATGTCGGCCGCGATCGCCTCCAGTCGCAGCCCGTCGCGGACCGCCTCGGCGAGGTAGGGCTCGTCCTCGACGATCAGCACACGCATGGGAGTGATCCTACGCAGTGCGGCATATCGCCCGTGTATGGAAAAGGCCATACGCCGTGACAACCGCGTGCTCTCTTCACTGGAAGCATGAACGACCTCCACACCCCCCGAGCCGTCCGTGCCCGGCGCCGTCGGCGGATCGCCACCACGGCCTCCGTGCTGGCGCTCGCCGTGGTCGCCGCCGTCGCCGTGCAGCAATCGCTGTCGGCCGCGTTCGCCGAGACCGCCCCGATCGTCGCGCCCGCCACCACCGGTTCCGATTCCGAGCCACATCGGCCGACCGGATCGGTACTCGCCCCGAGCGAGGCCGACGGCGTGATCCGCGACGGCGATCAGCCCACGGTGTTCGACGTCGACAGGGTCGCCATCGGCAATCTCGACCTCGCCCTGCTCGACGCCCTCCAGCGCGCCGCAACCGATGCGGAGGCCGACGGGGTGACATTCCTCGTGAACAGCGGATGGCGTTCGGCGGCCCTGCAGGAGCAGCTGCTCCGCGACGCGATCGAGGACTACGGCTCGGAGGAGGAGGCGCGCCGCTGGGTGGCGACCGCGGAGACCTCGGCGCACGTCTCCGGCGACGCCGTCGACCTCGGTCCCCTGCCCACTCTCGACTGGCTCACGCAGCGCGGCTGGCGCTACGGCCTCTGCCAGACCTACGGCAACGAGTCCTGGCACTACGAGCTGCGACCGGAGGCCGTCGAGGACGGGTGCCCCGCACAGTACGCCGACCCCACGGAAGACCCGAGGATGCAGCGATGACGGCCCTGCTCGCGGAGGGGATGACCCTGTCCCGCCTCCACGCACCGACACTGTCCACCCTTCCGGCCGCCGTGACCGAGAACCTCCGCCGCGTGCGGGAGGCCGCCCCGGTACCCGTCATGGCCGTGGTCAAGGCCGACGCCTACGGTCATGGCATGGTGGCCGTGGCGACCGCCGCCGTGGCCGCGGGGGCCGAGTGGCTCGGGGTCACCGACGTCGCCGAAGGGGTCGCGCTGCGCGAGGCCGGACTGCGCGTGCCGATCCTCGCCTGGCTGCACCCCGCAGGCATCGACGCGCCGCCCGCGGCCGCCGCCGGGGTCGACGTGGCCGTGGGCTCCGTCGAGGAGCTGCGTCAGCTCGCGGCCGATGCCGCCGCTCCGGTGCGTGTGCATCTGCATCTCGACACCGGGATGGCACGGGGAGGGTGCCCCGTGGAGGACTGGGATGAGCTGCTGCGCACGGCGCGGGCGGCCCGCGGCCGGATCGAGGTCGTCGGGGTGATGGGGCACCTCCCCCGCGCCGACGCCGCGGATCCGCGGGCGAATGCGGCCGCGGTGCTGCGGATGCGCCAGGGGAGGGACGCGGTCCTGCGCGTCGGCTTCGGACCGCTGCTCGTGCACCTCGCGGCGACCTCGGGCGCCCTGACCGATCCCGCGACGCACTTCGACATGGTGCGGGTGGGGGCCGGCCTCGTGGGGATCGACCCGTCCGAGACGGTCTCTCTGGTCGGGGCTTCGCGCTTCACCGCGCCCGTGGTGCACAGCGCCGCCGTGCCGGCCGGCACGGTCGTGGGCTATGGCGGGACGCACACGACGGCGGTGGCCACGCACCTGAGCGTGGTGGGCGTTGGATACGCCGACGGCGTCCCGCGGGAGATCGCGCCGGGCGCGGGGGTGGAGATCGGAGGGGAACGGCACCCGATCGTCGGGCGGGTGTCGATGGATCAGATCGTCGTCGACACCGGGGGGAGGGCGTTCCCCCGAGGAGCGGTCGCGACGGTGTTCGGGCCGGACGGCGGCGCGGTGCCGTCGGTGCAGGAGTGGGCGCGGTGGGCGGGCACCATCCCGCACACCATCGTCACGGGCATCGGCCCGCGGGTGAAGAGGAGCGTGGCATGACGATGAAGGTCCTGGTCATCGGAGGGGGACGGAATCCCGAGCACGAGGTGTCGCTCGCCTCGGCGGCCGCGGTCGCGGCGGCGCTGCGGTTGGGGGGACACACCGTCACGACCGTGACGATCGACCGCGACGGCGTGTGGCGGGCCGACGGGATCCCGCCCGGCGTGAGTCCGGCGGCGTCGTTGCAGCAGGCCTTGCCGCTGCTCGCGGCGAGCGACGTCGTGTTCCCCGCGGTGCACGGTGCGCTCGGGGAGGACGGCGCCCTCGCGGCGCTGTGCGCGCTCGCCGGGGTGCCGGTCGTCGGCTCCGCGCTGCGGGCGGGGGCGATCGGCATGGACAAGTGGGCCACGAAGCTCGTGGCCCAGGCCGTGGGGCTGCGCACCGCCCGGGGGCGGCTGGTCGCCGCGGAGGACATCGGCGACGTGGAGTTCGAGGGCGCCGTCGTGGTCAAGCCGGTCACGGCCGGCTCGAGCCACGGCGTGAGCCTGGTGACGGAGGAGGGCGACCTGCTCACGGCGCTGCGGGGGGCGGCGCGCTTCGACCGGCGGATCCTGGTCGAGGAGGTCGTGCACGCGCGGGAGATCGACGTCGCCGTGCTGCGGGAGAAGGGCGGGGTGCGGTGGGCCGCCCCGCCCCTGGAGATCCACGCGCCCGGGCTCTTCGACACCGCGACGAAGTACGACGGCACGGCCCGGTTCACGGTTCCCGCCCAGCTCGATGCGGCCGCCACGACGGCGCTCAAGCGCGCCGCGATCGCGATGTTCGACGCCCTGGGGTGCGACGGGGTCGCCCGCATGGACTTCTTTCTCACGGACGAGGGTCCGGTGCTCAACGAGGTCAACACGATGCCGGGGCTGACCGCCGCCTCCCAGGTGCCGCGGATGTTCGCGGCGGCCGGGGTGGACTACGTCGACCTCGTGGGCCGGCTCGTGCGCGCGGCCGGGTGACAGGGGGTCGACAGGGCGCCTGCGGAGGTGGTGCTCACCGGAGGACGGGGTCCGGGGCCGCGAGGAGCGCGAGCTCGGAGCGGCGGGGCAGCCCCGCCCAATCCCCGGGGTTCAGGCAGGCGAAAGCGCCGGCCGCGGCGGCTGTGATCAGCCGCTCGGCCGGTGGTCGGCCGGAGGCCCGATCGGCGAGATATCCGCCGACGAAGGCATCCCCCGCTCCGACGGTGTCGACCGGATCGATCGGCACGGCCCCGACGCGGTGCATCTCGTCGTCGATGAGAGCCGTGCACCCCTCCGCGCCACGCTTGATGATCACCTCCCGCGGTCCGAGCGCGGCGATTCCCCGGGCGAGCTGCTCAGGGTCGCCGTCGTCGTCGAGGAGCAGCATCGCCTCCTCCTCCCCGGCGAAGACGATGTCGGCATCACGGGCGAGACGACGGTAGACCGGTCGGGCCTCCCCCGGGCCCCACAGCGACGCGCGATGGTTCACATCGAACGAGACGGTCACGCCGTGGACCCGGGCCTCGGCGACGGCGGAGAGCACGGCCTCGTGTGCACTCCGTGACAGCGCGGGGGTGATGCCGGTGACGTGCAGGAGCTGGGCCGTACGGATCGTCGCGAGAGGCAGATCGGATGCGGTCATCCGGGAACCGGCGCTGCCTGTGCGCGCGTAGGACACGCGGGCGAGGGACGGGGTGCGCATCTCCCGCACCATGTGGGCGGTCCGGGCTTCCGGATCCTGCACCGCGTGCACCCTGACCTCCTCGGCCCGGAGCTCGCGCAGGATGAGATCGCCGAACGTGTCCGCGCCCACCCGTCCGCACCACGCGGCGGTGCCACCCAGACGGGAGATCGCAACGGCGACGTTGCTCTCGGCCCCTCCGATACTGAGGGTGAACGCCGTGTTGTGGGCGAGCGGCCCCACACCTGTCGAGCGGAACAGCGCGAGCGTCTCACCGAGAGTCACCACGTCCACAGCCTCGATAGCCGCAGACGCCGAGCGACCCGTCATCGGGCCAGCCAGCCGCCGTCGACGGGCAGCACGGTCCCGTGAACGTAGGCGGCGGCATCCGACGAGAGGAAGACGACGGCCCCGGCGATATCCTCCGGAGCACCCCAGCGTCCCGCCGGGATGCGCTCCAGGATCTGCGCGTTGCGGGTGTCATCGGAGATCAGGGCTTCGTTCATGTCTGTGCCGATGTAGCCGGGCGCGACGGCGTTCACGTTGACCCCGCGCGCCGCCCACTCGTTGCAGAGCGCCTTGGTCAGCTGCGCCACCGCGCCTTTCGATGCCGCGTACGCAGCGACGCGCAGGCCCCCCTGGAAGCTGAGCAGGGAAGCCATGTTCACGATCTTGCCGTAGCGGCGACGCAGCATGTCGGCGCCGAATCCCTGCGCGAGCTGGAAGGCCGCCCGCGTGTTGACGTCCAGAAGCGCCGTGAACTCGTCGAGGGGGAACTCGACCGCGTCGTGGCGGGCCTGGATGCCGGCGTTGTTGACCAGGATGTCCACCTCGTGATCAGCGCGCACGTCCTCGATCGCTCGAGCGATGGACGTGGTGGATGCCAGGTCGACGGACACGCTGGTCAACGACGAGCCGGACTCCTCGGCGACGTGCGGCAGCCTGTGCGCGGGCAGGCCCCGCTGCATCGTCACGACGTGGGCCCCGGCATGCAGGAGGGCCTCCGCCACGGCCGCCCCGATGCCTCGCGAGGCGCCCGTCACGACGGCTGTCCGTCCATCCAGCCGGAACGACGCCGCGCTCATCGGGTGCCGTCCGCATCCATGGAAGCCGCGCCGACGAGCACCTTCAGTGCGGCGCCGGCCGAGGTGGCGGCATCGAACGCGTCGGCCGCCCCATCGAGGCCGAAGATCGCCACCGGGATCCGTGCCAGGCCGAGGGCGTCGCTCCGGATGAGCTCGACGGCCTCGCGGAAGTCATCGGTCGTGTAGACGCGGACGCCGACCGTCGACTGCTCAGCGAATGTCACCGCCTGGAGGTCGAAGGGGGTCGGCTGCTTGTACACGCCGACGAGCACGATCGTGCCGCGCACGGCTGCCGCACGCGGAAGCCGAAGGGCGACGGACGGATGGGCGGCGGTATCGAACACGATCTCCGCGCCACCACCGAGCCGGGCGCGCACATCGTCCGCCGCCGTCTCGCTCGCCGGCAGGGTCGGCAACCCCAGCTGCTCGGCGACAGTCCTTCGTTCCGGACTGGGCTCGACCACCACCACCTTCTCCGCGCCCCGATGCCGGGCGACGAGGGCGGTGAGGACGCCGATGGGACCGGCGCCGAAGACGGCGACGGTCTCGCCGCCGGCCAGCCCGGACCGGCTCACGGCGTGCACAGCGACGGCCAGGGGCTCGACGAGGGCGGCGACCGTCGCCGACACCCCGTCGTCCAGGGGGAAGAGCCGGTCGTCGGGGAAGACCGCGAACTCGGCGAGACCACCGGGTGCATCGATGCCGTACAGTCCGAGGCGCTCGCACACGTGCGTGTGCCCCGCGCGGCAGGGAGTGCACGTCCCGCAGCTCAGGAGCGGCAACACGGCGACGCGGCGGTCTCGGAGGCGCTCGTCTCCGCTGTCGATCACGCGGCCGACGATCTCGTGCCCCATGATCAGCGGCGCCGTCGCGCGGGGGTGCGAGCCGTGCAGGATGGAGAAGTCGGTGCCGCAGAGACCCGTGAACTCGATCTGCACGAGCGACTCGCCGTCAGCGGGGGAAGGACGGGGAACCGAGGCGACGCGCAGCCGATCAGGACCGTCCCACAGCACCGCTTTCATCGTCGTCTCCGTCACGCGCGCACCTCCGGGTTCAGCAGGTCGCGCGGATCGCGCCCTGCACAGTAGTCCACGACGTTCTCGATGGTCCGTCGCTTGAGCTCCGATTCCGATTCCTCGCTGTACCAGGCGGTATGCGGGGTCACCACCACCGAGGGCACCTGCAGCAACGGGCTCGTCGTCGGGAGCGGCTCCTGCTCGAACACGTCGAGGGCGGCGGCCTTGACCCTGCCGCTCCGCAGGGCCCGGACCAGCGCCTCGGTGTCCACGACACCGCCTCGGCAGGTGTTGACGAGCACCGCGCCCGGTTTCATCCGGTTCAGGGCTCCCTCGTCGATCAGGTGCCGGGTGCGCTCATCGAGCGGCACGTGCAGCGAGACCACGTCAGCCTCGCGCAGCAGGTCGTGGAACCCGACCAGCGGGACACCGTCGACTCTCGCCTCCGGCCGCGGATCGTGGCCGAGCACCGCGAACCCCAGCGCCGCGGCCTTGCGCGCGGTGGCGGTTCCGATCCGCCCGACGCCGACCACGCCGAACGTCAGTGCGGAGATGCGGTGCAGCGGCTTGACCTCGCTGAGGCCGTACGAGCCGGCCCTAGTCCGGCGATCGAGTTCGGTCACTCCGCGGACCAGTGAGAGCGCCAGGGCGATCGCGTGGTCCGAGACATCCTCGGTGCCGTAGTCGGGCACGTTGCACACCGCGACGCCTCGCGCCGTGGCCGCGGCGACATCGACCGTGTCGACGCCGACGCCGTATCGACCGATCGCACGCAGGCCGGGCAGCGCGTCGAGAACGCGAGCGGTGATGGGCGCGTACTGGACGACGATGGCGTCCGCATCGGCCGCAGCGGCGATCACCTCATCCTCCGAGCGGCATTGGAACAGCTCCAGATCGACGCCGTGCGCTTCCGCGACCCTTCGCTCCTCGGCGATGGCATCGTGGTCGCAGTCTGTGATGACGATCCTCATCCGACGTCCTCCTTCGTGACGCTGCCTCCTCCGCCGTGTGCGCCGGCGGGGTGTTGGCAACAGTAGCGGAAGTGTGTATGTTTAGGAAATCGGTTTTCTAGCGGGTCAAATCGACCCCCGACCCGGAGTACTCATCAATGGCGAAGATCACGAACGTCCGCACCGACCTGTATCGGGTGCCGCTGGCGACGCGGCTCTCGGACAGCACCCACGGCGACATGGACGACTTCGAACTCGTCGTCGTTCGGGTGACGGATGCCGACGGTGCCAGCGGCATGGGGTACACGTATACGGTCAACGCGGGCGGGCACGCGGTCGCCCGCATGGTCGACCCGTACCTGAGCGATGTCCTCGTCGGCGAGGACGCCGATCGGATCGAGGCGCTCTGGCAGAAGATGTGGTGGCATCTGCACTATGCCGGGCGAGGGGGTCATGTCACCTCCGCGATCTCCGCCGTCGACATCGCGCTCTGGGATCTCAAGGGCCGACGGCTCGGGCAACCGCTCTGGCGCGTGTTCGGCGGCTACGACCCGGTGGTGCCCGTCTACGCGGGCGGCATCGATCTGCAGTTCTCGGTGCCGCAGCTCCTGGCGCAGGCCGATGACTTCCGCGCGCAGGGATTCCGGGCGATCAAGATGAAGGTCGGTCGGGAAGAGCTGCGTGAGGATCTCGTCCGCGTGGCGGCGATGCGCGAGCACCTCGGCGACGGATTCCCTCTCATGGTGGACGCCAACATGAGGTGGTCCGCCGACCGCGCCATCGCCGCGGCCCGCGAGCTCCGTGCGTTCGATCTGGTGTGGTTGGAGGAGCCCGTGATCCCCGACGACCTCCCCGGGCAGGCACGCGTGCTCGCATCCGGCGGTCTACCGATCGCGGCGGGCGAGAATCTGCACACGCTGTACGAGTTCCGTGCCGCGATCGACGCCGGTGCGGTGACCTACCCTGAGCCCGATGTGAGCAACTGCGGCGGGATGACGGTCTTCCGCAAGGTCGCCTCCCTCGCCGAAGCTCACAACCTCCCGGTGACCAGCCACGGCGTGCACGATCTGACCGTCCACTGCCTGGCCGCAGCGCCGAACCGCACCTATATGGAAGCGCATGGGTTCAGCCTCGAGCCGTATCTGGCCGAGACCATGCCCATCGTCGACGGTGCCGTGACCGCACCGGAGCGCCCCGGGCACGGACTCGACCTCGACTTCGAGAAGCTCGCGACGTTGCGAGCCTGACCGCGTCGACCGCCGTCGCGGCGGCTTTTTCACGAATGATCAAAGGAGATGTCATGAAATCGAACCGCATCATCACCGCGGCCGCCGTGGCCGCAGGACTGCTCTTCGCCGCCACCGGTTGCGCGAAGCCCCTGGACGACCAAGGCGCCGCCACCGCCAACGGCGAGGGCACCGAGCAGGTCGTCGAGAGCGCTTCGGAGGCGACGTGCACGAACCCCGCTCCCTCGGACAAGGAGCTCGGGGACATGAAGATCGGGTTCTCGCAATCGGAGAACGAACAGAACCCCTTCCGCGCGACAGAGACGGCCTCGGTGCGCCAGTCGGTCGAGGAGGCGGGAGCCGAGTTCGTCTACACCAATGCCAACAGCGACCAGGCGAAGCAGCTCAGCGACATCCAGTCGATGATCAATCAGGGTGTCGACGCGCTCATCGTCGCGCCGATCAGCGCGACGGGTCTGCAGAGCGCCTTCGAGGCGGCCAAGAGCAAGGGCATCCCGGTCATCACGATCGACCGCGAGACCGCAGGCGAGCCCTGCACCGACTTCATCTCGTTCATGGGCTCCGATTTCGAGCGGCAGGGCGAGCGCGCCGGCGAGGCGATGATCGAAGCCCTGGGCGGCGAGGGCTCCGTCGCTGAGCTGCAGGGGGCGCCGGGCAGCGATGTGGCGACCCTCCGCACCACCGGCTTCGACGTGGCGGTGAAGGACGCGGGCGGCATCGAGATCGTCGCCCAGCAGACGGGCAACTGGGCCACCAGCGAGGCCCAGGAGGTGCTCGCCCAGCTGCTGTCGTCCAACCCCGATATCGACGCGGTCTACACCCACAGCGACACCATGGCGCTGGGGGCGCTCACCGCCATCAGCCAGGCCGGGCTCACTCCCGGCAAGGACGTGAAGGTCGTCTCGATCGACGGCACGAGGGAGGCGGTCGGGCACGTGGCGTCCGGCGACATCGCCGCGATCGTCGAGACGAACCCGCGCTTCGGCCCGGCCGCGGTCGACCTGCTCGCGAAGTGGTTCGCGGGAGACGAGGTGGCGCAGGAGATCATCATGAAGGACGAGCTCTACACCGAGAAGAACGCCCAGGACGCGCTCGACTCGGGTCGGGCGTACTGAGCCTTCCGTCGTGCAGCGAGAGGACGAGCACATGGCTTCACAGACGGGGGACGTGATCCTCGAGGCCCGTGACATCACGAAGAGCTTCAACGGCATCCGTGCGCTGAAGGGCGCATCGCTCGCGCTGCGCGCCGGGGAGGTCCACGGACTCAACGGGGAGAACGGCGCCGGCAAGTCGACCCTGATCAAGATCATCACGGGGTTCTACCAGCAGGACGCGGGCGAGGTGCTCCTCGACGGCCGTCCCGTGCGCTTCGACCGGCCGAAGGACTCGCAGGACGCGGGCATCAGCACCGTGTACCAGGAGGTCAACCTCATTCCGGAGCGCACGGTGGCGGAGAACATCCTCCTCGGTCGCGAGCCGCGCCGAGCCGGCCTGCTGCGCAAGCGGGCGGCGATCGCGCAGGCCCAGAGCATCCTGGACCGCTTCGGACTCGCCATCGCGGCGAAAGCGCCGCTGTCATCGCTCTCGCTGGGGATGCAGCAGATGGTCGCCATCGTGCGCGCGGTCGCCTTCGACGCACGGGCCGTGATCCTCGACGAGCCGACCTCGGCCCTCAACGGTGCCGAGATCGACATCCTGTTCGGAGTGGTCCGTCAGCTCCGCGACGAGGGCCTGGCGATCATGCTCGTGAGCCACCGTATGTCGGAGCTGTACGAGCTCTGCGACCGCTTCACCGTGCTGCGTGACGGGCGGTTCGTGGTGGAGAGCAGTCCGGCCGAGCTGCCGCCCGCGGAGCTGGTGAGCGCGATGCTCGGCGGCATCCGCCTGAACGAGACCGACCGGGATCCCGAGGCCCACAGCCGGCGCGTCGAGGAGCTGCGGGCCGGGCCGCCGGTGCTGGAGGTGGACGGGCTGAGCTGGGGCAATCGGCTGCACGACGTGTCGTTCGACGTGCGCCGCGGCGAGATCGTGGGCCTGCTCGGCCTGCTGGGCTCCGGCCGCACGGAGATCTGCAAGGCGGTGTACGGGGCCATCAGGCCGGACGCCGGGGAGATCCGGCTCGGCGGCGAGGCGCTCGCCCGCCGGTCGCCGGCTCGCGCGCTGCGCGCCGGGATCGCCTACCTCTCCGAGGACCGCCGGAGGGAGGGGATCTTCCCCGGGCTGAGCGTCCGCGAGAACCTCACCGCCGCCGTCCTCCCGCGTCTGTCGACCCTGGGCGTGGTGCGGCCTCGGGAGCAGAGCGACATCGTCGCCCGATTCTCCGAGGAGCTGCGCCTGAAGGCGGCCGGCGCGGAGCAGCCGGTCGCTGAGCTGCCCGGCGGCAACCAGCAGAAGGTGCTGCTCGCCCGGTGGATCGCCACGGAACCGCGGGTCGTCCTGCTGGATGACCCCACTCGCGGGATCGATGTCGGTGCGAAGGCGGAGGTCCACCGCGTCATCCGAGCCCTCTCGGACCGCGGCATCGGGGTGCTGGTCACCTCGAGCGAGACGGAGGAGCTGCTCGCGCTGTGCGACCGGCTCATCGTGCTCAGCGAGGGAGCCGTGGTCGGCGAGCTGGATCCGCTGTCCGTCGACCCGGCCGACGTCGTCGGCCTTCTCTCCGCGACCTCCGCGGCGACCCCCGTCCGGACAGGAGAAAGCGCATGACCGTCACGACGACGACCACGGTGGTCGTCACAGAACGGACCCCCCGGCAGAAGCTCGCGCACTTCGCGCGCACGTACACCGTGTACCTCGCCCTCGCGGCGCTGGTGCTGTTCAACGTGATCGTCACCAACGGATTCGCGACGACGTCGACACTGCAGAACGTCCTGTTCGCGGTCGCTCCGATCGTGCTGATCGCCGTCGGGCAGACCCTCGCGATCGGAACCGGCGGCATCGACCTGTCGGTGGGATCGATGATGGCGCTGTCGTCGGCGATGCTCGCGCTGTACCTCGGCTACGGCGAGGTCGTCGCGCTGCTGACCGGCGTGCTCGTCGCGGCCGCCGTCGGCACGCTGAACGGCACGATGATCGCGTACCTGCGCATCAACCCGCTCATCACCAGCCTCGGTCTGCTTGTCGCCGTCCGCGGACTCGCTCAGGCGCTCTCCGGGGGTGCACGCAGCCCCATCCCCGGCGACGGGCTGTTCGGCTGGCTCGGCAACGCGGTGCTGTTCGGCATCCCGGGTGTGGCCGTGATCGCCGCCGTGATCGCGGTGCTCATCTGGCTGCTGGTGAAGAAGACCACCTTCGGCCGGTATGCGCTGTTCGCCGGATCGAACCGCGCGGCCGCGCATCTGACCGGTACGCCGCGCAACCGGACCCTCATCACGATCTACGCGCTGAGTGCGGGACTCGCCGGTCTCGCCGGGGTGTTCGTCTCCGCCCGCATCGGTGCGTCGGATCCGAGCTTCATCGGCATCCACCTGGAGCTGACGGCGATCGCGGCGGTGGTGATCGGCGGCACGCCGCTCGCCGGAGGCCGCATCAACGTGGGCGGAACGGTCGCCGCGGCGCTGTTCCTCCAGGTGATCGACACCACGTTCATCATGAACAACCTCGATTTCGCATACGCGCAGGTACTCAAGGCGGTCCTCATCGTGGTCGCCCTGTTCCTGCAGCGTGCAGGGAAGGACGCGCGATGACCGCGACGAGAGAGAACGCTCCGCGGTGGCAACTCCGCCGGCAGAGCGCGGGAACCGCCTGGGCGGCGGGCCTGCAGCGGTACGGCATCGTCGGCGTGCTCGTCGCCGTCGCCGTGGCCGCTGCGATCGTCTCACCCACGTTCGGCACGATCGACAACGCGGCCAACATCGTCACGGCGGCCTGCTTCATCGGTCTCATCACCATCGGGCAGAGCTTCGTGCTCATCACCGGCGGCATCGACCTGTCCGTCGGCTCGATGATCGGGCTCGGCACGGTGCTGGCGGCGCTGGCGGCACCGGCCGGTTGGGTGGCGGCTCTGCTCGTGCCGATCGCCGCCGGCATCGCCCTCGGCCTGGTCAACGGGCTGCTGGTCGGCACGGCGCGCATGGCACCGTTCATCATCACCCTGTCGGCTCTCCTCGCCGTCAATGGCATAGCGGTGGCACTGGCCAGCTCCAGCATCGTGATCGAGCGCGGGTTCTTCACGTCGATCGCGAACGGCAGCGTGCTGGGCCTGCCGAACCTGGTGTGGATCCTGCTGATCGCCTTCGTCGTCGCTGCGGTCGTGCTGAATCGCACGTCGTTCGGCTCCCGCATGTTCGCCCTCGGCGGCAACGAGGAGGCGGCGCGGATGATGGGCGTCAACGTCACCCGCGTGAAGATCCAGGTCTACACGATCAGCGGCGGTCTCGCCGGCCTCGCCGGCGCTCTGCTCGCGTCGCGCCTCTCCTCCGGCGTCGCCAGTCTCGGCTCCACCTACGAGCTCAAGTCCATCGCGGCCGCCGTGATCGGCGGCGTGCTGCTCACCGGCGGCGTCGGCACCATGCTCGGCGCACTCTCGGGGGTGCTCCTCATCGCCATGATCGACAACCTGATCAACCAGATGGGAGCGCTCAATGCGTACTTCCAGGATCTGTTCACCGGCGTGTTCCTCGTGCTCGCGATGATCGTGCAGACGCTCCTGAGCCGCCGCCGAGATCACTGACCATCCATCCCAGGACCTTCAGAAAGGGAACCCCATGTCGTCTCTCGACAACAAGATCGCACTCATCACCGGAGCCGCCTCCGGCATGGGCCGCGCCATGGCGCACGGCTATGCGGCGGAGGGCGCGCACGTCGTCATCGCCGACCTCAACCTCGCCGGCGCCGAGACCGTCGTCCGCGAGATCCAGGAGGCAGGAGGGCAGGCGTCCGCCCGCGCGCTCAACGTCGCCGACCCCGCGGCATCCGCGGCGCTGGTCGACGGGATCGTGGCCGAGCACGGCCGGCTCGACATCCTCGTCAACAACGCCGGGATCGGGCTCATCAAGGCTGTGTGGGACACCACGCCCGAGGAGTGGGACCGCATCTTCGCAGTGAACGTGAAGGGACTGTTCTTCCTCTCGCAGGCGGCGGCGGAGCCGATGCGCCGTCAGGGCAGCGGCAAGATCATCAACATGGCATCGGTGGCCGGGCGCCGAGGCGAAGCGCTCGTCACCGCCTATTGCGCATCGAAGGCCACGGTGATCTCCATCACCCAGTCGGTCGCGCTCGCACTGGCACCGCACGGCGTGAACGTCAATGCGATCGCGCCGGGCGTCGTCGACACCCCGTACTGGAAAGAGGTCGACAAGCAGTTCGGCGAGATCACCGGCAAGGCCGAGGGTGAGACCTTCAAGGGCATCGGGGAGACCATCCCGCTGGGGCGCACCTCCGTCCCGTCCGACATCGTTCCGATGGCGATCTTCCTCGCCGGCTCCGGATCCGACTACATCACCGGCCAGACGTTCAACGTCGAGGGCGGGACCTACTTCAACTGATCAGGCACGAGGAGCACGCATGACCATCACCACCCCACCCCCGATCCTCGGCGAGGGCTCCCTCCTCGAGGAGAGTCCCCGGATGCTCGTCGCCGGCAGCTGGCGCTCCGCCGAGGCCACCCGCCCGGTGACCAACCCCGCGACGGGCGCCGTCTTCACCGAGGTCCCCTCGGCGGATGCGAGCCACGTCGACGAGGCCGTCGCCGCTGCCGTGCACGCACAGCGTGAGTGGGCGCGCCGTCCCGTGGCGGAGCGCGCCGCTGTGCTCGCCGAGGTCGTCCGCCTCGTGGAGCAGAACGCCGAGGAACTCGCCGCACTCGTCGTCGCCGAGCAGGGCAAGACCATCACCGAAGCGCGCGGCGAGATCCAGGGAGTCGTCGCCTTCTTCGACTTCGCGCTCAGCCAGAAGTACCGCACGGAGGGCGAGGTCGTCACCCCGTCGTCGGCGCAACGGCAGTTGATCGTGAGGGAAGAGCCTCTCGGTGTCGTCGTCGCCATCATCCCGTGGAACTTCCCGGCTGCGATCTTCGCGCGCAAGGTGGCTCCGGCTCTGATGACGGGGAACGCGATCATCGTGAAGCCGAGTGACGTGACGCCGCTCTCCTCCCTCGCGCTGGCGCGTCTCTGCCAGCGGGCAGGAGTGCCGGACGGGCTGCTGAGCGTGCTCACGGGGCGCGGCAGTGTCGTCGGGACAGCGCTGATCGACCACCCGGAGACGGCGATGGTCACGGTGACCGGGTCGACGAGAGCCGGGATCGACATCCTCGAGCGCGCGGCGAAGAAGGTCATCCCGGTCTCGCTCGAGCTCGGGGGCAAGGCGCCCTTCATCGTCTTCGGCGACGCGGATCTCCCGCGCGCCGTGGAGGACGCGTTCGAGGCCCGGTTCATGAACTGCGGACAGGTGTGCACGTGCAACGAGCGCACCTACGTCCACCGTTCCGTGTTCGACGCGTTCGTCGCGCAGCTCGTGGAGAAGGTGCGCGGGCTCCGCGTGGGCGACCCCATGGACGACGAGTCCCAGATGGGGCCGAAGGTCTCGGGGGAGGAGTGGTCGAAGGTCGATGAGATGGTACGAGCCGCCGTCGCCGCGGGCGCGCAGGTCGAGGTCGGCGGCGGTCGGCCCGAGGGGCGGGACGAGGATCCCGGCTTCTGGTTCGCGCCGACCGTGCTGACGGGGGTCTCGAACGACATGGACATCGTGCAGCAGGAGGTCTTCGGGCCGGTGCTGCCGATCGTGCCTTTCGACGACTACGACGAGGTCATCCGGTTCGCCAACTCCACGCCGTACGGGCTGACCGCCTACGTGTACACCACGGACATCCGTACCGCCATGCAGGCTACGGACGACCTGGCTTTCGGAGAGGTGTACGTCAACCGGGTCGGTCCGGAGGAGGTCGCCGGCTTCCACACCGGGTGGAAGATGTCCGGCCTCGGAGGCGATGACGGGCACCACGGGTTCGAGCGCTACACCCAGCGCAAGACCGTGTACGTGGACTACAGCCGAGACCGTTGACCTCCGCACGACCCGATGACACCGGTGCGCCGGGGAACGAGGCGTCTCGTTCCCCGGCGCACCCTGCATGAGAAGATGGCGCGTGCCTGATTCATCCCCGAGCCGTGGACGAGTCCGACTGATCGACGTCGCGAATCTCGCCGGCGTGACCAAGTCCGTCGCGTCGAGGATTCTCAGCCGTGACGAGACCCTCAACGTGCGCCCCAGCACTCGCGAGCGCGTGTTGGAGGCAGCGGAGCGGCTGCAGTACTCCCCGCACGCCGGGGCCCGCGCTCTTGCCGCTTCGACGACGGGCGCTCTGTCGCTCCTCATCCCCGATCTCACGAACCCGGTGTACGCGAGGATCGCGCGCGGCGCCTACCAGCGGGCCCACGAGCTGGGCTACGTGGTCCTGCTGGCCGAGGACACCGAGGAGACGGATGCCGGTACCGACTTCACCGATCTCGTCGCGGCGGGTCGCGTCGACGGACTCCTCATCGCCAGCGCGCGTCGCGATCACCCCCTGATCGAATCCGGTCGCCTCGCCGCGATCCCCCACGTGTTCGTCAACCGGACCGTGCCAGGATCGGGTCGCAACGTGACTGTCGATCTCCGGCTCGCCAGCACCGTCGCCTTCCAGCACTTGCACCGGCTCGGACATCGCCGGATGGCGCACATCTCCGGCCCGGGCGATCTGAGCCCCGCACGCGAACGCGAACGCGGGTTCTCCGCTGCGGCGGACGAGGCAGGCGCTCCGCCGCCACTGGTCGTGCACGCGGACTTCTCGGAGGCCGGCGGATATGGTGCGGTAGAGCAGATCCTCGATGAGCGCCCCGACGTCACGGCGATCTACGCGGGGACCCTCCCGCAGTCGATCGGGGCGATGAAGTCGCTGCACCGTCGCGGTCGACGTGTGCCGGAAGAGGTCTCGCTGCTCTCCGCCGACGACCTCCCCATGGCCGGATACCTGACTCCCGCGCTCACGGCACTCGAGCTGCCGCTGCAGGAGCTGGGTACGGCGGCCGTCGATGAGCTCGTGCATCAGCTGCACGGGCAGCCGGCTCGCGACGTCACCCTCAGCGCCGGGATCCGGATCATCGATCGCGACTCGGTGGGGGCAGCGCCCTGACGCCTCCGGCGCCGCTCGCTGATCCTCTCGACAACGGCGGGGGAGTGGCGGATGCTGGGGACATGGCAGCCTTCACAGCGGAGAACGCGTTCAGCGGCTTCAGCGTCGACGACATCGACGCGGCGAGAGAGTTCTACGGCACGACCCTCGGGCTCGACGTCGAGGTCAACGCGATGGGATTCCTCGACCTGCGTCTGCCCCTCGGCGGATCGGTCCTCGTCTACGCGAAGCCGAACCACACCCCGGCGAGCTTCACGATCCTGAACTTCCCGGTGGCGGACGTCGATGCCGCCGTCGAGGAGCTCAACGAGCGCGGGGTGCAGACCAAGATCTACGGCGACGACGAGTTCCCGTCGGACTCCCGCGGCATCGTCCGCGGGAACGGGCAGGGACCGGACATCGCGTGGTTCCGCGACCCGGCGGGCAACGTGCTCGCCGTCATGCAGGCCTGACGGGGCCCGCCTCGCTCACAGCCGGTCGACCGCCGTCACCGTGACGACCGCTTCGCCCGCCTCGTCGGACGCGGCGAGGTCGACGGTGGCGCTGATGCCCCAGTCATGGTCGCCGGCCGGGTCGTCGATGATCTGCCGCGCCGTCCACGCGGTCGGACCCTCGGTGAGCAGCAGCATGCGGGAGCTCCGGGCGTCCGGTCCGGTGCCGATGTCGTCGTGCTCGGCGAAGTACTCGTCCAGCGCGTCGGACCAGGCGGCGGCACCGAACGTCGGGTCGAGCTCGGCCAGGGCGTCCACGTCCTCCCGGGCGGCGAGCTGCACCCGCCGGAAGAGCTCGTTGCGGACGAGCGTGCGGAAGGCGCGGGTGTTGCTCGTGAGGCGCTTCGGTGCGGGCGGGACGATCGGCTCGTCGGTTTCGCCGCGGGCCGCGGTCCCGGCGGTCAGCTCGCTCCATTCGTCGAGCAGGCTGGAGTCGATCTGGCGCACGAGCTCGCCGAGCCAGGCGATGAGGTCGTGGAGGTCCTCGTCCTTCCGCTCCTCGGGGATCGTCTGGGAGGCGGCGCGATACGCGTCCGACAGGTACCGCAGCACGACGCCCTCGGAGCGGGCGATCTTGTAGAACGCGACGTACTCGCCGAACGACATGGCCCGCTCGTACATGTCGCGGACGACGGACTTCGGGTGCAGCGCGAAGTCCCGGATCCACGGCTGCGCCGCGCTGAAGGTCTCGAAGGCCGCGTCGAGGAGCTCCTCCAGCGGCTTCGGGTAGGTGATCGCCTCGAGGAGCTCCATGCGCTCGTCGTACTCGATGCCCTCGCGCTTCATCGCGGCGACCGCCTCGCCCCGCGCGAGGAACTCCTGCTGGCTGAGCACGGCGCGGGGGTCGTCGAGCGTCGCCTCGACGATCGAGATCATGTCGAGCGCGTACGACCCCGTCCCCACCCCCTGGTCCCCCGAGCCCGCCGGGGTCCCTGAGCCTGCCTGGGTCCCTGAGCTTGTCGAAGTCTGGGTCCCTGAGCCTGTCGAAGGGTCCAGCAGGTCGAACGCCGCGAGGGCGAACGGCGACAGCGGCTGGTTGAGCGCGAAGTTCGGCTGCAGGTCGACCGTGAGCCGGATACCTTTCGGTTCTCCCGGCACGCCCGTGTCGAAGGTCTCCACGACGCCCGATTCCCGGAGCGTGCGGAAGATCGCGAGGGCGCGGAGGGCGAGCGCACGCTGCCGGGCGCGCGGCTCGTGGTTGTCGAAGACGAGCCGGCGGACGTTCCCGAACACATCCCCGCCCCGGGCGATGACGTTGAGCAGCATCGCGCTGGTGATCTGCATGTGCGAGGTCAGCGTCTCCGGTGTCGCGTCGATGAGCTTCCGGAACGACGGCTCGCCCCACGACACGAAGCCGTCGGGGGCCTTCTTGCGGATGATCTTCCGCTTCTTCTTCGGGTCGTCGCCGGCCTTGCGGATCGCGGCGAGGTTCTCGGTCTCGTGCTCCGGGGCCTGGGCGACGACGGTGCCCGCGGTGTCGTAGCCCGCGCGTCCGGCCCGGCCCGCGATCTGGTGGAACTCCCGCGCGTTGAGCTGCCGCATCCGCGTGCCGTCGAACTTCGTCAGCGCGGTCAGCAGCACGGTCCGGATGGGGACGTTGATGCCCACCCCGAGCGTGTCGGTGCCGCAGATGACGCGGAGGAGACCGCGCTGGGCGAGCTGCTCCACGAGTCGGCGGTACTTCGGCAGCATGCCGGCGTGGTGCACGCCGATGCCGGCCCGGAGGAAGCGCGAGAGCGTCTTGCCGAACGCCGTCGTGAAGCGGAAGCCGCCGATGAGGGCGGCGATCTCGTCGCGCTGCTCACGCGTGGCAACCTTCGTGCTCGACAGCGCCTGCGCCCGCTCCATGGCGGCCGCCTGCGAGAAGTGCACGATGTAGATCGGCGCCTGCCCCGTGTTGAGCAGGTCGTCGATGGTCTCGTGGATGGGCGTCGTCTCGTAGAAGAAGTGCAGGGGAACCGGGCGCTCGACCCCCGTGACCGAGGCGGTCTCCCGTCCGGTGCGGCGCGTCAGGTCGGCCGCCAGGGTGGTGACGTCGCCGAGAGTGGCCGACATCAGCACGAACTGCGCCTGCGGGAGCTCGAGGAGCGGCACCTGCCAGGCCCACCCGCGGTCGGGGTCGCCGTAGAAGTGGAACTCGTCCATGACCACGAGGCCGACGTCGGCGGCATCGCCCTGGCGCAGGGCCAGGTTCGCGAGGATCTCCGCGGTGCAGCAGATGATGGGGGCATCGGCGTTCACGGCGGAGTCTCCCGTGACCATCCCCACATTCTCGGCGCCGAACACGTCCGCCAGCGCGAAGAACTTCTCGCTCACGAGGGCCTTGATCGGCGCCGTGTAGTAGCTCCGGTGCCCGCGGACCATCGCCGCGAAGTGGGCGCCGACTGCGACGAGCGACTTCCCGGTGCCGGTCGGCGTGGACAGGATGACGTTCGCACCGGAGACGATCTCGATGAGCGCCTCGTCCTGCGCGGGGTACAGGCGGATGCCGGTCGACTCCGCCCACTCCACGAACGCCAGGTAGACCGCATCGGGGTCCGCCGCGTCGGGAACGAGAGAGGGTTCGAGCCGCGGCGTGGGATTCATGGTGCTTCGATCATCCCATCTGCGTCATGTCGCCGATCCCGTGACCCCGAGCGCGGTGAGCAGCTCGTATGCCGTGGAGCGCGCGTGCACGATCACGGTGCCGAGCTGCGACGAGGAGGCCGACACCGAGAGCAGGAGCTGGCCGTATGGCGCGAGGATGAAGCTCAGCAGCGCCATCTGGTTCTCGCCGATGGACAACGACACGATGGCCGACAGCGTCGGCTCCGTCCCTCCCGCGATGATCTCGGCCTCGGCCCGCGCGACCCCGAACAGGGAGCCGTTCATCGCCGCGAGCTGCTCGCCGCCGTCGGGGTCGACGCCGAGCGAGGCGATGTGGAGGCCGTCCGCGGTGCCGAGGACGGCGGTCGTCAGCTCCGGGAAGCGCTCCTCCAACTGCTGCAGACGGGCCTGGGCCGACGGGCCGACGATCCGCGACCACAGCGCCCAGTTGCCGGCGACGTCGGGGTGCATGCGGGACGGATCGGGCGTCGCGGCGGCGTCCTGCCGCCCGGCGGGTCCGGTCATGGCTTCTCCTCCGGAAGATCGAGAACGGCACCGGCGACGCGCATCACGCTGTCGCGGTCGCGTGCGTCGGCCGCGAGGACGCGGGAGACGGGGATGCCGTGTCGAGCGAGCACGGGGGCGAGATCGCGGCGGATGTCGCCGATCGGGTGCCCTGCCGCGTGGCTGACGGCGATCACGATCCGATGCTCGTCTCCGGAGAACACGTCCAGCCACTCCTCGGCGGCGGCCGCGAGGGTGTCGTGGTCCGCGCGCAGCCAGAGCAGCACGCGAGTGCCCGGCATCGAGACCCGCTGCCGGGCGGACGCGAAGCGCTCCTGCCCCGGGATGCCGACGAGCGCGATGGAGACCTCGGGCGTGGGCCGCCAGGTCCCGTAATCGAGGCCGACGGTCGTCGTCGTCTTCCCGTCGCCGCTCGCGAGCGACATCGGCACGTCGGTGTCCACCGGCGGGACATCGCTCAGGGCGCGGACCGCGGTGGTCTTGCCCGCGCCCACCGGACCGGCGAAGATCAGGCGGTACCGCTGAGGCAGGTCGGTCCGTCGCCGACGCGGGCGCCTCATCGTCCGCTCCACGGGACCGCTCTTCCGCTGTCGCCCTCTCCCGAGGCCGCTCCCCACGGCCCCATGGATCACGCGCCGAGGGCGGCGACCCGGCGGTTCACCGAGGAGCGCAGCAGGGCGAGGTTCGTGGCCTGGCGATCGGCGGCCAGGTAGATGAACAGGTCGTCGTCGAGCATCTTGAGCAGGTGCAGCTGCGTGTTCAGCGTCAGCAGCATGTCCTCGAGCTCGCCCTGGATGCCGAGGGCGTCGATCGTACGCTTCTTGTTCTTCACGATCTCGCTGTTGAACGCGCTCGCGACCTCGAGGTCGAAGTCCGGGCGGACGGAGCTCGAGGCGAGCGGCAGTCCCGATTCGAGGTCGACGATCGACGCCCCGATGAATCCGTTGATGTCGCGTTCGATGTCCGCCAGCAGCGCGTTGAGCTGATCTTGCGTGGCCATGGTTCTCCCCAGTCGTCTTCGTCGCGCGCAGCAGCGACCGCCCTGTGCGGCCGTCCCCGGCGCCGCGCGACCTGTGAAGTGTATAACGTTACTCGGCGAGGAGGCCAGTCTCAGACCGAGGTCGCCGCGCGGAGGGCGATGCGCACCATGTCGCCGAACGTCTGCTCGCGCTCCTGGGCCGTGGTCTCCTCGCCGGTGACGATGTGGTCGCTGACCGTGCAGATCGCGAGAGCGCGGCGTCCGTGGAAGGCGGCGAGCGTGTAGAGGCCCGCCGCCTCCATCTCGACGCCGAGGATGCCGTGCTGTACGAAGGGCGCGGTGAGCTCCGGCCGCGTGCTGTAGAACTGATCGCTCGAGAACAGCGGCCCCACGTGCACCGTGGACGACAGGGGCTCCGTCTCGCTCGCCTCCACCGCGGCGCGCAGCAGGGCGAAGTCGGCGAGGGGAGCGTAGTCGAGGCCGTGGAAGCGCACGCGGTTGATCCCGGAGTCGGTGCTCGCGCCGTTGGCGATGATGATGTCGCGCACCGCGAGCTTCTCCGTCAGCGCGCCGCACGACCCCACCCGGACGATCGTCTGCACGTCGTACTGGGTGAACAGCTCCGTCGCGTAGATCGCCATCGACGGCTGCCCCATCCCCGAGCCCTGGACGGAGATCCGATGCCCCTCCCAGGTGCCGGTGAAGCCCAGCATCCCGCGCGTCTCGGAGTACAGCTCGGCGTCGTCGAGGAAGGTCTCGGCGATCCACTTCGCCCGCAGCGGGTCGCCGGGGAACAGCACGATGGGGGCGATCTGACCGGGTTCCGCGGCGATGTGGGTGCTCATCCGCTCAGCGTACTCAGCCCTCGCGACGGCGGACGATCTCCCCGATCCAGAGGGGAGCGAACGGCGAGGTGCAGCCCGGGGCCGTGGGGTAGTCGGCCAGGACCTGGAGCCGCTCGCCGATGTCCACGGCCCGTGCGCGCAGGTCCGGATGGAAGATGCCGATGTTCGCGAGGGTCTCGTTCATCGCCCACTGCAGGCGTGGTGGGGCCTGCTGCAGGTCGCGCTCGATGAGGTCGAGCAGGTGCGACAGGTCGAGGCCGTCGGAGTCCTTCGTCACCCGGACCGTCGTGAGCGACCACGCGGCGGCGGCGACCGTGGGATCGGCGTCGTCGAACCAGCGCCGGCGCAGCTCCTCGGCGAGGGGCGACTTCTTGAGGACGTAGTTCACGAACCAGTCGTTGACCTTGGGCGGACGGGTCTCACGAAGCATCGAGTCGAGTTCGTCGGCGGTGAAGTCCGCCGGGCGGCACACGAGCAGGGCCAGCAGCCGGGCGGACGTCTCGCCCGTCGCCCACAGCTCCCGCGCGAGGGCCTGATCGGTCTTGATGCGCTTCGCGAGGGCGCGCATCCGGCTCAGGTTGATGCCGTGGTCGTCGCCGCGCTTCTCGTTCGCCGCGCGCTGCCGGGGGTCTTCCAGCGCCGCGAGCTCCGCCAGCGCCTCCTCCACTGTCATCCCGCCAGGGTAACCCCCGTCGACCCACCCCTTTCGGTGCGTCCCGGCCCGTTGCGGACGCACTTACGGGGCCGGGAGGCGCGAAAGGGGGTGGGTCGGCGGGAGGTCAGTCCTCGTCGAGGAGTTCGCCGCGGATGCGACGGAGGTCTTCCATGAGGGAGCCGATGAGGATCCAGTGCTGCGAGGACGGCGGACGGATCACGAGCGGAGCCGTCAGAGCGGGGATCGCGGAGGTCAGCGGCTCGGGCTCCGCGGAGGGCGCCGTGGTCTGCACCGCGAGGCGCACGTCGTGTCCGGCGCGGCGGAGCTGCTCGGCGATCGCGGCCACCGCGGGCTCCTCGCCGAGCCGGTCGTCGTAGTGGTCGAAGTAGGCGCGGGTCATGCCGATGGTCTGCGTGACGATGGGCGAGAGCCGGTCGAGCAGCGCCTTCAGCTCCTGCAGGTCGGCACGATGGGTCGAACGCCGCGGATTCAGCGTGAGCGACTCCTCCCCGGCGGCGATCGCGGCGGCGGCAGCATCCTTCATGGGCCGCAGCAGCCGCACCTCGACCATGAGCTCCTGCAGCCGCGCCGGCGTCTGCGGGGCGGGCAGGGCGTCCGCCAGGCGGTCGAGGCTCGCGGCGAGCTCCCGCCCGAGCAGCCCCACGTTCCGCCGCGCCGGCTCGACGAGCACCGGGGGCACGATCAGCGCGTTCACGACGATGCCGATCGCCACCCCGATCAGGGTCTCCACGATCCGGGCGACCGCGTACTCCGGGCTCGACGACCCCAGCGCCAGCACGAGCATCGCCGAGATCGCGACCTGGTTGCCGGTGCCGGGGGACGCCCGGAAGATCCACGCCACGAGCATCGCGACGACGATCGCCAGCAGCACGATCCAACTCGGCGAGCCGAGGAGCAGGCCGAGACCGACCGCGATGACGACCCCGACGATCACGCCGATGCTGCGCTCGAGCGCCTTCGACAGCGACTGGTTGACGCTGGGCTGCACGACCAGGAGCGCGGCGATCGCGGCGAACACCGGCAGCTGCCCGGGGAAGACCCAGCCCGCGATCAGCCACGCGGCGATGGTCGCCGCGGCCGACTTCACCACCTGCAGCAGGGGGGAGCGCTGGGAGGCGCGGATCGCGGCGGGGATGCGCATGACCTCCACGGTAGTCGCGCCGATGTCAACCCCATCGCCCTTCTCGCGCGCAGCAGGCTGAATGGAGGCACACGAACGACGAACAAGTGAGGAGCATCCCCATGGTGCAGATCATCGAGACCATCGACGTCGACGTTCCCGTCCGCACGGCGTACAACCAGTGGACGCAGTTCGAGAGCTTCCCGAAGTTCCTCGACGAGGTCGTCTCCATCACGCAGATCGACGAGACCCACACGCACTGGAAGGTGAACGTGGGGGGCGCGGAGCGTGAGTTCGACGCCGAGATCACCGAGCAGCACCCGGATGAGCGCGTCGCGTGGAACAGCGTCGGCGGCGAGACCGAGCACGCGGGCGTCGTGACGTTCCACAAGCTCGACGACAACACCACGCGGGTGACCGTCCAGCTCGACTGGGCGCCGGAGGGGCTGCTGGAGAAGGTCGGTGCGCTGGTCGGCGCGGGATCCCACGCGGTGAAGAAGGATCTGAAGAACTTCAAGGAGTTCATCGAGGGCCGTGGCGTCGAGACCGGCGCCTGGCGCGGTGACGTGGACGCCTGACACCTCGGCTTCGAGGCCCGGGACCGCTGTCTGCGGCCCCGGGCCTCGTCGCGTGCGGGGGTGCGGGGGTCGGACGGGCGTGCTTGCATGGGCGCATGGACACGAGGGAGCGTCTGCGCGGCGAGGGGCGGGCCGTCCTCGCGACCGTGGTCTGCTTCGTCGGGGGAGCTCTCGCCGGGGCGCTGCTCCTCGACGGTCCGCCGCGGCCGCTGACCGGTGAGGGAGGCCTCGCGCTGCCCGCCGCGGGAGTCGCCGGCGGCATCACGGCTCTGGCCTTCGTCATCAGCACGCTCCTGCACCGTCGGGAGGAGGCCGCGGGGATGCCGCGCTGGCAGCGGGCGGTGTCACGGCTCTCCGCCGCCGCGCTCACCGTGGCTTTCGGGGCCGTGACGGCGATGGGCGTGCTGCTCACCGCGGAGGTGCTCGCGGCGGGCCTGCGGGGTCTCGCGCTCGGAGCGATCGGCGGCGGGCTGCTCACGGGGGTCGCGGCGGCGGTCGGCGGACGACTCGCGTTCGGTGCGGGGATCGGTCTCCGGACCGCCGACCTCGCCGGGCTCCTGTTCGGGTTCCTCGTGATCGGCACGCTGTTCGCGATGGTGACCGCCGTCGACCCCCGGTGGTGGGAGGAGAACTTCTCGCAGCTCGGGGTGGGCTGGGCATTCAACGGCACCCTCGTCGTGGCCGGGCTGCTGGTCGCCACCGTCGGCGCGTACATCGGCCGCGACCTGCACCGGCTGCTCGGCGACGACGCGCTGTCCCGGATCGCGACCGTGGTCGTGCTGTGGGCCGCGGCCGGACTCGCGCTCGCCGCCGTCGGGCTCCTGCCGCTGTACCGGGCCCCCGTTCCGCACGACATCGCTGCCGTCGCGGCGCTGCTCCTCTTCCTCGGGGCTGCCGCCGCGACGACGCTGACCGTCCCGGGCCGACCCCTGGCCCTCGTGGTGACCTCCGTCGCGGTGGGGGTGCTCGTGGTCGCGGCCGTGCTGCTGTGGTGGCCGCTCGGCTTCTTCCCGGTGACCGCGGTGGAGGCGGTCGTCGTCGGGCTCGGGCTGCTGTGGATGACGACGCTCGTGCGGGTGCTCGCGATCCTCGTGCCGGAGGGGACCCGTCCGTCCGCGCGGCCCTCGCTCTGGCAGGGCAGGCAGTCGCGCGAGCTCAGGCGGGTTCGCGCGCCAGGAGCCTGATGCGGCGCGGGCGCCTGTGCCGGCATAGGGAGCCGAGGGCGAGAGGGACGCGGAAGATAGGGCATCCGTCCGATGTGGCGGGGGCACCTCAGAGCGGAGTGTAGGGATACACCGAACCGTCGAGGAGACATCATGTTCGAGCACCCGTATCTCAGCCACCAGGTCACCGTCTTCGAGCAGGAGCAGATCGAACGCGCGGTCGCCCGGCGCCGGACGCTCCTGGAGCACGCGGATCAGATCGTGCCGCGTCCGGCGGGTCCGCTGCGTCGGCTCCTGCGCCGCCTCGCACGCCGGGGAACGCCGGTGCCGCGGGCGTCCCGAGCGGGAGCGTGCGATCCGGTCGTCGCCCGATGACGGACGGCGTCGTGCTGTCGTTCCCCGGCTCTCCGGATGTCCGGGGGGAGTGGCACGATGGGTCCATGGCCCCAGCCCCCTCCGCCGCGATGGTCGGGCGTGACGCCGAGATCGCCGGGATGCGCCGCCTGTTCGACGGTGTGCGCCAGGGCGTGCCCGCCGCGCTGCTCGTCGAGGGCGAGGCCGGAATCGGCAAGACCCGGCTGGTGCGGGAGTTCGGCGCCGAGATCACGAGCGCGGCAGACGTGCACGTCGGCTGGTGCCTCGACCTCGGCGCCTCGCGTGCGCCGTTCGGACCCCTCGCGGGCATCCTCCGCTCGCTCGTGGAGCGGCTGGGAGCCGAGCGCGTGCGTGAGGCGGTCGGCGTGGGCGTCGAGGCGCTCGGCATGCTGCTGCCCGAGCTCGTCGACGCCCCCGCCGGCCGCGACCGCACCAGTCCCGAACGCCTGCGCGACGCGATCGCCTCCCTCATCGAGGCCGCCACGGAGCTGGCGCCGCAGGTTATCGTCGTCGAAGACCTGCACTGGGCCGACGACTCGACCCTCGCGATCCTTTCCTTCCTCCTGCGCACGCTCGACCGCGGCCGCCTGCTGCTGCTCATCACCTGCCGCACCGACGACGTGCGCCGAGGCGACGCGGTGAGCCGGTTCATCGGCGAGGCCACGCGGGCGCGACTGCTCGAACGGATGACGGTACCGCGTCTCGACGACCATGCCGTCGGTGAGCTCGTCGCGCAGATCACGGGACGCGCGCCGACCGCGACGGCGCTGGAGCGGCTGCAGGTCCGGGCGGAGGGCGTCCCCTTCTTCGTGGAGGAGATCGCCGGGTGCGCCCAGGGGCCCCTGCCGGAGAGTCTGCGCGACCTCCTGCTCGCCCGGTTCGACCGTCTCGGAGACGATGCGCGCCGCGTGGTGCAGGTCCTGTCCGGCGCCGAGCGGCCGCTCACGGATCCGCTGCTGCTGCGTCTCGTCGAGCTTCCGGAGGATCGGGTCGACGACGCCGTCCGCGAGGCCGTGCGCAGCGGCATCATCGTCGTCGGCGAAGACGACTACCGGTTCCGGCACGCGCTGCTGCGCGAAGCCGTGCACGACGATCTGCTGCCCGGAGAGCGCGCGCGTCTGCACCGCGCCTACGCCGAGGCGCTGGACGAGGACGGCGGCGGCGACGCGGCGGCCCTGGCCCACCACTGGCAGCTCGCGCAGGACGATCGTCGCGCCATCGCGTCCGCCGCCGACGCCATGCGGCAGGCCAAGGCCCAGTACGCCTTCGCCAGTGCGGCGCGGTTCGGGGAGCTCGTCCTCGAACTCTGGCCGCTCGTGCCGGACGCGGAGGAGGCGACGGGGTTCGCTCGTCTCGACCTCCTCCACGTGCTCGGGTCGGTCCTCCGCAACGCCGGTGACGGCGAGCGGGCGCTGGCGGTCGCCAATGTCGCGCTGAGCGAGGTCGACCCGGCGACGGTCGACCCGCGGCTGCACGCGCGCCTGCTCCGCAACAAGGCGCTGTATCTCGTCAATCTCGGACGCCTCGGGGCCATCCCGCTCCTCCAGGAGGCGCTCGCGCTCGCGGAGCGCGTCGACGACGAGGCGTTCCGCGCGGAGCTGCTGAACCAGCTGGCGAGCCGTCGCATGATCGCGGGCGATCGCGAGGAGGCGATCCGGCTCGCCGACGAGGCGGAGCGTCGGGCCGCGGGCGCCGCGACGACGGATCAGCTCTCGATCGCCGCGAACGTCCGCGGCGGGTCGCTGGCCCATCTCGGCCGGGTCGCGGAGGGGGTGCGCGAGTACGAGCGTGCGCGCGACCTCGCCGCCGGATCCACGGCCGAGATGCGCTACCGCGTCAACTACTCCGACCTGCTGACGCTGCTGGGGCGCTACCGGGAGGCCGTCGCCGTCGCCGAGGAGGGTCTGCGCCGGGCTCGTGAGCTCCGCGTCGAGCGCACCTCGGGTTCGATCATGGCGCAGAACATGATCGTGCCGCTGCTCGAGCTCGGCGAGATCGACCAGGTCGAGGACATGCTGGCCCGCGACTTCCTGCAGGGCACGCTGCGGGTGTTCCGGATGTACGTGAGCATGACCCGGGTGCGGGTGCTCGCCTGGCGGGGCCGGGCCGCGGAGGCCGCGGAGACCCTGCAGGAGTGGCTGCCGGCGTTCGAGGAGACCGGAGTCTCGGAGCGGCAGATCTGGTACGACCGGATCACGATGCAGGTCGCCGTCGCCGAGAGTCAGGGCGACCTCCGCGGGGCGCTCGACGTGATCGGGGAGATGCTGGAGGACGACCGGCCGGCGTTGCTGCATCAGCGGCGGCTGCTCCTGGAGGCGGGGGCCCTCGTGACGGCGCTGCGTGCGGGCGGAGCCGACGTCGATGCGGCCGTCGCGGCCGTGCGGACGGCCTGGGAGGCGCAGCCGCCGGAGCTGCAGGACGACGCGTGGTCGACGGTGCTGCACGCCCTGCTCGACCCGAGTCCGGCCGCGGTCGACGAGGCGCTGCGGTGCGCGGACGGCGACGACGTGCCGGTCACCTTCCGTGTGGTGCTGCGGCTCGAGCGGGCCCGGCTGCACGTCGCCGACGGAGAGCGCGCCGAGGCCGCTGCCGTGCTGACGGCGGCGACGGCGATCGCCGAGGGGCTCGGCCATGTGCCGCTGCAGAAGGCTCTGGCGGGGTTCGGCGAGGCGGCAGGGCTGCGTCCGACCGGGCCCCGCGAGGCCGCCGACGCGGAGCAGCTGACGGCCAGGGAGCGGCAGGTGCTCGCCCTGATCGCGGAGGGACTGAGCAACCGCCAGATCGGGGAGCGCCTGTTCATCAGCGTGAAGACCGTCAGCGTCCACGTCTCGGCGGTGCTGCGGAAGCTCGGCGTGAGCACGCGCACCGAGGCGGCGCTCGCCCATCGCACGGCCGAAGAAGGGGAGTCCCGTCAGTCCGCCGTGGTAGCGTGACCGAGCATGCATGTCGGATCATCGGCATGATGCAGGCCGCGCGAGCGGCCGGTCAACAGAAAGTAGAAAACACATGGCCACTGGCACTGTGAAATGGTTCAACGCAGAGAAGGGCTTCGGCTTCATCGCTCCCGATGACGGCACCGAAGACCTCTTCGCCCACTACTCGGCTATCGCCGGCTCCGGTTTCAAGGAGCTCCGCGAGAACCAGAAGGTCGAATTCGACGCTGAGCGTGGCCCCAAGGGCATGCAGGCGGCGAACATCCGCGCTCTCTGAGCGTGCGCTGACTTCCTGAAGCCGGCCGGATCCGTACGGGTCCGGCCGGCTTTTCGCTGCCCCGGCACTTTCGAATCGCCCACTGTGCGGCATCCGGGCGCCGGATGGGACAAGGTGAGCGATTCGAAACGGGAGTGAGGGCGCCCTAACCTCCGTGTTAGATTAGGCGAGGCTTACCAAAGGCCGGACGCTCTCGCGTCGACACCCCATCTCCCATCCCGAAGGGAACGCCTGTGCGCACCTCTCGACTCCTCGCCCTCGGCGCGGCCGCCGCGCTCGCCGTGACGCTGTCCGCCTGCTCGTCCTCCGCGCCGGAGTCGACCGCGACCACCGGCGGCAACCCGGCTTCCGACGACGCGTTCCCCGTCACCATCGAGCACGTCTACGGCGAGACGACCATCGACGAGAAGCCCGAGCGCGTGGCGACGATCGCGTGGGCGAACCACGAGGTGCCGCTGGCCCTCGGCATCGTCCCGGTCGGCATGAGCAAGGCCACCTGGGGCGACGACGACGACAACGGCATCCTCCCCTGGGTCGAGGAGAAGCTCGACGAGCTCGGCGGCGAGACCCCGGTGCTCTTCGACGAGACCGACGGCATCGACTACGAGGCCGTGGCCGACACCGCTCCCGACGTGATCCTCGCCGCCTACTCCGGCCTCACGCAGGAGGAGTACGACACGCTCTCCAAGATCGCCCCGGTCGTCGCCTACCCCGACGTCGCGTGGGGCACCTCCGTCGACGACATGGTCGAGATGAACGCCAAGGCCCTGGGGCTCGAGGACGAGGGCGAGGCCCTGATCGAGGACCTGCACGCCGACGCCGACGCCGCCCTCGCGGCCAACAGCGCACTCGAGGGCAAGAAGGTGCTCTTCGCCTACTTCGACCCGAGCGACCTCAGCCAGATCGGCTACTACACCGCGGCCGACACCCGCCCCGGCTACCTGCACGACCTCGGCCTGCCGCTCCCCGCGATCGTCGAGGAGAACGAGGACAGCGACCAGTTCTACCTGCAGGTGAGCGCCGAGGAGGCGCAGAAGTTCGACGACGTGGACGTGCTGGTGACATACGGCGACGACTCCACCCTGGCCACGCTGCAGGCCGACCCGCTGCTGTCGAAGATCCCCGCCATCGCGGAGGGCCGCGTTGCCATCCTCCCGGACGCCACGCCCATCGCCGCATCGGCGAACCCGTCGGCGCTCTCGATCCCGTGGGGTCTCGAGGACTACCTGGCCATCCTCGCCGCGCCGCTCGCGAAGTAAGCTCCGCGTCCGCCCCCCAGCGGAGAGTCGTCGTGATCTCAGCACCCGTCCTCGCGTCGGACGCCGCCACCCTGCGGCGTCCGACGGTGGTGCGCACCCTCTGGCTGCTCGCCGGGGTCGGAGTGATCCTCGTGCTCGTCGTGCTCTCGGTGTCGTTCGGAGTGCGCGCGGTCACGCTCGACGACATCCTCGCGGCGCTCTCCGGCCAGACCGACACGATCGCGCAGGCGGCGGTCGTCAAGCGCATCCCGCGCACGGTGCTCGCGCTCCTCGTGGGGGCGGCCCTCGCGCTCGCCGGGGCGACCATGCAGGCCGTCACCCGCAACCCGGTCGCCGACCCCGGCATCCTCGGTGTCTCGAACGGCGCCTCCTTCGCGGTCGTTCTCGGCATCGCGTTCTTCGGACTCAGCAACCCCTACGGGCAGATGGCCTTCGCGATCGTCGGCGCGGCGGCCGCCGCCGTCTTCGTGTACACCGTCGGCTCCCTCGGCCGTGGCGGGGCCACACCGCTCAAGCTGGCTCTCGCGGGGGCGGCGACCTCCGCCGCCTTCGCCTCGCTCATCAGCGCGGTCATGCTGCCGCGGGTCGACCTGCTGCAGACGTTCCAGTCGTGGCAGATCGGCGGCGTCGGCGGGGCGGAGTGGCCGCGGATCGCGATCACCGCCCCGGTCCTCGCGGTCGGCGCCCTCATCTGCTTCCTGTGCGCCCGGGGCATGAACTCCCTCGCCCTCGGCGACGACATGGCCAAGGGACTCGGCGAGCACGTGCTGCGCACCCGGATGCTGTCGGCCCTCGGCGCGGTCATCCTCGCCGGCGCGGCCACGGCGATCGCGGGACCGATCGGGTTCGTCGGGCTCATCGTCCCGCACATGTGCCGGCTGCTCGTGGGCACCGACCACCGGTGGCTGCTGCCGTTCTCGGCCCTCGCCGGCGCCGCGCTGCTCACCGCGAGCGACATCGTCGGCCGCGTGATCTCGCCGTCGTCCGAGGAGATCCAGGTCGGCATCATCACCGCGATCATCGGGGCGCCGTTCTTCATCTGGATCGTCCGCCGACAGAAGGTGCGGGAGCTGTGAGCACGACCGAGCACACCCTCGTCCGCGGCGACGAGTCCGCCGCCGCCCGCACCGCGCGCATCGTCGCCGGCCGCCGGGCACGCCACCGCCGTCATGCCGTGGTCACCCTCGCGCTCGGGGTCGTCGTGATCGTGCTGTTCGTCGTGGCACTCATGGTCGGCAACACCTTCTACCCGCTCGACGAGGTCATCCGCGTGATCCTCGGCGAGACGGTGCCCGGCGCGTCGTTCACCGTCGGCGACCTGCGGCTCCCCCGCGCGGTCCTCGCGATCCTCACGGGCCTCGCGTTCGGCATGGCGGGCGTCACCTTCCAGACCATGCTGCGCAACCCGCTCGCCTCGCCGGACATCATCGGCATCTCGAACGGCGCCGGCGCCGCCGCGGTGTTCGGCATCGTCGTGCTCTCGCTCAACGGCCCTGCCGTCTCGCTCCTCGCGCTCGTCGGCGCCCTCGTGACGGCGCTGGCGATCTACCTCCTCGCCATCAAGGGCGGCTTCGCGGGCACCCGCCTCATCCTCATCGGGATCGGCGTCGCGGCGATGCTGCAGAGCGTCATCTCCTACCTGCTGTCCCGGGCCGCGAACTGGGACATCCAGACCGCGATGCAGTGGCTCACCGGCAGCCTCAACAACGCGTCGTGGGAGCGGGTGCTGCCGATGGCGATCGCGGCCGCGATCCTCGTGCCGCTGCTGCTCTCGCAGGGGCGGGCGCTGGGGACGCTCCAGCTCGGCGACGACTCCGCCGCGGGGCTCGGCGTGCGGGTCACCGCCACGCGCCTCGTCTTCATCTTCGGGGCCGTGGCCCTCCTCGCCTTCGCGACCGCCGCCACCGGGCCGATCGCGTTCGTCGCGTTCATGGCCGGACCCATCGCCGCGCGGCTCACCGGTCCCGGCGCCACGCTGCTGCTGCCCAGCGGTCTCGTCGGCGCGGTGCTCGTGCTCGGCGGCGACCTCATCGCCCAGTTCGCGCTCGGCGCGCGCTACCCGGTGGGCGTCGTCACCGGCGTCGTCGGCGCGCCGTACCTCATCTATCTGCTCATCCGCACCAACCGCACCGGAGGCTCGCTGTGACCGCCGCCCACCGCCTGTCCGCCGAGGGGGTCACCCTCTCGTACGGCGACCGCACCGTGGTCGAGGGCCTCGACCTGCAGATCGCGCCGGGGAAGATCACCACGATCGTCGGCGCGAACGGCTGCGGCAAGTCGACGCTGCTGCGTGCCCTCGCCCGGCTGCTGTCCCCGGGGGACGGAGAGGTCGTGCTCGACGGGAAGTCGATCCACGCCCGGCCCACGAAGGAGGTCGCGCGCATCCTCGGCCTCCTGCCCCAGTCGCCCGTGGCCCCCGAGGGCATCGCCGTCGCCGACCTCGTCGGTCGCGGGCGTCACCCCCACCAGCGGGCCCTGTCGCGGTGGAGTGCGCACGACTACGAGGTCGTCGCCGACGCCCTGGACGCGACCGGCATCAGCGACCTCGCCGACCGCAGCGTGGACGAGCTCTCCGGCGGTCAGCGGCAGCGCGTCTGGATCGCGATGGCCCTCGCGCAGGAGACCGACATCCTGCTGCTGGACGAGCCGACGACGTTCCTCGACGTCGCCCACCAGGTCGAGGTGCTCGACCTCCTCACCGACCTCAGTGTCGCGCGCGGCACCACGATCGTCATGGTGCTGCACGACCTCAACCTCGCCGCGCGCTACGCCGACGAGCTCGTCGCCATGAAGGACGGCCGCGTGCACGCGATCGGCGCCCCGCAGGACGTCGTCACCGCCGAGCTCGTGCAGGAGGTCTTCGGCCTCCCCAACCAGATCACCATCGACCCGGTCTCCGGCAAGCCGATGGTCACCCCCATCGGAAGGCATCATGTCCGCTGAATCCACCACGACCGAGCGCCCGACCTACATCCTCACCCGCGCCGAGGTGCGCGCCGTCTCCCGCGTCTCCCCCTCGTTCGTGCGGGTGACCCTCGGCGGCGAGGAGCTCAGCGAGCTGGGGACGCCGGGGGAGGTGTACGACAGCCGGGTGAAGCTCGTCTTCCCGCCCGCGTCCGGCGTGCTCGCCGAGATCGACCGGTCGACGTACGACTGGTGGGGTTCGTACCTGGCCGTCCCGGAGGAGGAGCGCGGCTCGATGCGCACCTACTCCGTCCGTGACCTGCGGGTCGCCGACGACGGCCGCACCGAGGTCGACATCGACTTCGTGCTGCACCTGGAGCCGGGGCTCACCGGTCCGGCCTCTCGGTGGGCGAGCACGGCCGCAGTGGGTCAGGAGCTGTGGCTGGTCGGCCCGCGTCGGGGCGTCGTCGCGCACGGCGGCGCGGAGTACGCGCCCGGGGCGGCGACCTCGGTGGTCCTCGTCGGGGACGAGACCGCCGCCCCCGCCATCGCCCGCATCCTGGAGGACGCCCCGCGCGACCTCCGGGGCACGGCGTTCATCGAGGTGCCGTCGCCCGCGGACGTCCTCGCGATCGACGTTCCGGCGGGGGTGGACGTGCACTGGCTGCCGCGCGACGCCGGCGAGCCGCACGGGTTCCGCCTCATCCCCGCGGTGCTCGAGCACCTGGGCGACGACGATGCCGGGGACGAGATCCGCGTCACCGACATCGAGGGGGAGGACCTCCTCTGGGAGACCCCCGAGTACTCGAGCCTGGGGGAGGAGATCGCGCCCGACGACGCGGCCGGCCGCTACTTCTGGATCGCGGGCGAGAGCGGTGTCGTGACGACGCTGCGTCGGCACCTCGTGAAGGACCTCGGGATCGACCGCGCACAGGTCGCGTTCATGGGCTACTGGCGCCGCGGCGTCGCGATGCGGGGCTGAGATGACCGACGCCATCGATCGCCACAGCCTCGCGGGGGAATCCCTCGTCCTCGGCTACGGCCGCACCCGGGTCGTGCACGACGTCTCCCTGCGCCTCGCGCCGGGCCGGGTGACCGCGCTGATCGGACCGAACGGCAGCGGCAAGTCGACCGTCCTCCGCGCCCTCGCGCGGCTGCACCGCATCGAGGCGGGGACCGTGCGCGTCGGCGGCGGGGAGTCGCGCGACGCCGCCGCCCTCTCCGCCAAGGAGTTCGCGAAGACCGTCGCGATGCTGTCGCAGTCCCGGCCGCATCCGTCCGGGATCGAGGTCTCCGACGTGGTCGCCTACGGCCGCCACCCGCACCGCGGGCGGTTCTCCGGCGTGAGCGACGCCGACCGCGCCGCCGTCGCGCGCGCCCTCGCCCTCACCGGCCTCTCCGCGATGGCCGCCCGCCCGGTCGACCAGCTCTCCGGCGGCGAGCTGCAGCGCGTCTGGCTGGCGACCGCACTCGCCCAGGACACCGGGGTGCTGCTGCTCGACGAGCCGACCAATCACCTCGACCTGCGGTACCAGGTGGAGACCCTCGACCTGGTGCGGGAGCTCGCCGACGACCACGGCACCGCGCTCGGCGTCGTGCTGCACGACCTCGACCACGCCGCCTCGGTCGCCGACGACGTCGTGCTGATGCACCGCGGGCGGGTGCACGCGGCGGGGGCTCCCGCCGAGGTGCTCACCGGCGAGAACCTGTCGCAGGTGTACGGCCTGCGCATCGACACCGCCCTCGACGAGGAGACCGGCCTGGTGCGGGTGCGTCCGCGCGGCCGCCACCACGGTCGCCTCCGCGCCCCCTCCGCCTCCTGATCCCGACCCCTGAAGGAACCACCGATGAAGAAGACCCCCCTCGCCGTGCTCGCCCTCGGCGGCGCCCTCACCCTCGCGCTCGCCGGCTGCGGCACCACGCAGACGCCGTCCGCCGAGGGGTCCGACGCCCCGACCTCGACGAGCGCGGGCTGCACGGACGACACCACGAGCACCTCGACCGGGGCGGTCTCCGTCACCGACGACCTCGGCCGCACGGTCGAGCTCGACAAGCCGGCCGAGCGCATCGCGGTGCTCGAGTGGCAGCAGATCGAGGACGCGCTGTCGCTGTGCGTGACGCCGGTCGCGGTGGCCGACGCCGAGGGGTACAGCACCTGGGTCACCGCGGAGGAGCTGCCGGAGGGCGTCGTGGACGTGGGCACCCGCCAGGAGCCGAATCTGGAGACGCTGTTCGGCACCGATCCCGACCTCGTGATCGTCGAGGTCAACGCCGCGGACGACCCCATCGTCGCGCAGCTCGAGGCTTACGACGTGCCCGTGCTCGCGACGATCGGCGCCGATGCGAAGGACCCGATCGCCAAGATGCTGAACACCTTCGACCTCATCGCGCAGGTCACCGGCCGTGAGGAGCGGGCCGACGTCGTCACCGAGGAGTTCCAGGAGCACCTCGACACCGCGAAGGCCGAGCTCGCCGACCGCGACCTCGCCACGACCGACTTCGTGTTCTTCGACGGCTGGGTCGACGGCGGCAACGTGGCGCTGCGTCCGTTCGGCCAGGGCTCGCTCGTCGGCGAGGTGGGCGAGGAGCTCGGGCTGACGAACACCTGGACCGGCGAGGTCGACCCCGTGTACGGCCTCGGGCAGACCGATGTCGAGGGCATGACCACGGTCGGCGACGCGAACCTGTTCTACACCGGCACCGCGGACCCGGATTCCGAGAGCTTCGTCGACGCCCTCGCGGACAACCCCGCCTGGACCTCGCTCCCCGCGGTGGCGGAGAACCGCCTGACCGCGTTCCCGGCCGGTATCTGGACCTTCGGCGGCCCGCGCTCGACCGCGCAGATCATCGACGGCTACCTGGAGGTGCTCTCGAAGTGACGGAGACCCTCCGCCTCGACGACACGACGGCGACCGCGGAGCCCGACGCCCCGGCGTCCGCCGTCCCCGTGGGGGCGGAGGGTCGGAAGCCCGCGGTGTGGACGGGCGTCGGTGTGCTCGTCGCTCTCGCCGTCGTGCTGGTCGCGGTCGCCTGCTGGCACCTCACCCAGGGCACGAGCGGCGCGGTGTTCGCCGACGCCGACGTCCTCTGGGGCTCGCGGGTGCCGCGGCTCGCCGCCGGTGTCGCGGTGGGCGTGGCCCTCGGGGTCGCCGGCATCCTGCTGCAGTCCCTCGCCCGCAACGCCCTCGCGTCGCCGGACACGCTGGGCGTGACCGCCGGGGCCTATCTCGCCGTCACGGCGCTCGCCGCATTCGGGATCGCCGTGCCGGTGTGGGCCTCCGGGGCGGTGGCGTTCGCGGGCGGCATCGTCGCCGCGGGCATCGTGCTCGGACTCGCCGGAGGGGCGGGGTCGTCCACGACCCGCCTCATCCTCGCCGGCACCGCGCTCGCGCTCGCCTTCCAGGCCGCGACCTCGACGCTGCTCATCCTGTTCGACGAGGAGACCAAGGGACTGCTCGCCTGGGGGAGCGGGAGCCTGTCGCAGCTCGGACTCACCGCATTCCTCCAGGCGGCGCCGGTCGTCGTGGTCGTCACGGTGCTCGCGCTCCTGCTCGCGCGGCGCCTCGACATCCTCACCCTGGGGGACGACACCGCCTCGTCGCTCGGCGTGCCGATCCGGTCGACCAGGGCCATCGGGATCCTGCTCGCGGTCACCCTCACGGCGGTCGCGGTGACGCTCGCCGGGCCGATGGGATTCGTGGGGCTGTGCGCGCCGGTGCTCGCGCGGCTGCTGACGCGCGTGGTGCCGAGCCTGAACCGCCACGTGCTGCTGATCCCCGCGTCGGGGCTCCTCGGCGCCCTCGTCGTCATCCTCTCCGACGCCCTCCTGCGCGCGCTGATCGGCGCGGAGGCCGCGATCCTCATCCCGACCGGTGTCGCGACGACGCTGCTCGGCGCGATCGTGCTCGTGCTCATGGCCCGGCGCCTCCGCGACGCCGGTCCCACGCGGGAGCCTCCGCGGGTGCGCTTCGGCGTCCGCAGCCGCCTGCGCTTCCGGATCACCATCGCCCTCGTCGCCCTCGGCCTGGTCGGGGTGCTCCTGCTCGGACTGCTCGCCGGGCACACGTGGCTGCTCACCGGCGACATCGCGCTGTGGCTGCAGGGGCAGGCTCCCGCTCCCATCGCCTTCGCCCTCGACGAGCGCGCGCCGCGGATCGTGGCCGCCGTGGTCGCCGGCGCCGCGCTCGCCCTCTCCGGCGCCGTGATCCAGGGGGTGAGCCGCAACCCGCTCGCCGACCCGGGCATCCTCGGCGTCACCGGCGGCGGCGGCCTGGGCGCGGTGCTGGTGATCACGAGCATCACGTCGTCGACGGGCGGGATGATCGCGGGAGCCGTCACGGGCTCGCTGCTCGCCTTCGCCCTCGTCTATCTGCTGTCGTGGCGGGGCGGGCTGAACGCGGACCGGTTCCTGCTGATCGGCATCGGGGTCTCGTACTTCACGGTCTCGCTCACGACCTTCCTCCTGCTTCGGTCGAACCCGTGGGACACCCCCAAGATCTACACCTGGCTCTCCGGCACGACCTACGGGCGGGTGTGGGAGCAGGTCATCCCGCTGGCGGTCGTCCTCGTGATCGCGGTGCCGTTCGTGGTGATGAGTCGCCGGGAGCTCGACGTGCTGTCCCTCGACGAGGACACGCCGCGACTGGTCGGCATCCGGCTGGAGCCCGTCCGGTTGACGCTGCTGCTGGTGGCGGCCGTCCTGGCGGCGCTGAGCGTGACGGCGATCGGGGTCATCGGCTTCGTGGGGCTCGTGGCGCCGCACGCCGCGCGGGCCTTGGTGGGCGCACGGCACTCGCGGGTGATCCCGACGGCGGTGCTCCTCGGCGGGCTGCTCGTCGGCATCGCGGACACCATCGGCCGGACGGTGATCGCCCCCGCGCAGCTTCCGGCGGGTCTCGTGGTCGCGCTGATCGGCGCCCCGTACTTCGTCTGGCTGCTCTGGCGCTCCCGCTGACCCGCTTCGAATCGCGCAAATGGCCCCATTCCCGGGGGAAATGGGGCCATTCAGGCGATTCGAACGGGTTACCGGGCCAGGAACTGCGTCAGGGCGGCGTTGACCTCGTCGGCGTGGGTCCAGAGGAGGCCGTGCGGGGCGCCCTCGACCTCGACGTACTCGGCCTCGGGGACGGCCTGGTGGAAGCGGCGGGCGGTCGCGTCGATCGGCAGGATGTTGTCCTTCGTGCCGTGCAGGATCAGGGTGGGCTTGCCGGCGGCGGCCACGGCCTTCACGTCGTCGCGGAAGTCCTCGATCCAGGTCGGGACCACGGCGTACGCGGCGACCGGCGCGCTGGTGACGGAGAGGTTCCAGTTCGCGTCGACGACCTGCTGGCTGATGCGCGTGCCGAGGTTCTCGTCGAGGTTGTAGAAGTCCGTGTAGAACTGGGTGAACCAGGCGTAGCGGTCACCCTTGGCAGCGGCCTCGATCCCGTCGAAGACCTCCTGCGGCACGCCCTCGGGGTTGTCGTCGCGCTGCACGAGGAAGGGCTCGAGCGACGCGAGGAAGGCGAGCTTCGCGACGCGCTCGTGGCCGTAGCGGCCGACGTAGCGGGCGAGCTCCCCAGTGCCCATGGAGAACCCGACGAGCGCGACGTCGCGGAGGTCGAGGGTCTCGAGCACCGTGTTCAGGTCGGCGGCGAACGTGTCGTAGTCGTAGCCGGAGCCGACCTTGGAGGACTGCCCGAAGCCGCGGCGGTCGTAGGTGATGACGCGGTAGCCCTGGGCGAGGAGCTCGCGGGTCTGGCGCTCCCAACTGTGCCCGTTGAGCGGATAGCCGTGGATCAGGACGACCGGCTGGCCGCTGCCCTGGTCTTCGTAGTAGAGCTCGATCGGGGTGGTGTTCTCGGTGCCGACGGTGATGTAACCCATGATGTGTTCCTTTCGGTGCCGGTGAGAACGATCGTTCTCGCCTGATGTGATCAATCTAGAGAACGTTCGTTCTCGTGTCAAGTAGACTTCTGGACATGACCGAAGACGAGGCCCGCGAACGCATCCTCTCCGCCGCGGAGGAGCTGTACTACCGCAAGGGCTACGCGGCGGTCGGCATGGACGAGCTGCGGGCTGCCGCCGGCGTGTCGCTGCGGCGCGTGTACTCGCTGTTCCCGGCGAAGACCGACATCGTCGCGGCGGTGCTCACCCGGAAGCACGCCGAGTGGGAGCAGGGGCTCACGGCGGCGGTGGCACAGAGCGGCGACGACCCGCGCGCCCGCCTCCTCGCGGTCTACGGCTACCTCGAGGACTGGTTCTGCAGCGACGGGTTCCGGGGCTGCGCCTTCATCAACGCGTTCGGCGAGCTCGGGGGGACGAGTCCCGAGGTCGCCGCGATCGTCCGCGCGCACAAGGCCTCGTTCCAGCAGTACATGGCGGAGCTCGTCGCGGCCACCGGTGCCCCGGCGGGTCTGGCCGCCCAGCTCTCTCTCCTCGCGGAGGGCGCGCAGAGCACCGCGGCCATCGGCGCCGACCCGGAGGCCGCCGTGCACGCGCGCCGCGCCGCCGAGGTCCTGGTCGACGCCGCCCTCGCTCCGGCCTGACGCCCATTCGCTAACTTGGTTAGCGAAACCGCAAGTCCCTGTCAAGGCCACTGCCTTCCGCTCCCGCCCCGCGTAGGGTGCGGGCATGGAGACCTCGACGAAGGGCATCGCCCGCCAGAGCCTCGTGATCGCCGCCGCCGTGTTCATGCTGATCGCCGCGGCCATCGGCGCCGGAGCGTTCGGGGGTGACTCCGTCGACGAGCTGCAGAACGGCGCGCTCTCGGCCCAGGGGTCGTACCTCGCCCCCGCCGGACCGGCGTTCTCGATCTGGTCGCTCATCTACCTCGGACTCCTCGCCTACACCGTGTGGCAGGCCCTCCCCGCGCAGCGCCAGGACGAGCGTCAGCAGGCGGTCGGCGGCTGGACCGCCCTCTCCATGGTCCTCAACGGCCTCTGGCTGGTGACCGCGCGGTACCTGACGCTGTGGCTCACCGTGCTCGTGATCGCGCTGCTGCTCGCGACGCTCGCGCGCATCATCGTGCTCCTCGGCCGGTTCCCCGCCCGCTCCCTCGCCGACCGCCTCCTCACCGACGGCGCGAACGGCCTGCACTTCGGCTGGGTCACGATCGCGACGGTCGCCAACACCGCCGCCTGGCTCACGCAGACCGTCCCGGAGATCGGGGCGGATGCCCCCGACGCCTGGGCCGTCGCCGTGCTCGTCGTCGTGCTGGTGATCGGTGCCGCATCGGCCTGGTTCACCGGCCGTCTCGCCCCGGCGCTGGCAACGGCCTGGGGGCTGAGCTGGCTCGCGATCGGGCGTCTCACGGGCGAGCCGGAGAGCACGCCCACCGCCGTCACCGCGATCATCGTCGCCGTCCTGCTCGTCGTCGTCGGCGTCGTGGCCGTCCTCCGTCGGCGGCGCCTCGCCGGCACGCGTGACCGCGCCCCGCTCGGTCGCTAGAGGACCAGCCGGTACCCCATGCCCGACTCGGTCAGCAGGTGCACGGGCGCCGAGGGCTCCCGCTCCAGCTTCTTGCGGAGCTGGGACATGTACAGCCGGAGGTAGCCGGAGTCGGACACCTGCGCGCTGCCCCAGATCTCCTTGAGGAGGTCCTGCCGGGTCACCAGCGCGCCCGGGTGCCGTGCGAGGTGCTCCAGCATCCGCCACTCGGTCGGCGTGAGGTGCACACGGCTGCCGGCGCGGGTCACGGTCTTCGTCGCGAGGTCGACGACGACGTCCCCGAACGCGACCACGGACTCCCCGTTCGCGGCGACCGCGCGGCGGGAGAGCGCCCGGAGCCGGGCCAGCAGTTCATCCACCTGGAAGGGCTTCGTGACGAAGTCGTCCGCCCCCGCGTCCAGCGCCTCGACCTTGTCGGCCGACCCCGTCCTCCCCGACACGACGATGATGGGCACGCTCGTCCAGCCGCGCAGGGCCTGGATCACCTCGATGCCGTCGAGCCGGGGCATGCCGAGGTCGAGCATGATGAGGTCGGGATGGGTCTGCGCCGCGGCGGCGATCGCGGCGGCGCCATCGGCGGCCACGACGACCTCGTAGCCGTGGGCCGCGAGGGTGATCCGCAGCGCCCGCACCATCTGGGGGTCGTCGTCGGCGATGAGGAGCTTCACTCCGTGCCCTCCGTGTCGGCGGTCCCTGCGGCGAGCGGCAGGGAGATGACCATGGTGAGTCCGCCCCCGGGGGTGTCCTCCGGTGTCAGGCTACCGCCCATGCCCTCGGTGAATCCGCGGGACAGCGCGAGCCCGAGCCCCAGCCCCGTCGTGTTGTCGGTGTCGCCGAAGCGCTGGAACGGCTGGAAGATCGCATCTCGTCGTTCGGGCGCGATGCCCTCGCCGCGGTCGACGATCCGGATTTCCGCCCGATCCCCCAGCCGGCTGCTCGACACGAGCACGCGGGTGCCCTCGGGGGCGTGCCGGTGGGCGTTGGCGAGCACGTTCACGAGCACCCGCTGGAGCAGCACCGGGTCGGCGTGCAGCGGCGGGAGGTCGGGATCGAGCGTGAGCTCGACGTCGGCGGGGCCGAGGCCGAGCTCGTCCACGGCGGCGAGCACGGGGCCTGCCGCGTCGATCCGCTGAGCCGAGACCGCGAGCACCCCCGCCTCCACGCGGCTCACGTCCAGGAGGTCGGTGACGAGGGTGGAGAGGGTCGCGAGACTCTCGTCCGCGGTCTCCAGCAGCTCCGTGCGGTCCTCGGCGGACAGGCCGTGCGCGCCCCGGAGCCCGCCGATCGCCGCGACGGCCGAGGCGAGCGGCCGGCGCAGATCGTGACTGACGGCGGAGAGCAGGGCGCTGCGCACCTGATCGGTCTCGGCGAGGGCCTCCGCCTCCCGCGCCGTGGCTCGCAGGTCGGTGTGCTCGATGGCGGCGGCGAGCTGGGCGACGATCGCGTCGAGCAGACGGCGCTCCGGACCGGCGATCGGCTCGCCGTTGAGCTCCAGCACGGCGCGCGGGCCCCCACCGGACGCGACCCCGACCGGGATGGTCGTGGCGCGGCCGTCCGGCACCGGCTCGCCGTCGCTCGCCAGCACGTCCCCGGACGGGGTGAGCAGCCGCACGCCGCTCAGCCCGAACGCCTCCCGGGTGCGGCTGACGAGGGCGAGCACGGCGTTGTCGCCGCGGAGCACGTTCCCGGCGACGGCCGCGAGCAGCTCCGCCTCGGCGGTCGCCCGCTGCGCGGTCCTGGCCCGGCGGGCGGCCTGGTCGACGATGAGGCTCACGAGGATCGCGATGATGACGTAAAGGGTGAGGGCCAGTGCGTGCAGGGGGTGCGCGATCGTGATCGTGAACAGCGGGGCGACGAAGAGGAAGTCGAGGGTGATGCCGGAGAGCACGGCGGCGAACACGGCGGGGCGGATGCCGCCGATGAGGGCGACGACCACGACGAGGAGCTGGTAGGCGAGCACCTCGGCCGTGATCGACTCCGGGCTGCGGAACGTGAACATCAGCCACGACAGCAGCGGGCCGAAGACCAGGGCCACGCCGAAGCCCAGCGCCTGACGCCGCCAGCCGAGCGCACCGCCGGTGATGCGGGGGAGAGCGAGCCGGCCGCCCGCCGCGGCATGGGTCACGATGTGCACGTCGATGTCGCCCGAGCGGCGGATGACCTCGGCGCCGATGCCCGGCCCGGTGAGCGCGGCGGCGAGGCGGCCGCGCCGGCTCACGCCGATCACGAGCTGCGTGGCGTCGGCGCCCTGGGCGAACTCCACCAGCGTCGCCGGGATGTCGTCGCCGACCACCTGATGGTAGGTCCCGCCGAGCGACTCGACGAGGGAGCGCTGCGCGGCGAGGGCGCCGGGGGTCTCGTCGCGCAGCCCGTCCTGGGCGGTCACGTGCACGGCGAGCAGCTCCCCGCCGGCGGACCGGGCGGCGATGCGGGCCCCGCGGCGCAGCAGCGTCTCGCCCTCCGGCCCGCCGGTGAGGGCGACGACCACGCGTTCGCGCGCCTGCCACGCTCCGGCGATGCCCTGTTCGGCGCGATAACTGCGGAGCGCGCTGTCGACCTCGTCGGCGAGCCACAGCAGCGCGAGCTCCCGCAGAGCGGTGAGGTTGCCGAGCCGGAAGTAGTGCGAGAGGGCGGCGTCGATGCGCTCCGCGGGGTAGACGAGGCCCGCGGCGAGGCGGTCGCGGAGCGTCTGCGGCGCCAGGTCGACGACCTCGATCTCGTCGGCGGCGCGGACCACCGCGTCCGGGATGGTCTCGCGCTGGGCGATGCCGGTGATCTTCTCCACGACCGCGTTCAGCGACTCGATGTGCTGCACGTTCACGGTGGTGACGACGTCGATCCCCGCGTCCAGCAGCTCCTCGACGTCCTGCCAGCGCTTGGGATTCCGCGAGCCGGGGGCGTTCGTGTGCGCGAACTCGTCCACGAGCGCGATCTCCGGGCCGAGGGCGAGCACCGCGTCGAGGTCGAGCTCGGAGAGGACGACCCCGCGGTGGGCGTCCTCCCGTCGCGGCACCTCGGGCAGCCCGGAGGTCAGGGCGGCCGTGGCCGCACGGCCATGGGTCTCGACGATCGCGATGACCACGTCGCGGCCCTCGTCGCGGAGCCTCCGGCCCTCGGCGAGCATCTCGAAGGTCTTCCCGACCCCCGGCGCGGCGCCGAGGAGGACGCGCAGTCGTCCGCGGCGGTTCCGGTCCGTCGCGGGGCGCGGCGGCCGCTCTGCGCTCATGCACCCTCCCGGTCGTCGAGTGCGAGATTCAGTTCCGCGACGTTGATGCGCTCCTCGCCGAGGAACCCCAGGTCCCGCCCTTGAATCCTAGACTCCACCAGCGCCCGGACCTCGTCCTCCGGCAGGTCGCGGGCGGCCGCCACCCGCGGCACCTGGAGCAGGGCGTACGCGACGCTAATGTGCGGGTCGAGACCGGAGCCGGACGCGGTCACGGCATCCGCGGGCACCGCGGACGGATCGACCCCCTCCCTCGCGGCGATCTCGGTTTTCCGCGCGGCGATCTCGGCGACGAGGTCGGGATTCTCCGGCCCGAGGTTGCTGCCGCCCGACGAGGCCCCGTCGTACCCGTCGCCGGCCGCCGAGGGGCGGGACTGGAAGTACTCCGGCAGGGCGTCGCCCTCGGCATCCGTGAAGGACTGGCCGATGAGCGCGCTGCCCCGGTCGCCGGGGAGCAGCGAGCCGTTCGCCTGCGTGGGGAGGATGAGCTGGCCGATGCCGGTGACGAGCAGCGTGTACCCGACGCCGAGGACGAGGGTGAGGACGAGCATCGCGCGGACGGCGACACCGGCGGTGCGCACCGTGGTGCGGGTGGTGGACGACATGGCGTTCCTTTCGAGCCCGGTCAGAAGCCGGGGAGGAGGCTGACGAGGAGGTCGATGAGCTTGATGCCCACGAACGGGGCGATGACGCCGCCGAGGCCGTAGACCAGCAGATTCCGCTGCAGGATCTGCGAGGCGCTCGCCGGTCGGTAGGTCACGCCACGCAGCGCGAGCGGGATGAGGAACACGATCACGATGGCGTTGAAGATGATCGCGCTCGTGACCGCCGAGGCCGGCGAGTGCAGCTGCATGATGTTCAGCGCCGCGAGTCCGGGGAACACGCCCATGAACATCGCCGGGATGATGGCGAAGTACTTCGCGATGTCGTTCGCGAGCGAGAACGTCGTCAGCGCGCCGCGGGTGATGAGCAGCTGCTTGCCGATGCGGACGATGTCGATGAGCTTGGTCGGGTCGGAGTCGAGGTCGACCATGTTGCCCGCCTCCTTGGCCGCGGAGGTGCCCGTGTTCATCGCGACGCCGACGTCGGCCTGGGCGAGTGCGGGGGCATCGTTCGTGCCGTCCCCGGTCATCGCGACGAGGCGCCCGCCCTCCTGCTCGCGGCGGATGAGGTCGAGCTTGTCCTCCGGGGTGGCCTCGGCGAGGTAGTCGTCGACGCCCGCCTCGGCCGCGATGGCCTTCGCGGTGAGCGGGTTGTCTCCGGTGATCATGACCGTGCGGATGCCCATGCTGCGCAGCTCGTCGAACCGCTCCCGCAGGCCGTCCTTGACGATGTCCTTGAGGTGCACGACCCCGAGGATCCGATGGGTCCCTGAGCTTGTCGAAGGGCCTGAGCCCGGCTGGATCCCTGAGCTTGTCGAAGGGCCTGAGCCTGTCGAAGGGCCCTGCACCGCGACCACGAGAGGCGTGCCGCCGCCCGAGGCGACGTCGTCGGTGAGGGTCGTGAGCTCGTCATCGGGGGTCTGCCCCAGCCAGGCCGCCACGGCCGAGGCGGCGCCCTTGCGGATCTGCGTGCCGTCGGCGAGGTCGAGACCGCTCATGCGCGTCTGCGCCGTGAACGGGACGACGACGGCGTCCGCCGGGGCCTCGACGCGGATCCCGCGGGCGGCGGCGAGTTCGACGATCGATGCGCCCTCCGGCGTCGGGTCGGCGAGGGAGGAGAGAGCGGCGGTGCGCAGCAGCTCCTCGGCGTCCACTCCGGT
>NZ_LOSO01000002.1:0-42305 GCF_001595495.1 Microbacterium sp. CH1 | reverse complement strand
CGCGGCCTCCACCGCCCGCCCCGACATCGCCAGCACGTTGCGCTGCACGAGCCGGTCCATGCCCGCGATGCCGATGGCGGAGAGAAGGGCGCCGATCGTGGTCGGGATGAGGCAGACGAGCAGGGCGATGAGGACGGGGATGCTCACCGGCGACGCCGCGTACGAGGCGATCGGATTCAGTGCGAGGACGACGACGACGAACACGATCGACAGGCTCGCGAGGAGGATGTTCAGGGCGATCTCGTTCGGGGTGCGCTGCCGGCTCGCCCCCTCGACGAGGGCGATCATGCGGTCGACGAACGTCTCGCCGGGCTTCGACGTGATGCGCACGACGATCTGATCCGACAGCACCCGCGTGCCGCCGGTGACGGCACTGCGGTCGCCGCCCGATTCGCGGACCACGGGGGCGCTCTCGCCGGTGATGGCCGACTCGTCCACGGTGGCGATGCCCGCGACGATGTCGCCGTCGCCCGGGATCAGCTCGCCCGCGGAGACGATCACGAGGTCGTCGCGCCGCAGCTCCGCCGACGACACCGTCTCCGTCGGCGCTTCGACAAGCTCAGCGACCCACTCCGCGCCTTGAGTCCCTGAGCCGAGGCCTTGGGTCCCTGAGCCGCCACCTTGGGTCCCTGAGCCGCCACCTTGGGTCCCTGAGCTTGTCGAAGGGCCCACCACCCGTCGCGCCATCGTCTGGGTGCGAGTGTTCCGCAGGCTCGCGGCCTGGGCCTTGCCGCGCCCCTCGGCGACCGACTCGGCAACGTTCGCGAAGAACACGGTCAACCAGAGCCAGATCGCGATGCCCCACGTGAATGCGGCCGGGACGGGGGTGCCGCCGGAGGAGGCGGGTCCGCCGAGGAAGGGCTCCGCGATCGCGAGAACGGTCGTGAACGCGGCGCCGACCCAGACGAGGAGCATCACGGGGTTGCGCACGAGTGTCGCGGGGTTGAGTTTCCGGAGCGCGCCAGGGAGCGCCTGCGCGAGCTGGGCGCCGCCGAACGAGCGTGGGGGACGGGCGGGGGCCGCGGGGGCGTCCTGCTGTTCGGGAGGGGTGGTCAGGAGGGTCATGGTCAGAGTCCTTCGGCGAGCGGTCCCAGTGCGAGCACGGGGAAGTAGGTGAGGGCCGTCACGACGACGGTCACGGTGAGGAGCAGGCCGACGAACTGCGGCCGGTGGGTGGGGAGCGTGCCGGTCGTGGCCGGCACCCGCTCCTGCGCGGCGAACGACCCGGCGAGGGCCAGCACGAGCACGATCGGGAGGAAGCGCCCGAGCAGCATCGCGACGCCCAGGGCGGTGTTGAACCACGGGGTGTTCGCGGTGAGCCCGGCGAACGCGGAGCCGTTGTTGTTCGCGGCCGAGGTGAACGCGTACAGCACCTCGCTCATGCCGTGCACGCCCGGGTTGAGGATGCTCGTGGACTCCACGTCCTCGCGGATGCCGGGGATCGCGAAGCTCAGGGCCGTGCCGCCGAGGACGAGCACGGGGACCACGAGGATGTAGAGGCTCGCGAGGGTCATCTCCCGCGGGCCGATGCGCTTCCCGAGCCACTCCGGGGTGCGGCCGACGAGCAGCCCGCCGACGAAGACCGCGACGATCGCGAGCACGAGCATCCCGTAGAGACCGGAGCCGACGCCGCCCGGAGCGACCTCGCCGAGCATCATGTTGAGCATCGGCATCATGCCGCCGAGCGCGGTGTACGAGTCGTGCATCGAGTTCACGGCCCCGGTCGAGGTGAGGGTGCTCGCGCTGCCGAAGAGGGTCGAGCCGAGGATGCCGAAGCGCTGCTCCTTGCCCTCCATCGCCGCCCCGGCGAGTTCGGGCGCGGCGCCGCGTCCCGCCAGCTCCAGGGCCGAGAGTGCGGCGAGCGAGGCGAGGAACAGGGTGCCCATGACCGCGACGATCGCGTACCCCTGCCGGTGGTCGCCGACCAGTCGGCCGAACGTGCGGGGGAGGGCGAACGGGATCACCAGGATCAGCAGCACCTCGAGGAGGTTCGTCCATCCGGTCGGGTTCTCGAAGGGGTGGGCGGAGTTGGCGTTGAAGAAGCCGCCGCCGTTGGTGCCGAGCAGCTTGATGGCCTCCTGCGACGCGACCGGACCGCCGGGGATCGTCTGCGTGCCGCCGGAGACCGTGGCGACGTCGGTGAAGCCGTTCACGTTCTGGATCACGCCGCCCGCGAGCAAGGCCACCGCGCCGATCAGGGCGAGCGGGAGCAGCAGCCGCCCCAGACCGCGGGTGAGGTCGACCCAGAAGTTGCCGATCGTCGCGGAGCCACGGCGCGCGAGACCGCGGATCAGGGCGATGGCGATGGTGAGGCCGACGGCGGCGGAGACGAAGTTCTGCACCGTGAGGCCCGCGAGCTGCACCGTGTAGCCCATGGTCTGCTCGGGCGAGTACGACTGCCAGTTGGTGTTCGCGACGAAGGACGCGGCGGTGTTGAACGCGAGTCCCTCCGGCACGGCGGGCAGGCCGAGCGACGCGGGGAGGAAGGCCTGGAGCCGCTGCAGCCCGTAGACGAGCAGGAGGCCGACGAGCGAGAACAGCAGCACGCTGCGGGCGTAGGCGCGCCAGGTCTGCTCGGAGCGGGGGTCGACGCCGATCACCCGGTAGAGCCCGCGCTCGACGCGCAGGTCGCGGCCGGAGGTGTAGACGTGCGCGATGTAGTCGCCGAGGGGGCGGTAGAGGAGCACGAGCACGACCACGACGGCCGTGATCTGCAGGACGCCGTACAGGACCGTCGCGTCCATCAGAAGCGCTCCGGGGCGACGAGCGCCACGACGAGGTAGACGACCGCGGCGACGGCGAGGACGGCGGCGAGGATCTCGAAGACGATCATGCGCGGTCCACCGCCTTGGCGATGAGGGACACGAGGGCGAACAGCGCCAGGGTCAGCGCGAGGTAGATGATGTCGAGCACGTCCTCGATCCAACTGCGCCGCCCCGCCGCATCCCTCGATCCTCACGTTTCCCCTACGCCCGTTCCCCGGATGCATGCGGGTTGCTCACGGACGGCCTTCGAATCGCGCACCTGGTCCCCAACCCGCCGTCGATGCAGCCAGGTGCGCGATTCGAAAGGGGGCGCCGGCCCTATGCTCACGAGGTGGGAATCAGAAGGAAGCGGATCGGCGTCGGGACGGGGATCGTCGCCGGGCTCGTGGCGGTCGCGCTCGTGTGCGCGCTCACGGGGTTCCTGCCGCGCACGGACGCCGGTGCACTCGGGGAACGGATCGCGCCCGTGCTGGGGTTCGTCGTCGCGATCACGATCGTCGCCGAGCTCGCCCGTGATGCGGCGGTGTTCGACGTCGTCTCGCAGCGCCTCGCGCGGTGGGGTCGTGGCCGCGTGGTCGTGCTGTGGGCGCTGGTGGTCGTGCTCGCCGTGGTGAGTACCGTGTTCCTCTCGCTCGACACGACCGCCGTGATCGTCACCCCTGTGGTCGTCGTGCTGGCGCAGAGCATCGGCGTCTCCCCGCTGCCGTTCGCCCTGGCCACCGTCTGGCTCGCCAACACCGCGTCCCTCGCCCTGCCGGTCTCGAACCTCACGAACCTGCTCGCCGCGCCCGCGATGGGGGAAGGCCCCGGGGTGTTCATCGCGCTGAGCTGGGCGCCCACGCTCGTGGGGATCCTGGTGCCGGTCGCGATCCTCACGGTCCTGCATCGGCGCACGGTCTTCGGTACGTACGAGACGCCCGAGCCCCGACGCCCCGCCGATCCGACGCTGTTCTGGAGCGCCACCGGCATCCTCGTCGTGCTGATGCCGCTGCTCGCCCTGACCCCCGACGTGTGGATCCCCGCCACGGTCGCGGCTCTCGCGTTGATCGCGCTGTTCGCCGTCCGCCGCCGCCACGCTCTGCGACTGTCGCTCGTCCCGTGGCAGGCGCTCGCGCTCGCCGCGTCGCTGTTCGTGCTGGTCGAGACCGCACACGCGCAGGGGTTGCTCGAGTTCCTGACGTCGCCCACCGCGAACGGCGACTCTCTCGGCGACCTGTTCCGGCTCGCGGCGCTCGGGGCTGTGAGCGCGAACGCGATCAACAACCTCCCGGCCTACCTCGTGCTCGAACCGGCGGCCGGGGACCCGGTCGCCCTGATGGCCCTGCTGATCGGTGTGAACCTCGGTCCGCTCATCACGCCGTGGGCCTCGCTCGCGACACTCCTCTGGCACCATCGCGTGACGGCGCTCGGGGTCGAGATCCGCTGGGGCCGCTTCGCGCTCTGGGGGGCCGTCGCCGCGGTGCCCACCGTGGCCCTCGCCACGCTGGCCCTCTGACCCCGTTTCGAATCGCTCGCTTTGCTGCACATCCGGCCGAGATGGAGCAAAGCGCGCGATTCGAACGGGGGTCAGACGCGACGCATCTCGGCGGCCAGGGCGGGGTGGACCGCGTCGAACCGGGCGGCGATGCGCTCGCGCACCTCGGGGGCCTTGTTCTGGCTGAGCTTGGCACGCGCCTCGAACCGAGTGACCCGGAGCCGCAGGCCCACCGTGCCCTTCGCCGCCCGCCGGGTGCCGGGCTCGTCCTCCGCGAGGCTCCGCCCGTGCGGCTGGCCACCCTCGAAGTGGTCGGTGAGCCGGGTGAGCATGGCGTAGTTCTCCTCCGCGGTGAGGATCTCGGGGGTGCCGGAGAGGTGCGCGGTGACGTGGTTCCACGTCGGGACGAGGTCACCGGGTGCATAGAGGCTCGAGGACACGTAGTCGTGCGGCCCCTGGATGATCACCAGGACCTCGTGTCGACCGAGCTCGTGCAGCTCGTCGTCCGGACGCCCGAAGTGGCTCACGAGCACGATGTCGTCCTCGCCCTCCTCGAGCAGTACCGGGTAGTGCGAGGCGACGAGTCCGGCGGAGGTCGGCGAGACGAACGTCGCCCACGGGTGGGCGCGGATGAGGCGCTTGACCTCGTCGGGGTCGGTCATGAGGTAGCGGGGGGTGTGACGCACGGCGCCTCCTGTCGGGTGGGGGTGGGGGTGGGACGAGAGCTGCGGGTGCGCACGGCGAGCCCGGCGCACACGACGACGGCGAGCCCGCCGAGCACCGTGGCCACACCGACGTCCTCATGGAAGAGGAAGGCGGCCCAGGTGATGCCCATGACGGGCTGGACGAGCTGGATCTGACTCACCTGCGCCATCGGGCCGATGGCGAGGCCGCGGTACCAGGCGAAGAATCCGAGGAACATGCTGACCGCGGCCAGGTAGGCGAATGCGAGCCACGCGGTGGGGCTGGCGATGGGCGGGGCGGCGACCCCGGCGGCCACGGCCACCGCGAGCATGACGGGAGCTGCGAGCACCAGGGCCCAGGAGATCGTCTGCCAGGCGCCGAGCTCGCGCGCGAGCAGGCCGCCCTCCGCGTAGCCGACGGCCGCCGCGATCACGGCGCCGAACAGCTGGAGGTCGGCGGGGCGGAGGGCGCCGGGCGTGCCGTTCTGCACCGTCGCGAAGACGAGGGCCGCCGCGGACCCGAGAAGCGCGAACACCCAGAACGAGGCGGACGGGCGCTCGCGGGTGCGCAGCACGACGGCCACGGCGGTCGCGGCGGGGAGGAGGCCGATCACCACCGCGCCGTGGCTCGCCGGCGTCGTGGTCATCGCGAACGAGGTCAGCAGCGGGAAGCCGGCGACCACACCGAGGGCGACGATCGCGAGTCGTGCCCACTGGATCGGGCTCGGCGGCTGTTGACGCGTGACGAGGAGGACGACCGCGGCGAGCACGGCGGCGACGACCGCGCGCGCGGAGCCGATGAACAGCGGCGAGAGTCCGCCGCCGAGCGCGATCCGCGTGAAGGGGAGCGTGAACGAGAAGGCGACGACGCCCAGCAGCCCCCAACCGGGACCGGCGGCGCGGGATAGCAGTGTTCCGTTCGGACGGATAACGCTACTGTGTTCTTTCATGAGTCAGGATAGCACCGCGCGCATCGTGGCCGGCCTGCGGGCGTGGATCGCCGCCGTCGCTCCCGGCGCCCGCCTCCCCTCCAACCGCGCGCTGACGGCCGAGTACGCGGCGAGCCCCGTGACCGTGCAGAAGGCTGTGCAGCAGCTCGTCCGCCTCGGGCTCGTGGACGCGCGACCCGGCGTCGGCACGTTCGTCCGCGCGGCGCGCACGGTCCTGCCGGCGGACTACGGCTGGCAGTCCGGAGCGCTGGGGGCCGCCGCCGTACGCCTGGACGGCCTCTCCTCGGCGCAGCGCCCGACCTCGCCGGACGCGATCGGGCTGCACTCCGGGTATCCGGCTCCGGACCTCCTCCCCGAGCGGCTCGTCCGGCAGGCCCTCGTCCGCGCCTCCCGGACCGCGTCCGCCCTCACCCGCTCGCCCGCAGCCGGCGAGCCCGGGCTGCAGGAGTGGTTCGCGGCGGAACTGGCCGCCGCGGCCCCGGCGGGGATCACGGTGCCGACCGCCCGCGACGCCGTCGTCATCTCCGGAAGCCAGAGCGGGCTGAGCTCGATCTTCCGGGCGGTCGTCGGCGTCGGCCGGCCGCTGCTCATCGAGTCGCCGACCTACTGGGGCGCCCTGCTCGCGGCGGAGCAGGCGGGGGTCGTGCTCGTTCCCGTCCCCTCCGGGCCGCAGGGCCCGGATCCGGACGCGGTCGACAGGGCGCTCGCCGAGACCGGAGCCCGGGCGTTCTACGCGCAGCCCACGTTCGCGAACCCCACCGGCGCGCAGTGGCCGGCGGCGACCGGGGAGGCCGTGCTCGACGCGGTCCGTCGCCACGGCGCCTTCCTCATCGAGGACGACTGGGCGCACGACCTCGGCATCGACGCCGACCCGCGCCCCGTTGCCGCCTCCGACCACGACGGCCATGTGGTGTACCTGCGCTCGCTGACGAAGAGCGTGTCGCCGTCCCTGCGGGTGGCGGCGGTGATCGCGCGCGGTCCCGCCCGGGATCGCATCCTCGCCGATCGCGCGGCGGAGTCGATGTACGTCAGCGGCCTCCTGCAGGCCGCCGCCCTCGACGTGGTGACGCAGCCGGCCTGGCGCACACACCTCCGCGGCTTCCGGGAGCAGCTGCGCTCCCGACGCGACCTCCTGCTGTCGTGCCTGACCGCCCAGGCGCCGACCGCGCTGGTGGAGGCCGTGCCGGTGGGCGGGCTGAACCTCTGGCTCCGGCTGCCCGACGGCACCGACGCCGCAGCCGTCGTCCGGGAGTGCGCGGCGCGCGGCCTCGTCATCGCGCCGGGGACCGAGTGGTTCCCCGCGGAGCCCTCCGGTTCCTACCTGCGGCTCAACTACGCGAGCGCCGACCCGTCCCGTTTCCCCGAGGCCGCGACGATCCTCGGCGCGGTCCTCGCCGGCTCCTGACCGCCGCCGTCAGGACTCGGACGGCGGCCCGGCGGGGCGGTGCGCCCGCCGCCCCGACACCACGACCGGCCGCCCCGCCCGCTCCTGCCCGGGCAGCGGACGCGAGCGCCGCCCGTAGATGAGCTCGGACGAATCGAGCAGCCACGGCACCAGGGTGATCGACACCCCGTGCACGAGCATGAGCTGGTTCGCGAGGCGGCGGGCGCGCCGGTTGTGCAGGAAGTTCTCCCACCAGTGCCCCACGATGTACTGCGGCAGGTAGACCGTGACGACGGAGGAGCCGTGCTTCTCGCGGTACTGCCGGATGAACTGGGTCACGGGCTGGGCGAACGAGCGGTACGGCGACTCGACGATCACGAGCGGCACCGGCACGAGGTGGTCGGTCCACTCCTGCTGCAGGCGCGCAGCGTCGTCCTGCGACACGGCCACGTGCACGGCGAGGGTCTTGTCGTGCTTGGCGGCGATCGCGTAGTCGATGGCCTTCATCACCGGCTTCTGCAGATGGTTCACGAGGACGATCGCGACGTCGCCGGAGGCGCCGAAGCGGGTGGTGTCGTCGATGGCGATCTCGTGCTCGACGTCCCGGTAGTACCGCTTGACGCCGATCATGAGGAACGCGAGCACCGGGATGGCGAAGAACACGAGGTAGGCGCCGTGCGTGAACTTCGTGATCGTCACGATGACCAGCACGAGCACGGTCAGCGTCGCCCCAGCGGAGTTGATGAGCAGCCCCACGCGTGCGGAACGCCGGTCCGCGGCGCCGCCGCCGTTCGGCGGGACGGGTGCCCGGAGCAGGCGTCGCCAGTGCCGCACCATACCGATCTGGCCCAGGGAGAACGACACGAACACGCCGATGATGTAGAGCTGGATCAGCGTCGTCAGCCGGGCCTGGAACACCACGAGCACCGCGATCGCGGCGATCCCGAGGAGGATCATGCCGTTGGAGAACACGAGCCGGTCGCCGCGGGTGTTCAGCGACTTCGGGGCGTAGCCGTCGCGGGCGAGCACGGCCCCGAGCAGGGGGAAGCCGTTGAAGGCGGTGTTCGCCGCGAGGAGCAGCACGCAGGCCGTGGCCGCCTGCACGATGAAGAACGGGATGCTGCCGCCGCCGAACGTCGCCGCGGCGATCTGCGCCATGAGGCTCGGCTGCGGGGTCGTGCAGTCGAACCCGATGAGGTCGCAGGGGTTCTCGGCGTAGTGCACGCCGGCGATGAGGGCGAGGGCGGTGAGTCCGGAGAACAGGCAGATCGCGATGGTCCCCATGAGCACGAGGGTCGACTGGGCGTTGCGCACCTTCGGGGCCCGGAACGCGGGCACGCCGTTCGACACGGCCTCGACCCCGGTCAGCGCGGAGCAGCCGCTGGAGAACGCCCGGAGGATGAGCAGCAGCACGGCCGCCTGGCTGAGGCTCTCCGCCTGCACGGCGAACTCCGCGCTGGACGCGATCGGGGCGTCGCCGAGTGCCGTCCGGACGAGCCCGGTGACGATCATGATGCCGACCGAGCCGATGAACACGTACGTGGGGATGGCGAACACGAGCGACGCCTCGCGTACGCCGCGGAGGTTCACGATGATGATGAGCACGACGAAGCCGACCGCGAGCTCCACGCGGAGCGGGTCGAGCACCGGCAGCGCCGAGATGATGTTGTCCACCCCGGACGCGACCGACACGGCCACCGTGAGCACGTAGTCGACGAGGAGGGCCGCGGCCACGATCACCCCGGGGATCTCGCCGAGGTTCTTCGACGCGACCTCGTAGTCGCCGCCGCCGGAGGGGTACGCCTTGATGAGCTGCCGGTAGCTGAGCACCACCACGAGCAGCAGCACGACGACGGCCGCGGCGACGAGCGGGGTGAACGACAGGAACGTGAGGCCGCCGATGAGCAGGATCATCACGAGCTCCTGCGGGGCGTAGGCCACCGAGCTCAGCGCGTCCGAGGCGAAGATCGGCAGCGCCATGCGCTTGGGGAGGAGCTGCTCGTCGACCTGGGCGCTCGTCAGCGGGTCGCCGAGCAGGATGCGCTTGGCGCGCGGCGGCGCGTCCGGGGTCGGCCTCGTTTGTTCTGACACGTCCGGCGACACTACGCCGACCGGAGGCGCCCTCACGCGATCCTCACGGAATCCCTACGGCCCGGTGGCGCTCCCTCACGGAATCCTCACGGCCTCCCGGTATCCTTGCGTCAGTGGGGGATCAGGTCGTTCTGGGGGTCATCGCCGTGGCGATCGGCCTGGCCGCGGGCGTCGTCCTCTTCGTGCCCTTCGTCGCGATCAGCTACCGCCGCCGCGGACGCCTCTCGCTTGGCCGCACGCTGCTCTGGCTCGCGGCGCTCGTCTACTTCTGGGCCATCTGGACGTACACGCTGCTGCCGCTGCCCGATCCGGACGCCATCCGCTGCGTGGGGGCGATCACCGACCCGATGTCGGTCGTGCGCGACGTGCAGAAGGCGTTCGCGGCGCCGGGCAACCCGCTGCGCCAGCCCGCCCTGCTCCAGCTCGTGTTCAACGTGCTGCTGTTCGTCCCGCTCGGGGCGTTCCTCCGCGTGCTGGGCGGCCGCGGCCTCCCGACCGCGCTCCTCGCCGGCTTCGGGCTCTCGCTGCTCGTGGAGACCACGCAGCTCACCGGTGTCTGGGGTCTGTACCCGTGCGCCTACCGCTTCTTCGACGTCGGCGACCTGATGACGAACACGACCGGAGCCGTGCTCGGCTCGGTGCTCGCTCTCGTGGTGCCCCGGTCGCTGCGCGGCCTGCAGGCGCGGGCGGATGCCGACGAGCCGCGCCCGGTCACCCGGGGTCGCCGCGCGCTGGCGATGCTGTGCGACGGACTCGCGAACGGGTTCGTCGTGCTCGCCGGGGGCGTCGCGGTGCAGCTCTGGCTCGAGTATGTCGTGCAGGACCGTCAGGCCGTGCTCGACGGCACCCTCGCCGGCACGGTGAGCACGGCGGCCGCCTGTGCGCTGTGGCTCGTGGTCATCCTCGTCACCGGCCGCTCGGTGGGAGACCTCGCCGTGCGGCTGCGCTACACCGGGTCGCCGCTGCCGGCCGCGCTCGCCCGGCTGCTGCGCTGGGCGGGCGGCATCGGCGGACTCACGGCTCTCGGGATGCTCGGTGGGGTGTTCGACGCGCTGTCCTCGGTGCTGATCCTCGTCGCGATCGTGCTGCTGTTCACCACCCGCCAGGGGCGCGGCCTCCCCGGTCTACTCTCCGGCCAGCACCTCGAGGACGCCCGCGTCGCGCTCTCGAATCCACAGGGGTTTCCGATCACGGATCGATAACGTCGTCCTCATGAGCGTGATCCCGGTCGACGAGCACCTGATCTCCGAGGCGAAAGAGCTCCGCGACCAGCTGCAGCGCTTCCTCCGCGAGTACGAGTTCGGGATGCGCGAGGTGGAGACGAAGATCTCGATCCTCCGCGACGAGTTCACCCACGATCACGCGTACAACCCCATCGAGCACGTGAAGAGCCGGCTGAAGTCGCCGGACAGCATCGTCGAGAAGATCGCCAGGAAGGGCATCGACGACCCCGACTTCGACCGCATCCGTGCCGAGATCACCGACATCGCCGGAGTGCGGGTGACGTGCAGCTTCGTCGCGGACGTCTACCGGCTGTTCGATCTGCTGACCGCGCAGGACGACGTGACCGTCCGCACGGTGAAGGACTACATCGCGAACCCGAAGCCGAACGGGTACAAGAGCCTGCACGCCATCATCGAGGTCCCCGTCTTCCTCTCGACGGGCGCGCTGTCCGTGCCGGTCGAGGTGCAGTTCCGCACCATCGCGATGGACTTCTGGGCGAGCCTGGAGCACAAGATCTACTACAAGTTCTCCAACCAGGTGCCCGCGCACCTCGTCGACAGCCTCAGCGACGCCGCCGACGCCGCTGCCGAACTCGACACCCGCATGGAGCGGCTGCACCGCGAGGCGCACGGTGTGCCGCAGCGGCAGCTCGCGCCGCCGCCTCCGCCCGCGCCGGGGATCGTCGAGGTCTGAGCAGCCCGACCCGCGTCAGGCGAGGAACTCGCGGGCAGCGGCGGACATCGCCGTGACCCCCACCTCGATCGTCGGATGGATCTCCGGCGCGAAGAACGGCGAGTGGTTCGTGGGGATGTCCTTCGCCACGGTGCCCGCGGCGACGGCCTCGGCGAAGCGGGCGGGGTCCACGCCGCCCCAGAACCAGAACACGAGCGGCACCTCGGCGTCGCGGGCGAACCAGGAGACGTCCTCGCTGCCGGTGAACATGCCGGGGTCGACGACCGCCGACTCCCCGAGCGCCCGACGCAGCGCCGCCGAGACCCGCGCCGTCGCCTCCTCGTCGTTGATCGTGGCGGGGAGCGTGTGCTGCGTGTGGATCTCGGGTTCGCGCTCCGCGCCGGAGGCCATCGCCTCGGCGCGCACGATCCGCTCGACGCTCGTCAGCACCTTCTCCCGCACGTCCTCGTTCGGATAGCGGAGGCTGAGCTCCAGCTTCGCCTCGGCCGGAATGATGTTGTTCTTGAGTCCGGCGTGGATCGAGCCGACCGTCACCACGGCCACGCCCTGCGGGTCGATCTCGCGCGAGGCGATCGTCTGCAGGCGCATCACGGTCGCGGCCGCCATCACGACCGGGTCGATCGTGGCGTGCGGGCGGGAGCCGTGGCCGCCACGGCCGTGCAGGGTGACGGTGAGACCGTCCGACGCCGCCATCTGGGTGCCGCTGCGAACGCCGACGATCCCGGCGGGGAGCGGGGTGACGTGCTGACCGAGCACCACGTCGGGCTTCGGGTAGCGGGCGAGCAGGCCGTCGTCGAGCATCGCCCTGGCACCGGCGCCGTACTCCTCGGCAGGCTGGATGAGCACGACGAGGGTGCCCGACCACTCCGCGCGCGTGGCCACGAGCTTCTCGACCGCGCCGATCATCGCGGTGACGTGCATGTCGTGGCCGCACGCGTGCATCACCGGCACGGTGGTGCCGGCCGGGTCGACACCCTTCGCGGTGCTCGCGTACGCCAGCCCCGTCTGCTCCTCGACCGGGAGGGCGTCCATGTCGGCACGCACCCACACCACCGGCCGCGGGAACTCACCCTGGGTCCCTGAGCTCGTCGAAGGGCCTGAGCTCGTCGAAGGGCCTGAGCCCGTCGAAGGGTTCCGCAGCACCCCGACCACGCCGGTCACGCCGACCCCCTCCTCGACGTCGAGCCCGAGGTCGCGCAGGTGCTGGGCGGCGATGCCCGCCGTCCTGGTCTCCTGGAACGACAGCTCCGGGTGCTGGTGCAGATCGATGTAGAGCGCTTCGAGGTCGATGGCCATGCGCCCGAGCCTAGCCGGGAGGATTCTCGAACCGGCGGGAACGGCGTGCCCTCGACGGCGATCCCGCTCGGATCGGTGAGGATGTGAGACCCCCCACCCGCCCGACGGAAACGCGACATGACGACCACTGCACTGCCCTATCAGGACCCCGACCTCACCATCCCCGAACGCGTTGCCGACCTCCTTGCCCGGATGACCGTGGAGGAGAAGGTCGGACAGATGCTCCAGCTCGACGCCCGCGACGACATCGACGACCACGTGCTCCGGCGGCACGCGGGATCGATCCTGCACGCCTCGGACGAGCGTCTGCGTCGCGCTGCCGCCCTGGTCGCGCAGACCCGGCTCGGCATCCCGCTGCTCGTGGGCGAGGACTGCATCCACGGCCACTCGTTCTGGCCCGGTGCCACCATCTACCCGACGCAGCTCGGCATGGCGGCGTCCTGGGACCCGGCGCTCGTCGAGCGCGTGGCGCGGGCGACGGCCGAGGAGGTCGCCGTGACCGGCATCCACTGGACGTTCTCGCCCGTGCTGTGCATCGCCCGCGACCTGCGCTGGGGACGGATGGGGGAGACGTTCGGAGAGGACCCGTTCCTCATCGGGGAGCTTGCGAGCGCGATGGTCCGCGGGTATCAGGGTGACGGGCTCGACGACCCCACGGCCATCCTCGCGACGGCCAAGCACTTCGCCGGCTACTCCGAGACGCAGGGCGGACGCGACGCCAGCGAGGCGGACATCTCCCCGCGCAAGCTGCGCTCCTGGTTCCTGCCGCCGTTCGAGCGGGTCGCCCGCGAGGGCTGCCGGACGTTCATGCTCGGCTACCAGACGACCGACGGGGTGCCGATCACGCTGAACGAGTGGCTGCTCAGCGACGTGCTCCGCGGCGAGTGGGGCTACACCGGCACCCTCATCACGGACTGGGACAACGTGGGCCGGATGGTATGGGGGCAGCGGGTGCAGCCCGACCTCACCCATGCCGCGGCCGCCGCCGTGCGCGCTGGGAACGACATGGTGATGACCACGCCGGGGTTCTTCGAGGGGGCGCTGGACGCGGTCGCCCGGGGGCTGCTGCCGGAGGACGCCTTCGACGACGCGGTCTCCCGCATCCTCACGCTGAAGTTCGAGCTCGGACTCTTCGAGGACCCGCGGCTGCCCCGCGACGACGTGTCCGCCGTGGTCGGCAGCGCCGCACACGCAGACCTCAACCTCGAGATCGCGCGCCGTTCGCTCGTGCTGCTCGAGAACGACGGCGTGCTGCCGCTGGATGCCGCGGCGCCGCTGCGGGTGGCGGTGACCGGGCCGCTCGCGGACGACGCGCAGACGCAGCTCGGCGACTGGGCCGGCGGTTCGGGCCAGGCGGGCTGGCTCGACGGACAGCCCCGCGAGATGATCACGACCGTGCTCGACGGCCTCCGTGCGGTGGACGCGTGGACGGTCACGCATGCACGCGGCGCCGACATCCTCACGCTCGCCGACGACCCCCGCGGCACGCACTTCCCGGACAACCAGCCGCGTCCTCCCGTGGTGCAGCCGTGCCCGCCGGATCCTGCGCTCATCGCGGAGGCGGTGGCCGCTGCCGAGGCCGCCGACGTCGTGGTGGCGGTGGTCGGCGATCGCATCGAGCTCGTGGGCGAGGGGCGGTCCACGGCCACGCTGGAGCTCATCGGCGGCCAGAACGCCCTGCTCGACGCGCTCATCGAGACCGGGAAGCCCGTCGTCGTGGTGCTCCTCGCGTCCAAGCCGCTCGTGCTCCCGCCCTCGGTGCAGCGGGCGGCGGCGGTGGTCTGGGCCGCGAATCCGGGTATGCAGGGCGGACGGGCGCTCGCCGACATCGTCACGGGTGCCGTGGAGCCCTCGGGACGGCTGCCCATCTCGTTCGCGCGGCACGTCGGGCAGCAGCCGACCTACTACAACCAGATCCGTGGTCAGCACGGCGACCGCTACGCCGACCTCACCCAGGCGCCCGCGTGGGCCTTCGGCGAGGGCCGGTCGTACACGACCGTGGCGTACGCGGAGCTGGAGCTGGAGCAGACGGAGCTGCGCCTCGGCGACACCGTGGTGGGGAACGTGACCGTGACGAACACGGGGGACCGGCCCGTCCGCGAGACCGTGCAGGCCTACGTGCGGGACGAGGTGACGAGCGTGAGCTGGACCGACCGCGAGCTCAAGGCCTTCCGGCAGGCGGACCTCGCGCCGGGGGAGAGTGCGCGCGTGCGGATCGAGGTCCCCGTCGCGGACTGCACGATCGTGACCGCCGCCGGCGTCCGGACCGTGGAGCCCGGCGCCTTCACGCTCCTCGTCGGCCCCAGCTCCCGCGAGGAGCACCTCCTCCCCGCCCCCTTCCGTATCTCCCCGGCCTGATTCCCCGAGACCCCGCTTTCCCGCCGAGACCCCGTCGTGTCCGCGCGGCGGAGGCGGGGTCTCGGCGTGAAGTCGGGGTCTCGGCCTCGATTTGACCTCAAGTGCGCTTGAGGTTTTACGGTGGAGGGCGTGAGTGGGACAGAGAAGAAGTCGCGATGACGTATGTGATCGCACTGCCGTGCGTCGACCTCAAGGACAAGGCGTGCATCGACGAATGCCCCGTCGACTGCATCTATGAGGGGGAGCGGTCGCTCTACATCCACCCCGACGAGTGCGTGGACTGCGGAGCGTGCGAGCCGGTGTGCCCCGTCGAGGCGATCTACTACGAGGACGACCTGCCCGACGAGTGGCAGGACTACTACAAGGCCAACGTCGAGTTCTTCGACGAGATCGGCTCGCCCGGCGGCGCCGCCCGCACCGGACTCATCCGGCACGACCACCCGCTCATCGCCGCGCTCCCGCCGCAGGAGGTGCACGAGTGACGCCGCGCATCGCCATCGTCGGCGCGGGCCCCGCGGGCATCTACGCCGCCGACCTCCTCCGGGCGCAGGTGCCGGAGGCGGCCATCGACCTGTACGAGAAGCTCCCCGCTCCGTACGGGCTCGTCCGCTACGGCGTCGCCCCCGACCATCCGCGCATCCGCAAGATCATCGACGCGCTGCACGACGTGCTCCTCCAGCCCGGCATCCGGCTGCGCGCCAACGTCGAGGTCGGCGTCGATGTGACGGTCGACGAGCTCCGCCGGGCGTACGACGGCGTCGTCATCGCGACCGGAGCCGACCGTGACGTGGCGTTCGACGTGCCGGGAGCCGACCTTCCCGGATCGTTCGGCGCCGCGGATTTCGTGGCCTGGTACGACGCGCACCCCGACGTCGCGCGGGGCTGGGGCCTGGAGGCGGAGTCCGTGGCCGTGCTCGGGGCGGGCAACGTGGCCCTCGACGTCACGCGCATCCTCGCGAAGCACGCCGCGGCGCTGGAGTCGACCGACACCCCCGACCACATCCTCGACGCGCTCGCCGCGAGCCGGGTCCGCGACGTGCACCTGTTCGCCCGTCGTGGCCCCGCCGATGTGCGCTTCTCGGCCCTGGAGCTGCGCGAGCTCGGGGAGCAGCACGACGTGGAGGTGATCGTCGATCCCGCCGACCTCGAGCTCGACGACCACGCCGCCCGCATGCTGGAGCAGTTCTCGCAGCGCCGCATCATCGTGCGGACTCTCACGGAATGGGCGCAGCGTCCGTCCACTGGGGCCTCCCGGCGCATCCACCTGCACTTCCGGCATCGACCCGTCCGCGTCCTGGGCGCGGACCGCGTGGAGGGCATCGAGTTCGAGCGCACGGCCTCCGATCCGCTCGGCCGCATGGTCGGCACCGGCGAGCTCGTCCGGTACGAGGTCGGCGCCGTCTACCGTGCGATCGGCTATCTCTCCTCGCCCGTGCCCGGTGTGCCGTTCGACGCGGCACGGGGTATCGTTCCGAACGCGGAGGGGCGGGTGCTCGATGCCGACGGCACGCCCGTCGCCGGCCTCTACGCGACCGGCTGGATCAAGCGCGGGCCGATCGGCCTCATCGGCTCGACCAAGTCCGACGCCGCGCAGACCGTGCAGCATCTCGTGGAGGACCTCGCCGCGACCCCGTCCGCCCGCATCGACCCGGACCCGCCCCTGGACCTCCCCGACGTGGTGGACTGGGAGGGTTGGTTGCGCATCGACGAGGCCGAGCGCCGCGCCGGAGCCGTCCGCGGCCGGGAGCGCACGAAGCTCGTCGACCGCGCGGCCATGCGCGCCCACGCGACCCCCACCCCCATCCCTCTCGAGGAGAGCACCCGATGACCCCCGACCCGCACACCACCCCGCACCCTGCCGCTCCGGTGCCCACGCCGGTCGGGGAGGGGCTCAAGGTGGCGTTCCGCACCCACCCCGCCGGTGTCGCCATCATCACGGCGCAGGGTCCGGACGGCCCCGTCGGCCTCACGGCGTCGAGCGTGTCGTCGGTCGCGGTCGACCCGGCGGCGATCGTGTTCTCGGTGACCAGGGCGACCGGGAGCGCCGGGGCCATCCTCGGCGCCGACACCTTCGTCGTGCACCTCATCGACGACGAGCACTCCGCGCTCGCCCAGAGCTTCGCGGTGAGCGGCTCCGAGCGCTTCACGCCCGAGCAGGGCTGGACGACGCTGCCGACCGGCGAGCCGCACCTGGCGGAGGCCCGTGTCGCGCTGCGCTGCCGGGCGATCCAGACCGTGCCCGTCGGCTCGTCGACCGTGGTGATCGCCGAGGTGCTCGAGGTGCTCACCGGCCGCCCCGCCCGCCCGCTCGTCTACATCGACCGCCGATTCCACGCCCTGTCCCACGACACCGCCCTCTGACCCCGTCACGAAAGGAACCCTCATGTCCACTCCGTACACGCTCCCCGAGCTGCCCTACGACTACTCGGCACTGGAGCCGCACATCTCCGGCAAGATCATGGAGCTACACCACTCCAAGCACCACCAGGCCTACGTGACCGGCGCGAACACGGCGCTGGAGCAGCTCGCGGCGGCCCGCGACAGCGGCGACCTCGGAGCGGTGAACAAGCTCGAGAAAGACCTCGCGTTCAACCTCGGCGGCCACATCAACCACTCCGTGTTCTGGCAGAACCTCTCGCCCGAGGGCGGCGGGGCTCCGGAGGGCGAGCTCTCGGCGGCGCTCGCGGACTCATTCGGGTCGATCGACGGTTTCCGCGCGCACTTCACCGCGACGGCCCTCGGTGTGCAGGGCTCCGGCTGGGCCGTGCTCGCCTGGGACTCGGTGGGCGCTCGTCCCGTGATCTTCCAGCTCTTCGATCAGCAGGGCAACGCGCCGCTCGGCGTCATCCCGCTGCTGCAGCTCGACGTGTGGGAGCACGCCTACTACCTCGACTACCTCAACGTGCGGGCGGACTACGTCAAGGCGTTCTGGAACCTCGTGAACTGGCCCGACGTGCAGCGCCGCTTCGAGACGGCGCGCACCGCGACCACCGGTCTCCTCGTCCCCTGACCCCCCTTCGCCGACCCGGCCCCTTGCGTGCGCCCCGGCCTGTTGCGATCGTCCGCAACGGGCCGGGGTGGCCGCAAGGGGCCGGGTCGTGTTCAGGCGAGGGTGAGGAAGAGCTTCTCCAGGTCGGGGAGGGGGACGGCGTCGTCCTGCGCGGGGTCCTCCAGGCAGGTCTTCATGGCGGAGGCGATGATCTGGAACCCGGCCTTGTCCAGCGCCGAGGTCACCGCGGCCAGCTGCGTGACGACGGCCCGGCAGTCGCCGCCGCTTTCGACCGCGGCGATCACGGCGCCGAGCTGTCCCTGTGCGCGCTTGAGGCGGTTGGCGATCTTGCGCTGCGTGTCGGTGTCGACGGTGGTCATGGTCTCTCCCTGAAGGCCGGCTGTGCGTTCTACTATACCCCTGGGGGTATAGTAGCTGGATACCCACCGGGGTATCAAGTGAGGAGTGAACACATGTGTCGAGCAGCCCGTTGCCGTACCTGCGGGAAGACCACCTGGGCGGGGTGCGGCCAGCACGTCGATGCCGTCCGCCGCACCGTGCCGGCGTCGGACTGGTGCACGGGCCACCCGAAGGACGAGGCCAAGGGTGGTCTCCTGTCCCGGCTGTTCGGCCGATGAGCGCGCCGCTCCGCGTCGTCATCGTCGGTGGCGTCGCCGGCGGCATGTCGGCGGCGACCCGGCTCCGGCGGCTCGATGAGTCCGCGGACATCGTCGTCTTCGAGCGCGGGCCCGAGGTCTCCTACGCCAACTGCGGCCTGCCCTACTACGTGGGCGGCGTGATCGAGGAGCGCGATGCCCTCCTGCTGCAGACTCCGGAGTCGCTGCACCGCCGCTTCCGGATCGACGTCCGCGTCCGTCACGACGTGGTCGGCATCGACACCGCGAGCAAGACGGTCGAGGTCGTCGATCTCGACAGCGGCCACCGCAGCACCCACCCGTACGACCGCCTCGTGCTCGCCACCGGTGCCCGCCCCCGCGGCGACGAGCCGACCGGAGCCCTCCCCGCGCGGAGCCTGCGGACCGTGGCGGATGCCGATGCGATCGACGCGGCCCTCCGCCCCGGGCTGCCGGTGGTCGTCGTGGGCGGCGGGTACACGGGACTCGAGGCCGTGGAGAACCTCGTCGCCCGAGGCGCCGCGGTCACCCTGGTGCAACGCGGTGCCCAGCTGCTCGCCCCGCTGGATCCGGAGATGGCCGCCCCTCTGGCGGCCGAGGTCCGGCGTCGCGGCGTCGACGTGCGCCTCGGCGTCGAGGTCGTGGCCATGGCCGCGGATTCCGTGACCCTGAGCGACGGTGCCACCCTCCCCGCGGAGTTCCTCGTCGACGCCTCCGGGGTCGTGCCCGAGGCCGGACTCGCCCGCGCCGCGGGGATCCGTCTCGGCGAGACCGGCGGCATCGCGGTCGACGATGCCTGCCGCACCAGTGCCCCGGACGTCTTCGCGGTGGGCGACGGCGTCGAGAAGGCCGACCTCATCGGTGGCGGTGCGGCGCTGGTGACCATGGCCGGTCTCGCCAACCGCCACGGCCGCATGGTGGCCGACGTCATCGCGGGTCGGGAGGAGTCGGCGCGCCCCGCGCTCGGCACCGGCATCGTGCAGGTGTTCGGCCTCGCCGCCGCGAAGACCGGTTGGAGCGAGAAGCAGCTCCGTGCCGCGGGCCGCGCGTTCTTCGCCGTGCACGTGCACCCCGGATCGCACGCCGGCTACTACCCGGGCGCGGAGACCCTGTCGATGAAGCTTCTCGCCGACCCCGCCACCGACCGCATCCTCGGGGCGCAGATCGTGGGTCGTGACGGCGTGGACAAGCGGATCGACGTCATCGCGACGGCGCTGCAGGCGGGCGTCACCGCCTCCGGGCTCGCGCACCTGGAGCTCGCGTACGCCCCGCAGTTCGGTTCCGCGAAGGATGCCGTGAACATCCTCGGATACGTGGCCGAGAACACCCGCAACGGCACCACGCCGACCCTCCAGTGGCACGAGCTCGACGACGCCCTGCGTGCGGGAGCCGCCCTCATCGACGTCCGCTCCGAGGCCGAGCATGCGAACGGCGCCATCCCCGGCGCCAGGAACATCCCGCTCGACGAACTGCGCGACCGCCTCGACGAACTGCCCGAGGGGCCTCTGGTGGTGCACTGCCAGGTCGGCCTTCGGGGGCACATCGCCACCCGGCTGCTGCGGCAGCACGGGCGCGCGGTGCGCAATCTCGACGGCGGCTACCGGACTTGGAAGGACGCGACCGCGGCCTGATCCCCGGTCGGCTCAGACGAGTCGCGCCGTCGTGCCTCGGACGTTGAGCTCGTACGGCAGGGCGGCGGGCGGCCGCACGGCATCGGGGTCGGTGAGCTTCGCGAGGACCGCATCGGCCGCCCGCTCGCCCTGCCCGAGCGGGAACTGGTCGACCGTGGTGAGACGGAAGAACTCGCCGAGCTCATGGCCGTCGATGCCCACGATGGACAGGTCGCCCGGCACCGCGAAGCCGAGGTCGCGGGCGGCGAGGAGCGCCCCGATCGCCATCTCGTCCGAGGCGGCGAACACCGCGGTGGGGCGAGGCCCCGGGCGCCCGAGGAGCTGCTTCGCGGCGCGGTAGCCGCCCTCGACCGTGAAGTCGGCGGGCTCCAGGAACGCGGGGTTCAGGGGGACGTCGGCCTTCGCCAGCGCCCTCTCGAAGCCGAGCCGGCGATTCGTGGGGATGTGGAAGTCGATGTCGAACTCGGGGTTCGCGCCGATGTGCGCGATCTCCGTGTGCCCGAGCCCGAGCAGGTGCTCCGTCGCGAGCTGGGCCACGGCGACGTCGTCGACCGTGAGGGTGTCGAGCTTCGGGTTCGGGCCCCCGATCGCGATCACGGGGAGCCCGAGGTCGAGGAGCTGCTGGGTCTCGTCCTCGTCCAGCTCGATGGACACGGCGATCACGGCGTCCACGCGCTGGCGGCGCAGGAACGTGTCGAAGACGTGGCGGCGCACGTCCTTGTCGGCGGTGATGTTGTAGAGCGTGATGTCGTAGCCCGCACGCATGAGTGCGGCGGACACCCCCGACAGCACGGTGCTGAAGAACCAGCGGTCGAGGAACGGCACGACGACCCCGATGTTGCGCGTGCGCCCCGACGCGAGACTCGAGGCGCGGGAGGACACGACGTACCCGAGGGAGGTGGCAGCCGCCTGTACGCGCTCGCGCGCCGACTCGGACACGTGCCCGCGGCCGCTCAGCGCGCGGGAGACCGTCGCGGTGGAGACGCCGGCGAGCCGGGCGACCTCGTCGATGCTCGCCATCGTCTGTCCTTCGGATCGGAGACGCCCGTGACACGCCCCGGGTGGAGCGCGCCACGGGCGCAGCGGGTGTCAGGCCTTGGTGTACCAGACGGCGGTGTCGACGGGGACCTCGGGGCCGTCGAACGGCTGGCTGCGGAGCAGGACGACCGCGCCCTCCGGGAGGTCGAGCGGAGCCGTGCCGAGGTTCGCCAGCACGTGCACCTCGCCGCGGCGGAAGGCGACGGCATCGGGACCGGCGTCCTCCCACACCAGCGACCCGGTGCCGAATCCGAACTCGCGGCGGCCGGCGAGAAGGCGCTTGTACAGGGCGAGGGTCGACGCCGGGTCGACCTCCTCGACGTCCCGGGCATAGTCCGCCCACTCCGCGGGCTGCGGGAGCCACGAGAGGCCCGTGTCGTTGAAGCCGAACGCCGGAGCCTCCGCCTCCCACGGCAGGGGCACGCGGCAGCCGTCGCGTCCGTAGCGCTCGCCGTTCGTGCGGAACCACGTCGGGTCCTGACGGTACTCGTCCGGGATCTCCATCGCCTCGGGCAGCCCGAGCTCCTCGCCCTGATACAGGTAGGCGGAGCCGGGGAGTGCGAGCATCAGCGTCGTGGCGGCGCGGGCACGGGCCAGGCCGATGGCGGTGTCGGGCTTGTCGGGGGTGTTCGGGCCGATGCCCTCGCCCTGCGGGTTGTCGATCGTGAGGGCGAGGCGCGTGGCGTGCCGGACGACGTCGTGGTTGGACAGCACCCAGGTGCTGGGGGCGCCGACCGCGCCGAACGCGTCCAGCGACTCGCGGATCACGTCGCCGAGTGCCTTCGCGTCCCACGCCGTCATCAGGTACGGGAAGTTGAAGGTCTGGTGCATCTCGTCCGGACGCACCCAGAGGGCGGTCTCCTTCAGCGTCGGCATCCAGGCCTCGCCGCAGAGCGCGCGGTCGCCGTCGTACTCGGCGAGCACCTTGTGCCAGTCGCGGTAGATCTCGTGCACGCCGTCCTGGCCCCAGTACGGCACGTTCGACTCGCCGCCGCCCATGGAGTCCGCATCGGTCGGCGGCGTGTAGTCGGGCAGGCCGTCGGTCTTGATCATGCCGTGGGCGACGTCGACCCGGAAGCCGTCGACGCCGCGGTCGAGCCAGAAGCGCAGGATCGAGCGGAACTCCTCCTGCACCCCCTCGTTGTTCCAGTCGAAGTCGGGCTGCGTGGCGTCGAAGATGTGCAGGTACCACTGGCCGGGCGTGCCGTCGGCCTCCGTGACGCGCTGCCACATGCCGCCGCCGAATACCGACTCCCAGTTGTTCGGGGGCAGGTCACCGTTCTCACCGCGGCCGTCGCGGAAGATGTAGCGCGCGCGCTCCGGGCTGCCCGGCGCCGCCTTGAGCGCCTCCTGGAACCAGGGGTGCTGGTCGGAGGAGTGGTTGGGGACGAGGTCGACGATCACGCGGATTCCGCGGGCGTGGGCGGATTCCAGCATCTCGTCGAAGTCGGCCAGCGTGCCGAACAGCGGGTCGACGTCGCGGTAGTCGGCCACGTCGTAGCCGGCGTCGCGCTGCGGGCTGGTCATGAACGGGCTGAGCCAGATCGCGTCGACGCCGAGCTCCTGCAGGGCGTCGAGGCGGCTCGTGATGCCCGGCAGGTCGCCGATGCCGTCGCCCGACGCGTCCGCGAAGGAGCGGGGGTAGATCTGGTAGATGACGGCGCTGCGCCACCACTCGGAACCGGGGGCTGCGATCTGTTCGAGCTGTGCCATGCGATCAGGCTACTGCAAACGCTTACAGTCCCGCCACCACAGGTATCGAAACGGTTCGGCGCCCTCTCTCCCCCTCTCCGTCGACCCACCCCTTTCCGTCCGACCCACCCCCTTGCGGACGGCCGGAAGGGGCCGGCAGGAACGGAAGGGGGTGGGTCGACGGGGGATGAGGGTCAGGGCGTGGGCATGCCGCCGTTGACGTTCAGGGTCTCGCCGAGCACGTAGCTCGACTCGGGCGAGGCGAGGAAGACGTAGGCGGGGGCGAGCTCGGCGGGCTGACCCATCCGGCCGAGCGGAGTGTCCTGGCCGAACTGTGCGATCTTCTCCTGCGGCTGCCCGTCGCTCGGCTGCAGCGGGGTCCAGATCGGTCCCGGAGCCACGGCGTTCACGCGGATGCCCTTCGGCGCGAGCTGCTGGGCGAGGCCCTTGGTGAACGCATTGATGGTCGACTTCGTCGAGGCGTAGTCGACGAGGATGTCCGACGGCGAGTAGGCCTGGATCGAGGTCGTGTTGATGATCGTCGAGCCCGCGGGGAGGTGCGGGAGGGCGGCCTTCGTGATCCAGAACATCGCGTACACGTTGGTCTTGAACGTGTCGTCGAACTGCTCGTCCGTCACATCGGTGAGGGACTCCTGGAAGACCTGCTTGCCGCCGTTGTTGACGAGGATGTCGAGCCCGCCGAGCGCCGCGACGGCCTCGGCCACCAGGGTGCGGCAGTACTCCGGGTCGCGCAGGTCGCCGGGGATCGTGGCGACGGTGGCTCCCGCCTCGCGGAGGATGCCGGCGATGCGGCTCGCGTCCTCCTCCTCTTCCGGCAGGTAGGAGATTGCGACGTCGGCGCCCTCGCGGGCGAACGCGATCGCGGTGGCCGCGCCGATGCCCGAGTCGCCGCCGGTGATGAGTGCCTTGCGCCCGGTCAGCCGTCCGGTGCCGCGGTACGACTCCTCGCCGAGGTCGGCCTTCGGGGTGAGATCGGCGTCGAGACCGGGCTCGCGCATGTGCTGCTTCTGCGGCTGGATGTCGGCGTAGAGCTCGACCGGGTTGGTGAAGGTGTACTGGTCGCGGGACATGGGGTGTCCTTTCCGGGAGGTCGGGGACGGGAGGACCATCGTGCGCGCCGTGCTCCGGGTGCGGCAAACGCCTTGCACGCATCCGGTCGCTTTGGTACACGCGCATGTGGCCGAAAGACACTTCCCCCGGTGCCTCCTGTCATGACAGGGTTGCGAGCATCCCCCCGTGTCGCTCGCGGCATGTCCCCCGGGGATCCTGCCGTCGAGAGGTCGTGATGTCCGCTTCCGCCCGCCGATCCGCGCCCTGGGCGGTCGTCGCCGCGCTCGTCGTCGGTGCCGTGCTCGTCGGCGCCGCCCCCGCCGTGTCCGACGCATTCGGTGCCCGCGCGCAGCCCCCGGCGGACCCGGTGAACGACCCCGCGGCTTCGGTGGCGCTCGCGTACGAGTTCCTCGACGCGCGGGTCGACGAGTTCTGCGACGGCGAGGGCCGCTGCCTGCCCCGCAGCTACGAGGGCGGGTTCTTCACCACGCCGTCCTGGGACTTCACGCCCTCCTTCGTCTACGACGACGCCCTGGTCGTGATCGCCTACACGGCCCGCGGTCTGCCGGACGACCTGCGCCGTGCGCGGGCTGTCGCGGACACCCTCCTCTTCGTGCAGGAGAACGACCCCATCGGCGACGGCCGCGTCCGCACCTCGTACGAGCCGCACGGCATCCGTCAGGGCCGGATGGAGATCACCGGGCCCGGCACCTTCACTGGCAACCAGGCCTGGGTGGGCATGGCGCTCACCCGCCTCTTCCATGCCACCGGGGAGACACGGTATCTCGACGGCGCGGTGCGCATCGCGGAGTGGATCCAGGACAACACCGCCGACATGACGCGGGCACCCTACGGCTACACCGGCGGGCAGACCGATGCCGGGGTGCCGCTGGAGTGGAAGTCCACCGAGCACAACAGCGACATCGCCGGCTTCTTCACGCAGCTCGGCCAGCTCACGGACGACGGGGTGTGGGCGGAGCGCGCGGCGGTGGCCGCCGGATTCGTCGCGGCGATGCAGAGCGCCGACGGGCACGTGGACACTGGGACGCTGCTCGACGGCAGCACGATCAACACCCGTCCCATCCCGCTCGACGCCCAGACGTGGAGCCTGCTCGGCATCGGGGGCGCCCGATACGGCTCGGCCGTGGACTGGACGCTCGCGCACCTCGTGGCCCAGGACGGTCCGTACCGCGGTCCGTCGATCAGCGACGCGGACGTGTCGAAGGTCTGGTTCGAGGGCAGCGGGCACCTCGCACTCGCGCTGCAGGAGCGGGGGGCCGCCGGCGACCAGGATCGCGCGGAGGAGCTGCTGGCCGACATCCGGCTGGTGCAGCGCGACGCGGCGAACGGCGACGGCAAGGGCATCGTGGCGACGTCGACCGACGGGCTCGACTCCGGCTTCGGCGACCTCTACTACGCGAGCCTGCACACCGGCACGACGGCCTGGTACCTGCTCGCGGCCGTGGGCGACAACCCGTTCCGTCTCCCCTGACCCGCCTGTCGACCCGGCCTCTTGCGGTCGACCCGGCCCCTTCCGCGCGCCCGCAACGGGGTGGGACGCGCGCAGAGGGGTGGGTCGAGGGAGGTATCAGGCGGCGACGCGGGCGACGGCGGCGATCGCGCTCGTGAAGAAGTCGAGGCCGTCCACGCCGCTGCGCATCGCGACAGCGGTGTCCGGACCGAAACCGGGCTCGGTGGCGTGCTCGGGGTGCGGCATCAGGCCCACGACGTTGCCGGCCTCGTTCGTCAGGCCGGCAATGTCGCGCAGCGAGCCGTTCGGGTTCACGCCGGCGTAGCGGAACGCCACGAGACCCTCGCCCTCGATGCGGTCGAGCGTCTGCTCGTCGGCGATGTAGCCGCCGTCCGCGTTCTTCAGCGGGATGACGATCTCCTGGCCGGTGCGGAAGGCGTTGGTCCAGGCGGTGTCGGCGTTCTCGACCGTGAGCTTCTGGTCGCGGCGCACGAAGTGCTGGTGGTTGTTGCGGATCAGGCCGCCGGGCAGCAGGTGGGCCTCGACGAGCATCTGGAAGCCGTTGCAGATGCCGAGGACGGGCATGCCCTTCGCGGCGGCGTCCTTGACCTCGTTCATGATGGGCGAGAGGGCGGCGATGGCACCGGCACGGAGGTAGTCGCCGTAGCTGAACCCGCCGGGGAGGACGAGGGCGTCGACGCCCTCGAGGTCGTGCGAGCCGTGCCACAGGGCGACGGGCTCGGCGCCCGCGATGCGGACGGCGCGCTGTGCGTCGACGTCGTCCAGCGAGCCGGGGAAGGTGACGACGCCGATGCGGATGGTCACTCCGCCACCTCGACGCCCACGACGTCTTCGATCACGGCGTTCGAGAGCACCTCGTCGGCGATGCGGCGGGCCTCGGCGAGGACCTCGTCGGTGACCTCGCCCTCGACGGTGAGCTCGAAGCGCTTGCCGATGCGGACGTCGGTGAAGCCCTCGACGCCCAGACGGGCGAAGGCGCCGGAGACGGCCTTCCCCTGCGGGTCGAGCAGTTCGGGCTTGGGCATGACGTCGACGACGATGGTGGGCATGACGGCTCCAAGAGTCGCGGGCGGACGGGCGGGTTCAGTCTACCGGCTCCCCGTCCCGTCGATTCGCTCCGCCGAGACCCCTGCTCCTCGCCGAAACCCCGTCCTGCGCGCGGCGCTCCGACGGGGTGTCGGCGAGAGACCGGGGTCTCGGGGTCAGGAGTGGAAGACGGTGTGGAGGTCGCCGATCGTGTCGCGGCCGCCGAGGCCGTCGATCTCGAAGAGCACCGAGATGCCGGCGACGTGGCTGCCGAGACGCTCCACGAGCTGCCGACCGGCGGCCAGGGTTCCTCCGGTGGCGAGCACGTCGTCGATGAGGAGGACGCGGGATCCCGCGGGGAGGTCGTCGTGCATCTCGATGGTCGCCGTGCCGTACTCGAGGGCATAGTCGACGGAGGCCGCGGGGCGGGGGAGCTTGCCGGCCTTGCGGATCGGGATCAGCCCGACCCCCGCGGCGATGGCGGCGGCCCCGGCGAGGATGAAGCCCCGCGCCTCGATGCCGGCCACCACGTCGAACTGTCCCGCGAAGGGCTCGATGATCGCCTCGGTCGTCGCGCGGAGGGCCTCGGCATCGGCGAGGAGCGGCGTGATGTCGCGGAAGATGATCCCGGGCTCCGGGTAGTCCGGGATGCTGCGGATCAGGGACTCGGCGCGGGCGAGGGCAGGAGAGAGGGTGGCTTCGGGCACCGGACAAGGGTACGCCGGTTGTGCGGGAGGCACCTGTAGACGGCGCTCTTGACATCGTGGGAGCGCTCCCATAGAGTTCACGACAACCTTGTGGGAGCGCTCCCACAAGCCCCCATGCACCACCACCCGCACGAACCCACAAAGGAGTGAACCGTGAACTCACGTGCCCGCACCCGGATCCTGGCGACAGCCGCCGTGGCATCCGTCTCCGCTCTCGCCCTGGCCGGCTGCTCCGGCAGCACCGGCGGCGACGGCGACTCCGGCGCCAGCGCCGACGAGAAGGTCACACTGACCGTGACCACCTTCGGCACCTTCGGCTACGACGATCTCTACGAGGAGTACGAGAAGGCGCACCCGAACGTGACGATCGAGGCGACCAACATCGACACCGGTGGCAACGCCCGCACCGACGCCTTCACCAAGATCGCCGCCGGCTCCGGACTCAGCGACATCGTCGCGATCGAGGAGGGCTGGCTCGGCGCCATCATGGACGTCTCGGACACCTTCGTCGATCTGCGCGACTACGGCATCGAGGACCGCAAGGACGACTGGGTCGACTGGAAGTACGGCCAGGCGACCGACGCCGAGGGCCGCGTCATCGGCTACGGCACCGACATCGGCCCGAGCGGCATCTGCTACAACGGCGCCGCGTTCGAGGCCGCCGGCCTGCCCAGCGACCGCGAGTCGGTCGCCGAGCTGCTGAACGGCGACTGGGAGAACTACTTCCAAGTCGGCGCCGACTACACGGCCAAGACCGGCAAGGCCTGGTACGACCACTCCGGCTTCGTCTGGAACGCCATGGTGAACCAGCTCGACGAGGGCTACTACACCGCCGACGGCGAGCTGAACGTCGAGGGCAACGACGAGCTCCAGGAGCGCTTCGAGCTCCTCGGCGCCGCGACCGAGGGCGGCCAGTCCGCGGCACAGACCGCATGGGACTGGAACGGCGGCAAGTCGTTCGTCGACGGTACCTTCGCCACCTTCGTCTGCCCCGGCTGGATGCTCGGCGTCGTGCAGGGCCAGGTCGAGGCCGGCGGCGGAGACGCGTCGACGGGCTGGGACTTCGCCGATGTCTTCCCCGGCGGTGCGGCCAACTGGGGCGGCGCGTTCCTCTCCATCCCGGAGTCGTCGGAGCACAAGAAGGCCGCAGCCGAGCTCGCCGACTGGCTGACGCAGCCCGAGCAGCAGGTGAAGCAGTCCGCCGCCGCGGGCAACTTCCCGTCGACCATCAAGGCGCAGGAGTCCCTCGCCGAGGAGGCCACGCCCAACGAGTTCTTCAACGACGCGCCGACCGGTGCCATCCTCGCCGAGCGTGCCAAGGGCGTCGTCGCGCAGTTCAAGGGCGCCGATGACTCGGTGATCCAGGAGAACGTCTTCGGGCCGGCGCTGAGCGCGCTCGACCGCGGCGAGACCGACACGCAGGGCGCCTGGGACCAGGCGATCGGCCTGCTGAACGACCTCGTCGGCTGATGATCACGCTTCGACAGGCTCAGCGACCCACGGTGGTTGCTCAGCGACCCACGGTGGTTGCTCCGCGACCCACGGTGGCTGCTCAGCGACCCGGATGGGTGGCTGAGCCTGTCGAAGCCCGGCTAAGGACACGCCCATGACCCTCACCGCCCCGCCGGCGAAGCCGCAGGCCGCCGCCCCCGCCGCGGCGGACGCTCCGCCGCGACGCTCCTGGCGCACCCGCGTCTCCCGTTTCGACCACCGCGCCTCGCCGTACTTCTACATCTCCCCGTTCTTCCTCCTCTTCGGGCTCATCGGCCTCTTCCCGCTGCTGTACACGGTGTGGGTCGCGGTCCACGAGTGGGACCTGCTGAAGGGCGAGGGACCGTTCGTCGGCTTCGGCAACTTCGCGGCGATCCTCGGCGACGGCATGTTCTGGAACTCCATCCGGAACACGCTGAGCATCTTCCTGCTCTCCGCCATCCCGCAGCTCGCCGTCGCCCTGGTGATCGCGTACCTGCTGGACCGCGGACTGCGGACGCCGACGTTCTGGCGGATGAGCGTCCTCATCCCGTTCGTGGTCACCCCGGTCGCCGTGGCGATCATCTTCTCCAGCATCTTCAACGAGGCGGACGGTCTGGCCAACAACCTCCTCAACCTCGTCGGCATCGCCGATCAGCAGTGGAAGCACGACACGGTCCTGTCGCACATCGCGATCGCCGTCATGGTGAACTTCCGCTGGACCGGCTACAACGCCCTCATCCTCCTCGCCGCGATGCAGGCCGTGCCCCGCGACCTCTACGAATCGGCCGCACTCGACGGTGCCGGGGCGGTGCGGCGGTTCTTCGCCATCACGATCCCCACCATCCGTCCCACGCTGATCTTCGTCATCATCACGGCGACCATTGGCGGCCTGCAGATTTTCGCCGAACCGCGGCTGTTCGACGTCTCCACCGCGGGCGGCATCGGCGGCAGCGACCGGCAGTTCCAGACCACCGTGCTGTTCCTCTGGGAGCTGGCGTTCTTCCGCCGGAACCTGGGTGAGGCCTCGGCCGTCGCGATCCTGCTCTTCCTGCTGATCGTCGCGATCGGCCTCATCAACTTCCTGATCTCCCGGCGCATCGCCACCGGAGACGCCCCGAAGAACCGCGCGGCCCGACGCCGCATCCGCCCGACCGGGAAGGAGGAGGCGCGATGACCGCCACCCAGGCCCTCAGCGTGCCGGAGCGGATCCGCCGCCGGCGCGGCACCGCGAGCGGGAGCGCCGGCCTCGGCAGCCGCCCGGGCTTCCTCACCTACGGGCTCCTCGCGGCCTTCGTCATCGGCGGTGCCTACCCGCTGTGGTGGTCGTTCGTCGTCGCGAGCGGGACGAACGCGACCCGCGGCGAGACCCTGCCCCTCATCCCCGGCGGCAACTTCCTTGCGAACGCGGCGAAGGTGTTCGAAGCGATCCCGTTCTGGCTCGCCCTCGGCAACTCGTTCCTCATCTCGACGATCATCACGATCTCCGTCGTCACGTTCTCGACCCTTGCCGGCTACGCGTTCGCGAAGCTCCGGTTCCGCGGGCGGGACGGCCTCATGGTGTTCGTGATCGCGACCATGGCCATCCCCACGCAGCTCGGCATCATCCCGCTGTTCATGCTGATGCGCGAACTCGGCTGGACGGGGACGATCGGTGCGGTGATCGTGCCGACACTCGTCACGGCGTTCGGGGTGTTCTTCATGCGGCAGTACCTCGTGGATGTGATCCCGGACGAGCTCATCGAGGCCGCCAGGGTCGACGGCGCGGCCCAGTTCCGCACCTTCCTCACCGTCGGGGTGCCCGCAGCGCGGCCGGCCATGGCGATCCTCGGACTGTTCACGTTCATGACCGCCTGGACCGACTACCTCTGGCCCCTGATCGTGCTCTCCCCCCAGAACCCGACGCTGCAGACGGCGCTCAGCCAGCTGCAGTCCGGCTATTACATCGACTACTCGATCGTGCTCACCGGCGCGGTGCTCGCGACCCTTCCGCTCCTCGTGCTCTTCGTGATCGCGGGGCGGCAGCTGGTCAGTGGCATCATGGCGGGCGCGGTGAAAGGATGACCCCTATGACGCGTGCCTTCCCCTCGGACTTCCTCTTCGGCGCGGCGACCGCGGCCTACCAGATCGAGGGCGCCGCCTTCGAGGACGGACGGACGGCCTCCATCTGGGACGCCTTCTGCCGGGTACCGGGGGCCGTGGTCGGCGGCGACGACGGGGATGTAGCGTGCGACCACTACCACCGGTATCCGCAGGACGTGGCGCTGATGAAGGAGCTCGGCCTCCAGACGTACCGCTTCTCCACCTCGTGGTCGCGCGTGCGCCCCGACGGCGGGGCGGTCAACCAGGCCGGGGTCGACTTCTACAGCCGCCTCGTCGACGAGCTCCTCGCGGCCGACATCCTGCCCTGGCTCACGCTGTACCACTGGGACATGCCGCAGGCCCTGCAGGAGGTCGGCGGCTGGACGAACCGCGACTCCGTCGAGCGCTTCCTGGAGTACGCGGGCACCATGCACGACGCCCTCGGCGACCGCGTGAACGTGTGGACGACCCTGAACGAGCCGTGGTGCTCGTCCTTCCTCTCCTACACCGGAGGCGAGCACGCGCCAGGGCACACGAGCGTCGCCGAGGGGCTGCTGGCCTCGCACCACCTGCTGCTCGCGCACGGTGCGACGGTGCGGGAGCTCCGCGGCCGCGACGCGTCCCTCAACCTGGGCATCACGCTGAACCACACGGTGGCCGACCCCGCCGATCCGCAGAACCCCGCGGATGTCGACGCCGCCCGGCGGCTGGACGGCCAGTTCAACCGGTGGTTCCTCGACCCGATCTACCGCGGCGTCTACCCCGCCGACACCGTGGAGGACATCCGCGCGGTGGACCCCGAGGCCGTGGCGCGATTCGAGGCGGCGGTGCACGATGGCGACCTCGACACGATCGCCCAGCGCATCGACACCCAGGGTGTGAACTACTACCACGGCGACCTCGTGTCCGGCACGGGGCCCGACGACGCGGCGGTGTCCAGCGGCCCGGAGACGGCGCATGTGACGCGGAGCCCGTATCCCTCGCACGAGGGCATCCACGCGGTCGAGCGGGGTCTGCCCCGGACCGCCCAGGGCTGGGAGGTCCAGCCGGAGGGGCTGACGCGACTGCTGCAGCGGCTCTGGACCGAGTACGCCGAGCCCGCGGGCGTGGTGCTCTCGGTGACGGAGAATGGCGCGGCCTATGACGACACCGTCGTGGTGGCGGACGGGGAGCCCCGGGTGCCCGATGCCGACCGCACCGCGTTCCTGCGCGCGCACCTCGACGCCGTGCTGGACGCCAGGGACAGCGGCGTGGACGTCCGCGGCTACTTCTACTGGTCCCTGTTCGACAACTTCGAGTGGGCCTGGGGCTACGACAAGCGCTTCGGGATCGTCCGCGTGGACTACGACACCCAGGAGCGTTCGGTCAAGGACTCCGGCCGCGAGTACGCCCGGATCATCGCCGCCCGGTCCCTCTGACCCGTTCGAATCGCCCGATTGGTCCCATCTGCGGTCGAAATGGGACCAATCGGGCGATTCGAAGCGGGGATTTTCACGGCCTGGCTCCGGGTGGATGAGAATGGGGCGATGGAAGAGAGCAAGCGATGATGTCGCCCCGTGCGACCATCGAGGAGGTCGCGGCGGCCGCCGGCGTGTCCCGGTCGACCGTGTCGCGGGTGGTGAACGGGTCGACCGCGGTCAGCCCGGAAGCGCTCGCCGCCGTGCGCGCCGCGATCGACGAGCTCAACTACGTCCCGAACCGCGCCGCGCGCTCGCTCGCCTCCCGGCAGACGCACGCGATCGCCCTCATCGTCCCTGAGGACACGACCCGCTTCTTCGGCGACCCGTTCTTCGCGGCGATCGTGGCCGGCATCACCGGCGCGCTCCGCAGCTCCGACTACCTCCTGAACCTGCTGATCGCGAGCGACGATCCCGGTGACAAGATGACGAGCTTCGTGCGCAACGGCGGCGTCGACGGCGCGCTCATCGTGTCGCACCACACGAGTGACGCGTTCGTCGACCGGATCGCCGACGCGGTCCCCGTGGTCTACGGCGGCCGTCCGGTGCGGCGGGCCGACGGCGACTACGTGGTCGACGTCGACAACGTCGCCGGGGCACGGGCGGCCACGCAGCGCCTCGTCGACATCGGACGCACCCGCATCGCCACGATCTCCGGTCCGCTCACGATGCCGTCGTCGACCGACCGCGTGCAGGGGTTCCGCGCCGCGCTCGCCGCCGCGGGGCTGACGCCCTTCGCGGAGGAGGAGGGCGACTACAGCGAGGCGAGCGGAGCCGATGCCGCCCGCCGTCTGCTCGCGGAAGGGCGACCGGACGCGATCTTCGTCGCCAGCGACCTCATGGCCCGCGGGGCGCTCATGGCCCTCCGCGCCGCCGGGGTGCGGGTACCCGAGGACATCGCGCTCGTCGGCTTCGACGACTCCTCGGTGGCCCTCACGACCGATCCGCCCCTGACGACCATGCGCCAGCCGATGTACGCCCAGGGCGAGGCGATGACGCAGGTGCTGCTCTCCCGGCTTGCCGGCGAGGACCCGCCTCGGACGACCATCCTGCCGACCGAGCTCGTCGTCCGCGGTTCCGCCTGAGCCGCACCGACCGCGGACACCGGTGAGGCCCGGTCGCGGACGACCGGGCCTCGAGGATGACGGACCTCTGGGACGAGAGCGTCAGTTCCCGTACAGCGAGACGACGCCGCTGCGGTCGACGCTGGTCATGGAGAGATCCGCGGAGCTGCCGTTGCACTGCGGGTAGTGCATGATCGACGACGAGTCGTACGGCGTGAGCGGACGCCAGTTGTTGTCCTCGAAGCACGTGCCGGCCTCCGGGCGGGTGTGCTCGTGGCGGAAGCCGAGGACGTGACCGAGTTCATGGCCGATGACGTTGGTCGGCGTCCAGGCTCCGGCGCTCCAGATCGAGTCGTCGATGAGGACGTTCTGCTGTTGGGCCGGCGTGCTGGGGAAGAAGGCGCGGGCGATGTACTGCGTCGTGGCCACCGGCTCGACGGAGAAGACGACGGCGTTGTTCCGCGTGGTGCAGTTGGCGTCGGCGCTGCTCACGTAGCGGAAGTCGATCTTCGACGACGCGGACTCCCAGAGTGCCGCGCCGCTCTCCATCGCTCGGACGACATCGGCGTGACGATTGCCGAACTTCGTGCTCACGCAGTAGGTGAGGTTGGCGACCTGCGCGGGCGACCACTTGTCGACGACGTTGTTGACCGTGTTGACGATGAGGCCGTCGGTGCGGGTCTCGGGGCCGATCAGCCGGTCGTAGAACGCGCGCAGCTCCTTCTTGTTCGAGATCACCTCGTCGCCGTTGACGACGTAGGCGCCGTCGATGTCCCGAAAGGTCGATGCCGCGAACTCCTGGTACGAGGGCGCGGAGTCGTCGGGGGACGCGGCCGTGGCGGGGATGACCGCGCTGAGGCTGAGCGCGGCCGCCGCGGTGGCGGCGAGCGCGAGTTTTCTGGTGAATCGCATGGAAGATCCTCTTCGATCTGAGCGGTGCCGCGCGCCCGGTGAGCGAGCGGACTCCGGCCGGAACGGTGAGCATCGCTGCCACCGAGGGGCCGAAGCCCGCTCACGCTAACCGCGCGATTTCGACGGGGTCAAGGCGCGACACGGCCCGTCGCCCACTTTCTGCACTCAGGTCAGGAATCGACCGGATCGGTCGTCGTCGAACGTGCCGCCACGGCTCGGCCGGACGTCGGCACCGGCGATCGACGACCGGTCCTGGTCGTCGGTCCCTCGTCGTAGGCCGGAGGTCGAGGATGACCACGGACGCGTCTCCGCCACCCCCTCGATCGGCGGAAGACGCGTCCGTGGCCCGCTGCGGCGAACCCCCGCGCCGCGAGTGCTCGCACCCTCCATAGATTGAACGAGCATTCAGTGATTAATCTATCCCGAGACGGCCCGTGAGGGAATTCCGCCGGAGGACCCGGGAGGTGGACACCGCATGGCGCGATCGGATGCGCAGAACCGTGCGGCGCGGGAGCGCGCACGCGAGAACATCCTCCAGGCGGCGATCGAGGTCTTCAGCGAGCGCGGCGTCGCCGGGGCGGGCATCGCCGAGATCACGCGTCGCGCCGGCGTCGCCCAGGGGCTGGTGAACTATCACTTCGGCGGCAAGGACCAGCTCGTCGCCGCGGTGATCGACCGCTGGTTCGAGACGGTCCTGGCCTTCGCGCAGGTCGAGGGCACGCCCGACGAGATGCTGGCCGCGATCATCGACGGGGCGATCGGCGCCACGGCCTTCGCGATGCCGCTGCAGCGTGCGGTGCTCGCCATGCAGCAGCAGCCGCTGACGCATCGGCTGTTCGCGGAGTCGGAGCAGCGCTACGCGGACGGCGCGACGGCCGCCGAGGATGCCGTGCGCGCGGTGTTCCGCGCCCGCGGTGCCGAGGATCCGGCGCTGGAGGAGGTCATGCTCCGGAGCACGCTCGAGGGTGTGTTCGTGAAGTACTGCGTCTTCGGCGACACGTATCCGCTCGAGGACGCGCGGCGCTGGCTGCACCGCCGGTATGGTCTCCCAGAGCCGACCAGCGCGCTGCCTGGGCTGCCGGCCTCGCCGCGGGGCGAACCCCGACCCCGCGCGACGGCGGCGCTGCGGACCGACGCGTCCTGAGCCGCAGCGCTCAGTCGAGCTGCATCCGCGCGAACGCGCCGAGCACGACCCGCTCCGACTGCACGAGGTACCGCTCCAACTCGGCGGCCCCGGCCTCGGCGCCCCGCGTCAGGAACGTGTCGAGGACGGCGCGGTTCTTCCGGACGAACGGCTCGTGCAGGGCGCGGGGGTCGTCGATCTTCAGGAACGCGAGGCGCAGCTCCGCCGCGACGTTCCGGTAGGTGCGGGCGAGACGCGGGCTGTCGGCGAGGTCGACCAGCGCGACGTGGAAGGCCATGTTCGCGCTGCCGACCGCGCGCCAGGCGGACGCGTCGTCGGCCGAGACCCCGGCCACGGCGGCCTCGGCTGCGGCGACCGCGTCGGTCATGCGCTGGACGGCGGGATGCTCCGGCTCGGACTGCCGCAGAGCCGTGCACTCGATGACGCGGCGGGCGCGGTAGATGTCGATGACGTCGGCGATCGAGGGAGAGGCGACCGAGACGCCGCGGTGCGGGATGTGCGCGACGAGCCCCTGTTCCGCGAGCACCCGGAACGCCTCGCGCAGGGTGTTGCGCGACACGTCGAAACGCTCGGCCAGAGCCGATTCGGACAGCCGGGAGCCCGGGGCGACGTCGCCGTCGATGATGCGCTGACGGAGCACGTCGGCGAGCGGGCCCTGCTGGTTCATGCCTTCATCGTAGGGCGGCATCACGCCGATCATTACCGAAAAGCAATCGCGCTGTAGCACGACGGAAACATGATTGTTGAACAATCGGGTTCTGTCCGTTCTACACTGGGGGTCACCCGACACCCACCAACGACGATGGGACCCCCCCTATGTCCGAGCAGTCCGCCCCCGCCCTCACCCCCGAGGACGAAGCCCGCGCCACCCACGCGAAGAAGCGCGCCGGCCGCAGTGCCGTCATCGGCGCCATCTTCCTCATGGCGACGAGCGCCATCGGTCCGGGCTTCATCACCCAGACCGCGACGTTCACCGCCCAGATGGGAGCCGCGTTCGCGTTCGCCATCCTCGTGTCGATCCTCGTCGACATCGCGGTGCAGCTGAACATCTGGCGCATGATCACCTCGTCCGGCAAGCGGGCCGGCGAGCTCGCCAACAGCGCCATCCCGTTCTCCGGCCACGTCATCGCCGTCCTCGTCGTCATCGGCGGGCTCGCGTTCAACATCGGCAACATCGCCGGCGGCGGTCTCGGACTGAACGCCCTCCTGGGCATCGACCCGAAGCTCGGCGGCGCGCTCACGGCGGCCCTCGCGATCATCATCTTCCTCGTGAAGAAGGCCGGCAAGGTGATGGACGTCGTCCTCATCATCCTCGGCGTCGGCATGATCGTGATGACCCTCGTCGTCGCCCTCATCGCCCAGCCGCCCATCGGCGACGCGCTGCGGCAGACCTTCGTGCCCGACCAGCTCAACTTCGCCACCATCACGACGATCGTCGGCGGCACGGTCGGCGGCTACATCACCTACTCCGGCGCCCACCGCTACCTTGACTCCGGCCACGTGGGCCCGCAGTACGCGAAGCCCGTCATGCGCGCCGCCGCCAACGGCATCCTCGTGACCGGCATCATGCGCTACGTGCTGTTCCTCGCGATCCTCGGCGTGGTGGCCTCCGGCGTGGCGCTCGACCTCTCCTCGCAGGCCGCCAACCCGGCAGGGCAGGCATTCGGTGCGGTGCTCGGCGACGCCGGTCTGCGGATCTTCGGCGCAATCTTCTGGGCCGCCGCGATCAGCTCGGTCATCGGCGCCGCGTACACCTCGGCGACCTTCCTCTCGACCTTCACCGCCAAGCTCCGCGGGGGCTGGCCGCTGCAGCTCGCCACCGTCGCGTTCATCGTCGTGTCGCTGGGGGTCTACCTGGCGATCGGCACGGCCCCGGCCGCGATCCTCGTCTTCGTCGGCGGTTTCAACGGCCTGATCCTCCCCATCGGGCTGACGGTGTTCATGTACATCGGCTGGTTCCGCCGCGACCTGCTCGGCGACCGGAAGTACCCGATGTGGCTGCTCATCGCGGGCACCGTCGTGACCGCGCTCACCTGGTACATGGGCGCCGTCTCGATCGGCCCCATCTTCGCCTTCCTCGGAATCGGAGCGTGACATGGCGACCATCGACCTGAACTCGGACCTCGGCGAGAACGTCCCCGACCGGATCGTCAGCGACGACGCGAGCATGCTCGAGATCGTCACGAGCGCGAACGTCTCGTGCGGGTTCCATGCGGGCAGCCCGGAGGGGATCCGCGAGACCCTGGCCGCGGCCGTCGCCGGCGGCGTCGTGATCGGCGCCCACCCCGGGTACCGCGACTACGAGAACTTCGGGCGCACGAAGGTCGACATCGACTCGGCCACGCTGCAGGCGCACGTGGAGTACCAGCTCGGTGCGCTCCTCGGGCTCACCGCGGCGGTCGGCGGGCGGGTCTCCTACGTCAAGCCGCACGGGGCGCTCTACAACACCATCGCCCGCGACGAGCGGCAGTCGAAGGACGTCGTGGCGGCCATCAAGGCGATCGACCCCTCGCTCGTGCTGCTCGGTCTCGCCGGCGGCGTCGTGCTCGACGTCGCCGAACGAGCAGGGCTCGCGGTCGCCGCGGAGGCCTTCGCCGATCGCGCCTACCAGCCGGACGGTCAGCTCGTCTCCCGCACCGAGGAGGGGGCCGTGCTGCACGACCCCACCGGGGTGGCCGAGCGGATGGTGCGCCTGGCCGCGGACGGCGTGATCCGGGCGATCGACGGCACCGACGTGGCCGTGTCCGCGCAGTCGATCTGCGTGCACGGCGACAGCCCGGGCTCGGTGGCGATGGCGGCGGAGACGAAGCGCCTGCTGCAGGCGGAGGGCATCACCATCGCCCCGTTCGCCGGAGTCTGACATGGCCGTGCTCGCGACTCCCGCCCAGCTCGCCGACGCCCGCGCCGCTCGTGCGGCGCACCGCGCCGGCCACTCCGTCCCGACCAGCGGCGTCGCGCCGGGGCTGACCCAGGCGAACCTCATCGCGGTGCCCGCGGACTGGGCCTTCGAGACCCTCCTCTACGCGCAGCGCAACCCGAAGCCCTGCCCCGTCCTCGAGGTGATCGAGCAGGGGGAGGTCGAGTCGCGGCTCGCGCCGGGCAGCGATATCCGGACCGACATCGGGCGGTACCGCATCTGGCGGGACGGCGAGCTCGTGGAGGAGGTGTCCGACGCGACGGCGGCGTGGGACGAGCATCCCGACCTCGTCGCCTTCCTCATCGGCTGCAGCTTCACGTTCGAGACGGGGCTCGTCGAGGCCGGGATCCCGATCCGTCATCAGGAGCTCGGACGCAACGTGCCGATGTACCGCACGGCGGTGGACTGCACCCCGGCCGGACGGCTGCGCGGCGAGATGGTGGTCTCGATGCGTCCGATCCCCGCGGATCGCGTGGCGGATGCCGTGCAGATCTCCGGGCGCACCCCGGCGGTGCACGGTGCGCCCGTGCACATCGGCGACCCGGCGTCGCTCGGTATCGCCGATGTGATGGCGCCGGACTTCGGGGACGCCCCCGAGATCCGGCCCGGCGAGATCCCCGTGTTCTGGGCGTGCGGCGTGACCCCGCAGGCGGCGATCATGGCGTCGAAGCCGCCGTTCGCCGTCACCCATGCCCCGGGCTACATGTTCGTCACCGATGTGCCGGATGCGGAGTACCGGGTCTGATGCGCATCCTCACGGCCTCCGACAGCGCGCTGCTCGTCGAGGCGGACGACCTCGAGCAGGCCATGCGGCTGAACCTCGCATGGAGCGACGTGCCTGGTGTCCGGGAGCGCATCCCCGGAGCCCGTACCGTGCTCGTGCGCTTCGACCCGCACCGCACCTCGGCTGCTGCGCTCGCCGAGGTGCTCGCCGCGACCGAGGTCGACGCCGCGGCGCTGCCCGACGCGGGCGAGGTCACCATCCCGGTCCGCTACGACGGGGAGGATCTGGACGAGGCGGCCGCGCTCCTCGACGTCTCGGCGGAGGAACTGGTGGCCCGTCACCTCGCCGCCGACTGGCGCGTGGCCTTCTCCGGCTTCGCTCCCGGCTTCGGCTATGCCGTGAGCGGCGACCCCCTCTTCGACGTGCCGCGGCGGTCGTCGCCCCGCACCCGGGTGCCCGCCGGTTCCGTCGCCCTCGCCGGGGCGTTCAGTGGCGTGTATCCGCGGGAGAGCCCCGGCGGCTGGCAGCTCATCGGCCGGACCCCCCTGGAGATGTGGGACATCGACCGCGACCCGCCGGCTCTGCTCGCACCGGGCCGCCGCGTGCGCTTCGTGCGTGCGGAGCGGGAGTCGGTCGCGGCGTCGCCGGCATCGGCCGACGCGACGCGGGTCGCCCGTCGCGGGGACGGTCCGGCGGTCGAGGTCGTGCGACCGTCGCTGCAGCTCCTCGTGCAGGACGCGGGACGCCCCGGTTTCGCGGCGCTGGGCGTCTCGGCCTCCGGCGTCGCCGATCGGGTCGCGATGCACGCGGCGAACCGGGCCGTGGGCAACACGCCGGCGGCGGCTGTGCTGGAGAGCGTCGGTGGGGCCGTGCTGCGCTTCCACGGCGCAGGTGTGGCCGCCGTCACCGGGGCCACGGGCTCGCTCACGCTCACCGACGCCGACGGCATCGAGCGCACGCTCCTCCCCGGCGTGCCGTTCGCGACCGTCGACGGCGACGAGCTCACGCTGGGCCCTCCCGAGCGCGGTCTCCGGTCCGTGATCGCCGTCCGCGGCGGCTTCGCTCCGGCGGCGGCGCTCGACAGCCGCGCGACCGACACGCTCGCCGGGCTGGGTCCCGCGCCGTTGGCCGCCGGCGATCTCCTTCCGATCGGGGCTGCCGCCGTGGCCGCCGTGGAGCCGGATCCGGTGCCCCGCCCCCTTCCCGCAGCCGGGGAGCTGGTCACGCTGGAGATCACGCTCGGGCCCCGCGACGACTGGTTCACCGCTGCCGGCATCGACGCGCTCACCGGGCAGGAGTGGACGGTCACGCCGCGCTCCGACCGCGTGGGCATCCGCCTGCACGGCGACGTGCCCCTGGAACGCGCGGTCGGCGGCGAGCTGCCGAGCGAAGGCGCCGTGACCGGGGCCATCCAGGTGCCGCCGGACGGCCAGCCCGTGCTCTTCCTCCCCGATCATCCGCTCACGGGCGGCTATCCCATCATCGGTGCCCTCACCGACCGCAGCCTCGACCTCGCCGCTCAGCTCCCGCCGGGCGTGCGGGTGCGCTTCACCGTCAAGGAGACCTCATGACCTCTGTGCTGATCGCCAACCGCGGCGAGATCGCGGTCCGCGTGATCCGCGCGTGCGCCGAGGCCGGCTACACGTCGGTCGCCGTCTACGCCGATCAGGACGCGGATGCCCTGCACGCGCGGCTCGCGGACGAGGCGATCGGCCTGGGCGGCGACACCGCGGCGACGACGTACCTGTCCATCGAGGCGCTGATCGACGCGGCCCGCCGCAGCGGCGCCGACGCCGTGCACCCCGGCTACGGGTTCCTGTCCGAGAGTGCCGCCTTCGCGCGGGCCGTCGAAGACGCCGGACTCGTCTGGATCGGGCCGTCGCCGGAGAGCATCGACGCGCTCGGCGACAAGATGACCGCGCGCCGGATCGCGCAGCGCGTCGGCGCCCCGCTCGCCGCGGGCACGGATCAGCCGCTGTCCGGGCCGCAGGAGGCGGTGGCGTTCGCCGAGGAGCACGGTCTGCCCATCGCGATCAAGGCCGCGTTCGGTGGCGGAGGCCGAGGGCTCAAGGTCGTCCGCGAGCTGGCGGAGGTCGCCGACGCGTTCGACGCGGCCACCCGCGAGGCGACCGCCGCGTTCGGCCGCGGGGAGTGCTTCGTGGAGCGCTTCCTGGAGAGTCCGCGGCACATCGAGGTGCAGGTGCTCGGCGACGGGCGCGGCGGCGTGGTCGTCGTGGGCGACCGCGACTGCTCGATGCAGCGCCGCAACCAGAAGCTCATCGAGGAGGCTCCTGCGCCCGGTCTCACGGCGGCGCAGCGGACGGCGTTCCACGACGCGGCACGGGCGATCTGTGCCGAGGTGCAGTACCGCGGCGCCGGCACGGTCGAGTTCCTCCTCGCCGCGGACGGCACGATCTCGTTCCTCGAGGTGAACACCCGGCTGCAGGTGGAGCACCCCGTGACCGAGGAGGTCACCGGGACCGACCTCGTCCGCGAGCAGTTCCGTATCGCGTTCGGCGGGGGGCCGTCCTTCACCGAGACCCCGGCGCCGACCGGGCATGCGTTCGAGTTCCGCATCAACGCCGAAGACCCCGGCCGCGGGTTCCTGCCCAGCCCCGGACGGGTGGACGGCCTGCGCATCCCCGGGGGGCCCGGCGTGCGGTGGGACAGCGGCATCGAGGCCGGAGACACCGTGCAGCCCGCGTTCGACTCGATGATCGCGAAGCTCATCGTGCACGCGGACACCCGGGACGCGGCTCTCGTCCGTGCGCGTCGGGCCCTGCGGGAGCTCGCCGTCGAGGGTCCGGCGACCGTGATCCCGTTCGACCTCCGCGCCATCGACGACCCCGCGTTCGCGACCGCGACCTTCGCCGTGCACACCCAGTGGATCGAGACCATGCTGCTCCCGGCACTGGAGGCGCAGCCACGCCCCGCAGTCGCCCCGGTCTCCGGACTGCAGCGGTTCCCGGTGGAGATCGACGGCCGCCGCGTGATGCTCGGTCTGCCCGCGGAGCTGCTGGCGGGCATCGGCCGTCCGGCGGGAGAGGTCACGGCACCCGTGCCGTCGGCGGACCCCTCCGAGCTCCGGGCCCCCGCGCCGGGCACGCTCGTCCGCTGGCTCGTCGATGACGGGGCCACGGTGGCCGAGGGAGACCCGGTGGCCGTGCTCGACGCGATGAAGATGGAGACCACGGTCACCGCGCACCGTGCCGGCACCCTCACCCCGCGCGCCGACACCGGCGCGACCCTCGCCGCCGACGCCCTCCTCGCCACGATCGCCTGATCCGTCCCGTCCCCTCCCGTCCCGTCCCCCTCCCGTCCCGTCCCCCTCCCATC
>NZ_LOSO01000001.1:0-164997 GCF_001595495.1 Microbacterium sp. CH1 | reverse complement strand
CCGGGGAGGGGGGTCAGGGGGAGAGGAGGGGGGCGGTGTCGGTCACGGTGATCTGCGGGGGATACAGGGACATCACCTGCACGGCGGCGGCGTGGTTCTCGGCCGTGGAGCCGGCGCAGGCATCCGCCGCGAGCGTCACGCGTGCCCCGGCGTCCGCGGCAGCGAGAGCGGTGGACACGACGCAGCAGTCCGTGGACACACCTGCGAGCACGATCCGACCACCGCGCCCCACGATCGCCTCCAGCTCCGGACCCCACTTGCCGAACGTCGGGAGGTCGACGGTGGGATGAGGAGACAGGCCTTCCGCCTCGGGGACGAGCGCGTACAACGGGTCGTCGGCGGGGCGGTCGGCGAACGGCCACGCGGCGAAGTAGTCGCCCCAGGAGGTCGAGCGGTCGGCCGTCGGCAGCCACCGGGTCACGAGCACGCGCTCGCCGAAGGCGTCCGCGAGGCGCCGGATGTTCGTCATCGCGGAGGCGAAGAACGGCGAGCCCCAGGCGGAGTCGGGCGACGCGAAGATCACCTGCGGATCGACCACGACGAGCCAGCTCTCGCCCGGAGAGCCTGCCGCCTCCTCGGCCCCGGATCCTGTCGCCCCCTGGGTCCCTGAGCCTGCCGCCCCCTGGGTCCCTGATCCCGCCGCCTCCTGGGTCCCTGAGCCTGTCGAAGGGCTCACGACTCCTGCCGCCGGATCTTCCCCGCCCGCGCGAACCAGGTCACGAGGAACGAGAGCACGAGCGCCATGAACACCCCGAGGTTCGCGTACGCCCAGTCCCCGTCCGTTCCGCCGACGAGGAACAGGAGGTATCCCTGCCAGTTGTTCCACGGCGCCGCGTCGGCGAAACCGTTGAGCACGAGGCCCCAGCCGATCACGCTCGCGACGACCATGGTGCCGATCGCGGTCCAGTCCCAGGCGCCGTAGCGGCCGCGGCTGTCGAACAGGGCCTCCTCGTCGTAGTCCTTCCGGCGACGCAGGATGTCGGCGATGAGGATGCCGGCCCAGGAGGCCAGCGGCACGCCGAGGGTGATGAGGAAGCTCTGGAACGGGCCGAGGAAGTCGGTCGCGAAGAACACCACGAAGATGGTGCCCGCGGTGAGGATCGCGCCGTCGATCGCCGCCGCCGACGGCCGCGGGATGCGGATGCCGAGGCTGAGCAGGGTCAGGCCGGAGGAGTAGATGCCGAGCACCGCGCCGGAGACGAGCGCGAGCACGGCCGTGAACAGGAACGGCACGAGCACCCACACGGGCAGGATGCTCGCCAGTGCACCGATCGGATCGGCGGCGATCGCGACCATGAGCTCCTCGTCCGATCCCGCGAGCAGCAGACCGAAGACGACGAGGATGACCGGTGCCACCGAGCCGCCGATGGTGTTCCAGGCGACGATCGCCCCGTCGGACGCGGTGCGCTTCTGGTAGCGCGACCAGTCCGCGGCGATGTTGATCCAGCCCAGCCCGAATCCGGTCATCACCATGACGAGCGCGCCGACGACCTGGCCGATGCCCCCGTCAGGACGGGCCAGCACCGCGGCGAGGTCGATGGTCGGCGCGGCGAGGATGATGTAGACGATCGTCACGATGCCGGTGATCCACGTCAGCACCGACTGCAGCCGCATGATCGTGTGATACCCGAGCACGGAGGCCGCGACGATCAGCGCAGCGACGATCACGGTCGCGAGGATCTTCAGCCACAGGCTGTCGCCGTCGCCGCCGAGCTGCGTGATGACGGTCGCCGTCGCGAGCACGGCCATGATCGCGAGGAACGTCTCCCACCCGATCGACGTGAGCCAGGACACGATCCCCGGCACCTTCTGCCCCTGCACGCCGAACGCGGCCCGGGAGAGCACCATCGTCGGCGCCGACCCGCGCTTGCCCGCGATCGCGATGAGCCCGCAGAGCAGGAACGACACGACGATGCCGATGACCGAGACGACCGTCGCCTGCCAGAAGGAGATGCCGAAGCCGAGCACGAACGAGCCGTACGACATCCCGAACACCGAGACGTTCGCCGCGAACCACGGCCAGAACAGGTCACGGGGCTGGGCGGTCCGCTCGGACTCGGGGATGATCTCGATGCCTGCACGCTCGATGAGAGCCGGCCTGATGTCGGTCATCCTCACATCCTGGCACTCCGGGGGCGCACTCCGCGCGGCCCGATTCAGCCGGCGAAGAAGGCCCCGGCCACGCGGGTCAGGTCGTGCAGGTCCGAGACCCCGGCGAGCTCGCGGGCGGAGTGCATCGAGAGGACCGGGATGCCCACGTCGACCGTGCGGATGCCGAGCCGGGTTGCGGTGATCGGGCCGATCGTCGAGCCGCACGGCACGCTGTTGTTCGAGACGAACTCCTGCGTCACCACCTGGGCCCGATCGCACCAGTTCCGCCACGAGGCGGCGCCGACCGCATCGGTCGCATAGCGCTGGTTGGCGTTGAGCTTGAGGATGGGTCCGGAGCCGAGCACGGGCTGCACGACGGGGTCGTGCCGGCCGATGTAGTTCGGGTGCACGGAGTGCCCCACGTCGCTGGACAGGCACCACGACGACGCGTACGCCTGGCGGCGGGCGGAGCCGTCGGCGCCGAGTCCCGCGTACAGCCGCTCCAGGACGTCCTCGAGGAAGGGGCCTGCGGCGCCGGAGCGCGACTCGGAACCGAGCTCTTCGTGGTCGAACGCGGCGAGGATCGCGATCGGCGCGCCCGCCACGGGGGCGTGTGCCGCGAGGGCCACGACGCCCGCGTGCACGGAGGCGAGGTCGTCGAGCCGGCCGGAGGCGAAGAACGCGTCGTCCTTGCCGAACACGGCGCCCCGCGCGGCGTCGGCGACCACGACGTCGTAGCCGCGGATCTCTGCGGCGTCGATGCCGGCGGAGTCGGCGAGCTCGGCCAGCAGATCGGCCTCGGTCGGATCGCCCAGACCCCACACCGGCTGCGTCTCGGTCTGCTTGTCGAGCGCGAGGCCGTTGTTGACCCCGCGATCGAGGTGGATGGCGAGCTGAGGGAGGCGCAGCAGGGCTCCGGTGTCGGCGAGGACGACCCGGCCGTCGGCGAGGGCGAGCCGGCCCGCGAGGCGCAGCTCCCGGTCGAGCCACGAGTTCAGCAGCGGACCGCCGTACACCTCGACGGCGGCCTGCAGCCAGCCGCGGGCTCCGGTGGTGGGCTGCGGCTTGAGCTTGAAGCCGGGGGAGTCGGTGTGCGCCCCGAACACGTGCACGGGCGTCGTGGCGGTCGCATCCTCCGGCACCACCCACGCGATCGTCGCGCCGTCGCGGACCACGAGGTACCGGCCGCCGGGCTGCGCAGGCCAGGCGTCCTCCTCCTGCAGCCGCGTGAAGCCGGCCTCCTCCAGGCGGCGGGCCGTCTCGGCGGCAGCGTGATAGCTCGACGGGGAAGCGGCGACGAAGTCGGCGAGGTCCTCGGCGTGGGCGAGGGCGTCCGGGGTGACGGGCATGGCATGACCTTCCTGCGCGGGGTGTCCTTCGAGCGTAGTCGCGCCGGTCACCGCCCCCTTCCCGGTCGGGGATAGGGTGGTGGCGATAGCGCCTAGGGTTCCGGGGTCTGCGCCCGTCTGGTCCGAGCGGCGCCACGGTCCTCCTCCGCAGGGGGACCGTCATCTGACAGGACAAAAGCCCGGAGGACCCGATTCGTCGCGCCCGCGGCGGAGGGAAGGGTCTGCCGTGTCCGCTGTCGCTCTCGTCCTCGTCCTCGCCGCCGCGATCGCCCACGCGTCCTGGAACGTCATCGCGCACGGCATCAGCCGCGCCGGCTCGCCGTTCCTGTGGTGGGGTGCGGTCGCCAGCACGGTCGTCTGGATCGGTGCCGTGCCGTTCACGGGCGGACTCGGTGCGGCCGACCTCGGCTCGTTCGCGCTCGGGGTCTCCGTCTCCGCGGTCCTGCACGTGGCCTACCTGGCCGTGCTGCAGCGCGGCTACCGGGAGGGCAGCCTGTCGACCGTCTATGCGACGGCACGCGGCACCGGCCCCTTCCTCTCCGTGATCGTCGCCGTGCTCCTGCTCGGCGAACGCCCCTCGGCCCTGGCGCTCGTCGGCGTCGCGGCGGTGATCGCCGGGGTCGTCGCGATCGGGTTCGTCGACCGCCGTCCGGCGGGCAGCCGGCGCCGTGTCGACCCCGGGCTCCTGTTCGGTGCCCTCACCGGCGTCGCGATCGCGGTCTACACGATCTGGGACGTCCACGCCGTCCGGGAGTGGGAGCTGTCTCCCGTGGCGTTCATGGTCGGCACCACTCTGCTGCAGGTGCCGTTCTACTCCGTGGCGGTGCGCAAACGATGGGGTGCGGTGCGGGCGCTGGGGCGCACGCAGTGGCGCCGCATCCTCGCGTTCGGCATCCTGTCGCCGCTGTCCTACATCCTCGTGCTGACGGCCATCCAGATCGCTCCGGTGGCGCTGGTGGCGCCGCTGCGCGAGGTCAGCGTCGTGCTCGTGAGCCTGTTCGGCGCCTTCGTCTTGCGGGAGTCCCGGCCCGGCTGGCGGATCGGCGCCTCGCTGGTCGTCCTCACCGGGATCGTGCTGCTCGCGCTCTGAGGCGGAGGCTCACCGGAAGGTGACGAGGCCGGCGTGGGCGGCCGTGACGAGGATCTGCACGCGGTCACGCAGGTGCCACTTCGACATCATGCGACCGAGGTGGGCCTTCACGGTTCCCTCCGACACGATGAGCGCCTTGGCGATCTCGGCATTGGACATGCCCTTCGCGAGGCACTGCAGCACTTCCTCCTCGCGCTCGGTGAGCGGTTCGAGGGTTTCTGCCGCCGCGGTGGGAGTGGAGTCGCGCACGTGGCGGATGAGCATCGACGCGATGCGGGGCGACAGCGAACTCGCTCCGGCGAACACCTCGCGCACACCCGTGACGATCTCCTCCGCACTGGAGTCCTTGAGCAGGTAGCCGGAGGCGCCGGCGCTCAGCATGGGCAGCACGGTGTCGCTGCCATCGAGCGTGGTCACGGCGAGGATGCGCACGTCGGGCCACCGTTCGGCGATCGCCGCAGTCGCCTCGATGCCGTTCATCTCCGGCATCTGGACGTCCATCATCACGACGTCGGGCTTCTCGCGCTCGACCGTCGTGAGGGCCTCCACACCGTCCTCCGCCTGCGCCACGACCGTGATCTCGGGCGCGCGCGACACGAAGTGCGACAGCGCGGAGCGGACCAGAGGATCGTCATCGACGATCACGACGCGGATTTCCTGCATGGAGGAAGCCTAACGGCGTGAAGCGGGCGCTCTGAGGATGTAGACCTTTGGCTATCGAGGTCTGGACGAACGCCAGATGTGCGCTCCGCGCGCCGCCGAGAAGATGAATACAGACATCGACAAACGACCACATCAAGGAGGTGAAAAGTATGTCTTTCTGGCAGCAGGTTGGCAAGCTCTTCGGTCTCTACCGCTAGAATAGCTGGCAAATAGGAGATAGGGCACCATGGCCTTCGACCAGACGAAACGGGCGACGCCCGAAATCTTCCGCCTCGGTCGAGGAGAGCGGCTCAGCCGCGTGGAGCGCTATGTCATCCTCGCGATCATCTGCATCATGATCGCCGTTGACGTGAGCGGACTCATCACCGATCCGGACGTCAATCCCCTCACATCCGCGGTGAGCATCGCTTCGACCGCGGTCTTTGCCCTATTTCTCTGGTCCCCCCTCGTCGCGACCTGCGCGATGGGAGTGGCCCTCGGACTCTCTTTCCTCACCGGAACCGAGACCCAGGTGCTCATCACCGCCGCTTTTGCGGCGGCCTTGGTGATGCGGTTGGGATGGACGTCACTCGTCCTCTCTTACACGGCCGGATTCCTGGTCGCGACAGGCGTGATCGCCTACGGCGACTCGGAAGTGCCGGTGAATGTCGGCATCTATCTGATCTTCGCAACCGCGGCCGGTGCCGTCGGGCTCGCGCTTCGTCTCGCATTCGCGCGGGGTCGTCGTCTCGAGCACGAGCTGGAGGCTGCGGCGGAGCAGGAACGGGAAGCCGTCCTCGCCGAGCGACGATGGATCGCCGGCGAGCTGCACGACAGCATCGCGCACCACCTCACGGTGGTGTCGCTGCACGTGCAGATGCTCGAAGACCCCGAAGCAAGCGATGGCTCCCGGGAGGCGATCCGTGTCGCCGCTCGAAAAGCGATGACAGACCTCCGTTTCGTGATCGACCTCGCCGACGACGGGCCTCGCGCCGCGGGCATGCCGACGGGCGACCTCGTCGCGGCGGTCGAGGAGGCGCAGACCGAGTTCGAAGCGGCCGGGCACGACGTCATCCTCGATGGCGACCCCGGCGACGAACGCATCCCCCGGGCCGTGGAGATCGTGCTCGCGCGCATCGTGCGCGAGTCGGCCACCAACATCCTGAAGTATGCGGGCCCCGGTACCGTCGAGATCCGTCTCGCCGTGGACGACGACAAGGCCCACCTGTCGCTGCGCAGCCCGCTGCCCACGACGCCACGTCGCGAGCTCTCCTCCAGCCGGACCGGACTCGGACGGATGGCCGAACGCGTGATGGGAGCCAGCGGCGAGTTCAGCGCCGGGGAGGTGGACGGGCATTGGCTCGTCTCCGCCGTTTTGCCGGTGGTGTGAGCCCCACGTAGTCTGAGAGGACGCCCGTGATTCCGGGCCTGAGACCGTAGACGAAAGTCTACGAGTGTCTCGCCATTCGGTACTTCATCGCCTTCACGACGCCGACATATCCTGAAGGCTCCCCAGATAAAGCGTCCCCAGCGCTGCGATCGCGGGCGCGATCTTTCTGGCTTCTTAGACTCCCGCGCCCGCGGTCGCGAATCTGTCCCCGGGGCTCAGCCGCCCACCGCTCTCATAAAGTGCCCGTCCGTCGAGATCCCGGATGCCGCCACTGTGAAGCGCACCACCTCGCTGAGGTAGCGGTCTTCCGATGCCTCGAAGATGCGCCCCTCGGCGTCCCGCGACGTCCGGGTGAGGCGGAGGATTGGCGTTCCGCGCGGCACACGCAGGAGCGCGGCGTCCTGGTCGTCAGCGGCGACCGCGTCGATCACGTGCTGCAGGGTGACGATGGGATGGCCGGCCGAGGCGAGGTACTCGGTGATCGACACCTCGTCGAGGTCCACCTCGAACAGCCGGCGCCCGACGTCCTCGGTGTACGCGAGGCGCTCCAGCATCGTCGGCCGACCGTCGAGAAGCCGCAGCCGGACCACGCTCACGATCGTGTCGTCCGGTCCCACGCCCAGGGCTGACGCGAGGTCTCCCGCGCGGCGCAGGCTCAGCTCCTGCGTCTGCGCGCCTGGCGCGACGCCGAGGTCCCGCGCCCAGCGGGTGAAGGGGACCGAGACGTCCACCGCCTGATTCGCCTTCCGTGCCACCACGCGCGCGGGGCGGCCGCGGCCCGTCTCGATCAGCCCTTCGGCGCGGAGGGCCGCCAGGGCGTTGCGGATCGGGCCGCGTGACGTGCGCCAGCGGTCCGCGAGCTCCGCTTCGGTCGGCACGTCGTCCCCGGGGCGGAGCGTCCCGTCGGCGATCCGCGCGCGGAGGTCGTCGGCGATCTGGGTGTACACAGCTTCGGCCACATAGGTACATTACTTCGTTCGACGCCATCGCACGGCGGGCGTTGCATGCCTGTTCACCCAGGCGAATGCCGGGTGAACGCCGCCTGAACTCTTCCGAGATAGGTATACATCTCGGCCGCGCGGCTGGGAGAGTCGTCCCTGGATCACTCCTCCCACCCTGAAAGGTCCTCATGAAGCTCCGCGCTCTCCCTGCCCTCGCCGGCGCTGCGATCCTCGCGTTCGGCCTCGCCGCCTGCTCCGGATCGGCCGATGCCACCGACGCCCCCGGCGACGCACAGTCAGCCGGCGGATTCGCCGTCGACGAGAACACGCTCGTCTTCGGCGTCGTCCCCGACTCGGTGGACACCGAGACGAACTACCAGCCGCTCATGGACTACATCGCCGAGGTCACCGGAAAGACCGTCGAGTACCACGAGTCCACCGACTACGCCGCGCTCATCGAGGCCGCCGTCGCCGGCAAGGTTGACGTCGCCTCGTTCTCGGGGTTCACCTACGTCACCGCGACCAACAACGGCGCGAAGCTCACCCCGATCTCCTCCATCGTCACCGAGGAGGGCCAGGAGCCCGGCTACTACTCGCAGGCGATCGTGCCGGCGGACAGCGACATCTCCAGCCTCGAGGACTTCGCGGGCAAGAAGGTGTGCTTCGTGGATCCCTCCTCCACCTCCGGCTACCTCTTCCCGTCGTACAACCTCATGGAGGCGGGCGTCGACCCGAAGACCGACATCACCCCCGTGTTCGCGGGCAAGCACGATGTCAGCGTGCAGAAGGTCGGCGAGGGCGTCGAGTGCGAGGCCGGGTTCGCCGAGGACTCCGAGGTCGAGAAGTCAGACAAGGTGAAGGTCATCGCCGAGACCATGGTCCCGGGCGCTCCGCTCGTCTACTCCTCGTCCCTGCCGGACGAGGTGGCGACGCAGCTCGTCGACGCCCTCGGCGAGGTCACCATTGACGACATCATCGCGGCGGGCATCGACGGCGCGGACTCGGACGCGTTCCGCAGCGTGTTCTTCGCCACCAAGCCGGTGGACGACGCGTACTACGACCTCATCCGCGACATCTGCGCCGAGACCGCAGCCGAGCAGTGCCAGGGCTGACGCCCCGCGCCTGACGACAGGAGAAGCCATGACCGCGGCATCCGACACCCTCATCCGCCTCGCCGGCGTCACGAAGACCTTCGGCAGCACCACCGCCCTCAAGGACGTCACGCTCGAGGTGGCCCAGGGAGAGATCGTCGTGCTGCTCGGGCTCTCCGGTTCCGGCAAGTCCACGCTGCTGCGGCATCTCGACGGCCTGGAGCTGCCCAGCTCCGGGTCCGTCGAGGTGCTCGGCGCGTCCGTTCCCTCGATGAAGGGGCGGGCGCTGCGACAGCTCCGCAGCAGCGTGGGCTTCATCTTCCAGCAGTTCGAGCTCGTACCCTCGCTGACCGTGCTGGAGAACGTGCTGACCGGGTCGCTCTCGCGGATGCGTGGGCCGCGGCTCGGGCTGTGGAGCTACCCCCGCGCTGCCAAGCTGACCGCGCTGGAGCACCTCGACCGTGTCGGCCTCCTCGACCGCGCCTACCAGCGCAGCGACACCCTGTCCGGTGGCCAGCAGCAGCGAGTGGCCATCGCCAGGGCGCTGATGCAGAAGCCGGCGATCCTCCTGGCCGACGAGCCCGTCGCCTCCCTCGACCCGGAGTCGAGCGAGCAGGTGATGGCCCTGATCCGCGAGATCGCCGCCGACGAAGGCCTGACCGTCGTGTGCAGCCTGCACCAGGTCGACCTCGCGATCAGCTGGGCCGACCGGATCGTCGGGCTCCGGCACGGCGAGGTCGTCCTGGACACACCGACGGACGGACTCACCAAGGCCGAGGTGATGGAGATCTACGGCCGCGTCGCGACGACCACGGCGGAGATCCGCGCCGTGCAGGTGGAACTCGTCGACGCCGCGACCACGGTGGGGGCGTCATGACGACGGTGGGGGCCTCGACGCGGGGCGCTTCGACAGGCTCAGCGACCCAGGGAGGGGGGCCAGCGAACCAGGGCGCTTCGACAGGCTCAGCGAACCAGGGAGGGGGCTCAGCGAACCAGGGCGCTTCGACGGGCTCAGCGACCCACGGAGGGGGCTCAGCGACCCAGGGAGGGGCCTCAGCGACAGGGGGTGGCGGGAGCGTCGCGGAGCGGGCGCCGAAGCGGCCGCTCTCAGCGGAGCGCATCGCGGCGGGGCTCACGCTCGTCGTCCTCGTCGTGCTCGGCATCGTCGCGCTGCGGGACGTGGGCATCTCGATCCCCGCGATGGTGCAGAGCTGGGGCAACGCCGAGAACTTCCTCGCCCGGGTCGGTGGACTCTCCTTCCCCGCGCCGGCCGACCTCGCCGGGCTCATCGCCCTGACCGTCGGCCTCGTGCTCGTCGGCACGCTGCTGGCGGCCGTGCTCTCCGTGCCGATCGCCTACCTCGCCGCTGCGAACACCACCCCGGGCGCCGGTTGGCGCGCGGCGGCCCGCTTCCTCGGCGTCCTCACCCGTGCCCTTCCAGACGTCGTGCTGGCCATGGCCTTCGTGCTGATGTTCTCGCTCGGCACGCTGCCCGGCATCCTCGCGATCGGCATCCACTCGATCGGCATGATCTCCAAGATGTTCGCGGACGCCATCGAGCAGATCGACGAGGGGCCGCGGCTCGCGATCCGCGCTGCCGGCGGCTCGAAGCTCCAGGAGTTCACGGCGGGCATCCTCCCGCAGGTGCTGCCGAGCTGGGTGGCGACGGTGCTGCACCGCAACGACATCAACCTGCGCGGGAGCGTCGTGCTCGGCTACGTGGGCGTCGCCGGCCTCGGTCTCGAGATGTCCTATGCGTTCAAGGCGCTGAACTACGGCAAGGGTCTCGGGATCGCGCTCGTGATCTTCGTGCTGTGCATCGTGATGGAGATCATCTCGAGCACGGTGCGGGGTGCGATGCTCGGTGAACAGAAGCACACCCGGTCGTGGATGGACCGGATCGTGCACCCGCGCCTGCGTCGGCGGTCGCACGCGCCCGCCGAGGGCCGCCCGGCGTGGGCGGCGAGCCCGGAGACCGCGGTGCGTCGTCCGTGGACCGCCCAGCGGGTGCGCCACACCGCCGCCGGGATCGTCGCGGTCCTCGTCGTGGTCGGCAGCCTCGTCGTGAGCCAGATCACCTGGTCGGACCTGTTCACCTTCTGGGCGAAGCTGCCCGACGTCGCCGCCCGCTTCTGGCCGCCGTCGTTCGGCAGCTACGACACGGTCGCGATGCTGGAGGCCATGCGGGAGACCGTCGCCATCGCGCTCGCCGCGACCGTCCTCACGCTCCTGCCCTCGCTGCTGCTCGGTTCGTTCGCCGCGCGCAACGTGGCCCCGCATGCCGCAGGGCGCGGCACCGCCCGTCTGCTGCTCGTCGGCATCCGCGGCATCCCCGAGCTGATCCTCGCCATCGTCCTCGTCGTCATCACGGGTCTCGGCGCGCAGGCCGGCGTCATCGCGCTCGCGATCGGCGGCATCGGTCTGCTCGGCAAGCTCATCGCCGACTCCTTCGAGGAGGTCGACCGCGGGCCCGAGCGCGCGCTGCGGGCGGTGGGCGCCACACGGATGCAGACGTACACGTCGGCCACGCTGACCCAGGGCACCCGAGCCCTCATCGGGCACAGCTTCTACATGCTCGACACCAACATCCGCGCCGCCACGATCCTCGGCATCGTCGGCGGCGGCGGGGTCGGCTACTACCTGCTGAACGCCAGCCAGGGCTCGCGCTACGAGACCGTGACCGCGATCGTGCTGATGATCCTCGTCACCGTGCTCGCGGTGGAGGGGCTCGCGATGTGGATGAGGAAGGTGTTCCGATGACCGGGGCGAAGCAGAATCCGGACCTCGTCGTGGTGGGGGCCGGCATCGTCGGTCTCGGCGCCGCCTTCGCCGCCGTGCGCCGCGGGCTCCGGGTCGTCGTCGTCGAGCGCAGCGCCGCCCCGACCGGCGCCACGATCCGCAACTTCGGGCACCTCTGCATCGGCGCACAGGGCGGAGAGGCACGGCGATACGCGGATGCGTCCCGTGAGCTCTGGATGCAGCTCGCCCGGGACGCGGGGTTCTGGCTCCGTGAGTCGGGCACGCTCGTGGCCGCCCGCCACGAGGACGAGCTCGCCGTGCTCTCCGCGGCGGCACGGGACGGCGGCATCCGTATGCTGGAGGCCGCCGAGCTCCTGCGCCGTGCGCCGCTGCGCCGGGACGGGCTCGTCGGCGGTGCCCTCATCGAGGTCGACCTGCAGACGGACCCGCGCACGGCGGCGACCGCGATCGTGCGCCACCTGACGGCACAGGGCGTCGAGTTTCGCTTCCGCACCGCGGTGACGGCCCTCGGCGCGGGACGGGTGGAGACCACGCGCGGGGCGGTCGACACCGGGGCGGTGGTCGTGGCCGTCAACCACGACATCGATCAGCTCCTGCCCGAGGTCGCGGAACGTCACGGGGTGGTGCGCTGTGCGCTGGACATGATGCGGGCGGCCGTCTCCTTCCCTCGTCCGCTGACCGCACCCCTGCTGACCGGCTGGTCCCTCATCCGGTACGGGAGGTTCGCCGAAGGACCGCAGGCCCGGGTCCTCCGTGAGCGCCTGCACGCCGAGCGCCCCGACCTCGCGGCCCTCGACCTCAACCAGATGTACACGCAGCTGCCCGACGGCACGCTCATCCTCGGAGACTCCCATGCCACCGACGCCGCCCCGTCGCCGTTCCAGCCGGAGGCCGCGTTCACCGCGTTCCTCGACGAGGCCGAGGCCCTGTTCGACGGGGCGGCGCCGCGGGTCATCGAGCGGTGGCAGGGCGTGTACGCGAAAGCCCCCGGCGAGTTCCTCGTCGACCGCGGAGACCACGGCGCCCTCGTGCTCGCCGCGACCACCGGCATCGGCATGACCTGCGGCCTCGGGCTCGCCGACCTGCACCTCACCGCCGCCCTCGGCGGCACCCCTGCTCTGGAAGGAACACCATGACCACTCCGATCGAACTCGTCGTCCTCGACATGGCCGGCACCACCGTCCTGGACGACGGCGTGGTGGAGCAGGCGTTCCAACGCGCCGCCGAGCGCACAGGCGTCGCCGCGCGGCTGCCCTGGGAGGACGCCCTCGGCTACGTCCGGGAGACGATGGGGCAGTCCAAGTTCGACGTCTTCCTCCATCTCGCCGGCGGTGACGCGGTGGCGGCGCGGCAGGCCACGGCGGCGTTCGAGACCGCGTACGCCGAGATCGTCGCCGAGGACGGCGTCGCGGAGATCCCTGGAGCGGCAGACGCGATCCAGGGCCTGAAGGACGCCGGACTCACCGTCGCCCTGACCACCGGGTTCGCGCCGGTCACGCGGCAGGCGATCATCGACGGCCTCGGATGGGGTGGGCTCGTCGACCTCGCGCTCTCCCCGGTCGATGCCGGCCGCGGACGCCCCGCACCGGACCTCGTCCTCACGGCCCTTCTGCGCACGGGAGCATCCGCGGTGCAGGCGGTGGCCGTCGCCGGCGACACCGCGAGCGACGTCGAGTCCGGCCGTCGTGCGGGGGCGGGCTTCGTCGCGGGGGTCCTCACCGGAGCCCACGATCGCGCGGCGCTGAGCGGAGCGGGGGCCGACGCCGTGCTGTCCGACGTCACGGCTCTGCGTGGGGCTCTGGCCCAGCGCGACCTCCTTCCTGCCGTCGTCTCCGTCTGAGGGCCTGTCATGGGAACGGTGCTGATCCGCCCACCCGGCCACCGGAGGGACGTCGCGCTGCGCCCCGCTGCCACCGCGATGGTCTGGATCGGCGAAGGCCACCCGCACGAGACCATCGCCGTCCCCGGGGTCGCGCTCGGTGATCGGGACGTGCTCGTCGCCGTGGAGATGTCGACGATCTGCGGATCGGACGTGCACACCGTGCAGGGCCGCCGGTCCGCGCCCGCGCCCCTCGTCCTCGGGCACGAGAGCGTCGGTCGGGTCATCGCGCTGGGCGACGACGGTGCGGAGGCGGTGGACGGGACCCCGCTGCGGATCGGCGACCGCGTGGTGTGGTCGGTCACGGTGTCGTGCGGCACCTGCGATCGCTGCCGGCGCGGCCTCACGCAGAAGTGCCGGGACCTCGGCAAGTACGGTCACGACCGCGTCGGGACTCACGGCGACCTGACCGGAGCCTTCGCCAGCCATGTGCAGCTGCGGGCCGGCACCGCGATCGCGCGCGTACCGGAAGCGCTGCCGGCCGCGGTGCTGGCTCCGGCCGGCTGCGCGACGGCGACGGCATGGGCCGCCGTGGCGAGGGCCGCCCGCGACATCGATCTCGACGGTGCCGCGGTGCGCATCCACGGTGCAGGACTGGTGGGGATCAGTGCCGCGGCGATCGCGGCCGAGCACGGGGCCGTGGTCGAGGTGCGCGATCCGGACGACGATCGCCGTGGCTTCGCCGCCCGCTTCGGGGCCACCGCGCTCGGCCGTGACCCGGACGTGGTCATCGAAGCCTCCGGGCACGCCGTAGGGGAGGCGCTCGCCGGCGTCGCCGTCGGCGGCACGGTCGTCCTCGTCGGGAGCGTGTTCCCGGCGGCGCCCGTCCCGCTGGACGCGGAGGATCTCGTCCGCCGTCTCGTCACGGTGACCGGCGTGCACAACTACGGCGCCGACGACCTCGCGGCAGCGGCGTCGTTCCTCGCGGGGCGCGGGCGCGCCTATCCGTTCGCCGAGGCCGTGGGCGCCGTGCGACCGCTGCTCGACATCGACGCCGCTCTCACGGAGGCTGCGGCGCCGGGAGCCCCGCTGCGGGTGGGGCTGGTGCCGGGCCGCTGAGCCCTCAGTCGGAACCGGTGCGCCGGGGCCCCGCGGGATGGAGTCCTTCGGCGTGGAAGGCGAGCAGCCGCACCGCGGCGTCGACGCTCGCCGACAGGATCTCGTCCGGGTCACCGGTCAGGGCCAGCCTCCGGTGCCCGGCGTCGTCGGCCGTCGCCCAGCCGAGGTACACCGTGCCCGCGGGATGACCGCCCTCCGGACCGGGCCCGCCCACGCCGGTCGTCGAGACGCAGATGTCGGCGTCGAAGAGCTCCCGTGCGCCCCGGGCGAGCTGCTCGGCGCAGGCGGCGGACGTCGGGTCCGTCCCCGGGGTGAGCCCCAGCACTCTCTCCTTCACCTCCGTGAAGTACGCGACGATGCCGCCGGCGAACCACCCCGACGCCCCTTCGCCCGCACCGATCGTGTTCGCGAGGCGTCCGGAGGTGAGCGACTCCGCCACACTCACGCGCAGACCTCGGCTGCGGGCGAGCTCGCCGAGATGCTCGAGGTCGGGGGTCTCGTTCGGTGCGGTCATCGGGGCGCTCCTCTCGTCGGTTTCCCTACGCTACGGACCCTGCAGCGCCCTGACGCAGGGGATTGACAACGACGCCCGCGTCAAGCCCCTGGAGGGCCGTGGTCCAGCGCACCATCGTCGAGGAAGGTCACACCGACGAAGGAGGCGGACATGGCGGAGGATGCGCGGGACACCGCGGGAATGCGGGCGGTCTTCTGGATCTGGGCGGGGATCATCGGCGTCGGGCTCGCCGTGATGATCGGCCTGCCGCTGGGAGGGCGATGACATGCGCTCGCGGATCAAGGACCACGCCCTCAGCCTCTTCTTCCTCGCCCTCTTCGTGCTGGCTCTGGCCGGGCAGGCCATCGCCGGCTACCTCCGGAACAACGACGAGCTCCTCGACCACGGGCAGCCGACGATCGGCTTCGGAGACTTCCTCTGGTCGTCCGACTTCGCGGTCGACGTCGCCGAGAACTGGCAGTCGGAGTTCCTGCAGTTCTTCCTCTTCATCGCCGCGACGATCTGGTTCGTGCAGAAGGGCTCCCCGGAGTCGAAGAAGCCCGGTGACGAGGGACCGGGCAGCGACGCGGATCAGCTCGTCGGCGCGCACGCCCGCCCGGGCTCTCCGCGGTGGGCCCGGGCGGGCGGGTGGCGAGCGGCGGTGTTCGGCAACTCGCTGCTGCTCGTGATGGGGGCGGTGTTCGTGCTGTCCTGGCTCGCGCAGTCGCTCGCCGGGACAGTGGTCATGAACGAGGAGAACGCGATGCACGGCCTCGCCGCGATCACCTGGGGCGACTACGTGACCAGCTCCGACTTCTGGGACCGCACGCTGCAGAACTGGCAGTCCGAGTTCCTCGCGGTGGGGACGATGGTCGCGTTCGCGATCTACCTGCGACAGCGGGGGTCAGCGGAGTCGAAGCCCGTCGGCACCCCGCATCATCAGTCGGCCTTGGAGTCCGACTGAGACCGCTCGTCGTTGACGTCGGCCTGCGACAGCCGCTCGTCATCGGCGTCGTAGCCCTCACGCGCCTCCTGCAGCGGCTGGTCGGAGTACTCGCCGCCCTGGCGTCCGCCGAACGGACGGCCGTGGTCGGCGAACTCGTCGCGGGCGAAGACCAGCTCCCACGGGCCCACCGTGAAGCGCGATCCCGTACGCAGCGTCTCCGTGCGGTCGCCCGGGTGGGTCGCGTCGGCATCGGGGTTGGAGTTCATCTCGCCGTCGGCGTGCAGGGTCACCACGTACTCGTCGCGGTCGTCGTGCACGACCGTCGCGTGCACCGGCTCGGTGTCTGCCAGGCGCAGCTCGTTCCCGGCGGCCGATCCGATGCGGACCTCCTCCATGTCGAGCGCGAACTCGGTGCGCTCGTCGTCGCGCCGCACGCGCAGTCGCGGGTTGCCCGCGCCGCGCTCGGCGTGGGTGGTGCCGGGCGTGTAGCCCTCGTCGGGACGGTCGTCGATGTGGCGGTCAGTCATGGCGGTGCCCTCCTCGGGTGTCGATGATTCGAGGCTAATCGCCGCGCGGATCGCGCGCAGGGCCTTGACTTCGACGCGCGCATCGCCCTCCGGGGCTGATTTGCCGTGCGCCCCGCCCGAGGGCTTACCCTCTACCCATAGGCCGATCCCGGCAGTGTCCGCCGGGCTGAGGACCACCCGACCGAGGAGCATCACCCGATGGGCAAGTTCATCTACGAAGGCAGCGTGAAGACCGAGATCGAGGATCGGGCGCTCACGCACCTGCAGCTCGTCATCACGGCCAAGCTGCGTCGCGGCGAGCCGTTCCCGTTCAGCTGGCGCGAGGACGCCAGCGTCGGCGGCGGCCGGACCACCGTCTGGATCCAGCCGGGCAGCTCTCTCGTCTTCAAGTACTTCGGCAGCCGCCAGCCCGCGGTCAACCGGGCCTGGGTCGAAGCGCTCGCCTTCACCGCGAACTCCCCCAGCGGGCTCTACCTCGTCCCCGAGCCCGCCGAGGGCGCCGAGCCCCCGCACGGCGACGTCCCCTCCGCCGGCTGACACCCGCTTTCGCGGAGACCGCCCCGGGCTGTCAACCCCCTGCCGTCCTTCCTCCGGAGCCACGAGGCTCGATCACGACCTGATCGACAGCCCCATGACAGGAGGAGCGGACATGACCGACACCACCCGCGACGGCGGCCTCACCGACCCCCGACACGCCCACCACGAGGACGGCTTCCCGGCGCAGAGCCAGGATCAGCCCGGCCTCACCGAGAAGACGACCCCGGAGCCGGACCACGGCGAGCAGTCCTACGTCGGCCACGGCCGGCTCGAGGGACGGCGCGCTCTCATCACCGGTGGTGATTCCGGTATCGGACGGGCGGTCGCGATCGCCTTCGCCCGCGAGGGCGCCGACGTGGCCATCGTGCACATGCCGGAGGAGCAGGAGGACGCCGAGGAGACGCTCGCGCTCGTCCGTGAGGCCGGTCGCACCGGCGTCAGCATCCCCGGCGACGTCCGCGAGGAGTCCTTCGCCACCGAAGCCGTCCACCGCGCGCGGCGCGAGCTCGGGGGCCTCGACGTACTCGTGCTCAACGCGGCCTACCAGCACGACATCGACGGCTTCGAGAACCTCGACACCGAGAAGATGCGCCGCGTGTTCGACACGAATCTCGCCGGCCTCGTCTTCTCGGCCCGGGCTGCGTTCCCCGACCTCGAGCCGGGATCCAGCATCATCGTGACCTCGTCGGTGCAGTCGGCGCAGCCGTCGCCGGGACTCATCGACTACGCCATGACGAAGGCGGCGCAGGTCGCGTTCGTCAAGGCGCTCGCGGAGGAGGCCGGGCCGCGCGGCGTGCGCGTCAACGCCGTCGCGCCGGGGCCGATCTGGACGCCGCTGATCCCCGCGACCGGGTGGGGGCCGGAGCGCCTGGAGACGTTCGGTCAGGACACCCCGCTCGGACGCGCGGGGCAGCCCGCAGAGCTCGCCGGCGCGTACGTGTACCTCGCCTCGGCGGAGTCGTCGTACGTATCCGGTGCGGTGCTCGCGGTGACGGGCGGCAAGCCGCTCTGATCCGCGCGAGGACGGCGCAGGCGGCGGGGAGGCAGGCCCCCGCCGCCTAAGCTTGTCTGGTGCAGAGACCCGCGGCATCCGGACCCCTCGTGGGCGTCGCTCTCGTCATCGGATCCTGCCTCTCGCTGCCGTTCGGCGCCGCGGTGGCCGCGCAGCTCTTCCCCGTGCTCGGGCCGTGGGGCGTGACGTCGCTCCGCGTCGCGATCGCCGCGCTGCTGCTGGTCGTCATCGTGCGCCCGCGGCCCCGCGCCTGGACCCGGTCGCAGTGGCTCGCCGCCGTGCTGTTCGGGGTGTCCCTGGCCGCGATGAACGGGTTCTTCTACGCGGCCATCGACCGCATCCCCCTGGGGCCCGCCGTGGCCATCGAGTTCCTCGGTCCGCTCGTGCTCGCCGCCGTGCTGACCCGCCGTCTCGCCGACGCAGTCTGGGTGGGTGTGGCCCTGCTGGGCATGGCGCTGCTCGGGGTCGACGGCCTCGTCGGCGCCGAACCCCTCGATCCGCTGGGCGTCGTCTTCATCCTCATTGCGGCCGGATTCTGGGTCATGTACATCCGGATGAGCGCGCGTGTCGGTGCCCTCATCCCCGGCAGCAGCGGTCTCGCGATGGGACTCGTCGTCGCGGCGGTGCTCCTCATCCCCGTGGGCGTGCCCGCGGCGGCGACGGTGGCGCTGGACCCGCAGCTTCTCCTGCTCGCGGCGGTCACCGCGGTGCTGTCGTCCGTCATCCCGTACAGCTTCGAGCTCGCGGCGCTCCGCCGGCTCCCGCAGCGGGTGTTCGGCGTGCTGCTGAGCCTGGAGCCCGCGTTCGCGACCCTCGCCGGGTGGCTCATCCTCGGACAGGACGCCACGCCGCTGCGGCTGCTCGCGGTGGCGCTCGTGATCGCCGCGAGCGTGGGGACGACGCTGGGCGTGCGCCGCGACCGGAGGGGCGACGGCCCCGCGGGACCGTTCACCGCGCCGATCCCGCTTCCCGACTGACGCCCCTCCGGTCGGGCGGCTCTCACGCCCGGACGGCCACCGGCTGCGGCAGCGGGTACCGGCGGCGCAGGATCACCCGCTGCACGAGGGTCCACACCACCGTGACCGTGAGGTAGAGCGCGGCGGCCAGGGGGACGAAGGCCGCGAAGACCGCGGTGAGGTAGTGCAGCGCGGCCATCATCCGGAGCATGCCGGGGGAGCTGAGCGGAGAGTCGTCGCCCTCGACGGGGGCCGGTCGGAACACCCGCCGGGTGACCTCGGCGACGGCGATCATCACGGCCAGCAGCACGCCGAAGACCGCGAACGTCGCCGGGGTCGCCGTGCCGCCGAACAGGGCGGACACCAGGCTCGTGCCGAGCGGGGCGCCGAAGAGGTCGTGGGTGAGCAGCTCGTTCGGGTGTCCGGCGATCTCCGGTCGCAGGAACAGCGTGTAGAGCAGGCCGACGACCGGTGCCTGCGCCAGTACGGGCAGCATCCCGGCGAAGGGCGAGGTGTTCTCGGCGCGGTAGAGCGCCATCATCTCCTGCTGCAGGCGCTCCGGGTTCCTCCGGTGGCGCTGCTGCAGCGCGCGCAGCTTCGGGGCGAGGCGGGCCCTGGTCTGCTCGGCTCGGGCCTGGGAGATGCCGACGGGGATGAGGAGGGCACGCACGAGGAGGGTCACCAGGACCACGGCGAGGGCGGCGGCGGAGGGGCCGGCGAGGGGTTCGAGAAGGGTGGAGAGGCCGTTCAGGGCACCGTAGGCGGCGTCCAGGAGCGCGGCGAGGGGAGGGAAGGCGAAGATGTCCACGGGAAGGTCCGTTCGATGAGGTCGGGAGGGGTCGGCGAAGGCCGCGCGGTCCCGGTCGGACGGACTACGCGGCGGTCGCGACTCCCGGCGCTCGCGGACGAGGGTGTCCTGCGGCATCCGGATCGCTCTGAGGCAGGGGCGTTCCGACATCGATCGCCCGCAGCGGGTGCGGGGCATCGGCGGAGGCCTGGTGGCGCACGCTTAGCACGAGCGCGAGCGTGAGGACCGTGACGGCGAGCAGCGCGATCGCGAGGCCGAGCGCGGCGGCATCCGGCACCGTCACAAGGCCGATCGCGGCCGCGACGAAGCCGAGCATCTGCCCGAACCACTCGCTCATGCCGCGAGCTTACCCCGTTCGAATCGCCTGAATTGCTGTATCCGGGCCGCCGATAGAGCCATTCAGGCGATTCGAAGGGCGTACGGTCGGGGTATGGCGACAGAACTTCTGGGAGTCGAGCATCCGATCGTGCTGGGACCATTCGGCGGAAGCTCGTCGGTGGAGCTCACGGCGGCGGTCAGTGCCGCCGGCGGGCTGGGGTCGTACGGGCTGTACGGGTACGACGGCGACCGGATCCGCGCCGTCGGGGCCGAGCTGCACCGCGCCACGGACCGTCCGTTCGCCCTGAACATCTGGCTGCCCCTGGGGGATGAGGTCGCGCCGAACCCGCAGCACGCGGTCTTCGCCCAGGCGCTGGAGCCGTTCTACGAGGCCGTCGGGGTTCCGGTGCCGGCCCGGCCCGAGCGCTACGTCCCCGAGCTCGACGAGCAGCTCGACGCGATCTGGGAGGTCGCCCCGGCCGTGCTGAGCGTGGTGTTCGGAGTGCCGTCCGCCGCTCTCGTCGCCGAGGCCCGTGACCGCGGCATCCGCGTCGTGGGCACCGCCACCACCGTCGCGGAAGCCGTCGCGCTCGCCGAGGCCGGAGTCGATGCGGTCGTCGCCTCAGGTGCCGAGGCGGCCGGGCACCGCGTGTCGTTCCTCCGCTCCGCGGCCGAGTCGCTCGTGGGAACCGTCGCGCTCGTGCCGCAGGTCGTGGACGCCGTCGACGTGCCGGTCATCGCCGCCGGCGGAATCGCGGACCGCCGCGGGGTCGCTGCGGCCTTCGCCCTCGGTGCCTCCGGCGTGCAGGTGGGGACGGCGTTCCTTGCGACCGCCGAGTCCGCCGCGACGGCCGCGCACCGCGACGCCATCCGGACCACCGCCGCCGACGAGACCGTGCTGACCAGGGCGATGAGCGGACGCCTCGCCCGCGGAGCCCGCAACCGCGCGGTGCGGGCGATCGAGGCGAGCGGCACGATCGCCCCGTTCCCGATGCAGAACTGGCTCACCGGACGGTTCCGCACGGCGGCAGGGGAGCAGAATCTCGGCGAGCTGCAGTCGCTGTGGATGGGGCAGGCCGCCCCGCTCGCGCGCGGGACCACCGCTGCCGAGGTCTTCGCGGAGCTGGCAGCCGGAGTCCCCGGCCGGTGAGGAACGCCAGGTTCCTGGCTAGAATGGCGTCATGTCCACGCAGAACGTCTTGGAGGCGCGCAACAACCTCTCGCGTCTGATCGCCGAGTCTCAGGCGGGTGAGGACGTGGTCATCACGAAGCGGGGCACTCCGGTGGCCCGTCTGGTGCCCATCGGGCCGGTCGACGTGGTGCGGAGCGGCCGCCTGCTCGTCGAGTGGATCGAACAGCATCCACTTCCGCCGCGGCTCGCACGGACCGCCGAGGAACTGGACGCCCAGGTCGTCGAGAGCCGGGACGCCTGGGAATGATCTACCTCGACTCGTGCATCCTCATCTACGCCGTCGAGGACCGCGGTCCGAGGGGCGATGCCGTGCGTCAGGCGCTCCGCGACGTCGATGACAAGGTGGCGTCGAGTCCGCTGGCGCTCCACGAATGCCTCGTGCTCCCCGCCCGCGAGCGCAATCCGGAGCTCCGCGACCGGTACCTGGCACTCTTCGAGCGGATGGAGATCGTCGCGCTCGATACGGCCGCGTTCGTCCGATCGGCCGAACTCCGGGCCGACTTCGGCCTGAAGACCCCGGACGCGCTGCACCTCGCCGCCGCCCAGCTGTCGGGGTGCAGGGAGCTGTGGACGAACGACAAGCGCCTCGCCGCCGCGTCGCACGGGCTGGCCGTGGACATCCTCGACCGTGGCTGAGCGGCGGAGCGCTACAGGATGACGGTCGAGCGGCCGTGCACGATCACCCGGTCCTCGGCGTGCCACTGCACGGCCCGCGCCAGCACTAGACGCTCGACGTCGGCGCCCCGGCTCTGCAGCTCGGCCGCGGACTCGGAGTGCGTGACCCGCGTGACGTCCTGCTCGATGATCGGCCCCTCGTCGAGGTCGGCCGTGGCGTAGTGCGCCGTGGCCCCGATCAGCTTCACGCCGCGCTCCTTCGCCCTGGCGTAGGGGTTCGCGCCGATGAACGCGGGCAGGAACGAGTGGTGGATGTTGATGACGGGGGCTTCGAGGCGCGTGATGAAGTCGTCGCTGAGGATCTGCATGTACCGGGCGAGCACGACGAGGTCGACGTTGCCGCGGAGCAGGTCGAGCTGACGCTCCTCCATCGCCTGCTTGTCCGTCGACGGGATGTGCACGAACGGCACTCCGAAGGAGCGGACGGCCTCGGCGAGGTCGGGGTGGTTCGAGACGACCATGGTGATGTCGATGTCGAGCTGCCCGCGCTGCGTGCGCCACAGCAGCTCCATCAGGCAGTGGTCGTACTTCGACACGAAGATCGCCACGCGCTTGCGGCGGGCGACATCGTGCAGCGACCACTCCATGCCGAAGCGCTCGGCGACCGTCGCGATGTCGGCCTCCAGCGCGGGGCGCGCGGCGGCCAGCCCGTCGAGGTGGATGACCGTGCGCTGGAAGAACCGCCCGCCCTCGGAGTCGGTCGAGTGCTGGTCGAGCGAGATGATGTTGGCCCCGTGCTGGGCGAGCACGCCGGCCACCGCGGCGACGATGCCGGGCTGGTCGTCGCAGGCGATCAGCAGGCGGGCGGTATCGGGCTGGGTCATGGCTGCTCCTCGGGGTGTGCATCGATTCTGCCGTGCCGCGCGGGTGGGGAGCGAATCGCCCACGGCGTCGCTACCCTGAGACCGTGGATGCGAGCGACGTCGGACTGGTGCTGATCCCGCTGCTGGCGGTGGCCGCACCGCTTCTGGCTCGCGGCGTCCGCCCGCTCGTCCGGGTGCCGATCGTCGTGTTCGAGCTCGTCCTCGGGATCCTCGTCGGCCCCGCCGTGCTCGGCTGGGTCGAACCGGGCCCCCTCCTGGAGAAGCTCAGCGACTTCGGCCTGGCGGTGCTGTTCTTCGTCGCCGGCTCGGAGATCGACTTCCGCCAGGTGGCCGGGAAGCCCCTCGCCCGGGCGTCGCTGGGCTGGCTGCTCAGCGTGCTGCTGGGCATCGGGCTCGGGTTCTTCTTCGCCCCTGGTGAGGGCATGGTCGTCATCGGGATCGCGCTGAGCTCGACCGCTCTCGGCACGCTGATGCCGATCCTGCGCGATGCGAAGGAGCTGGACACCCCGTTCGGCCGTGCCATCAGCACGATCGGCGCCGTGGGGGAGTTCCTGCCGCTGATCGCGATCTCGATCTTCCTCAGCACCCGGACGACGCCCCTGGCCACGGCGGTGCTGCTGACCTTCGTCGTGCTGGCGGGCCTCGCCGTCCTCGTCGCGCACCGGGTGCCGCACGGGCGCCTGCACGGCATCGTGCGCGCGACCCTCCACACCTCCGACCAGTTCGGGGTGCGCTTCGTGATCCTCCTCATCGCGGCCCTCGTCGGCCTCAGCGTGATGCTCGACCTGGACATGCTCCTCGGCGCCTTCGTCGCGGGGGCCATCTGGCGCATCATCATGGCGCGGGCGCCCGAGAAGGATGCGGCGGAGGTCGAGAGCAAGATCGAGGGTCTGGCGTTCGGCTTCCTCGTCCCGGTGTTCTTCCTCTACACGGGGGTGACGTTCGACCTGCAGGCGCTGCTGACGTCTCCCTCGGCGATGTCCCTGGTGCCGGTGTTCCTGCTGGCGCTCCTGGTGATCCGCGGGTCGGCCGCCCAGCTGTCCGCCCCGGCGGGCGCGAGCGGACGCGACCGCGCCGCGCTCGGCCTGCTCGCAGCCACCGGACTGCCGATCATCGTCGCGGTCACCGCGATCGGCGTGGACCAGGACATGCTCGACTCCGGGACCGCGGCCGCGCTGGTCGGGGCGGGCATGCTGTCGGTGCTCCTGTACCCGCTGATCGGGATGACGCTGCGGGGCGATCGTGCGCAGGTCGCGGGCCCGCGCCTTGCCGACCAGACCACGCTGGGGGAGCTGTGACCACCGCCTCCGCCCTGCTGACCCAGGCCGTGCAGGATCTCGCCGGCGCCCCCAAGGAGGGGCTGGGCGAGGAGAAGGACTCGCGCTGGCGCGGGCGTCGGATCGTCCGTGTCGGCGAGGCCTGGCACCTCGGCGTCATCCTGCTCACCGACACGCATGCCCTGGCGACGGCGGAGGTGCTCCGCGCGGCGGACCCGGGGCGTCGGGGATACACCGCCGAGTCCGCGCGGGCACGGGCCGAGCGCCGGGCCCTCGCCCTGCGCGGCGGCTTCCACGAGGGGGATGTCGTGCACGTCGGCTGGAGCGTGATCGACGTCGACGCGGTCGACGCGGGAGGCTCCTCCGGTCCGCTCGCGCTCATCGACGGCGTGCCGTCGGTGCGCTGGAGTCAGGCAGGCGGGTTCATGCCGCTGGAGGCTTACCTGCGTGAGCGCGTCCCGCTGCTGCTCCGCGGTGATGCCCCGACCTGATCTCAGCCGAACATCTCGGCGAAGCGGCGGAGCAGGGCGGCGCCCTCGGTGACCGAGGCCGCGAGGACCTCCTGCTGCACCGCGTCGAACTGCGCCGGGTCGAAGTACCCGGTCGTGCGGTAGAACGTCATGCGGTCGGCGAAGTCGCGCGGTGTCGGCTCGGGATGGAACTGGGCGGCGTACAGGTGGGTGCCCACCCGGTAGGCCTGCACGGGGCAGGTCGCGTTGGTGGCGAGCAGCACGGCCCCCGGCGGAGTCGTCGCGGCGCTCTCCTTGTGCGCGGTGAAGACGGTGAGCGCGGGGCCGGACGGGCCGAACACGGGATCGACGGCGCCCTCCGGTGTCGTATCGATGACCGTCGCGCTCGCCGCCTCCGGCATGGTCGTCACGACCTCGCCGCCGAGGAGCCGGGTGAGCACCCCGATGCTGAAGCAGGTGAAGAACGCGGCGATCCGCTGTTCCCGTGCGGCGCGGGCGAGCGTCTCCAGATCGGCCTCCACGCGCCGCTGCACCGGGGTCTTCTCGACGTCGGTGACGTTGAAGGGAGAACCGCCGATGACAACCCCGCGGTATCGGTCGAGGTGGGCTTCGGTCAGCGGCTCGTGCAGCAGATCGAGACGATCGACCACGTCGACTCCGAGCGCCCGCCGGAACGAGGCGTGCTCGGCATCCGCCGCCCCGGTCTCGGGTCGCACGCAGACGTAGAGAAGCGAGGCCATCAGGCGATTCTAACGAGGGGGAGGGTCCGGTCCTGACGGCTCAGCGGGACGAGTTCGCGGTGCGTCCTCGGACGATCCCGACGAACGTCTCGACGTCGGGCGTGGTCCGGTCGCGCGGCCAGGCGAGGGCGACCGTCGAGACCGGGCCGTCGGCGAGGACCCGGTAGTCGGCGTCCTTCCGGTGGTGCAGTCGGGCCAGCGACATCGGCACGAGGACGATGCCGACACCCGTCGCCGCCGTGGCGATCGCGTCGGCGGTCGACAGGGGGCCGCCGCGTGGGGGGATGGTGCCCGGCACCTCCACCGGCCCGAGCACGTCGTCGGACAGGGAGTGCAGCACCTCGCCGTCGAGGTCGGCGGTCGTCAGCTCGTCCGCCGCGAGCAGGTGCGAATCGGTCGAGGCCACGACGACGGGGACCTCGTCGTACAGCGGGATGACGTGCAGGGCGTCGTCGTCCAGCGGGAGGCGCACGAGGGCGGCGTCGAGATCGTCGAGCGCCTCTCGCTGCCCGGAGACCTCGATCGGGACGAGTTCGAGGGCCACGTGGGGCAGGCGCCGCTTCCACGTGTCGATCCACTTGCCCGGCGTCGCTCCGGGCACGGCACCGAGGCGGAACGTCCGCGGCTCCTCGGGTGCGGCTGCCGGAGCGTCGAACACGACCTTCTCGGCACGGGGTGCGCGGCGCGGGGCCGGCTTCCCCTGGCGTGAGCCGCTGCCCGCGGCACGGCCCCGGTGGGCGGGTGAGCCCTTGCCGGAGCCCTTCGCGGGTCGTCGTCCCTGGTGCGCCATGGGATCCAGGCTACTCGGCGTCCTCCGAGTCCTCGGCGGGGGAGTTCCGCTGGGTCCGCCGGACCAGTCCGGCGACACCGCCGACGAGGAACAGCGCCCCCGCGGTGAGGAGCACGATCGTGAGCAGGGTGGCGGGAGTCATCGTCCCGACGCCGTCGGCCAGCGCGGCGCGGCGCTCCGCATCGGTGAGGAACCACAGCGCCCCCGCGGCGATCGCGGCGAAGGTCGTCCCCCAGATGACGGCTGCCCAGCGCACCCGGGGTGCGGTGATGGTCTCGGTGCTCATTCCTGGCCCTCCTCGGGCTCCTGCAGGGTCACGACGATGACGCCGCTCGCCTGGTCGATGGTCACGGCCTGGATCGTCGAGGGACTGCCCTCCTCGGCGGAGATGTTCGCGGAGATGACGTTCTCGTCGCCCCGCGGCGTCGCGGCGATGACGCCGGCGTCCATGATCATCGGATCGTCCGGGTCGAAGCGGAGCCAGCTCACCTCCACGTCGTCGCCGACAGTGCCGCGGAGCTGCAGCTGTACGCCGGCGTCGACGAAGATCTCGGTCCGCCCCGACCCCTTCTCGATCTCGATGGGGCGGGGGCCGCCGTCGTGCCGGTGGAGCTGCAGGTACAGGTCGCCGAACGGCTGTCGGACGTGCGCCTCCTGGTTGTTCGTGAGCGAGGCGTACCCGAGGGTGAGACCGGGCATCGTGGACAGGAAGCCCGTGAGGAGACCCGCGGCCAGCGTCACCACGGTGAGGAAGGCCAGGGCGCCGCTGCGGCGACGGAGGGCTCCGGCCGTGATCATCGCCAGGGCCAGGACCAGCGCGCCGGACAACAGCCCGAGCGCGCCGCCGAGGGCTTCGCCGACGGCGAGTCCCACGCCGGCGCCGACGACGATCGCGAGTCCGAGGGCGGTCATGACGAACGGGAAGCCGGCGCGCGGATTCGACGCGCGGCGGATACGTCGGCGCTCCGCGGCTGCGGCGGCGAACACGGCCGCCTCGGCCTGACGCTCCCGGCGGAGCTGGTCGCGTGCGGCGCGCTCCGCATCCTGCTGCTGGCGCCGCCAGGCCTGATCCTGCTCCTTCCAGGCGGCGTGCTGGGCGCGCCAGGCCTCCAGCGCGACGGGGTCCTGGGTGCCCGGAGGCAGGGGTGCGGGAGGTGCGGGAATGGCGAGGACGTCGTGCCCGACGGCGTCGGCGAGCGGTACAGAGACCGGAGCGTCCGTCGCCGTGGAGGGAATGGCGTCCGCCCCCGTGGCGGGACCCGAACCCACGTTGGGGGCGGACGCGGCCGGGGCCGCCGGATCTGCGGAAGCCCCCGCCGGATCCGGCGCGGAAGCGCCCGGAGTGCGGCGCGCGGCACGCACGATGAGGAAGAGCAAGGCGGCGGCGAGCACGAGCCCGACCACCCAGGTGACCGTCGACAGTGCGGACCAGCCGTCGTAGCCGAGGCCGAACAGGCGCCCGGCGAGCGGCGCCGTCGGGAAGAGGCCGATCACGGCGAGGGCGAGGATGCCGAGCTGCACGGGGTCGTACCGGCGCTGCAGCAGATCACGCAGATGCACGCGGCCGTCGACGTCCGGCAGCACCGCCCAGGCGAGGGCGTACAGGAACAGGGCCGGAAGACCGAAGAGGGCCGCGACGACGAGGACCCCGCGCACGATCAGCGGATCGATGCGGAGGCGGATCGCGAGGCCGGCGGCCACGCCACCCAGCCAGCCGTCCGTGCGCACCACGCCGAGGCCGGCGACCCACAGCAGGAACCTGTCGGCGCCGCGCGGTCGGCGGGGGGCTTCCGGTGCCGGTGCCTCGTGGTCGGCGGGCGGTGGCGGAGCGGTCGGAATCGTCATGAGTCGATCCTCGCGGTCGGCGGCGCCGCGGGGCCATGGGGGGATCCCCTGAGCGCACCCTGATTCCGCGCCGGGGAGGTCCCGGAGAGCGGAGGCGGATGATTGGATGACCGTATGCCCTCCGCCGTCTCCACGCTCCCCGGCCCCGCGCCGGCGACCGCGCGTCCGGCGCTGACCCGCGATCGCGATGCTCTCGTGACCGGAGTGAGCGCCGGGCTCGCGCGGCACCTCGGTGTGCGCGTCGGGCTGGTGCGGGCGTTGTTCGTCGCTCTGACGCTCTGCGGCGGCGCGGGTGTGCTCCTGTACGCCTGGTGCTGGACCCTCATGCCGTGGGCGGAGGGGACGACGGCGCCGACGCGTCGCCTCCCGGTCGCCTGGCTCCTGCTGGTCCTCGCGGCCGTCGGCGCCCTCGTCGTCGTGGTGTGGCGCGGGGGCAGCGACTGGCTGAACGGCTCGATTCCTCCGGGAACGGCGGCCGTGGTCGTCGGCGGCACCACGCTGTGCGCGACCGCCTCCGGGCTGTGGGCCACGCTCATCGATCGCACCGACACGGCCCGCGGCCCTCGGCACACCACCACCGTCCGCATCCTCGCGGTGCTCATCCTCGGCCTCGTCGTTCTCCTGCTCCTCTCGTGGCCGATCGCGCGCTCGGGTGTCGTGCTCGTGCTGCTCCCGCTGGCCGGGCTGGTGGCGGTGGTGGCCTCGGCCCTCATCCCGCGCTGGCGGGAGCTGGCGGGGGAGCGCGTGCGCCGCATCCGGGAGGAGCAGCGCAGCGTCATGGCCGCGCACCTGCATGACTCGGTGCTGCAGACGCTCGCCCTCATCCAGAACCGGGCCGGGGCATCGAGCGAGGCGGCACGGCTGGCCCGCGCGCAGGAGCGGGAGCTGCGTGCCTGGCTGTATGACGGCGATGCTCCGGCGGACAGCGACCTGCCGACCGACCTGCGGGACTACGCCGGAGCGCTCGAGATCGACCACCCGGTCCGGATCGACGTGGTCTCGGCGGGGCTGTCGGCGGAGCGGGCGAGCGGGGAACTGGCGGCCGCGGCCCGGGAGGCGATGCTGAACGCCGCCCGGCACGCGGGCGGCGAGATCTCCGTCTACATCGAGGGTCGGGTCGACGGCGTGGACGTGTTCGTCCGCGACCGCGGTCCCGGATTCCGGCTCGACGAGGTGCCCGGCGATCGGCTCGGCGTGCGGGAGTCGATCATCGGGCGGCTGCGTCGCGCGGGCGGCACGGGGTCGGTGCGCAGCGACGACGCCGGTACCGAGGTGCATCTGCGCCTGCCCACCATCTCGTCCCCGGAGCGGGGACCGATCCGACAGGAGCCCCGTGGCTGACCGTCTCCGCGTCGTGATCGTCGACGACCACTCCATCTTCCGCTCCGGCCTGCGGGCCGATCTCGATGCGAGCGTCGAGGTCGTGGGCGAGGCGGCGGACGTGCCCTCGGCGATCGCCGTGATCGTGGAGACGGCCCCGGACGTGGTGCTCCTCGATGTGCACCTCCCCGGCGGTGGGGGCGACGACGCGGCGGGTGGGGAGGCCGTGATCCGAGGGACGGGACCGACGACGACGCGGTTCCTCGCCCTGAGCGTCTCCGATGCGGCGGCCGACGTCGTGCGGGTGATCCGGGCCGGGGCGCGCGGCTACATCACCAAGGGCTCTTCGGGCCGCGAGGTGAGCGACGCCGTGCGCGCCGTCGCCGAGGGGGACGCGGTGTTCTCGCCGCGGCTCGCGGGATTCGTGCTCGACGCGTTCGGCGCCGTGGCCGGCGAGACCGCCACCGCGACGGACGAGCTCGACCGCCTCTCGTCGCGCGAGCCGGAGGTGATGCGACTGATCGCCCGCGGCTACGCCTACAAGGAGGTCGCCGCCGCGCTGTTCATCTCCATCAAGACCGTGGAGACCCACGTCTCATCGGTGCTGCGCAAGCTGCAGCTCTCCTCCCGCCACGAGCTCACCGCGTGGGCCTCGGAGCGGCGACTGCTCTGAGAGCGGTCAGGCCGCCAGCCAGAGACCCTTCTGATCGGTGGCGACGGTGAGGCCCGCCGCGACCGTCTCGTCGTCGCCGATGCGGGCGCCTCGTACGATGCGGGCCCCGGCGCCGATGTCGGTGCGGACGCCGACGTGCGCGTGATCGCCGACCGCCGCGCCCTGGCCGACGTGCGCGTGGGCGTCGATGTACGCGCCCTCGCCGATCACGGCGTCCTCGTCCACCCACGCACCGCGGGCGACGATGGCCCCCGCTCCAACGCGTGCTCCCGGTTCGATGTAGGCTCCCGCCTCGATGTGCGCCTTCGGATGCACCTTGGCGCCATGCGCGACGAGACCGCGACCGTTGGCGTGCTTGCGGTACCGCAGCGTCGCTCCGTGGTCGTTCTCGATGTCGACGTAGTTCTTGCCCACGATTCCTCCCGTGCTCCGGAGTTCTCCGGATATATCAACAACCACGGGAGGGGGAGATTCATTCCCGCGGATGGATACGGCTCAACGCTGACATCGAGGGCACCAGAACGTGATCCGCTCGCGGGTCGGATCGGCCCCCAGCTCCCCGCGGCGGATGAGCGTTCCGCAGCGTCGGCAGGGGCGTCCGGCGCGTCCGTAGACCCACGTCGCCTGGCCCGGACGATCGATGCCGGTGAAGGTGCGGTTGCGGCGGTCGCGGTTCGCGCGGATGGTTCGCACGCCCAGGTCGAGGAGGGCGGCGACGTCGACCTCCGGGGCCGGGGTGGTCGGCAGGATTCCGCGGAGGAACAGGAGTTCTGCCGCGTACTCGTTGCCGAAGCCCGCGACGTTGCGCTGATCGAGCAGGGCGACGTGGATGGCCCGGGTGTCGGCGCTGAGTCGGCGCGCGGCCTCGATCGGGTCCCAGTCGGCGGCGAGGGGGTCGGGGCCGAGGTAGCCGACGAGGTCGTCTTCGTCCCTGGTGGGAACGACCTCGACTTCGGCGATGTCCACGCCCACGGCCTCGCGTTCGGCCGTGCCGACGATCGCCCGCACCTTGAACGCGGGATGCCGCCACTTCTCGCCGGGCCGGTATACGAACCAGGCGCCGTCCATGCGCAGATGCGAATGCAGCGTGCTCTCGCCGATCCGCAGCAGCAGGTGCTTGCCACGGGGGACGGCGCCCTGCACCCGCTGTCCGGTCAGATCGAGGGTCGCGAAGCGCGGCACGCGGAGGTCGAAGCGCGTGACCTCGCCGCCCGCGAGGGCCTCGTCCAGGCGGCGGGCCGTGCGGAAGACGGTATCGCCCTCAGGCATCAGGCGATCCCGGTCGTGCGGTCGTGCCGTCCCGGCGCCGGTGCGGGGGTGGCGACCGCGAGCGGGGTGCGGGCTTGCATGTCGCGCGCCAGCATCGTGCTTCCCGCGACCGCGGCCGGCATCACGGCGACGGCGCCGCCCGGGATGAGGAAGCAGAGCTGGGTGGCGACCCCGAAGCCGAGCACGCGGGCGCGACTGCCGGAGAACAGTGCGGCGCGGGCGGCCGGGCTGAGATCGCGCGCGTCGAAGGCTCGACCGGTCAGCTCCCGCGCGAGCAGGCGGCCCGTGAGGACCACGCCGGACACCGCGCCGAGGACGCCGCCGACACCGGGCAGGAGGCCGATGAGGAGCACGAGGAGGGCGATGAGGATGCCGAGCACGACCAGTCGGAGACCTTCACCGACGGTGATCCAGAAACTGCCGCCGTCGGCGGGAGGCGGGTCGCCGAGGTCCTTCTCCACGGCGTGCCAGATCCGCTGGTAGAACGGGTCGCCGATCGTGAGGGTGAGGGCGCTGAACACCGAACTGGCCAGCGCGAGCGCGGCGGCGACCACCACGAGGCTGACCGCGGTCCGCAGGAACCCGCGCCAGGGCTCGACCCATCCGTCGGCGAAGGGGGTGAGCCAGGCCGACAGCGAGGGCATCGACAGGATCAGCGGCACGAGGACGGCGGCGAGGAGCACGAGCGCGATGATCGCGGGGACGAGCCCGAGCGCCATCAGCCCCGGGCGGGTGCGCCACACGCCGAAGCCGCGGAACAGGGTGCGGACGCCGGCGGCGAACTCTCGGATCATGGCTCCAGGGTAGGGGGGTCAGTAGTGGTAGCGGGCTTGCAGGATGGTCACGTGGCGATCGGTCGCGGTGTACACGAGGCGATGAGCTTCATCGATGCGCCGTGACCACGCGCCGGCGAGAGCATGCTTGAGGGGCTCGGGCTTTCCGATCCCCTGGAAGGGATCGTCGCGGAGGGTGTCGGCGATCAGGAGGTTGATCCGTTTGAGAGTGCGCCGGTCCTCGGTCTGCCAGTGGACGTAGTCCTCCCACCCCTCGGGGGTCCAGACGAGAAGCCGAACGGTCATGCCTCGTCGAGGTCGTGCTCCGAGACGTCGCCGTCGTGGACCGCGGCCAGGGCGCTGAGGAGTCGCCGGGCGTTCGCGGGCGAGCGCAGCAGATAACTCGTCTCCACCAGGGAGTCGTACTCCGCCTTGGACATGAGGACGGCGCTGCCGCGGCGCGACGTGATCTCGACCTCGCTGTGATCCAGGTTGACCCGCTCGATCAGGCCGAACAGATCCCGCCGCGCTTCGCTCGTCGTGATGGCCATGTCGTTCCCTTTCTGGTACGGAATATGGTACCACTCGTGTCGTGGTGAGGCCGGGTCAGACGGCCTTGCGGAGCGTGAAGCCGCGCGGCGTCTGCACGAAGCCCGCCTCCTGCAGGGCCCGCCCGAGGATCGTGCCGTAGACCCCCTCGCCGTTCACCTTCTCGACGGTGAGGGTGTCGAGGCGGCGGTCCCTGGCCGTCGTCGCGAGGTCGGCGGCGGCGGCCTGCAGCACCTCCTCGTCGTCCGTGAAGCACAGCACGGTCCGTCCGCCGCGCTCGAGCGACAGGACGAGGGCGCCGTCGACGAGCACCACGAGCCCGCCGGCCTTGCGCCCCGGGCGGTGCGACACGCCCTCGAGCTTCGGCCACCCGAGCGCCGCGCCGTACGGGTTCGCCGGGTCGGTGGCCGCCAGGGTGACGGCCTTCCGCGGCGGTGGGTCGGCGAGGCCGGCGTACGTGCGGAGACGGTCGACCGTGGCGGAGGCGGCGAACTGCGCGGCGCCGAGCTTCTCGATCACGTAGCCGCGGCGGCAGTGCCCCGCCTCCTCGAACCCGGCCAGCACGCGGTACGCCTGCGCGAATCCGCCGGGGACGCCCTCCGACTGCACGGCTCCGCGGGTGACCACGCCGTACCGGTCGAGGAGCAGTCCGGCGGTGACGGTCGCGCGGCGCGCGGGATCGGTCTCGACCTCGGGGAGCAGCGACCAGCGTCCGCCGATGGAGGTCGGGCGCGGAGCGGTGCGCGTGAGCGACATACCGCGATAGGTGCGCGCACGCGGAGCGCGGCGCTTGACCTTGTGGGCCTGGGAGCCCCCGGTCAGCAGCGAGCGGATCGGCGCGAACGTGTCGTTGGTGACGTGCCCGGACCACGTCAGCGACCACAGGGCCTCCAGCACCGACTGCTCGTTCTCGGCGCCGGTCATTTCCTTGAGCTGCGCGGCGAAGTAGGCGCCGCCCGCCGCGAGGGCCGCGAGGAGGCGCGCCTCCAGCGACTCCGCGGCGATCTCCGCGTCAGGATCGGGCAGGGTGAACGGGGCGAGATCGGCCGGGTGCAGCGAGACCCACCCGTCGCGCCCGGGGAGCGTGCCGTGTCCCGACCAGATCACCTCGCCCGCGGCCGTGAGCTCGTCGAGCATCGCCGGGCTGTAGTCGCGCACCCGCGACGGCAGGACGAGCGACTCCCAGGCGCTGGCGGGGATGGGCACGCCGGCGAACTGCTCGATCACCGTGAGCACCCCGTCGATGCCCTCCAGGGGGCGACCGAGATGCTGCCAGTCCGGAAGGAACCGCGCATAGGCCTCCGGGGAGACCGGCTCGACGGACCCGCGGATCGCCGCGAGCGACCGCATGCGCAGCCGCCGCATCACCTCGGTGTCGCACCACTCGATGTCGTCGCCGCTGCCGGCCGCGGTGGGGAGGAAGTACCCGCTCGTGAGGCGGCCGTTCGTCTCCAGACGTTGCAGGGTGTGCCGGGCGACCGCGGTGCCGAGACCGAAGCGCTCGGCGACGGACGCGGTGGTGAACGGGCCGTGGGTGCGGGCGTGACGGGCCACGAGGTCGCCGAGGGGATCCGCCAGGGGCTCGAGGAAGGCCACGGGGATGCCGGTCGGCAGGGCCGCCCCGAGCGCGTCGCGCAGGCGCCCGGCGTCCTCGATCGCGGCGACCCTGGCCACCCCGGCGATCGTGACGGGGATGGCCCGCCGCGCGGTCACGAGGTCGTCGAGCAGCGTCGCCGCGGTCGCTCCGCCGGTGGACTCCGGATCGAGGCGTGCCGCCACCTCGTCGGTGTCGAGCGGTCCGAGCAGCCGGAGCAGGTCGGCGACGCCCTCCAGGCCGCGCGCCCGACGCTCCGGGTCGAGGCGCTGGGCCTCGCGCTCGAACTGCGCGATGACGTCGGGGTCGAGGAGCTCGCGCAGCTCGACCGTGCCCAGCAGCTCGCCCAGCAGTGCCGGATCGACGGACAGGGCGGCCGCTCGGCGCTCGGCCAGCGGCGAGTCGCCCTCGTACATGAACGCGCCGACGTAGCCGAAGAGGAGGTCGCGCGCGAAGGGCGACGGCTGTCCTGGCTGGGTCTCGACGAGGCGGATGCGGCGGTCGGCGATGCTCGTCGCGAGCTTCCGGAGCGACGGCAGGTCGTAGACGTCCTGCAGCACCTCGCGCAGGGTCTCCAGGATCACGGGGAACGTGGGGTGCCGGCGTGCGACCTCGAGGAGCTGGGCCGAGCGCTGGCGCTGCTGCCAGAGCGGCGTGCGGCGGTTGGGGTTCGTGCGGGGCATGAGCAGCGCCCTCGCGGCGCACTCGCGGAACCGCGAGGCGAACAGCGCCGAGCCGCCGACCTCCTGCGTGACGAGCTGCTCCAGCTCGTCCGGATCGAACACGAACAGCTCTGCACCGGGCGGCTCCGACTCGGCGTCGGGGATGCGCACGATGATGCCGTCGTCGCTCGCCACCGCGGAGCCCTCGACGCCGAGACGCTCCCGCACCCGCGCATTGATCGCGAGCGCCCAGGGCGCATGCACCTTCATGCCGTACGGGGAATGCAGGATGACGCGCCAGTCGCCGACCTCGTCGTGTCCGCGCTCCACGGTGAGCGTACGGTCCGTCGGCAGGGTGCCCGTGGCCTCCCGCTGCTCGGAGAGATGCGCGAGGAGGTTGGCGCGCGCCTGCTCGTCGAGTCCGGCCGCGATGAGCCGCTGCTCCGCCTTCTCCGGCTTCGCGGCGGACACCTCGCGGGAGAACGCCCCGAGCGCCTCGCCCAGCTCGAACGGGCGGCCGATGCCGTCGCCGTGCCAGAACGGCACCTTGCCGGGCTGGCCGTAGGCGGGGATGACGTTGACGCGGTCGTGGGTGATCTCGGCGATGCGCCAGCTCGTGGTGCCCAGGGTGAACACGTCGCCGACCCGGGACTCGTAGACCATCTCCTCGTCGAGCTCGCCCACGCGGGCACCCGTGGACTCGCCGGCCACGAAGACGCCGAACAGGCCCCGGTCGGGGATGGTGCCGCCGCTGGTGACCGCGATCCGCTGTGCCCCCGGACGGCCCGTGAGCGTGCCGGCGTCGCGATCCCAGACGAGGCGCGGGCGCAGCTCGGCGAACTCGTCGGAGGGGAAGCGGCCGGCCAGCAGGTCGAGCGTGGCCTCGTACGCGGAGCGGGGGAGCGACTGGAACGGGGCGGAACGGCGGACGGTCTCGAACCACTCCTCGACGCTGATCGCTCCGAGGGCGCTGGCCGCGACGGTCTGCTGGGCGAGGATGTCGAGCGGGTTCCGCGGGACCTGGATGGCCTCGATCTTCCCCGCGAGCATCCGCTCCGTCACGATCGCGGTGTGCAGCACGTCCCCGCGGTGCTTGGGGAACAGGGCCGCGCGGCTGATCTCGCCGACCTGGTGCCCGGCCCGTCCCACGCGCTGGAGCCCGGAGGCCGCGGACGGCGGTGCCTCGACCTGGATCACGAGGTCGACGGCGCCCATGTCGATGCCGAGCTCCAGGCTGCTCGTGGCGACCACACAGCGGAGCACCCCCGACTTCAGCTCCTCCTCGACCTGCGCGCGCTGCTCCTTCGACACCGAGCCGTGGTGAGCCTTGGCGAGCACGGGATCGGCGCCGGCGGTCGACCCCGCCTGTGCCATCATCGCGGCGGGCACGGTCGACTCCGGAAGAGCGACCCCGATCCGCTCCGCATAGATCTCGTTCAACCGTCCGGTCAGCCGTTCGGCGAGGCGGCGGGAGTTCGCGAAGACGATGGTCGAGTTGTTCTGGAGGATGCGGTCGACGATCGCCTCCTCGACGTGCGGCCACACCGAGCCGGTGACCTCGGTGTACTCCGCATCGATCCCCGGGGCCTCCGGCGGCGCCCCGGGCGGCGGTGGCGGGTTGGTCATGTCGTCCATCGGCACGACGACGCCGAGCTCGAAGGTCTTCGATGCCGGGGGAGCGACGATCTCGACCGGGTCGGCGCCGCCGAGGAACCGCGCCACCTCGTCGATCGGGCGGACGGTCGCCGAGAGGCCGATGCGCTGCGCCGCGGTCTCCGCCCCGTGGGAGCGGCGGAGGGCGTCGAGGCGCTCCAGGCTCACCGCGAGGTGCGCGCCGCGCTTGGTGGCGGCGACCGCGTGCACCTCGTCGATGATGACCGTGTGCACGTCGCGCAGGGTGTCGCCGGCCCGGCTGGTGAGCATGAGGTACAGCGACTCGGGCGTCGTGATGAGGATGTCGGGCGGATCGGACACGAGCTTGCGGCGATCGCTCGACGTGGTGTCACCGGAGCGGACGCCCACCGTGATGCCGGGGGCGGTGAGACCGAGTCGCCGCGCGGACTGCCCGATGCCGATGAGGGGCGAGCGCAGGTTGCGCTCCACGTCGACGCCGAGGGCCTTGAGCGGGGAGATGTACAGGATCCGCGTGCGGGACCCGTCCTTCTTCGGCTCCTCCGGGAGGTCGGCACGCTCGCGGAACACGCTGTCGATGGCCCAGAGGAACGCCGACAGCGTCTTGCCGGAACCCGTCGGGGCGACGACGAGGGCGTGCTTGCCGGCGGAGATCGCCTCCCACGCGCCCGCCTGCGCCGGCGTGGGTGCGGTGAAGGCACCCCGGAACCAGTCCTGTGTGGCCGGGGTGAAGCGGTCGAGCACGTCGCTCATGCCTCCATCATTCCCGACCCCACCGACATCCGGCCCGGACCTTGACACGCTGCTGCCCCACCCGCACGACCCGGTTCCGCCCGCACGACGGAACCACGGTTCCGGTCGTGCGGGCGGACCCAGGTCGTGCAGACGGAACGACGGAAGATGTCACCCGACCTCCCGCAACCCGCCGTCGGCATCGATCTCCAGGGTGAGGTCGAGGTCGAGCCGGGCGAGGAAGGCGTCGTCGTGACTCACGACGAGCACCGCCCCGCGGTACGCCCGCAGCGCCTCGACGAGCTGGTCGACCGTGTCGAGGTCGAGGTTGTTCGTCGGCTCGTCGAGGACGACGAGGTGGGGAGCCGGATCCGTGAGGAGCAGCCGGGCCAGGGCGACCCGGAACCTCTCCCCGCCGGAGAGCGCCGACACCGGGCGGTCGGTCGTCCCGCCCCGGATGAGGAACCGGGCGAGCCGGTTGCGGAGCTCCTTCTCCGGGACCTGGGGTGCCGCGGCGGCCACGTTCTCGAACACGGACAGGCCCTCGTCGAGACCGTCCACCCGCTGCGGCAGGTAGCCGATCCGGTCGGTGAGCGCCTCCGCCCGCAGTTCCGGTCGTTCCGACGCCTCGTCTTCGGAGTGGGGCGCGGCGCCAGAGACCAACCGCTCCAGCAGCGTCGTCTTGCCGGCGCCGTTCCGGCCGATGAGGGCCACGCGCTCGGGACCCTGGATCACCCACGACCGCTCCGGTCCGCCGAGCTCGGCGATCCGCCGGCTCCGCGACACGTCGGGGTCCGGCAGCTCGATCTTCATCGACGCGTCGGAGCGGACCCGTCGCCCCGCGGCATCGTGTGCCGCGCGGGCCGCGTCCTCCTTCGCGCCGACCTCGGTGCGCAGCCTCCCCGCGGACACCTCGGCGGCCATCTTCCGACCGTGCGCGACGATCTTCGGGACGCGCTTCTCGACCTCGGCCTTCTTGGCGGTCCGGGCCCGGTGGGCGAGCTTGACCTCGGCCTCGATCCGCTGCCGCTTCTCCTTGCGGAGCACCTGGGCGGCGGCGACCTCGGCCTGCTTCGCCGCGTCCTGCTCCGCGTCCAGCCAGGCGCGCCACTCGGAGTAGGGGCCGCCGAACACGGAGAGGTTCCGTCCATACAGCTCGGCGGTGTCGTCCATGAGCTCGAGCAGAGCGAGGTCGTGGCTCACGACGATGAGCGTGCCCTTCCACGACTGCACCATCGCGGCGAGGGCCGCCCTGGCGTCGCGGTCGAGGTTGTTCGTCGGCTCGTCGAGGAGGGTGATGGGAGCCCGCCGCAGCCGGATGCCGGCGATCGCGACGAGCACGGCCTCCCCTCCGGACAGCTCACCGACCGTGCGGTCGAGGAAGGCGGGGGCGAGCCCGGCCTCCGCGAGGGAGGCCTCCGCCCGCGCCTCGATGTCCCAGTCGTCGCCGACCGCGTCGAAGTGCGCGGGGTCGACATCACCGGCGGTGATGGCCCGCACGGCATCGAGGGCGGCCGTCACCCCGAGGAGGTCGGACACCCGGCGGTCCACGTCGAGCGTGAGCTGCTGGGGGAGGAAGGCGACCTCGCCCGAGGTGCTGAGCGTTCCGGAGGTGGGGGCGAGCTCCCCGGCGATCAGCCGGAGCAGCGTGGACTTGCCGGCGCCGTTGCGGCCGACGAGTCCCGTGCGCCCGGCGCCGAAGGCTCCGGACACGCCGTCGAGGGCGACCGTGCCGTCGGGCCAGGTGAGGGAGAGGCGGTCGAGGACGACGGCGGCGTGCGAGGAAGAGGGCTGTGACATGGGGTGTCTCCTGTCGAGTGCGAGGGTGCACTGACACCGAGCCCTTCGGACCGTGGAGTCACGGAAGCGGAGGAGGGCGTCTGCCGGGGAGTCGGCGATCGTCGGGTCAGCGCGCGAGAAGAGGGGCGCGGAGGCGACGATTCAGATCAAAGGACTTCCAGACACGGCGGACAGGACGCCACGACGATACCCGGGCGTGTCGCGCCGCGCAACTCCCGGGCGTGTCGCCGGTCCGTCGCGCGGAGGATGCGGGGCCGCGCGACGCCACGTACCGTGGAGGCATGGCAGACGATCGGAACCCCAGTCCCGACGAGATGCGCGCACGGACAGGGCTCGGCATCGGTCTCGCGGTGGGCGTGGCCATCGGCGTCTCGATGGGGATGGCGCTGGGCAACTGGATCCTCGGCATCGGGATCGGTCTCGCGATCGGCGTCGCCCTGTCCGTGGCCTTCCGGGGTTCCGCGGGCGGCAGGGGAGACGCGGCGGAGGGCGATGTCGATGACCCGGACTCCGCTGACGGCGTTCAGGACGGCCGGGACCCCTCCGCCTGATCCGCGCCGATCCCCTCGACCCAGGTCGTGAGGAACCGGTGCACGTCGCCGAGCTCCTCCTCGGAGATGCTGTGGGTCAGTCCGCTGTAGACGCGACCGGACAGGGACGTGTGCGCGGGGAGCCATTGCGCCGTGTGGGCGATCAGCGGCGCGGGGATGACGTCGTCGTGGGAACCGCGGCCCCAGAACACCGGGGGGCTGACTTCCGCGAGGTGCGCATCGCCGGGGAGGGCGTCCGGGGCGGCGTAGCCGCTCAGCGCGACGACCGCGCCGAACCGTTCGGGGGCCAGCCGCAGGGCCTGGAGTGACACCGCGGCGCCCTGAGAGAACCCGAGCAGCGCCACCGACGGCGCGTCCGCCGCGGCGTCGTCGAGCCAGCGCAGGAACGCCTCCGCCGCGAGGGTGACGGCGGTGGAGCTGCGTCCGTCGAGCCCCTCGATCGGGTACCAGGAGCGACCGGGGGTCGGCCACGGCGGGGTCAGCGGTGCGGCGACCGAGGCCACGGCGACGCCGGCGGGGAGATACGGGACGAGGCCGAAGAGGTCGTGCTCATCGGCGCCGTACCCGTGCAGCAGCACGAGCAGCGGGAGCCCGGCGCGGTCGGTGTGCGACCAGCGCGTCGCCGCATCGTCGATCGTCAGGTTCTCGGTCACACCGTCATCCTGCCAGGGCTCGCGCCGGTGCTGCCATCGACGAGGACGGCTGGTAGAAAGGAGGCATGGCGGTGCGCACACCCGATCCGGAGCCGGAGCCCGAAGACGAGGGCCTCGGTTCGTTCCGCGATGCGAACCCGCCGGTGCCGGATGCGAACCCCGGCTGGCTGAGCGACGTCGAGCTGGAAGAGGCGCGGCGCCACCTTCCGATGCTCTACGTCGAGGCGATCCCCGTGCGCACCGACGGCTCCGGTCAGGTCACCGAGATCGGCGTGCTGCTGCGGTCCACCCCGCTCGGCGAGATCACACGCACGATCGTGTCGGGCCGCGTGCGCTTCGGCGAGACGATCCGCGACGCGCTGTTCCGCCACGTCGAGAACGACCTCGGGCCGATGGCCTTCCCGCTCCTGCCGCCGCAGCCGCTGCCGTTCACGGTGGCCGAGTACTTCCCGATCCCGGGGGTGAGCGCGTATCACGACGATCGTCAGCACGCCGTCTCCCTCGCCTTCGTGGTGCCCGTGACCGGGACGTGCGAGCCGCGCCAGGACGCCCTCGAGGTGACGTGGTTCTCGCCCGAGGCGGCCGCCTCCGACGCCGTCGCCGCCGAGATGGAGGGCGGCCGCGGCACCCTCATCCGGCACGCGCTCGCCAGCCTCGGCCTCCTCCGCTGACCCGCTTCCTTGCCGCCGAGACCCCGGCTTCCCGCCGAGACCCCGGCGTACGCCCGCGCGGAGCCCGGGGTCTCGACGCGACCCCGGGGTCTCGGGACTAGGGGCGGGTGAGTCGGGCGAGGGCGTCGACGAAGGCGTCGACGTCGGACTCCTCGGTGTCGAAGCCGCACATCCAGCGCACCTCGCGGCGGGCGGCGTCCCAGTCGTAGAAGCGGAAAACGTCACGGAGCTGATCGGCGACGCCCTCGGGCAGGGTCGCGAACACGCCGTTCGCCTGCGTCGGCTGCGTGAACTCCACCCCGACGATCGATCCGTCGGCGAGGCCGTCCTCGATCCGCGCGCGGAGCCGGGCCGCCATGGCGTTGGCGTGCCGGGCGTTGCGCAGCCACAGGTCGCCGTCGAGCAGGGCGATGAGCTGTGCCGAGACGAAGCGCATCTTCGACGAGAGCTGCATGTTGAACTTGCGTGCGTAGTTGAGGCCCACGGCGGCGTCCGGGTTCAGCACGACGATGGCCTCGCCGAGCATGGCGCCGTTCTTCGTGCCGCCGAAGGTCAGCACGTCCACCCCGGCGTCGGTCGTGAACGCCCGCAGCGGCAGATCGAGGGCGGCGGCCGCGTTCGACAGGCGCGCGCCGTCGACGTGCAGCTTCATGCCGCGCGCGTGGACGTGATCCGCGATCGTGCGGATCTCCTCCGCGGTGTACAGCGTGCCGAGCTCGGTGGACTGCGTGATCGAGACTACGAGCGGCTGTGCCCGGTGCTCGTCGCCCCAGCCCCAGGCCTCGCGGTCGATGAGCTCGGGGGTGAGCTTGCCGTCGTCGGTGGGGACGGTGAGGAGCTTGAAGCCGCCGATCTTCTCCGGCGCTCCGCCCTCGTCGACGTTGATGTGCGCGGTCGAGGCCGCAATCACGGCACCCCAGCGCGGCAGCATCGACTGCAGACCGGTGACGTTCGCCCCGGTGCCGTTGAACACCGGGTACGCGGCGGCGGTTTCGCCGAAGTGCGCCTGGAACACCTCCTGCAGGCGGGCCGTGTAGGCGTCCTCGCCGTAGGCCACCTGATGGCCCCCGTTCGCGGCCGCGAGGGCCGCCAGGACCTCGGGGTGGATGCCGGAGTAGTTGTCACTGGCGAAGCCCCGGATGGCGGGGTCGTGCGGGATGCTCACCGGACAAGCCTAATCGCCTTCCCCTACCGGATGTCCGAGGCCCGCTCTACCCTCGAACCCATGGAACGCAGCGCGGCGAAGACCGCTTTCGCGAACGTCCTCGTCAACACGTTGATCGCCAACGTCACGACGAGCTTCCTGTGGTTCGCCCTCACCTTCTGGGTCTACATCGAGACCCGGTCGGTGCTGGCCACGGGCATCATCGGCGGTGCCTACATGCTGTTCGTCGCGTTCTTCGCGATGGTGTTCGGCACCATCGTCGACCGTCATCGCAAGCACCGCGTCATGCTCCTGTCGAGCGTGATCTCGGCAGCGGCGTTCCTCGTCGCGGGCGTCCTCTACCTGTGGCAGCCCGAGGCGTCCCTGCTCGACCTCGGCGGACCGTGGTTCTGGCTGTTCTCCGGCGTCATCCTGTTCGGCGGGGTGATCGAGCAGCTCCGCAACATCGCGCTGTCCACCACGGTGACGCTGCTGGTGCCGGAGGAGAAGCGCGCCAACGCCAACGGTCTCGTCGGCACGGTGCAGGGGCTCGCCTTCCTCGTCACGAGCGTCTTCTCCGGCCTCTCCATCGGCTTCCTCGGCATGGGCTGGACCCTGGGGATCGCGATCGTGGCGATGGCCCTCACCTTCGCCCACCTGCTGTTCATCCGGATCCCGGAGTCCGAGCCCGAGGTCGATCCGGAGGCGAAGAGCGCCGTCGACTTCCGCGGCAGCGTCCAGGCCATCCGCCAGGCTCCCGGGCTGTTCGCGCTCATCGTCTTCTCGACCTTCAACAACCTCATCGGCGGCGTCTACATGGCGCTCATGGATCCGTACGGGCTCACGCTCTTCGACGCGCAGATGTGGGGGTTCGCCCTGGCCTTCGCGTCGACCGGATTCCTGATCGGCGGGGGACTGGTGGCCAAGTTCGGCCTCGGCAGGAAGCCCGTGCGCACGATGCTGCTCATCGTGATCGCGATGGGACTCCTCGGGGCGATCTTCATGCTGCGCGAATGGTGGCCGCTGTACGTCCTCGGCATGTGGGTGTACATGGCGCTCGTGCCGCCCGTCGAGGCCGCGGAGCAGACCGTTATCCAGAAGGTCGTCCCGTTCGCGCGCCAGGGACGGGTGTTCGGCACCGCGGCCGCGATGGAGGCGGCGGCGGCCCCGATCACCGCGTTCCTCATCGCCCCGATCGCCGAGTTCCTCGTGATCCCGTACATGGACAGCGCGCAGGGACAGCGCCAGTGGGGGTGGCTCCTCGGGGAAGGTGAGGCGCGCGGGATCGCGCTCATCTGCCTCTTCGCGGGTCTGATCATGGTGGTCGCCGCGACCCTGGCCTTCTTCACCCGGTCGTATCGCACGCTCACCGAGCTGTACGCGACCGCCCCGGATTCAGCTCCCGACGAGGCTCCGGAACAGGCTGCCGACGGTGCACACGAAGCGACCGGCGAACCGGACACGTTCCGCGACGCCCCGCCGATCGTCCCCGGCATACCGCCCGAGTCCCGGTGACGATCCGAGCCCCGGTGGCGGTTCGAGGAGCGGGTTTCAGCCCAGGTCGAGCACCCGGTCGTTGAGATCTGCGGCGTCGGTGTCCCAGAGCCCGACGAGACGCGCCGCGAGAGCATCGGGGTCGAGGGCCTTGGCGCGGAACACGACGGCGGCGGCCCGCAGCGGTTCGTCGGCCTCGCGCGCCGCCTTGGCGTACCCCTGAGCGACGGCGCGGGTCCACGCTTCGCTCGCCGCCTTGACCGCTGCATAGTTCGCTCCGCCGGCGAGGGGGCGTGCGACGGCGGTCGACGACACGATCGCGAATCGTCCGGCGGTGGAGGCGCGGAGGGGGCCGTCGAAGGCGCGGCTCGTCGCCCGCACCGCCTCCAGCGCCGGCAGCAGCGCCGCGAAGTCGTCGTCGGTCTGCCCGGCGAGTCCGCCGCCGCCCCGCCAGCCGCCCACGAGGGGCACGACCGCATCGACCGTCTCGAGCCGATCGGCGAGCGTCGTCATCTCGGCGAGGGAGGTCGCATCGGCGAGCTCTGTCTCGGCGCCCGCCTCGGCCAGCGGACGCAGTCGCTCGTCCGTGCGGCCGGTGGCGATCACCCGGGCACCGGCATCGCGCAGTGCTCGCGTCGCCGCGAGTCCCGCCGCGCTCGTTGCCCCCGCCAGCACGACCACGCGGCCCCGTGCTCCCTGGCTCGTCGGCGTCGTCATGCGGTGTCCTCTCGGTCGGAGATGCCTCTGCGGCCGGACCCGGGATCCGGGTCTCCGGCCGCAGAGGGGGTGCGCCCCAGCGTCACAATGAAGCGATGCGGATCAGTCGTCCGTACCGCGGATGCCGACCGTCGACTCGATGACCGGCTTCATCTTCTTGTCGAGCGTCTCGAAGAACATCGACAGCGGGAACTCGTCGTCCAGGACCGCGTCGGTGTAGCCCTTCGGAGCCCCGGCGAGGATCTCGTCCGACAGTCCGCGCGCCCACTGCGATGCGGGGTGCGGGGTCAGCGTGCCGCGGACCAGGTCGTACGCGGCGAGCCAGTGCGCGACCTTCGGGCGGTCGATCGAGTGCCAGTACAGGTCGTCGATCGCGTCACCGAGGGCCACCACGGCGTCCGGCACGTTCTCCCAGTCGAAGGCGAGCGCCGTGTCGGTCCAGTGCAGCACGCCGCGCTGGTGCAGCCACGCGAACAGGAGCTGACCGCCGACCGCGTCGTAGTTGCGCACACGGGTGCCGGTGATGGCGAAGCGGAAGATGCGGTCGAAGATCACGGCGTACTGCACGAGGTGCGCGTACTCGTGCATCTCCCGCTCGGTCTCCGTGAGCTCCTCGCCCGCGGCGACCCGGGCGTCCAGCGCCCGCTCGATCTTCACCGACTCGCGGAACGCCGTCATGTCGCAACGCATCTCCTCCAGCGAGTAGAGGAAGAACGGCATCCGCTGCTTGATCATGAACGGGTCGAAGGGCAGGTCTCCGCGCATGTGGGTGCGGTCGTGGATGATGTCCCACATCACGAAGGTCTTCTCGGCGACCTCCTGATCCTCCAGCATCGCCGCCGCACGCTCGGGGAGGTCGAGGTTGGTGATCTCCGAGGCCGCACGGACCACGCGGCGGTAGCGGGCGGCCTCACGGTCCTGGAAGATCGCGCCCCAGGTGAAGGTCGGGATCTCGCGCATGGCGACGGTCTCCGGGAAGAGCACCGCGGAATTCGTGTCGTACCCAGGGGTGAAGTCCACGAGGCGCAGCGAGACGAAGAGCTTGTTGCCGTAGTCGCCCGCCTCGAGTGCGGCGATGAACTCCGGCCAGATGGTCTCGACGATGAGCGCCTCGACCAGGCGGTCGCTGGAGCCGTTCTGCGTGTACATCGGGAAGACCACGAGGTGGCGGATGCCGTCGACGCGGTGCTGCTGCGGCTGGAACGCCACGAGCGAGTCGAGGAAGTCCGGCACGCCGAAGCCCTCGGAGGCCCAGCGCTCGAAGTCGGCCACGGAGGCGGCGAGGTAGTCCGCGTCGTGCGGGAAGGCGGGGGCGAGGGCCCGGATCGCGGCGGTGATCTGCCCGACGAGTGCGGTGGCCTGGTCCTGGGTCGCTGCGCTCGTCGAAGCGCCAGGGATCGAGCCGTCCTTGATCTGCAGCTCACGGAGGGCGATCGCGGCCTGCTTGAGCTGCGCCCAGGCGGCGGAGTCCTCCGCGATCGACGCATCCTCGACGACCTCGGGTTCGCCGACGACGGCCTGAACAGCGGAACTGTTGGCGGAAACGAGGGACATCGGAACCTCCGATCGCAGTGAAAAACGGAAAGATTCCGGTGATAACGGAATCCTGACGATAATCTTACAGCCATGGATGATTCTGTCGACCGTGCGATCCTGGCGACCATCTCCCGCGACGGGCGGGCGACGCTGTCGCAGCTCTCCGACGCCGTCGGGCTGTCGGTATCGGCGGTGCAGTCCCGGCTGCGGCGCCTTGAGACTCGCGGTGTCATCACCGGCTACCGCGCGATCCTCGACCCCGAGCAGGCGGGTACGCCGTTGTCCGCCTTCATCGAGATCACGCCGCTCGATCCGGCCCAGCCCGACAACGCCCCCGAGCTCCTGGAGCACCTCGACGCGATCGAGGCCTGCCACTCCATCGCCGGTGACGCGAGCTACATGTTGTTCGTCCGCGTGCCGACGCCGCGCGACCTGGAGCAGCTCGTCCGCGACGTCCGGCTCGCGGCGAACGTCAGTACCCGCACGACCGTGGTCCTGCAGACGTACTACGAGCACCGGCCCATCATCCCGGTCTCGACCACCGACTAAGGCGGGCTGCGTGGGATCATCGTCTCGACGTTCCTCGACGAGGACGGAGAGCGGAGAGCACCATGTCCTTCCAGGCGTACCTCGACAAGGTCGAGACCCAGACCGGCCTCACGCCGCGGCAGTTCATCGAACTCGCTCACGAGCAGGGGTTCGACGAGACCACGAAGTCCACCGTCGTCCTGAACTGGCTCAAGCAGGAGTATGGCCTCGGCCATGGCCACGCGCAGGCGATGGTCCACGTCATCCTCAAGGGGCCGAAGATCAGCGACAAGCACGTCGGCACGACCGGGGCGCACGCCGACAAGACCGACGAGCTCTGGCTCGACGGCAAGGACAGCAACCCGCACCGCTGAGTTCGCCGCCTCGCCGCGACGACTAGGATTCCGTGGGTGGCAGCATCCTCCCAGCGCAAGAAGAAGTCCGGTCGGCGCACCCCGCCGCGCACCAGCGGCAACCCGGCCAAGCGGCCGGTCGTCGAGGCGGGTCCCGTGACGATCGGCGACTGGATCGGCGCGGCTCGTCTGCGCACGCTGCCCCTCGCGATCGCCCCCGTCGTCATCGGCACGGGAGCCGCGCGCAGCACCGGGCCGGAGTTCCACTGGGTGATCGCGCTCGCGTGTCTCGCTGTGGCGGTGCTGCTGCAGATCGGCGTGAACTTCACCAACGACTACAGCGACGGCATCCGCGGCACCGACGCCCACCGGGTCGGCCCGGCGCGGCTCACGGCCTCCGGGCGGGTGAAGCCGCGCACGGTGCTCGTCATCGGACTCGTGTTCTTCGCGCTCGCCGCGGCGGTCGGTATCGCGATCGTCGTGCGGACCGGGCAGTGGTGGATGCTCGCCGTGGGCGCGGCCTGCATCGTCGCCGCCTGGTTCTACACGGGGGGCAAGAGGCCCTACGGGTACTACGGCCTCGGCGAGGTCTTCGTCTTCGTGTTCTTCGGACTCGTCGCCACTCTCGGCACCACCTGGGTGCAGGTCTTCATGCTCCCGCAGCAAGCCTGGCTGGGAGCGATCGCCGCCGGACTGTTCGCCTGCGCCGTGCTCCTGGCCAACAACCTCCGCGACATCGATCAGGACCGCGAGGTCGGCAAGCGCACGCTGACGGTCCTCATCGGCCGCCGCGCCACGCAGGTCCTCTTCACGCTCTTCGTGCTCGTGCCGTTCGGCATCGCCGTGTTCCTCGCGTTGCTGTTCCCGATCGCTTGGATCTCGCTGCTCGCCCTCCTCGCCGGTCTCCCCGCGATCGTGATCGTGTGGACCTACCGGCAGCCGCGGGAGCTGGTCATCGCCCTCGCCCTGACGTCGCTGACCTCGCTGCTCTACGCCGGCGCCCTGTTCTGGGCCTTCGTCGGCTGACGGCCCTCCCGCGCCTCGCCGCGCACAGCTTCGGACCTCGCGACCGACACGCCGTCGTCTCGGGCCAATCCTCGGCGCGTCGTGCGGTCGCTCCGAAGTTGTACCCGGCGACCCGGGCACAAGGACCGGGATGCTGGTCGAACCTATGGCTTAGCCGAGAGTTTTGAGACCCGGTCCAACAATCGGACTTGCCTCGGATCTCCGAAGCTGTGTACGGCGGGGCCGCGTCAGGGGCGGTCGTCGGGGGAGCGGTCGACGAGTTCGTCCTCCGCCGCGGCGTCGGCCTGTCGGCCGGAGACCTTGCCCTGCCGACGCTCATGCAGGCGGGCGGATGCGTCGGAGAGCGGGGTGCGGAGGAACAGCATCGAGATGCTCGCGCCGATGAGGGCCGCGAAGATCGCCGCCAGCCACCAGAACTCGCGGAAGATCGGGAAGAAGAACCACAGGATGGCCAGCGGGACGAGGAACGCCAGCAGGCGCAGCACGGTGTAGACGAGGAGGGGGGCGGGCTTCTTCACCCGTTCAGTCTACGTTCGCCGCTCCGTGCTCCCGCTGTGACGCCGGAGTCCGAGGCTCGCGAAGGGGATGCCCCGCACGACGCGCCGCCACGGATGCTCCCCCAGGGTCCACAGCAGTTCGTCGTCCGGATCGAGCGCGAGGTCTTCGCAGCCGACGGGCAGGGGGACCGGATGCCGCGTGAGGGCTGCCTGCCGGCCGGACCACAGCACCCCGGGGCGCAGGTGGTCGGACTGCGACACGAAGTAGCGGTCGCCCCACCGCACGGCTCCCTGCATGTGGGGGATGCCGGGCGTGAAGCGCTCGCCTTCGGCGAAGGCGCCGTCGGGGCCTTCCGGGATCGTGAACTCGCCGATCGCCCCGGTCTCCTGACCCCGGTACTCCCCGATGAGCACGCGGGGGAGCGGCGTCCCGTCCGCGTCGAACACCCGACCGAGGAAGGAGCACCGCAGGGCGACCGGGTGGCGACGGGTCCGCACTGCGACCACGGCCGTCCGGCGGTCCCGGCGTCCGTGCCCGCCGCGCACCCGCTGTGCCTCCTCGCCGTGTACCCGGCGGAGCGCCCCGAGGTCGAACTCCCAGATGCCCTGCCCCGTCGCCGCCGCGAACAGGCGGTCGCCGAACCAAGCGAGACCGCCCGCATGGATGGGCGCGGGCTGCAGGACGCCGTCGTCGTTTGTGAGGGCCAGCACGATGTCGAGGCGGCGGGCGCGCGCTCGATCCACGAGGACGACCCGCGAGGCGAGGTGGCGACCGGTGCGATCCTGGCGGAACCAGCTCACCGCGAGGGCGGGCCGTCCGCGGCGCTCGCCGACGTCGATGCCCTGGGGGTACCAGCGCTGCGTCCACGAGCGGGCGGTAAGCCAGCGCAGCTCGATGCCGCCCTGCCGACGGCGCCGGCGCACCGGGCGCCACATCGTGTTCCACGGCCACCGCATCCCTCCATCGTCGCCGATCCGGAGAGTGGGTGCGAATTTTCACGGATTGACCTAGGTCGATTCGCACGATGGAACAGACGGTTGTATCGTGTTACCTGTTGAGTGCTGATCTTCATGGAGTCGCGCTCGACGACGCCTCGCGGTCCGCTGGTGGGGGCCAGTACCGCCGCGAGGTGGCCGTCGCCTCACGGTGGCGGTTCACCGGATGCTCGCATCCGGCAGTGCAACGCACTGGGGGTGTGGCTCGTTCGGGTGCGGGCCACACCTCAGCGTCCGCCTCGCGCCGTCACCGGGCGTTCACCGCACGGTCGCCACGAGGACACCGTCGCCTGTCACGATGACGAGCCCATCGTCCACTCCGGGAGCTCCGTGCGCACGCCCCTCGTCACCGTCATCCTGCCTGCGAAGGACGCCGGCCCGTACATCGGCACCACCCTCGAGACGCTCACCCGACAGTTCGACGATCCGGCCGCTCTGAAGTTCGTGGCCATCGACGACGGCTCCCGCGACGAGACCGGCGCGCTCATGGCGCACTACGCAGAGCGGTTTCCGCACGCCCAGGTGCTGCGGAACGTCGAGCCGCGTGGGTTGGCGTCGGCACGCAACCAGGGGCTCGCGCACGTCGAGGGCGAAGCGTTCTGCTTCGTCGACGGGGACGACTGGATGCAGCCGCAGCGCCTCACGGTCCTCGCCGCGCGCCTGCGAGAGCTCCGGTGCGACTTCCTCCGGACGGATCATGTCACCGTCACCGGGATGCGCCGCGCGCTTGTCCGTGCTCCGCATCCGTGGCGCGAGCGGGTCGTGCCACCCCGTGAGGCGATCCTTCCGGTGGATGAGCCCAGCATGGTGGACTACCCGTTCGCCTGGGCGGGACTCCTGCACCGCCGTGTGCTCGACCGCGGACTCGCCGCGTTCCCCTCCGGCCTCTTCACAGCCGAGGATCGCCCGTGGATCTGGCGCCTGCATCTGGAAGCGGACTCCTTCGCCGTGGTGGACGCCCCGGCGCTGCTCTACCGCCGAGGCGTCGAGACGTCGCTCACCCAGGTGCACGACCGCCGACAGCTCGACTTCGCCCCGGCGCTGGCGGAAGTGATCGAGCTCGTCCGAGCGGACCGCGACGCCGACCGCTTCCTTCCGAAGGCCGTCTGGACCGCGCTCGCCCTCAGCGCGCATCACCTGGTGCGCTCGCGGCGCATGGCGCCGCCCGTGCGTCGCGAGATGCGGAGGCGGATCCGCGCGCTGCTGCACGACCTCCCGGAAGCGGAGGTCACCGCGGTGCTCGGCCGGCTCGACGGTCCGCGTCGTCGGGTGCTCGCGCGCAGCCTGCGCAGCGGAGGTCGCGCGACATGACCCGCCTCTTCGCCCTGCACAGCGCCTATGGACTGGCGACCGCGGTCGCCGCGATCGATGCGGGCCTGCTCGACGCGGGCGCGGGCACCGACGGCGCTGCCGAGCGGGTGCTCGTGCCGTTCACCTCGTCGCGGGTCCCGGAGACGGTCGTCGGCATCGACACGGATCCCGCGCTGCGGTCCCTCCGCGGCCGATTCCATCGTGTGGAGCCGTTGGCCGACGTGTTGGGACCCGTGCACCCGAGCTCGTGGGAACCCGCGGATACCGACCTCCCGGTGCTGGGGCGGCTTCTCGCGCGAGCGTGGCGGCTCGACCCGCGGGAGATCGAGCTGTTCGTGCAGAGCCCCCAGGTCGCACCCGCTCGCACACTCCTCTCGCTGTTCCCGGAGGCACAGGTGACCATCGTCGGCGACGGCCTCATGACCTACGCGCCGATGCGGGTACGACTGCCGCACGCCGTCACGGCGCGGATCGGACGGGTCGTGTACGCCGACGTGGTCCCCGGCGTCCGTCCGCTGGTGGCGTCTCCGCACGCGGTAGCAGTCCCGGTGCCTCCAGAGCCCTTCGCGGCAGCGTTGCAGGAGACGGGGGAACCCGAAGGGTCGACCGCCGCAGGACCGGCGACCGCGCTCGTGCTCGGACAGTACGTCGCGGCCCTCGGCCTGATGACTGCGGCCGAGGAGGTTGCGCTCCAGCGCCGCCTGGTCGACCGGGCGGCGGAAGAGCGCCCGGAGCGCATCGTCTTCAAGCCCCACCCCGCGGCACCGCCGCAGCTCGCCCACGCCGTGCGCGCGCATGCGGAGAGCCGCGGGCTGGCGTTCGTGGAGGAACGCGGCCGCCTGCCTGCCGAACTCCTGGCGGAGCGCCTCGACGCACGCGCCGTCGTGGCGACCTTCTCGACGGCTCTACCCGCGGTCCGTACTCTGTTCGGACGGACGATCGGCGCCGCGGGCGCGACGGAGCTGCTCCGCACCCTGACCCCGGTGGAGAACAGCAACCGCATCCCGCTGACGATCGTCGATGCGCTCACCCGGACGCGCTCGCCCTACGCCGACTCGGATCGGCTGCAGCTCCTCGTGGATGCGGTGGGCTACACGATGCAGCCGGAGATCGCGGGGCACCTTCGCGCCAGGGCGGAGCAGTTGCTCGACGGCCTCGACGAGGACGAACGTCGCCGCTACTTCGCCCCCGATCGGTTGGCTGCGCTCGCCCTTCCCGGGGGCTCGGCACCGCGCGGCGCGCGCGGCCTGCTGCGTCCACGCGGAGGCGTGGGGCGGATCGAGGAATGGCGGCTGACCGCTGTCGGGGCCCGACGCCGCGTGGGCCGTGCCTGGCGGGAGATCCGGGGACGATGAGGAGACACGACATGGACGAACGCGTGCGGCCGGCGGTGGCGATCATCCCCGCGCGGGGCGGGTCGAAGCAGATCCCGAGGAAGAACCTCGAGCGTGTGGGAGGGATTCCGCTCGTGGCCAGAGCCGTGCACGCCGCGCGGGCGGCGGCGTGCTTCGATCTCGTGGTCGTCTCGACCGACGACGACGAGATCGCCGCGGTGGCCGAGGAGGCGGGCGCAGGGGTGGTGCGGCGCCCGGCCGAGCTCTCCGGAGACACCGCGGCCTCGGAGGCGGCGCTCCTCCATGCGCTCGATGAGCTGGAGCGCGACGGCGAGCGCTTCGAGGTCGTCGCCTTCCTGCAGGCCACCTCGCCGTTCCTCCCGAGCGCAGCGCTGGCCGATGCCGTCGCCGATGTGCGGCAGGGAGAGGCCGACAGCGTCTTCTCCGCCGTCGAGACCTACGGCTTCCTCTGGCGCCGGGGGGCCGACAGCACCGCCGAGGCGATCAACCACGAGGCCGGCCACCGCCCTCGCCGCCAGGACCGCGAGTCGCACTACCTGGAGACCGGAGCCTTCTACGTCTTCCGGGCCGACGGGTTCCGCACCCACCGCCACCGCTTCTTCGGGCGGATCGGGATCGCCCCCGTGCCCGAGGAGACGGCGATCGAGATCGACGATGCCGCGCAGCTTCAGGCCGCCCGGGCCCTTGCTGTTCTTCATGAGAGCCCGGTGCGGATCCCCGCCCGCGCCGTGGTCACCGACTTCGACGGCGTGCATACCGACGACACGGCGATCCTCGACGCCGACGGCGGAGAACGGGTGCGGGTCAGCCGGGAGGACGGGATGGGTGTCGCGCTCCTGCGGCGGGCGGGGGTGCCGATGCTGATCCTCTCCACCGAGGTGAACCCCGTGGTGCGAGCCCGAGCCGACAAGCTTCGCGTCCCCGTCCTGCACGGGGTCGCCGACAAGGAGGCCGCGCTGCGGCAGTGGGCGCAGGAGCAGGATGTGGGCCTCGCCGACATCGCCTACCTCGGCAACGACGTCAACGATCTTCCCGCGATGCGGATCGTGGGGTGGCCGGTCGCCGTGGCGAACGCGCACCCTCAGGTGCGGGCGGAGGCACGGGTCGTGCTGGGGCGGCGAGGCGGCGACGGAGCGGTGCGGGAGCTCGTGGAGCGGGTGTTGTCGAGCTGACCGCCCCCGGTAACCGTCCGGTCCACGGACGTTCACCCGTGGCCCGTACTCAGGAAGGACGGGGTGAAAACCGCTCGACGACCGGAGGAATCATGACTGTCAGCATCGGATCGCACGTGATCGGCGGCGGCCGTCCCGCCTACGTCATCGCGGAGATCGGCCTCAACCACAACGGCGACGTCGACATCGCCAAACGCCTGATCGACGTCGCGGCCCGGGCCGGCGCGGACGCGGTGAAGTTCCAGAAGCGCACGCCCGAGATCTCCACGCCGGAGCACATGCGCGACGTGCCGCGGGAGACGCCGTGGGGCACCATGAGCTATCTCGACTACCGGCGTCGGGTGGAGTTCGGCCGGGACGAGTACGTCGAGATCGGCGACCACGCGACGATGCAGGGCCTGGACTGGTTCGCCTCGCCGTGGGACGTGCCGAGTGTCGCCTTCCTCGAAGACCTCAACGTCGTGGCGCACAAGGTGGCTTCGGCGAGTCTGACCGACACGGAGCTGCTCCTCGCACTGCGGGAGACCGGGAAGCCGGTCATCCTCTCGACGGGCATGTCCACCATGGCGCAGATCGACCGCGCGCTGGACACTCTCGGCACCGACCGGGTCGTCCTCATGCACGCGACCTCGACCTACCCGCTCGAGCCTGAGGAGGCGAACCTGCGGGTGATCGCGACCCTGCGGGACCGCTATCCGGGGATCCCGGTCGGCTACTCGGGACACGAGCGAGGCCTGCAGATCTCGCTCGCCGCGGTCGCGATGGGAGCCGTCGCCGTGGAGCGCCACATCACGCTGGACCGGACGATGTGGGGTTCCGACCACGCCGCGTCGCTGGAGCCCGGCGGCCTGGAGCACCTGGTCCGCGACATCCGGGTCATCGAGAGTGCAGTGGGCGACGGCGTCAAGCGCGTGTTCGACAGCGAGCGTGCGCCGATGGCGAAGCTCCGCCGCGTGCCGGCATGACCGCTGGCGCCGGGATGCGCGTCGTGGGCATCGCGGACGCCGACTCCTTCGTGAAGTGGGCGGCGTCGCTGCTGGGTTCCGTGCCCGACCTGCGGGCGCAGCTCCTGCTGGTGCGCACGCCGCTGACGGTGAGTGCGGCCCAGGAGCGCGCCGCGCTGGCGGGGACCGGGCTCAGCGCCGACGCGGTCACGCGGCTGGACTTCGACCGTGTGCGCGAATGGCTGGAGGTGCAGCGTCCGGACGTCGTGCTGCTCGCCGGCCGGGGACCGTTCGTCCGCCTCCTCGGCCGAGTCGTCGATGCGCTGCCGCATCGCCCCGTGACCGTCTCGGGGCTCCCCGGTATGGCGATCCCGGCCCAGCGCGGGGCGCTCGACTACCGCCGGCACTCCGACCTGCTGATCGTGCACTCGCACCGCGAGCGCCGTGCCTTCGCCGAGCTCGGCGCGCGCATCGGGGTGCGGACGCCGCTCGCTCTGGCGACCCTGCCCTTCGCGCGGGGGCGGGAGCGGTGGGGCGGCAGCCGACTCCGGGAGTCCGCGGCGGCCGGAGGGCTCTCCGGGGGTGCGGGCGGCATCGCTCTGGCGGAACGTCCTGTCGGCGGAACACCCGGGGCGGTCCGTCGACCCGGGGCGACGGACGTCGTCTTCGCCGCGCAGGCCCTCGTGCCCCGACGGCCGGAGGAGCGCGCAGCGATCGCCGCCCTACTCGTGCGCGCCGCGGAGGCCGATCCGTCGCGCCGGGTGGTCGTGAAGTTGCGGTCCCGGCCGGGGGAGGCCGAGACCCACCTCGACCGCGATCCGTACACCCGTCTCTTCGCGGGGGGCCGCCCGGCGAATCTCGTGTTCTCGCACGCGCCGATGGCGACCGCTCTCGAGTCCGCCGCCGGTCTGGTCACGGTGAGCTCGACGGCGGCGGTCGAGGCGCTGGCCCACGGGGTTCCCGTGATCGCGCTCGACCGGTTCGGGGTGCACAAGAGCCTCCTCAACACGGTCTTCGTCGGCAGCGGTCTGCTGGGCGGCGCGGGCGAGGTCGTCGCCGGCCGATTCCGCCACCCGCACCCGTCCTGGCTCCGCGACAACTACTTCCACCCGGAGGCGGAGTCGGACTGGTGGGATCGGGTGCAGGAGCTCGTGGCGCTGCGTCGGGCCGGCGCTCTGCCGCATCGACGGGTGCCCGCGGCCCGGGGCGGGGTGTTTCACGAGGCCTGGCATCGCGCCAGCGTGCTCGGCCGCGCGGACCGCTCTCTCACCGGCGGTCTCGCGCTCGCCGCGGGCGTGCCCGTGACGCATGCGCTCTCGGCACTGCGTGCAAGCCGTCGTCGGACCGGCCAGGACACCTGGGCCGACCCGACGACGGACTACACGCTCGAACCGAACCCCTTCCAGGACTCGATCCGGCGCTGACCCGCGCTCAGACCGTGCGCCAGTCGTGGCTCTCGATCGCCGCGCCCGCCTGGGGCCCCATCTGCAGCATGCCGCCGTCGATCACGACCGAGGCCCCCGAGATGTAGGCGGCCTCCGGCGAGGCGAGGAACGCGATCAGGGCGGCGACCTCGCGGGCATCGCCCGGGCGGCCGAGCGGAATGCCGGGACGGTCCTCGGCGTGCGGGTCGGTGTCGGTCTGCCCGGTCATCGGGGTCGCGATCTCACCGGGGGCCACGCTCACGGCGCTGATCCCGTACCGGCCGAGCTCGAGTGCGAGGTTCTTCATGAGTCCGCCGAGACCATGCTTGGCGGTGTCGTACGCGCTCGCCCCCACCATCGGCTGGTGCTCGTGCACGCTGGTGACGGCGATGAGCCGCCCCCCGCGCCCCGCGGCGACCATCGACCGGGCCGCTCGCTGCAGGCAGACGAAGGCGCCGGTGAGGTCGGTGTCGAGCACACGGTTCCACTCCTCGAGCGTCACGTCGAGGAACGGGGTCTGGAGCCCGGCGCCCGCGTTGTTGACGAACACGTCGACGCCGCCGAGTTCCGCGATCAGCCTGTCGACCACGTCGCCGCACGCGGGGATGTCGGAGACGTCGAGCTGCGTTAGCACCGCACGGGCGCCGTGGCTGCGCACCTCGTCCGCGGTCTCCTGGGCGCCGGCCTCGTCGCGGTGCCAGGTGATGCCCACGTCGATACCCGCCGCGGCCAGGGCGACGGCGGTCGCGCGACCGATCCCGGAGTCGGCACCGGTCACGATCGCGCGGCGGGCCTCGGCCTCCAGTCGCGCCTGCGGCTCTCCGGCCTCCGCCATCGGTGTCGGGGTCTTGTCGTTGTGCTGAGATTCGGACATGTCGGCCTCCTGCTCGGGCGTCATCGGTGCGAGCGACGGTACGGGGGCGGCGCGGCGCGGTCGAACCGGTTGACGGCGAGCGACGGCGACGCTAGCCATCCCCGTCATCCGGCGACTCATAGTGTTATCCCAGGCAACGGTCCTGGTGGGGATGATCACGGCCGGGTAACGTCATCCCCATCGCGGCGATCCGGGCGGTCCCGGGCCCCGGCTCATATCCGGAGGCGTTGCGGGTTCGACTCCCGCCGTCGCGTCCACTCGGCGCTCTCGCCGCGACGAACCAGCTCGCTCGCCGAGCCTTGTGGCTATCGGTGGCAGCAGCGGTGTCTCCGCAGCCGCTGCGGTCCTCGCGCCCATCATTCGGCCACAGACAGCCAAGCCGCCGGTGAGCAGCTGCAACCAGTTCTGAGGCCGCAAGCTCGGACCGCGGGACTGGTCGCCACCTGGCGGTCTTGCTGCGCTATCTTGTGCCGCATGGACGATTGCCCATTTCACGCCGACGTGATGGTTTGAACAGCCCGTGGCGCGACACAGCGTGTAACTGACGTTCGCTGCATACAGAGCGAAGGTCACGACGGAGACCACGAGTTCTTCGCCGGCAACACGCACACCTTCGGCGTGAGCCGAGAAAAGGGCCGATGGGTCTCCCGCCGCTGAGTACCACTGACGGCTGTCACCCTCTACCGCGGGTCGCTGTGGTGTACCTACAACGAAAACTCTGGACGGCTATGAGAAGTCATGAGGATCCGGAACTGGCTTGGTTGATGTCCCCGGATCCGGGTAACGTGATCGCCATAAACACCAGCCCCTCTGTCACTCACAGACTTTCGAGTCACCGAGATGACATGGGCTGGTTTTCTTCTTTCCGACGTTGGACAGCGTGAAACCTCATCTCCAATACGACGAGCAGCTCGCGAAGATGCTTGGCCGTGGCCTCACGAGCGAGGGCCGTCCGGCCGCGATCGCTGCGCTGAAGCGAATCGGCTACTACCGACTCTCGGCCTACACCTACCCATTTAGGGAACCGCCCACCGAGGCGGACGCTGCGGCGAAGCGTACACGCTCCGAGAACTTCCGATCGGGTGCCCGTCTTGAGGATGCTCTCCACCTCTACGAGTTCGATCGTAAGCTCCGGGCTGTCCTGTTGCAGGCCCTTCAAGAGATTGAGATCGGCTTTGCTACGAAGGTCGGATACACGTTGGGCAAGCGAGCCGGCGACGGTCATCTCAAGGTGGAACACCTCGACGCATCGGCTTGTAGTCAACTCAATCAAGATGGACTGACGGAACACGCTGCATGGGTGCTGCGTTACGAGAAGCTCCGCAAGGACGCGAAGGACGAGGAGTACGTCAAACACCACATCCTGCACTACGGCGGCGAGATCCCGATCTGGGTAGCGACCGGCTTCATGGATTTCGGCTGCGTGATCCGGCTGTACTCCCTGATGGATGCTCGCGACCGGAAGAAGATCGCCGAGGGATTCGGGCTGAAAGGCAACGGCTCTGACACCCTCTACCGATGGCTCCGCGCGCTCAACATCCTCCGCAACAACTGCGCCCACAGCAACAGGATCTGGAACCGCGCCACAGTCGACGTTCCGCCAAAGTTCTCGGCCCAGGTCGCGCCTGCGCAGCTGCACCATCTCAACGACATCAGTAACGATCAGCGCCAGAAGATCTATCTGCTGATCGCTCTGACTGCACATCTCGAGCACGCCGTGAACCCGCAGAGCACGTGGGCATGGTCGGCGCTCCCGACTCAAGCAAAGAAGCTAGGTAGCGTCGGAGGCATGACGTTGGAGAATACGATGGGCTTCCCCGAGGGGTGGCGCGATCTTGAGCTCTGGAAGAAACCAGAGAGCGAAGGCTGAGAAGGGGGCGCGCGTCGCGTCTATGCGCCCTGAATTGCCAGGTTCATTTCTCCTTCGCGATTCGGGCGCTCAGTGCCACGGACTACCTATGCAGGGCTAGATCGCCCCACAGAGGCGTTTCCGGAACCTGGGGTAGCTTCCCGAGTTCATCGGCCACGCAAGCTTCCAACGCAGCTTGTAGAAGTGCTCGGGACTGGCCTGCGTCTTGCCGCGCCACCACGACACCAGCGCCTCGCCACGCGCATCGCGGCGCTCGCGGCCTTACATCCCGGATGATGGAGGCATGCCTTCCGCCCCTCGCCTCGGACTCCGGGTCTCCGCGGGTCTGACGATCCCGGAGGCCGAGCTGTCCTGGCGGTTCTCCCGGTCCTCGGGGCCCGGCGGTCAGGGCGTGAACACCACCGACTCGCGGGTCGAGCTGGTGTGGGATGCGGCGAACTCCGCGGCCCTGTCGTCGACGCAGCGCGACCGGACCCTGGAGCGGCTCCGCGGACGACTGGTCGACGGCGTGCTGACGGTCGCCGCCTCCGAGCACCGCGCGCAGCTGCGCAATCGGGAAGCGGCCAGGGAACGGCTCGCCGCGCTCGTCGCGGAGGCGATGCGTCCGCCGGCGCCGGCCCGGCGGGCGACGAAGCCGAGTCGGGGATCGAAGGAGCGGCGGCTGACGGCGAAGCACCGCCGCACCGACGTCAAGAGCCTGCGACGGCGCCCCCGCGAGGACTGACGTTCGCCGGCCGCTCTGCGCTCGGCGAGCCGGTGAGCCGCTCCTCGATCGGCGCCCAGCCGTGTTCGAGCAGGGCCGAGCCGGCGTCGAGCACCTCCTGCTGGTCGTCGCTCTCGGTGACGAGGATCTGCATCTGCAGGACGAACCGCGCGTACACCCGGACCTCGGGAGTGGGGGTCGGGATGCCGAGCTCGTCGGCGATGGCCGCGGCGAGCGCATCCTCATGGCGCAGCCACATCTTCGACGCGTAGTCGCGGAGCGCCGGAGTCTCGTTGAGAAAGCGCAGGAAGACGCGGGCCACGTCGTCGCCGTGCTCGTCGAGGTTGGCGCCGACCTCGGCCGCGTAGAAGTCGTGGATGGCCCGATTGATCGTCACGCCGGTCGGCCGGTCGCGCACCGCCGAGACGAGGCGATCGCGCTGCTCGTCGTCCTCGTCGAAGACGAGAGCCTCCTTCTGCGGGAAGTGGGCGAACACGGTGGTGGGGGAGACGTCGGCGGCGTCGGCGACCTCGCGGATGCTCACGTTGTCGAATCCGCGCTCCAGAAACATCCGGGTGGCCACGTCGGAGATGTTCTTGCGGGTCGCGGCCTTCTTGCGCTCGCGGCGGCCCGGGGGCGGGGGGGTCGTCATGCGGCCACCTTATCGCGCATCGGAACCGAAACTGTATTGACACCAAAACTGGTATCGATACACTTTCGGTATGACTCCACCTCATCTCCCCGTTCGTGGCGCCGGCCGCGCCTGGGTCATGCTCGTCGTCCTGACGATGCTCACGGTCATCGGCATGACCGTCGTCCTCCCTGTCCTGCCGTTCGTCGTGCTGCAGTACGTCGCGCACGAACACGACCTCGCTCTCTGGGTCGGCGTGCTGGAAGCGGTCAACGGCCTGTGCGCCTTCCTCGCCGCACCGCTCCTGGGGCGGCTCTCCGACAGGTTCGGACGACGACCCGTCATCATCGTCGCGGCGTTCGGCGCGGCCTTCTCAATGGCGCTGTTCGGCGTGGGCGGGGCGATCTGGGTGCTCGTGCTCGCCCGTGTCATCCAGGGGCTGACGGCCGGAGACCTCCCCGCGCTGTTCGCCTACCTGGCCGACATCACGCCGCCCGAGAAGCGCGCGCAGCGTTTCGGCCTCCTCGGCGCGCTGACCGGCATCGGCACCATGATCGGCCCCGCCATCGGCGGTCTGCTCGCCGCGATCGACCTGCGCCTGCCCGTGTTCCTCACCGCGGCGGTCGGGCTCACGATCGCGGTTCTCAGCATCTTCCTGCTGCCGGAGAGCCTGCGGCCGGAGAACCGCATCGCCCGGATCGCTCTCCGCGACGTCCAGCCGTTCGGGGTGTTCCGTACCGCGTTCGGTCGGCCCGAGCTCCGCGAGCTGATGATCGCGTTCGCACTGCTCGCGCTGCCGTTCGGATTCTTCGTGAACAACTTCAGCGTGCTGGCCCTCGACGCCATCCAGTGGGGGCCGACGCAGATCGGCCTGCTCACGGCAGGCGTGGGCATCATCGACATCCTCATCCAGGGCGTGCTGCTCGGCATCCTGCTGCCGCGGATGGGGGAGCGCGGCGTGATCGTCAGCGCCATCACCGCGCAGGCGGTCGGTCTCGCCGGCCTCGCGATCGTGGCCTCGCTGCTCGCCCAGCCGTGGCTCTTCATCGTCGGGGCGCTCCTGCTCGCCGCCGGTCAGGGCGCGGCGCAGGCCGCGATGGACGGCGCGATGTCCAACGCCGTGGGCGACGACGAGCAGGGCTGGCTCGGAGGGGCCACGCAGTCCCTCAACGCCGCGATGGGCACGATCGCCCCGTTGATCGCGGCCGCCCTCTACACCGCGGTCAGCCATGCCGCGCCGTACTGGCTGGGCGTCGGGATCATGGTCGTCGCCGCACTCGTCGTCGCGCGGGCGCACATCGCGAACACGGCGAAGCGCGAGCCGCAGGCGCAGGTGGCCGTCGAGGCGGCCGAAGCGCGGGTCTGAGCAGAAGGAACCGGTGCAGCGTCGAGGGTCCGCGGGGGTCAGCGCTCCCCGCGGACGAGCTCCACCCCCGCCCCGGCGAACTGCCGCAGCGTGGCATCGGGGAGGAAGGCCCGGGTGAGGGCTCCGCCGATACGGGTGAGGTCGCTCTCGTCGCGGAAGAGGAGGTAGAGGGTCTCGTAGCGGGGGTGGAACTTCTCCTTGAACCGGTGCAGCGAGCGGAAGCCGTAGACGGGCTCGAGCGCATCGGCGAGGCGCTCGCTCAACGCGGCGATCACGCCCGCGTCCGGCGGGTAGTCGTGTGCGAGCGGAGCGCCGGAGAGCGACATGATCTCGGCGCCCTCCTCCGAGAACTGCTGGGCGGAGGCGCCGATCAGGTACTCCATCACCGGTCCGAAACCGCCCTCGCGGCGTCGCATGAGGTCGAGGGTCCAGCCGCGCACCACCCCGCCCTCCCCGTACACGGGCAGCCAGGAGAGGAAGCCGTCGACGTCGCCGTTCGGGGCGATCGCGAGCGCGAGGCGGACCTCCGGGTCCTCCGCTTCCTCCAGAGTCCCGAGCGTGAACCGCATCTCCGGAAGGTCTTTGTCGCCGACCCACGCCTCCGAGATCGCGCGGAGCTGCTGCCGCAGACCCCAGGTCTCCGCGGCGAGGTGGGTGAGCCGGAAGGTCATCTGCTCCCGCCCCGCCCGGTTGAGGGAGGTGCGCACCGGTTGCCAGCGCTTGCCGGTGAAGGTGAGACCCGGGAGGTCGACGATCGTGTCGTCCGCCACCACGAGGCTGCGCCAGGTCTCCGGGACCGCCGCCCTCGTCGCCTCGTCCGCACTGAAGAAGCACGGCACGAGGCCGGCGTCCTCGGCTACGCGGATGAAGTCGCGCACCGCCGTTGCGCGGGACTCGGCCGGGCCGATCGGGTCGGCGAGAACCAGGGCCACGCCGTTGCGGCGCTGGTACGCGACGATCCCGCCGTCCACGCGGGCATAGCCGTTGCCCTCCCACGTCGTCATCCAGGACAGGGTGCCCCCGCCGTGCGCCCGCAGTTCGCGCCGGAGTTCGTCTGCGTTCGGGGCGGGCTGCCGGCCCAGAGCCGTCGTGCGGCGTGCGCGGAACGCTCGCCGCACCGCGACGAGATACACGAGCACGAGAGCCCAGAGCACGCCCGTGGCGAGCGTGAGCTCGGTCTCGGCGTCGATCACCATCTCGAGCCGTGCTTCGCTCGTGAGGATGATGAGGACCAGCACGAGGGTGGCGGCCAGCACGTTGAGGGGTCCGAGGATGACGGCGACGACCCACGCCCAGCGGCGACCGCGCCGCAGGCCGTTCGCGATGACCAGGATCACCGCGACGTCGATCGCCGTGTCGATGAATCCGCCCGACGCCGGGTCCGTGGGGCCGAACGGGCCATCGGTCGGCACGAGGACCGTGATGATCTCGATGGCCACGAGCGTGAGCACGGCCATCACGGCGATCAGCCGCTGCTCCCGGACCGTCGTGCGCCGCACGCGCAGGCTCCGGTCGACGAAGAGGATGAGCAGCACCGCGAACAGATGCTCCAGGTCGGCGAGCTTTCCCCAGAACATCATCGCGACGAACACGAATCCGAGGAGCACCAGCCACGCGCGCACCCGCCACGGCGGACGGAACAGCCCGACGGCGGCGGCGATGCACGCCATGGTGCCGCCGGACGCCCCGACGTCGAGGGCCTGCGCCTGGGTCTGCGCCCACGCCCACGGCAGCTGCGACACCAGCAGAAGGAACAGAGCCGTCGCGAAGATCGCGAAGAGCTGTCCGACCGTGAAGTAGGCGAGGGCGACCCGGGTGCCGCGGCGGTGCTCCAGGTAGCCCATACCCCAGAACCCGGCGATGGTGAAGAGGTACACCCAGGGCTGGTTGACGAAGAACGTCCCCGTGACCGGCGTCCACCACTTGCCCTCAGCCAGGCTCGGCAGCCCGTAGGCGACGGCGGGGAAGAGGGCCGAGTCCTCGAACGGCCGCCACAGCCCCTGCCAGATCACGCCCGTGAGCAGCACGAGACCGATCATCGTCAGCGTCGCCGGCGTGGTCCGCAGGGCCCCGAACAGGAGGCGGGCCGACGAGGGGCGCTCCGAGGTCATGCGCTCAGCGTAGAGGTGGGGCCGCCGCACGGCGACCCCACCGACCGGATCATTCGGCGACGGCCGCGGCGATCGCCTCCTCCAGGTCGTTCCACTCGACGAGCTCCACCTTCTCGCCGTCGACGAAGAAGGTCGGGGTGCTGCTCACGCCCAGCCGCTCCCCGTCGCGCTTGTCCTGCTGCACACGGGCGAGGGTCGCCGGATCCGCGACCGCGGCGTCGTACGCGGCCAGGTCGAGGCCGAGGTCTTCGGCGAACGCGCGGAACACCTCGGGCGTCTCCGTCGACTGCTCGCCCCACTGCGCCTGGGTCTCGAACAGGCGGTGGAACATGTCCTCGTAGCGGCCCTGCTGCGCGGCGGCCTCGGCGGCCAGCGCGGCCTGGGTCGAGTTCACGTGCCCGGGCAGGGGGAAGTACCGGGTGACGTACCGGATGTCGCCGTCGTAGGTGGCGCGCAGCTCCTCCACGATCGGGTAGAACGCGCCGCACGCCTCGCACTCGAAGTCGAGGAACTCGACGACCGTGACGGCGTCGGGGCCGCCCTCATCGAGCACGTGGGAGTCGGTGCGGACGGTGGGCAGCTTCTCGCCGGCCTCCGGGTCGGGCTGCGCGGGCTGCTGGCTGAGGGCATAGACGATGCCGACGACGAGCAGCACGACGGCGACGGCGACGGCGATGAGGGTCGCCTTGACGGGGGTCTTCATGGGGTCTCCAAACACGGGTGATACGACGAGGGTGCCGCGGAGGCGGCCGGAGCCGGCGTCGGATCAGGTGCGGGAGATGGAGAGCTGGGTGAGCGAGACCGCGGGCAGGAACGGGCGGGGGCCGGCGCGGAGGGCAGCGGTCGCCCGGGGGAGGAGGCCGCGGAGACGGATCCCGCTGCGGGTGCATAGACGCCGGAAGAGGAGGACGAGGGCGACGCAGCAGAGGGCGGCCATCGCGCACGCCGCCGCGTCGGCGGCCGGATCCGCCGGAGCGGGCTCGGCGACTGGTCCTGCGGCCGAGGTGTCGGCGGCCTGAGAGACGCCCGGTGCGAGGCACAGGGTCGCGTGCGCATCCGCCGTCCCGTGCGAGGCCGACCACGCGCCGACGACGAGCAGGAGCGCGAGGCCGACGGCGATGACGATCCGGCTCTGCAGGATCCGCTCGGCGCGCGCTCGCGGCGTCGGGACGGGGGCGAGGGGTGGCATGTCCCGCGCAGTCTAACAACGGAGCCTTTGCCCGCCCCGGGCCCGTCCGACCCCGACATGCCTACACTGGAGGGGTGGCGAGACTACTGATCGTCGGCGGCTTCCTCGCCGCCGTGTTCTGGGTGTACAGCATCGTCGACTGTGCCGTGCAGCCGGCGACGCGGCACCGGGGCGTGCCCAAGGCCGCCTGGGTCGCCATCGTCGTCCTCATCCCCGTCATCGGCGGGATCCTCTGGTTCGTCATCGGCCGTCGCCGGGCGAACGACCAGGGCGTGCCGCGCACCATCGCTCCCGACGACGACCCCGCGTTCCTCCGCAGCATCAGCAAGGCGGAGCAGGACGCCCGCATCCGTCGTCTCGAGGAGGAGCTCGCGCGGCTCGACGAGGAGACCGACGAGCCGCCCGCCGCGGATCCGCGCCCGTGACGTCGTCGCCCGCGATGGAGGCCGCGGCCTCCCTATTCGCCGACCTCGTGACTCACGGCGTGCGTGATGTCGTGCTGTCTCCCGGCTCGCGGTCACAGGCTCTCGCGCTCGCCGCGGCGGCCTTCGCCGACGAGGGCGCGCTGCGCGTGCATGTGCGGATCGACGAGCGGGTCGCCGGATTCACCGCCCTGGGCATCGCACGGGAGACCCGGGTCCCCGTCGCGCTCGTGTGCACCAGCGGCACGGCTGTCGCGAACCTCCTCCCGGCCACGATGGAGGCCTTCCACTCCGGGGTTCCGCTGCTGCTGCTCACCGCCGATCGGCCTCCCGAGCTGCGGGGAGTCGGTGCGAACCAGGCGACCATCCAGGAGGGTCTGTTCCACCCCTGGGTCCGGGCGCAGATCGACGCGCCCGTTCCCGGAGACGGCGAGTGGGACGGCCTCGCCGCGCGCGTGGTGGCCCTCGCGCTGGGGGCGGCGGAACCCGAGTCCGGGCTTCCCGGCGTCGCCGGCCCCGTGCACCTGAACCTGCCGTCCCGGGAACCGCTGTCGGGCGCGATGCCGGCACGGACGCTGACGCCGGGGGAGGCGCCGCGGCTTCCGGAGCCGGAGGCGTTCGCGCTGGAGCGCGGGCCGCGAACAGTGGTCCTCGCGGGCGCCGATGCGGGTGCCGCGGCGGAGGAGATCGCCCATGCCGGCGGGTGGCCGCTCATCGCGGAGATCATCAGCGGCGCACGCTTCGGACGCCAGGTGGTGCACGGGTATCGCCGGCTGCTGTCCCGCGACGACCTCGGCGGACGCATCGAACGGGTGGTCGTGCTCGGACACCCGACGCTCAGCCGCGAGGCCGCGCGCCTGCTGTCCCGCACGGACGTGGAGGTGATCGCGGTCCGCAGGGGCGGCGAGGAGCTGAATCTGAATCACCGCACGCGCGCCGTCGCGGCCGTCACGGTCGCCCAGGGAGAGACCGACCGGGAGTGGCTCGGCGCGTGGATGCGGGCCGCCGCCGACGAGGCCGTGGATCTCAGCGAGAACGCCCCGGACACCGAAGGGCTCTCCTCCACCGACTTCGCCGCCCGTCGTGACGCCGTGCGCGCGGAACTCGACGCCGTGCGGCGCCCGCTCGACCGGGAGCGCCTCGTGGATGCGGTGTGGCGGGCCACCTGGCCGCATGACCGACTGGTGTTCGGGTCGTCCCGCCTGGTCCGCGTCGCCGACGAGGTGCTCGGCGGCAAGAAGGTCCCCGTGCACGCCAACCGCGGTCTCGCCGGGATCGACGGCACGATCGCCACCGCCACGGGCATCGCCGTCGCCAGCCAGGCCGCCGGGGCTCCGGGCGTGACCCGGGTGCTGCTCGGCGACCTCGCGTTCCTCCACGACGTCGGTGCGCTGCTGTTCCCGAGCGACGAGACGGAGCCGCGTCTCCAGGTCATCGTCGGCAACGACGGCGGCGGCACGATCTTCGACGGCCTGGAGGTGGCGGGCACCGCGCCCGCCGCGCACCTCGATCGCGTGTTCTACACCCCGCACGGTGTCCGTCTGGAGCACCTCGCGCTCGCCTACGGCTGGGAGTATCAGCGGGTCACCACGCGGACCGCCCTCGACCAGGCGCTGACGACGCCGCGCGGCGGTCGCCAGATCATCGAGGTGCCGCTGCCGCGGTGACTGGCATCATGTGCGTATGAACGCGCACACCTGGACGCAGAACCTGCGGGTGCGGCCCGGCTTCCGCCTCGCCGACGTCGATCCCGACAGCAAGCCCGGCTACGACCACGGCAAGTCCCGCGGCACGGCCGACCTCGAAGCGGGTCTCGAACGCCTGAACGATCTGCAGGAGCGGCTGTTCGCCGAGAGCCGGGTGGGCACGGCGCAGGACGCGGTGCTGCTCGTCCTGCAGGCGATGGACTCCGCAGGCAAGGGCGGCATCGTCCGGCACGTGGTCGGGGGCGTCGATCCGCAGGGCGTCGCGCTCGCCGCGTTCAAGGCGCCGACGGCGGAGGAGCGGCAGCACGATTTCCTGTGGCGCGTCGAGAAGAGGCTGCCGGAGCCCGGGTTCATCGGGGTCTTCGACCGCTCGCACTACGAAGACGTGCTCATCGGACGGGTGCGGCAGCTCGCCGACGCCCCCGAGATCGAGCGGCGCTATGACGCGATCAACGCGTTCGAGGAGCGCGTCGCGGCCTCCGGTGTCCGCATCGTCAAAGTCATGCTGCACATCTCCCCGGAGGAGCAGAAGGCGCGACTGATGGAGCGCCTGGAGCGCCCGGACAAGCACTGGAAGTACAACCCGGGCGACGTCGACGAGCGGATGCTGTGGCCGCAGTACATGGAGGCGTACCAGGCCGTCTTCGATCGCACGTCGACCGAGGCTGCGCCCTGGTACGTCGTGCCGGCGAACGCCAAGTGGTACGCGCGGCTGGCCGTGCAGGAGCTGCTGCTCGCCGCCCTCGAGGACATCGATCCGCAGTGGCCGGTGGCCGACTTCGACGTCGAGGCCGAGAAGAAGCGCCTCGCCGCGAGCTGACCGAGGGGGCTCAGGCGAGCGCGTCGACGAGCGGGCGGAACTTCACCCGCGTCTCGAGGAGCTCGCTCTCCGGATCGGATCCGGCGACGATCCCGGCCCCGGCGTAGGCGGTGACCGCGATCGCGTCGTCCGTCGTCGTGAACTGCGCGCACCGCAGGGCGATGGCCCACTCGCCGTTGCCGTCCGCGTCGACCCATCCGACCGGTCCGGCGTAGCGCCCGCGGTCGAACGGTTCGAGCTCCCGGATGGCGGCGATGGCCGTCGGTGTCGGGGTGCCGGCGACGGCCGCGGTCGGGTGGAGTGCGCGCACCAGGTCGAGGGCCGAGCGGCCGTTCTCCAGCTCGCCTTCCACATCGGTCGCGAGGTGGAAGAGGTTGGGGAGCTTGAGGAGGAAGGGCTGCTCGCTCGCCGCGAGGGCCCTGGTGTACGGGCGGAGGGACGCGAGCACGCTCTGCACGGCGTACTGGTGCTCGTCGAGGTCCTTGGTGCTGGAGGCGAGGTGCGCGGAGGCCGCGGTGTCCGCGTCCGCGTCGGCCCCGCGTCCGATCGTTCCGGCGAGCACGCGCGCGGTCACCGTCCGGTCCTGCACCGTGACGAGGGTCTCCGGGCTCGCGCCGATGAGTCCGTCCACGGCGAAGACCCAGGTGTCCGGGTATCCGGTGGCGAGCGCGCGGACGAGTCGCCGCAGGTCGGAGCCCGCGGGGATGGTGCCCTGGAGGTCGCGCGCGAGGACGACCTTGCTGAGCTCGCCGTCCGCGATGCGGTCCAACGCGCCCCGCACGGCGTCCTGGTACCCCTGGGGGCTCTGCGCTCCGGGGCCCACGGTGCCCGCCCAATGCGGTCCGTACTCCGCGGCCTCGACGGCACCCGGCGCACGCTCGTCGCCGGAGCGGCGGATGCGGGTCTCCCAGAAGCGCTCGCCGTGGCGGCCGAGGATCCGCGACGGGATGACGAGCACGCTGTCGGCGCGGGAGTCCTCGTCGAAGGTGAAGGCCCCGAACGCGACGAGTCCGGTTCCGGGGAGACGCAGCGGATCGGAGACCTCGGCCGCCGCCGCGAGCCCCTGCCAGAGCGCCGCGAGGGTCTCGGCGCGGGTGCGTCCCTCCTCGGCCGACGGGCGGAGCTCGGCGACCGGCTCACCCACCGCCACGATCCCGTCGCCACGGCGGAACCAGGCGAGCGGGCGGGCGGGGTCCGCGAAGGAGAGGAGGTCTTCGACCGGATCGATCTCTCGGGTCTCCACGACCAGGGGGGTGTGCTGCACGACTCCAGCCTATTCCGCGGACGTAGGGTGGGCGGATGAGCGATGCGCGTCCCGCAGCCGGTGCCGAGATGATCTTCCAGTGGCGCAAGTGGGACGGGTCGCCGCACTGGCGCCACGAGTGCGTGTACCTCGGTGCCGACCGGTGGGGCGACTGGGTGGGCCAGCCCGCCGGCTGGCACAGCGCCCGCCCGGGGGCGGAGTTCCACGCGGCCACGCCGAACGTCACCCTCGTCCCGCCGAGCGCCGACTTCGCGCTCACCGTCAATCGCCGGCACCCCCGGGGGATGCGTGTCTACATCGACCTCGGGTGGGACGTGCGGTGGTCGGACGACCCGCTGCTCGCGACGGGCATCGACATGGACCTCGACGTCGTCCGCGTGGAGGGCGAGCGCGGCACCTGGGTCGACGACCGCGACGAGTGGGTGGAGCACAGCGCCCGCTACGGCTACCCGGCCCCCGTCATGCGGCGTCTGGAGGAGCTGGCGCTCGACCTCGAGACGAGGGTCAGGGAACGCACGGCGCCGTTCGACGACGCCACGGCCGATCCCTGGCTGGACCGACTCGAAGCGCTGGACCTCGCGCCTAGACTGGACGCGTGACCGCGAACGACAAGAACCGCGCCGATCTCGGCAAGGACCCCGCCCGCGTCAGCGGCATGTTCGACCAGGTCGCCGCCGGGTACGACCGCACGAACACCGCGATGACGTTCGGCAACGACGCGCTGTGGCGGGCCGCGACCACCCGCGCCGTCGCCCCGAAGCCGGGGGAGCGCATCCTCGACCTCGGAGCGGGAACGGCATCCTCCTCCGCCTCCCTCGCCCGCAGCGGCGCGCAGGTCGTCGCGGCGGACTTCTCGCCCGGCATGCTCGCCGAGGGTCAGCGCCGCCACGGGGCGATGCGCAACCTCTCCTTCGTGCAGGCGGATGCCACCGCCCTGCCGTTCGCGGACGACGAGTTCGACGCGGTGACGATGTCGTACGCGCTGCGCAACGTGAACGACCCGAAGAAGGCGCTGCGCGAGCTCTACCGGGTGACCAAGCCGGGCGGTCGCCTCGTCATCAACGAGTTCTCCACCCCTCCGGGGAAGCTCTTCCGCGGGGCCTACCGGTTCTACAACGCGCAGGTGCTCCCGCGCGTGGCCCGGGTCGCCGGAACAAACGGCGATGCCTACGACTATCTGAACGAGTCGATCCGCGACTGGCCCGACCAGAAGCGGCTGTCCGCATGGATCAGGGAGGCCGGCTGGCAGGACGTCGCCTACCGCAACCTCACCTTCGGCATCGTGGCCCTGCACCGGGCGCGCAAGCCCGCGTGAGCGCGGCGCGAACGGCGGCACCCGACGCAGGTAGGCTGGGAGCGTGACTTCGAGCCCCAGCGCCCCGGGTTCGCGACTCGCGAGCCGTCTCGGCTTCAGCGATCGCGTCTTCGTCGGTCCCGCCGCGCGTCGCATCGCCCGCACCATCGAAGACGGACTGGAGCTGGTCGAGACCGGGCTCGCGGACGACGTGCGTGTCGCCGACCCCCTCGCCGACGCCGCCAGCCGCTATCTGTACGAAGCCGGCGGTAAGCGCATCCGCCCCGTCCTCACGCTGCTCGCGGCCCAGCTCGGCGACGGCAACACCCGAGAGGTGATCGACGTCGCGAAGGCGCTGGAGATCACCCACCTCGGCTCGCTCTACCACGACGACGTCATGGACGGCGCCGACCGCCGCCGCGGTGTCCCGGCCGCGCAGACGGTGTGGGGCAACAACATCGCCATCCTCACCGGCGACATCCTCTTCTCGCGCGCCAGCCAGCTGATGTCGCGGCTCGGCGAGCGCGCCATCCGGCTCCAGGCGGACACGTTCGAGCGCCTCGTCCTCGGGCAGATGCACGAGACCCTCGGTCCGCAGCCGGACGACGACCCGATCGCGTTCTACATCCAGGTGCTCGCGGACAAGACCGGTTCGCTGATCGCGGCGGCCACCCAGGGCGGCGTGATCTTCTCGAACGCGCCGGCGGAGTACGAGGAGCCACTGCGCGTCTACGGCGAGAAGATCGGCGTCGCCTTCCAGCTCCTCGACGACGTGATCGACCTGTCGGCCAAGCCCGAGGAGACCGGCAAGGTCCCGGGCACCGACCTGCGCGCGGGCGTGCCCACCATGCCGTACCTGCTGCTCAAGGCGGAAGGGGATGCGGCGGCGGCCGATCTCGCCGCCCGCATCGACGACGGCGTGGCCCTCATCGCCGACGGCGCCGACCCGGCGATCCTCGACGGACCGCTGGACGAGCTCCGCGACCACGCCGTCACCCAGAAGACCCTCGAGCTCGCCCACGCGTGGACGCAGGAGGCGATCGACGCCCTCACCGCTCTTCCGCGCGGCACCGTGCGTGAAGCGCTCACCCGATTCGCCGAGACCCTCGCCGAGCGCTCCAGCTGACACCGCGCACGGGCCGCGTGCCCGGGTGACTGCCGCGACGGCACACGAAAGGACCTCCATGACCAAGCTGAGACTGGCCATCGTCGGCGCCGGCCCCGCGGGCATCTACGCCGCGGACATCCTGCTGAAGGCCGAGCGCAAGTTCGACGTGTCCATCGACCTGTTCGAGCAGCTCCCCGCCCCCTACGGACTCGTCCGGTACGGCGTCGCTCCCGACCACCCCCGCATCAAGGGCATCATCACCGCTCTGCGCGACGTGCTCGACCGTGGCGACATCCGCCTCTTCGGCAACGTCCGGTTCGGCGAGGACATCACGCTCGACGACCTCAAGAAGCACTACAACGCGGTCATCTTCGCCACCGGGGCGATCCGTGACACGTCGCTGGACATCCCCGGCATCGACGCGGTGGGCTCCTACGGCGCCGCCGACTACGTGAGCTGGTTCGACGGACACCCCGACGTGCCGCGCGAGTGGCCGCTGGATGCCGCGTCGGTGGCGGTCCTCGGCAACGGCAACGTCGCCCTCGACGTCTCCCGCATGCTCGCGAAGCACGCGGAGGACCTCCTCGTCACCGAGGTCCCCGAGAACGTGTACGAGGGGCTCAAGGCGAGCGCCGTCACGGACGTGCACGTGTTCGGCCGCCGGGGACCTGCCCAGGTGAAGTTCACGCCGCTGGAGCTCCGCGAGCTGGGCGAACTCCGCGACGTCGACATGGTCGTCTATGACGAGGACTTCGACTACGACGAGGCCTCGAAGGACGCGGTCGCGAGCAACAAGCAGGTCATGGTCATCGACCGCATCCTGCAGTCCTGGCGCAAGCGCGACTCCGTCAACAACGCCGGCGGCACCGCCTCGCGCCGCCTGCACCTGCACTTCTGGGCGCGCCCGGTCGAGGTGCGCACCGACGAGAACGGCCGCGTCGCCGCCCTCGTCTACGAGCGCACCCAGCCGGACGGCCAGGGCGGTGCGGTCGGCACCGGTGAGCTGCGCGAGGTACCCGTGCAGGCGCTGTATCGCGCGATCGGCTACTTCGGCTCGCCGCTGCCGGGCGTCCCCTTCGACAAGAAGCACGGCGTCATCCCGAACCACGAGGGCCAGGTGCTCGCGAAGGACTCCAACGACCGCGTCCCCGGCGTCTACGCGACCGGCTGGATCAAGCGCGGCCCGGTCGGCCTCATCGGCCACACGAAGTCCGACGCCATGGAGACCGTCCGTCACCTCATCAACGACCAGGGCTCGTGGTGGCACCCGGAAGACCCGTCCGAGGAGGCCATCCCGGCACTGCTCGCCGAGCGCGGCGTCGCCTGGACCGACCTGGACGGCTGGCACCGCCTCGACGAGCACGAGATCAGCCTCGGCGCGCCGCAGGAGCGGGCACGCGTGAAGGTCGTCCCGCGCGAGGAGATGGTGCGCGTCTCCCGCGGCGAGTAGCGTACTCCCGCTCCCCGGAGGTCTCGTGGGCTAGCCTGGGCACGAGGGGGAGGACGCATGGCCGAGTGGATCCCGGATGTGCTCGGAGACGAGTTCGCCCAGCTCACCCTCGACCTCGGCAGTGACGAGCAGGGTCCGGTGGTGGCCACCCTCGTGCGCGCGCTGCCAGCTCCGGTCCCGTGGTGGGAGCGCGCCCGGCGCCGTCGCCCGCTGCTCGAGGGCGTGGACGTGCTCTACATCCACGGGTGGTCGGACTACTTCTTCCAGAAGCGGTTGGCCCGATTCTGGACCGCTCGTGGTGCCCGCTTCTTCGCCCTCGACCTCCGCAAGTACGGGCGCAGTCTGCGCGAGGGCCAGACCCCGGGCTACATCACCGACCTGTCCACCTACGACGAGGACATCGCCGCGGCCCTGGACGTGATGGGGCGCGGCGAGGGCGGCGCGGAGAGCGGGCGACGCCTGATCCTGCTCGGGCACTCGACCGGCGGGCTGACGCTGAGCCTGTGGGCGGCCCGGCATCCCGGCGCGGCCGATGCCCTCATCCTGAACAGTCCCTGGCTCGAGTTCCAGTTCGCCCCCGTGCGCGCCGCGATCGCCCCGATGGTGGAGTTCCAGGCGCGGATCCGGCCGCTCGACGTCGCGCCGCAGGTCGATCTCGGCTATTACACCCGGGCGCAGCAGGAGGTGGCCGACCCCGACGACCCGGTGGAGGTCAACACCGCGTGGCGTCCCGTGCAGACGATGGCCGTGTACGCCGGGTGGCTCAACGCGATCCTCACCGGGCACAAGGCCGTCGCCGCGGGTCTGGACATTGCGGCGCCGGTCTGCGTCCTGCTGTCGAAGCGGTTCGTGCCGCCGACCCGGTGGTCGGAGGAGCTGACGTCCGCCGACTCCGTCCTCGTCGTCGACGACATCGCCCGCGCGGCCCTGCGGCTCGGTTCCTCCGTGACCGTCGAACGGATTGACGGCGCCCTGCACGACGTCTTCCTGTCCCGGCATGAAGCCCGCGAGGACGCGTATCGTCGCCTGCACCGCTGGGTCGTCGGCTGGCGCGCCGCTCAGACGTAGTACATCGCGCGCGCGAGGCGCTCCGCCTCGTCGCCGTCGCCGGTGCGCACCGCTTCGGCGAAGTCGGCATACACCTGTCGCATCCGCTCACGATCGCCGGGGCGCACCACCCAGGCGCGCAGGTTCCGGGTCACCGCGACGGCGACATCGTCGATGAGCATCCGGTGCTGACGGTTCCCGCTGTGGTCGGCGAGGTAGGCGAAGACCGCCCATCGCGCCCGTGCCGTGGACGCGCCGTCCGTGAGCGAGTCCTGCATCCGAGCGATGAGCTCCTGCACCCGTTCGCGCTGGACCGCGCTCAGTCGCGGCACCGCCATCCGGGCCGTGATGCCGCCCTGGTAGCCGGCGAACTCCAGAGATTCGGCCACCACCTGCGGCGTGACCGTCGTCACCTCCGTGTACCGGCTCGGGTACATCGTCACCAGTCCCAGTCGCTCCAAGCGCTGCAGTGCTTCGCGCACCGGCGTCCGCGAGACGTGAAGCTCGTCCGCCACGTCGACGTCCCGGATCCGGTCGCCCTCGGCGAACTCTCCCTCCGTGATCAGCCGCCCGATGTGGTGGAACACCTCATCCGCCAGCAGCTGCTTGTTCTCTCCGATGCTCTTCGACTCGATCTGCGCCATGGCCCAGCCCCCGGTGGTTCTTGGTCTGCGCCCGACGTCCGCTCCCGGGCGATGAGGGGAGCGACGGCCGCAGGATTGCCGTCATGCCTCCTCGGGGGGGCCGATCCGCGTGAGGGCGCGCAGCGGGCGGGGAGGCCTGTCATGAACCCGGGACCGGTCGGCGTGCGACGTCGGCAGACCCCAGGCCGACGCGAGCTTCGGGGGCCCGCGCCGCTCCCTCCCCTGAGCCGGCGTGGCATCCTCGAAGCGCACCCACCGCGGCGATCGGGTGTCGGGCGGGGATGGCGTCGGAGTCGTGACGAGTCACGACCGCTTCCAGTCTCGACGAAGAACACCGATATCTCGGTATGCGTTGACCGGGGAAAAGAAGCTCGTGACGGCGGGCCAGAATGCGCTGATCATCAGGGAGTCGCGCGGAGGCAGAGCGCATGCTTGGAACGTTGCATCTAGTTATTTGGATGTAAAGGAGTTTTGGATCATTATTTAGTGATCTAAACTGATCGCATGGCCACGACACCGATCCCCGTGAAGCGGGCTGTCCGCACGATCGGGCAAAACCTCGCGACCCAGCGCAAGTTGCTGGGACTGACCGCCAAGATGGTCGCTGAGCGGGCCGGAACTACTCCTCAGACGATGAGCCGGCTTGAGAACGGCGAAGGCACGACTCTCGAGGTCACGCTCCGAGTCATGCGCGTTCTCGGACTCATGGATGCGGTCGTCGCGGCCAGTGATCCGTTCAACACCGAGCGGGGGCGCCTCCTGGCGGACGAGAAGCTGCCCGAACGCGTACGGGTGCGCTCCGATGGTTGATGTCTACGATGTCACGACCGTCGTCAACGGGAACGAGGTCCTTGCGGGCAGGATCTACCGCACCCGGGCCTCGGGCTCATTCGAGTATGACTCTGGATACCTGCGCATGCGGACGGCGTTCGAGTTGGCCCCCGCTCTGGGCCTGTTTCCTGGCGCCCAACCACTCCTTCCCAACAATCCGTTCGGAGACTCGGCCCCCGACACCTGGGGTCGGAAGGTGCAGAATCGCGCAGCCGGTCGCCGGCTTGACGAGTTGACTCTGATGTTCGGCGTCAACGACGAGGGGCGCCAAGGAGCAACGCGGTTCTGGGCCGACGGCGTCGCGGTCGCGCCGGGGGACGGCGTGCCGGTGGAGGCCGATCTCGCCGACATCATCCACGTCGCCGATCAGGTCGAGCGGGGAGAACAGGACATCGACGACGTTGCGGTTCGGCGACTCTTCCGTGCCACCGGTTCCCTCGGGGGTGCTCGTCCCAAAGCCAACGTGAGGATCGGTGCTGACCTCTGGCTCGCGAAGTTCCCCAAGCCCGTCGGTGATGAGTGGAACGTGATGGCGTGGGAGGGGGTGATGCTCGATGCGATGGGAGCAGTCGGCATAGACGTCCCTCCGCATCAGACGAAGCGGATCGCGGTGGACGGAATCGAACGGACGGTCCTGTTCCTCAAGCGCTTCGATCGCAGAGAAGACGACATCCGAGTCCCGTACATCTCCGCGATGACCGCACTGGAAGCCACCGACGGCGAGGGTGGTGACTGGCTCGACGTGGTCGACTTCGCGCAGGTCTCCGGCTCCGATACGACCGAGCTCTGGAGACGAGCAGTCTTCGGTGCGCTCATCGGGAACCTTGACGACCACCTTCGGAACCATGGCTTCCTGCGCTGGGGGGCAGATTGGAGGCCCTCTCCGGCATTCGATGTGAACCCTGAGCCGCTCTCCGACGGGAACGAGCATCAGCTCTCCCTCTTCGGCAACCGCGACCTCGTCCTCGATTCCTTTCTCCGAAGGGATGCGCTCGATCTGTTCCGCGTGAAGCAGTCAGAAGTCACCGAGTTCCTCGACCGGCTGCGGCCTGTGGTGCGTCGGATGCCGCGTGTCGCGGAAGCCCACGGTGCGGACGCCGTCTCGATCGAGATGATGGCCACACGAATCGCCTCCGCCGCTGCCGCCCTGGGCTGACGACCCGTGACGCAAGAAGCGCCCGTCGGGAAACGGGCGCTTCTGTCGGTGTGATTCCGGCTCGCGCGGGCTCCCGGTGGACTGAACCAGGAATGCTCGGGCCGCGGAGTAGAGTCAGCGGTAGTTGATGAACTGCAGATCGATGTCGAGGTCGCTGCCCTTGAGGAGAGCGATCACGGCCTGGAGGTCGTCGCGGCTCTTGGACTGCACGCGCAGCTCATCGCCCTGAATCTGGCTCTTCACGCCCTTGGGGCCTTCGTCGCGGATGATCTTGCCGATCTTCTTCGCGTTCTCGGAGGAGATGCCGTCCTTCAGGCTCGACAGGATGCGGAACTCCTTGCCGCTGGCGAAGGGCTCGCCCGAGTCGAGGCTCTTCAGGGAGATGCCGCGCTTGATGAGCTTGGACTGGAACACGTCGAGGACGGCGTTCGCGCGCTCCTCGGTGTTCGCGGTGATGAGGATCTGCTCGCCGCTCCAGGCGATCGAAGCACCGGTCCCCTTGAAGTCGTAGCGCTGCTCCACCTCTTTGCGCGCCTGGTTCAGAGCGTTCTCGGCCTCCTGGCGATCCACTTTCGAGACGATGTCAAAGGAACTGTCAGCCATGCCTCAACTGTATCCGGGGGTGTGCGGAAAGTCCCGTGGGCGCGGCGCCCCGGGAGCGCGTCGCCGGGCTCCTAGACTTCGTCGATGCCGATGTCGCCCTACGTCGAGGCGATCCGTGCGCGGATCGGACACGACTTCCTCCTGCTGCCCGGTGTCACCGCCGTCATTCGCGACGGCGAACGGTTCCTGCTGGCCCGGCACACGCACTCCGGCGTGTGGAGTCTGCTCGGGGGCGGCATGGAGCCCGGTGAAGAGCCCGCGGACGCGGTCGCCCGCGAAGTCCTCGAGGAGACGGGAGCGCGTCTGCGGATCACAGGGCTGATCGGCGCGTACGGTGGCGACCCGATGGCGGTGACCTATCCGAACGGCGACCAGGTCGGCTACGTCACGGTCGCCTACGAGTGCGAACTGCTCAGTGACCCGGCACCCGACATGGACGAGATCGTCGAACTGGGCTGGTTCCCCCGAGAGGCCATCGCCTCCTTGCCGCGGCGTGACTGGATCGACCGCGTCATCCGCGATGCGCCGCATCGTGGTGTCGGGGAGCCCGTGCGCTGACGCGTGCGCCACCACCTGGCCCGGGGGCCCGCTAGCCGGCGCTCGCCGTGTAGACGTTCTCGGAGATCCGAGTCATCCCCTCCGGAGCGGGCGCACCGTCGGGGACGACGGTGAACGTGCCCGTGATGCCTCCCACCGAGAAGGGCGCGCCGTCACCGCCGCACCCGAGCACCCAGCTCTCCTCGTCGGCGTACGCCAGGAGGCATGCGGAAGCGTCGTCGCGGGCGCGAGCGAGCCACAGGGATGTCCCTTCGTCTTCGCCGACGAACCGGGCTGTCGCCTGGTCCACGTCGTCCCACGCGTAGCCGGGCAGATCTGCCGGAACCTCGTCCCGCGCCCCGGCTTCCCGATCGAGCACGGCGTATGCGGCTCCCACGCTGGTGCATCCGGTGAGCGCGACCGTGGACAGGACGACGACGGCGGCAGCCGCCCGAACGTGGATCCCCATCCAGCGATGCTCTCGCAGATGAGCCGTACGTGGAACCCCGCGCAGTCGCGAAAGGTTCGAACTCCGGCGGAGATGGAAGCGTTTTCATGCCTCCCGCCGGGCGCCGGGCCGATTACGGGTTGATATCGACGCTGTTGCGGATTGTGATCGTCTTTCGAAACGATGCATACTGTAAGCGCTTGCAGTCTTGCAGGCGCTCAGCACTGAGAGAGGCACACACCAATGAAGGTGAACAAGAGGGGCATGGTCGCCGCGGGCGCCATCGCCATCGTTTCGGCTCTGACGCTCGCCGGCTGCTCGACCGGCTCCGGCGGCGACGACTCTTCCTCCGGTGGGGACAGCGGCGGCACGCTGACCGTCTGGGTCGACGCCGAGCGGGTCGACGCGCTGCAGGGCGCGGCGGACGCGTACCAGGAGAAGACCGGTGTCACGGTCAAGCTGGTGGGGAAGTCCGTCGACGACATGAAGGACGACTTCATCCAGCAGGTCCCGACCGGCAAGGGCCCCGACGTGGTCATGGGCGCTCACGACTGGCTCGGCGAGCTCTCGACCAACGGTGTCGTCGCGCCGATCGAGCTCGGCGACAGCTCCGAGGACTACCTCCCTGTCGCGCTCCAGGCGGCGACCTACGAGGGCACCGTCTACATGCTCCCGTACGCGGTCGAGAACATCGCGGTCCTGCGCAACGCGGACCTCGTCCCCGAGCCCGCGACGAGCTTCGACGACATGGTCTCGAAGGGCACCTTCGTGGTGGAGCAGGGCGCCGAGGGCAACCCGTACCACCTGTACCCGTTCCAGACCGCGTTCGGCGCTCCGGTCTTCGGCACCGACGACAGCGGCAGCTACGACCCGACCGACTTGCAGCTCGGCAGCGAGGGCGGCTTCGCCTTCGCCGACTGGCTGGGCGCGCAGGGCGCGGCCGGCACGCTGAACACCGACATCGACGGTGAGATCGCCAAGCAGCAGTTCCTCGACGGCACCGCCGCCTTCTGGCTGACCGGCCCGTGGAACGTGGGCGCGGCCACCGAGGCAGGCATCAACGTCGAGATCGACCCGATCCCGAGCCCGACAGGGGAGACGGCCTCGCCGTTCGCCGGCGTCAAGGGCTTCTTCGTGAGCGCGGAGTCGAAGAACAAGGTCGCGGCCAACGACTTCCTCGTCAACTACCTCGGCACGGAGGACGTGCAGTTGGAGCTGTTCAAGGCCGGCAACGTCCTCCCGGCCCTCACGGCTGCCGCCGACACCGCGGCGTCCGACCCGATCATCGCCGGCTTCCAGGCCGTCGGCGCCGACGCGGTCCCCATGCCGGCGATCCCCGCCATGGGCGCGGTCTGGCAGTTCTGGGGCGTGGCCGAGGCCGCCATCATCAACGGCGAGGACCCGCAGGCGACGTGGCAGAAGCTCGTCGACGACGTGACCGCCGCGATCGAGTAACGGCCGACAAGATGACCACCCTGCCGGGGCGGGCCACCCAGCCCGCCCCGGCAGGACCATGACGAGGACGACATGACCGACACCGAAGAGCGCACCGCGCCCCCCACGCCTCGGCAGCGCCAGGCGGCGAAGATCGCCGAGGCGGCCTCCCGACCGATCGGGTGGATGCTGCTCAAGATCCTGTTGCTGGCGATCGTGGACGCGATCGCCGTCTATGCCGTGTTCGTGCTGCTCGTGCAGCACGAGTGGCTCGTCCTCGGCCTCGTCGTCGCGGTGACGGTCGTCGTCAACTACATCTACTTCTCCCGCAAGCGCATCGCGGCGAAGTACCTCACGCCCGGCATCATCTTCCTGGTCCTGTTCCAGGTCTTCACGCTCCTCTACACGGGCTACATCGGCTTCACGAACTACGGCACCGGTCACAACGGGAGCAAGGAGCAGGCGATCTCGTCGCTGCTCGCCTCCGCGCAGGAGCGCGTCGAGGACTCTCCGACGTACCCCGTCACGGTGGTCGAGCAGTTCGGCACCTACGGCCTCCTCGTCACGGATCCCGAGGACGGGGATGCCCTCCTCGGTACGGCGGAGCAGCCTCTCGCCGAGGTCGACGCGGAGTTCGAGGGTGGCAAGGCCGTCGCCGTCGACGGGTGGACCACGCTTCCGCTCGCCACCGTCTTCACGCTGTCGGAGGAGCTGGAGCAGCTCTCCGTCCCCTTCAGCGACGACCCCAACGAGGGCAGCCTCCGTGCACCCGACGGGCAGAACGGCTACCTGTACGTCTCGACGCTGACCTACGACGCCGATGCCGACACGATCACGGACACCGCGACCGGCACGGTCTACAGCGACACCGGCGACGGTGCGTTCACCGCGGAGGACGGCGAGCAGCTGCTGCCCGGCTGGCAGACCACGGTCGGCTTCGACAACTTCGTCCGCGCGGTGACCGACGAGTCCATCCGCGGTCCGCTCATCTCGGTCACCGTCTGGACCTTCGTCTTCGCGCTGGTGTCCGTCGCGACGACCTTCTTCCTCGGCCTGCTGCTCGCGCTCGTCTTCAACAACACGCGGATGCGCTTCCGCAACGGCTACCGGATCATCCTCATCCTCCCGTACGCCTTCCCGGCGTTCCTCTCCGCGCTCGTCTGGGCAGGGATGATGAATGAGAGCTTCGGGTTCATCAACCAGGTGCTGTTCGGTGGTGCGTCCATCCCGTGGCTCACCGATCCGGTGCTGGCGAAGGTGTCCGTGCTGCTGGTGAACCTCTGGCTCGGCTTCCCGTACATGTTCCTCGTCTGCATGGGCGCGCTGCAGGGCATCCCGGACGACGTGAACGAGGCCGCCGTGATGGACGGCGCGAACGCGTGGCAGATCTTCCGCCGCATCAAGCTGCCGCTGCTGCTGGTGACTGTGGCGCCGCTGCTGATCTCGTCGTTCGCGTTCAACTTCAACAACTTCAACCTGATCTACATGCTGACCAAGGGCGGCCCGCGCTTCAGCGACGTGTCGATCCCCGTCGGCCACACCGACATCCTCATCTCGATGGTCTACAAGGTGGCCTTCACCGGGCAGACCCGCGACTACGGTCTCGCCTCCGCCTTCACGATCCTGATCTTCGTCGTGGTCGCGACGATCTCGATCATCAGCTTCCGCAAGACCAAGGCCCTCGAGGAGCTGAACTGACATGAGCACCGTCCCCAGCACCGCCCCGCGCACCGCTCCGCGGCGTCGTTCGTTCGGCGCCTGGTTCGCCGACACCGGATGGCGTCACCTCGTCGCCATCGTGGTGAGCGCCTTCGCCCTCTTCCCGCTCCTGTACGTCGTGTCGGCCTCGCTCAACCCGCAGGGCACGCTCACCGGATCGAACCAGCTCTTCTCGGCCATCGGGATCGACAGCTACGTGCGCATCCTCAGCGACCCGCAGAACCCGTACGGGACGTGGTTCCTGAACACGCTGCTCATCGCGGTCGTGACGGGCGCGGTCACCGTGTTCATCGGAGCGTGTGCGGCATATGCCTTCTCCCGCATGCGCTTCGCGGGCCGTCGCGTGGGGCTCGTCACCATCGTCGTGGTGCAGATGTTCCCGCAGCTCCTCGCGGTGGTCGCGATCTTCCTGCTGATGTCGACGCTGGGGGACTGGTTCCCGGCGATCGGCCTCAACACGCACACCGGCCTGATCCTCGTCTATCTCGGCGGCGCGCTCGGCGTGAACACCTACCTGATGTACGGCTTCTTCAACACGATCCCGAAGGAGATCGACGAGGCCGCCCGCATCGACGGCGCAGGGCACGCGCGGATCTTCTTCACGATCATCCTCCGCCTGGTCGCCCCGATCCTCGCGGTCGTCGGTCTGCTCTCCTTCATCGGCACGGTGAACGAGTACGTGATCGCCAGCGTCATGCTCGTCGACGTGGATCAGCAGACCCTCGTCGTCGGTCTGACCAAGCTCGTGGCGAACCCTCGCTACGCCGACTGGTCGGCCTTCTCCGCCGGCGCGGTCATGGCGGCGATCCCGGTGATGGTGCTCTTCCTCTTCCTGCAGAAGTACATCGTTGGCGGTCTCACCGCGGGGGCGACCAAGGGCTGATCGAGCGGCCGCGGCGTCCGCTGACCGAGGCCGCCGCGTCGCGGCGTTGCTCACGGCCTGCGCGGGGGCTCGGGCCTACGGTGGGACCATGGCACGGGTGGGTGGACGGAACCTCGGGATGAGCTGGTTCGCCGGCATCGTGTGCGCGGGTATCGTCGGGGCTCTGGTGTGGCTCTCCCTGCCGATGCTCCCGGTTCTGGCGCAGGTCGCCGGCGACGCCCTTCGTACGGTCTTTCCGTGAACGGCAGGCGGGGCGACGCGCGTATGGCGACACGTCGGCACGCCTCCGGAAGCGCCGGGACAGGCGGCGGTAATCTCGCACTGCACATCCCCGATGAGAGGCGCACCCCATGAGTGATCCCGAGGCTCGTCAGCCCGAGAAGCCGCGCGACGTCGACGACGTCGTCGGCAGCGCGAACGCCGGTCTCGATGCCGCAGCAGCGGCCCGGGGAGATGTCTCCGGTGCCGTGGACGACTCGCGAGCGGATGACTCGCGCGTCTCCGATGCGCCGACCGACCCCGCCGTGACGCGGCAGGAGCCGGCGGTCGACCCTGATCTCGCCGCCTTCGAAGCTGCCGAGCGCGAACACCCCGGCACTTTCGCGTCAACGGTGCCGACGCCCTCGCGAACCGACAGCGACCGCTTCGGCGCTGATCGCGGTGACGCCGACCGTCACGACGCGACGCCGGAGACCTCGCTCTACGCGACGCCGACCAGCCCCGCGCACGAGGAGTCGGCCATGGCGGGCGCCGCCTACGCCTCCCACGCCGACGACACCGACACTCGGATCGTGCCCTCCGAGCCGCTCACGAACGGTGCCGCCGCCGCGCCGCAGCCGCAGCAGCCGCAGCCGATCTTCGTGCAGGCGCCGGAGCCGCCGCGCGAGCGCGGCAACCGCGGCACCGCCGGGGCCATCGGCCTGCTCGCCACCGTCGCCTTCGCGCTGCTCTACCTCGCGACCATCCTCGGTCTCGGCGCCCTCGCCGGCGACGTGAACGGGGAAAACATCGGCGAGGCTCTCGTCGCCCCGCTGCTCACCTGGGGGTTCTGGACCCCGGTGGTCGTGTTCTTCCTCGGCTTCTGGTTCCTCGGAGCGATCATCAACCGCGGCCGCTGGGGCCTCTGGGTGGTGTTCGGCCTCATCGTGGGCCTCATCGCCTACGCGGGACACATCCTGGGCCAGCTCTTCGAGGCGCCGTTCTGGAAGCTGAGCCCGTCCCAGGGTCTCGAACTCGCGGGGGAGCAGCTGCTGGCTCCGCTGGCCATCGCGGCCTTCGTCTTCGCCCGCGAGCTCACGATCTGGTTCGGCGCCTGGGTGGCCCGCAGCGGCGCCCGCAAGACCGAGCTGAACGAGGAGGCGCAGCGCGAGTACGAACGCACCCTCGAGGCCGGTCCCACCCTGTCGAGGTAATCACGAACACCACCACGCCGAACCCCCGCGGGCCCGAGTCCGCGGGGGTTTCGGCTGTCCTCGCGGCGGTGATGGCCACCATCGCCTTCTTCGCTCTCGCCGTCTTCGGCCTCGGTGCGCTCAGCGTCGCGACCGACCGGGACATCATCGACGCGCCGGGCCTCGGGCAGGTCCCGGGGGTGTCCGGCATGGTCGCGGCGGTCGTGGTGTTCGCGCTGGTCCTGTGGGCGACGGTGCGGCGGGGACACGCCTCCTTCGGCTCCGCTCCCGTGATCGCGCTGCTCACGGCACTCGTGCACCTCGCCACCGTCTGGTTCGCCGTGCTCGTCGCGACGAGCGACGTGGTCGTGGCCACGGCCGTCGCCGGAGATCTCGTCCGCGGCGGCGCGAGTCTCGTGCTCCTCGCCGCGGCGGCGGTGGCCGCCTGGGGTGGGATCGCCCTGCGCCGCACGAAGTCGGCGCAGCCGCGATGGCCGTGGGAGCGCGACGAGGGGGAATGACACCCCGGAAATCCGCGCCGTGAGCGGCGACGCGCCGTACGCTGGTGGGGTGGAGCGCTCATTGGAGACGCAGGTCGACCAGGCCGTCGAGGCCTGGTTGCGCTGGGTGCCGCGCTGGGAGCCGGCGACGCACCGCGGCCGGACCGCGCCCTGTCGACGCTGTCTCGGCTCGCCCATCCTCGCCGCCGCGGGAATCGCCGGCACCACCCCGCACGGCGTCCAGCACGGCCTGTCGACGCGCATCAAGACGATCGTCGACCATGCGGTCGGCGAGTACACCGCGCGGAACCTCCCGACACTGCAGCGCGAGCTCGACCAGCAGGCCGCGCGCAACAGGGCCCGCAGCTATCGACCGACCGAGGACCTCGACCCTGAGTTCGAGGGCATGCCGCTGGACCCGGAGCCGGTGCCCGGCGCCCCCTTCCTCTTCACGATCGCCGGCCTCGCCGACGACTCCGCGGCCGAGCTGCCGCCGCTGCCGCCGCTCTCCGACGAGGCCAAGACGGCACTGCGACAGGAGGTCGCCCTCGCGGACGAGTACGCGAACCTCGTCGGCCGGGAGATCTGCGGGATCCTGCTCCGACACCGCATCACGATCCAGGCGGCGGTGTCCCGGCACGTCGAGCCGCAGATCGAGGCGCTCCTCGCCGAGTTGACGGAGTCGCTGGACTCGCCGTTCGACCCCGACATCCCCTGACTCCGCGCGGTTCCCGCGAGGGCGACCGTCATTTGACCGTCAGGTTACGCGGCATTACACTTGATCAGGTGTGTGCACGTCCTGACGTGCGCGCTGGGCGTCGGCACCTCGCCGGTCCGCCCCCACGGCATACCCACCACACCAAAAGCTCGCCGGTTCCGGCGTGCCGGTGGGTCATGATGTGAAACCCATCACGCTGTCACCGTGCAGCACTATGAGGAGAGAACGTGCCAACCATTCAGCAGTTGGTTCGCAAGGGTCGCTCGCCCAAGGTCTCGAAGACCAAGGCGCCCGCGCTCAAGTCGAACCCGCAGCAGGCCGGGGTCTGCACCCGCGTCTACACCACCACCCCGAAGAAGCCGAACTCGGCGATGCGCAAGGTCGCTCGTGTGAAGCTCCGCAACGGGACCGAGGTCACCGCGTACATCCCCGGTGAGGGCCACAACCTGCAGGAGCACTCCCTGGTGCTCGTCCGCGGCGGTCGTGTGAAGGACCTCCCCGGTGTGCGTTACAAGATCGTCCGTGGCGCTCTGGACACCCAGGCCGTCAAGAACCGTAAGCAGGCTCGTTCCCGCTACGGCGCGAAGAAGGGTTGAGTTAGATGCCTCGTAAGGGTCCCGCCCCCAAGCGCCCCGTCGTCAACGACCCGGTCTACGGCGCTCCGATCGTCACCTCGCTGGTGAACAAGATCCTCGTCGACGGCAAGAAGTCGCTGGCCGAGTCGATCGTCTACGGCGCCCTCCGCGGTGTCGAGGCGAAGAACGGCCAGGACGCCGTCGCCACCCTGAAGAAGGCGCTCGACAACGTGCGCCCCACGCTCGAGGTCCGCAGCCGCCGCGTCGGTGGCTCGACCTACCAGGTTCCGGTCGAGGTCAAGCCGCACCGCGCGAACACCCTCGCGCTGCGCTGGCTCGTGAGCTACGCCAAGGGTCGTCGTGAGAAGACGATGACCGAGCGTCTCCAGAACGAGATCCTGGACGCGTCGAACGGCCTCGGTGCCGCGGTCAAGCGCCGCGAGGACACCCACAAGATGGCCGAGTCGAACCGCGCGTTCGCTCACTACCGCTGGTAACCCCTTCGACGGGCTCAGGGGCCCTTCCGCGTTCCTGGGCCCGTCGCACCCCCTCTTCGCAGTACACCTGCTGCTCCAATAGATAAGGACACTCCTGTGGCACAAGACGTGCTCACGGACCTGAGCAAGGTCCGCAACATCGGCATCATGGCGCACATCGATGCCGGCAAGACCACGACGACCGAGCGCATCCTGTTCTACACGGGCGTCAACCACAAGCTCGGCGAGACGCACGACGGTGCCTCGACCACCGACTGGATGGAGCAGGAGAAGGAGCGCGGCATCACGATCACGTCTGCCGCCGTGACCTGCTTCTGGAACAAGAACCAGATCAACATCATCGACACCCCCGGTCACGTGGACTTCACGGTCGAGGTGGAGCGCTCGCTCCGCGTCCTCGACGGCGCGGTCGCCGTGTTCGACGGCAAGGAGGGCGTCGAGCCCCAGTCCGAGACCGTGTGGCGTCAGGCCGACAAGTACAACGTCCCCCGCATCTGCTTCGTCAACAAGATGGACAAGCTCGGCGCGGACTTCTACTTCACGGTCGACACGATCATCAACCGCCTCGGCGCCAAGCCGCTGGTGCTGCAGCTCCCGATCGGTGCCGAGAACGACTTCGTCGGCGTCATCGACCTCATTGAGATGCGCGCGCTGGTGTGGCCCGGCGACGCCAAGGGTGACGTGACCATGGGTGCCTCCTACGAGGTGCAGGAGATCCCGGCCGACCTCAAGGACAAGGCCGAGGACTACCGCCAGCAGCTGCTGGAGACGGTCGCCGAGACCGACGAGGAGCTTCTCGAGAAGTTCTTCGGCGGCGAGGAGCTCACCGTCGCGGAGATCAAGGGCGCCATCCGCAAGATGGTCATCGCCAGCGAGATCTACCCGGTCCTCTGTGGCTCCGCCTTCAAGAACCGCGGTGTGCAGCCCATGCTGGACGCCGTCGTCGACTACCTCCCGTCCCCGCTGGACGTGCCCGCCATCGAGGCGCACGACCCGAAGGACGAGGAGAAGATCATCGAGCGTCACCCCGACGCGAAGGACCCGTTCGCGGCCCTGGCCTTCAAGGTCGCCGTGCACCCGTTCTTCGGTCGTCTGACGTACGTGCGCGTCTACTCGGGCGAGCTCGAGTCGGGCGCCCAGGTCATCAACTCGACCAAGGGCAAGAAGGAGCGCATCGGGAAGATCTTCCAGATGCACGCCAACAAGGAGAACCCGGTCGACAAGCTGACCGCCGGCAACATCTACGCCGTCATCGGCCTGAAGGACACCACCACGGGTGACACCCTCGCCGACATCGCGCAGCCGGTCGTCCTCGAGTCGATGACGTTCCCGGAGCCGGTGATCGAGGTCGCCATCGAGCCGAAGACCAAGGCCGACCAGGAGAAGCTGGGTCTCGCGATCCAGAAGCTCGCTGAAGAGGACCCGACCTTCCGCACGGAGCTCAACCCCGAGACCGGTCAGACGACCATCAAGGGCATGGGCGAGCTGCACCTCGACATCCTCGTGGACCGCATGAAGCGCGAGTTCCGCGTCGAGGCGAACGTCGGCAAGCCGCAGGTCGCGTACCGCGAGACGATCCGCAAGGCCGTCGAGAAGCACGACTACACGCACAAGAAGCAGACCGGTGGATCGGGCCAGTTCGCCAAGATCCAGTTCAACATCGAGCCGCTCGAGCTCGACGGCGAGAAGACGTACGAGTTCGTGAACGCGGTCACCGGTGGCCGCATCCCGCGCGAGTACATCGGCTCGATCGACGCCGGTTTCCAGGACGCCATGAACGTCGGTGTCCTCGCGGGCTACCCGATGGTGGGCGTCAAGGCGACCATCGTCGACGGTGCGGCGCACGACGTCGACTCCTCGGAGATGGCGTTCAAGATCGCGGGCTCCATGGGCTTCAAGGAGGCCGCTCGCCGTGCCAACCCTGTGCTGCTCGAGCCGCTGATGGCCGTCGAGGTCCGTACTCCGGAGGAGTACATGGGCGACGTCATCGGCGACCTGAACTCGCGTCGTGGCCAGATCCAGTCGATGGAGGACGCCGCCGGCGTCAAGGTCGTGCGCGCCGCGGTGCCGCTGTCCGAGATGTTCGGCTACATCGGCGACCTGCGCTCGAAGACCTCGGGCCGTGCCGTCTACTCCATGGAGTTCGACAGCTACGCCGAGGTCCCGCGCGCGGTGGCCGACGAGATCGTCCAGAAGGCCAAGGGCGAGTAACACTTCCCGGCGCTTCGACAGGCTCAGCAACCCATAATGGGGCCCTGAGCCTGTCGAAGGGTCAGGTCACCTACAACTTCACATTCCCTCTCTACTAAACTGAGAACCTAACCCGTAGAGAACCGGTCGCAAACCAGTGCCCGGCACCTCTACAACGACGTCCTGAGGAGGACCCAGTGGCTAAGGCCAAGTTCGAGCGGACCAAGCCGCACGTCAACATCGGAACGATCGGTCACGTCGACCACGGCAAGACCACGCTCTCCGCAGCGATCTCGAAGGTGCTTGCTGACAAGTACCCGTCCGACACGAACGTGCAGCGTGACTTCGCTTCCATCGACTCGGCGCCGGAAGAGCGCCAGCGCGGTATCACGATCAACATCTCGCACATCGAGTACGAGACCCCGAAGCGCCACTACGCCCACGTTGACGCCCCCGGCCACGCCGACTACGTCAAGAACATGATCACGGGTGCGGCGCAGATGGACGGCGCGATCCTCGTCGTCGCGGCCACCGACGGCCCGATGGCGCAGACGCGCGAGCACGTGCTGCTCGCCAAGCAGGTCGGCGTCCCCTACCTGCTCGTCGCGCTCAACAAGTCCGACGCGGTCGACGACGAGGAGATCCTGGAGCTCGTCGAGCTCGAGGTCCGCGAGCTGCTCTCGAGCCAGGGCTTCGACGGCGACAACGCTCCCGTCGTCCGTGTCTCCGCTCTCAAGGCCCTCGAGGGCGACGAGAAGTGGGTCGACGCGATCCTCGAGCTCATGCAGGCTGTCGACGACAGCGTTCCGGACCCGGAGCGTGACCGTGACAAGCCGTTCCTCATGCCCGTCGAGGACGTCTTCACGATCACCGGTCGTGGCACCGTCGTCACGGGTCGCGCCGAGCGTGGCACCCTGGCCATCAACTCCGAGGTCGAGATCGTGGGTCTGCGCCCGACGCAGAAGACGACCGTCACCGGTATCGAGATGTTCCACAAGCAGCTCGACGAGGCCTGGGCCGGCGAGAACTGTGGTCTGCTCCTCCGCGGCACCAAGCGCGAGGACGTGGAGCGCGGCCAGGTCATCGTGAAGCCGGGTTCGGTCACGCCGCACACCGACTTCGAGGGCACGGCCTACATCCTGTCCAAGGACGAGGGTGGCCGCCACAACCCCTTCTACACGAACTACCGTCCGCAGTTCTACTTCCGCACCACGGACGTCACCGGCGTCATCACGCTGCCCGAGGGCACCGAGATGGTCATGCCCGGCGACACCACCGACATGACGGTCGAGCTGATCCAGCCGATCGCCATGGAGGAGGGCCTCGGCTTCGCCATCCGTGAGGGTGGTCGTACGGTCGGCGCCGGTACGGTGACGAAGATCATCAAGTAAGCATCTGCTTCCTCGCAAAGGGGTCGAGCCTTCGGGCTCGGCCCCTTTGTCGTTCTCCGGTCCAGGGTTCCGCTGCCCGGTTCTGCCAGGCAGAATGAGGAGTCCGGCGCGATCGCCGGCAGTTCACCTCCGAAGGGGATTCACATGGGTATCGAGGACGCCGTCAACAAGGGCAAGGACCTGTACGAGCAGAACAAGGACAAGCTCGCCGAAGCCGTCAAGAGCGAGCAGGCCGAGGACATCAGCGACAAGGTGCTGGACGGTGTCGCGGACTTCGCGAAGAAGATCGCACCCGGCGCGGCCGACAAGATCGACGAGATCCGCGAGAGTGCGGACAAGAGCATCGGCAACGAGTAGAGACCGACGTCTCCACGGCGAGCGGCGGCCCCCGAGATCGGGGCCGCCGCTCTTCTGTGTCGGGGGTATTCCGATGGGCGCCCTCGGATGTGGCGGATTCTCGGATGGATCGAGTAGGATCATCTCGACCGCCTGGGGATCTTGCGGTCGGGGACGCCGAAGGGGTTCGGCTCCCGAATCACGCGGTTCGTCCGCGTTGGAAATCTGGGGAAAACGATTTTGGGGATCATCGTGCGACGCGCGCACTCCGTGCGCCTGAGCGTCTCCCCGCCTGCGCGGCGGGTCTTCCGCCGTGCCCTCGGTCGAGGCGTCCGGCGTCCCTTCACGCTGGGCTCCTCGCGTTCGGTGTGCCCCCTCGCACCGAACGCCCTCCCCAAGCGGGGCGAGGCATGGGGATGCCTCGCCCCGCGCTCCTCCGGCGACTGAACGCGCGCGGAGGGGGAGGTCCCTGAGAGTCCGGTGAGCGCGACACGCCCGGGTTTGCAGAAGTGAAATCCGCCGTGGCAGAATAGACAGGTTCGATATTCCGTCGCCGCTGTGCGTGCGCCGGATCACTGCCAGGGCAGTGCATAGACGGCGCCTCCTCCGGGAGGCTGCAGGGTTCTAGGCCGCGGGCAGCAGAACACAATCCCGACACCTTCATCATCGAGGGCACTGCCGTGCGCGGCGGGGGTCGGGCATCCGTCACCTTCGGGTGCGCGGCTGACAGCAGAACAGTGGTGCAGCCTCTTCGACAGGCTCCCCGACCGCGAGGTCGAGGGCCCGAGAAGACGAGTGCCGAGGCGCGAACAGCGCCGACGTGCGTCCAATGCCCCAGGGCCACCCGGTCCCGGACGGTAAGACGCTTAAAGAGAGAGAGCAGACAATGGCGGGACAGAAGATCCGCATTCGCCTGAAGTCGTATGACCACGAGGTCATCGACACGTCCGCACGCAAGATCGTCGACACCGTGACCCGTGCGGGCGCGACCGTCGTCGGACCCGTGCCCCTTCCGACCGAGAAGAACGTCGTGTGCGTCATCCGGTCGCCCCACAAGTACAAGGACAGCCGCGAGCACTTCGAGATGCGCACCCACAAGCGCCTGATCGACATCGTCGACCCGACGCCCAAGGCCGTCGACTCGCTGATGCGTCTCGACCTGCCGGCCGACGTCAACATCGAGATCAAGCTCTGAGGTTCGACATGGCTGACATCAACTCCAAGGTTTCTAAGGGCATGCTCGGCACCAAGCTCGGCATGACCCAGGTCTGGAACGAGAACGGCAAGCTCGTTCCCGTCACCGTCATCGAGCTCGCGCCGAACGTGGTCACCCAGATCCGTACCCCCGAGAAGGACGGCTACAACGCCGTGCAGATCGCGTACGGCCAGATCGACCCGCGCAAGGTGAACAAGCCCCTCTCGGCTCACTTCGAGGCTGCCGGCGTCACGCCGCGTCGCCACGTGACCGAGGTCCGCACGGCCGACGCCGCCGACTACACGCTGGGCCAGGAGCTCACGGTGGACGGCACGTTCGAGGCCGGCCAGCTCGTCGACGTCGTCGGCACGAGCAAGGGCAAGGGCACCGCCGGTGTCATGAAGCGCCACAACTTCAAGGGCGTCTCGGCATCGCACGGTGCGCACCGCAACCACCGCAAGCCCGGCTCCATCGGCGCATCGTCGACCCCGAGCCGCGTCTTCAAGGGCATGCGCATGGCCGGCCGTATGGGTGGCGAGCGCGTGACCGTCCTCAACCTCACGGTGCACGCCATCGACATCGAGAAGGGACTCATGCTCGTCAAGGGCGCCGTCCCCGGTGCTCGCGGCCGCATCGTCTACGTCCGCAACGCAGTGAAGGGTGCCTGATCATGGCTGACTCCACTCTCGCGCTCGACGTCCTCAAGGCAGACGGCAAGAAGGCAGGCTCCGTCGAGCTTCCCGCCGCGCTGTTCGACGTCAAGACGAACATCCCGCTCATCCACCAGGTCGTCGTCGCGCAGCTCGCGGCGGCTCGCCAGGGCACGCACTCGACCAAGCGTCGTGGCGAGGTCTCGGGTGCCGGCCGCAAGCCCTTCAAGCAGAAGGGCACGGGTAACGCCCGTCAGGGCTCGATCCGCGCGCCGCACATGACCGGCGGTGGCATCGTGCACGGCCCGAAGCCGCGCGACTACTCGCAGCGCACCCCCAAGAAGATGATCGCGGCCGCCCTGCTGGGCGCGCTCAGCGACCGCTTCCGCGGTGACCGTCTGCACGCGATCGACACGTTCGGCACCGACGGCGCGCCGTCGACCAAGGCCGCCGCGGGCTTCCTCGCCCAGGTCGCCACGTCGAAGAACGTCCTCGTGGTCATCGAGCGCGGCGACGAGCTCGCGCTCAAGAGCATCCGCAACCTCGGCCACGTCCACGTGCTGACGTTCGACCAGCTCAACGCCTACGACGTGCTCGTCTCCGACGACATCGTCTTCACCCAGGCCGCGCTCGAGGGCTTCATCGCCTCCAAGTCCGGCGCCAACCAGGAGGTCTCCGCATGAGCGAGCAGGCATCTGTTCTCCAGACGGCCCTGAACAAGGACCCGCGCGACATCATCCTGAAGCCGGTCGTGTCCGAGAAGAGCTACGGCCTGATCGACGAGGGCAAGTACACCTTCCTCGTCGACCCGCGCGCTTCGAAGACCGAGATCAAGCTCGCCATCGAGAAGATCTTCGGCGTCAAGGTCGCGTCCGTCAACACGATCAACCGCGTCGGCAAGGCCCGTCGCACCCGCTTCGGCACCGGTAAGCGCAAGGACACCAAGCGCGCCATCGTGAGCCTGAAGTCGGGCACCATCGACATCTTCACGGCAATCGGCTGATCCGGGGGATAAGGACAATCATGGCTATTCGCAAGTACAAGCCCACGACCCCGGGCCGTCGCGGCTCGTCGGTGGCTGACTTCGCCGAGATCACCCGATCGACGCCGGAGAAGTCGCTGCTGCGCCCGATCTCGAAGACCGGTGGTCGCAACAACCAGGGCCGCATCACGACCCGTCACATCGGTGGTGGCCACAAGCGCCAGTACCGCGTCATCGACTTCCGTCGCAATGACAAGGACGGCGTGAACGCCAAGGTCGCGCACATCGAGTACGACCCCAACCGCACCGCGCGCATCGCGCTGCTGCACTACTTCGACGGCGAGAAGCGCTACATCCTCGCGCCGGCGAAGCTGAAGCAGGGCGACATCGTCGAGTCGGGCCCCGCGGCGGACATCAAGCCGGGAAACAACCTCCCGCTGAAGAACATCCCCACGGGTACCGTCATCCACGCCATCGAGCTCCGCCCCGGCGGCGGCGCGAAGATGGCGCGCTCGGCCGGTGCGTCGGTCCGCCTCGTCGCCAAGGACGGCCCCTACGCCCAGCTGCGTCTGCCCTCCGGTGAGATCCGCAACGTCGATGCGCGCTGCCGCGCGACCATCGGCGAGGTCGGCAACGCCGAGCAGTCGAACATCAACTGGGGCAAGGCCGGCCGCATGCGCTGGAAGGGCGTCCGCCCGACCGTCCGCGGTGTCGCGATGAACCCGGTCGACCACCCGCACGGTGGTGGTGAGGGCAAGACGTCCGGTGGACGTCACCCCGTCTCCCCGTGGGGTCAGGCCGAGGGCCGCACCCGCCACGCCAACAAGGAAAGCGACAAGTACATCGTGCGTCGTCGCAACGCCGGCAAGAAGCGCAAGTAGGAGTAAGAGAAGATGCCTCGCAGTCTCAAGAAGGGCCCCTTCGTCGACGAGCACCTGCTTCGCAAGGTGGTCGTGCAGAACGAAGCCGGCACGAAGAACGTCATCAAGACCTGGTCCCGCCGGTCCATGATCATCCCGGCCATGCTGGGTCACACGATCGCGGTCCACGACGGTCGCAAGCACATCCCCGTGTTTGTCTCCGAGACCATGGTCGGTCACAAGCTGGGCGAGTTCGCGCCCACCCGCACCTTCCGCGGCCACGAGAAGGACGACAAGAAGGGCCGTCGCCGCTGACGCGGCGGCGATAGAGGAGAGAGAAATGGTGGAGTCCATCGCACGCGTGCGACACATCCGCGTGACCCCTCAGAAGGCTCGTCGTGTCGTCGCGCTCATCAAGGGCAAGCAGGCCCAGGAGGCTCTGGCGATCCTGAAGTTCGCTCAGCAGTCCGCCAGTGAGCCGATCTACAAGCTTGTCGCGTCGGCCATGGCCAACGCGCAGGTCAAGGCGGATCGTGACGGCGAGTACCTCGACGAGCAGGACCTGTACGTGAAGAACGCGTACGTGGACGAGGGCACGACGCTCAAGCGTTTCCAGCCCCGTGCACAGGGTCGCGCTTTCCAGATCAAGAAGCGCACGAGCCACATCACGGTCGTGCTCTCGACGCCGGAGGCGGCTCCTGCCGCGGCCGGCGACAGCAACAAGAAGGCGAGCAAGTAATGGGACAGAAGGTCAACCCGTACGGCTTCCGCCTCGGCATCACCACGGACCACGTGTCGCGCTGGTTCTCCGACTCGACGAAGCCGGGTCAGCGTTACGCCGACTACGTGGCCGAGGACATCAAGATCCGTCGCCTGCTGCAGACGCAGCTCGACCGTGCCGGCGTCTCGAACATCGAGATCGAGCGCACCCGTGACCGCGTCCGCGTCGACATCCACACCGCCCGCCCGGGCATCGTGATCGGTCGTCGTGGTGCAGAGGCCGAGCGCATCCGCGGCGACCTCGAGAAGCTCACGGGCAAGCAGATCCAGCTGAACATCCTCGAGGTCAAGAACCCCGAGGCCGACGCTCAGCTGGTCGCCCAGGGCATCGCCGAGCAGCTCTCGGCTCGCGTGGCGTTCCGTCGCGCGATGCGCAAGGGTCTGCAGGGCGCGCAGCGCGCCGGCGCCAAGGGCATCCGCATCCAGGTCTCGGGCCGTCTCGGCGGCGCCGAGATGAGCCGGTCGGAGTTCTACCGCGAGGGTCGTGTGCCGCTGCACACGCTGCGCGCGAACATCGACTACGGCTTCTACGAGGCCAAGACCACCTTCGGCCGCATCGGCGTGAAGGTGTGGATCTACAAGGGCGACCTCACCGCCAAGGAGCTCGCGCGCGAGCAGGCCAACGCGCCGAAGTCGCGCCGTGACGACCGTGGTGACCGCCGCCGTGCCCCGCGCAACGAGGCACCTGTTGCAGAAGGAGCGTCGGCATAATGCTCATCCCCCGTAAGGTCAAGTACCGCAAGCAGCACCACCCGGGGCGCTCGGGTCAGGCCACCGGCGGCACGAAGGTCTCCTTCGGCGAGTTCGGCATCCAGGCCCTCACCCCCGCGTACGTGACGAACCGTCAGATCGAGTCCGCTCGTATCGCGATGACCCGTCACATCAAGCGTGGCGGCAAGGTGTGGATCAACATCTACCCGGACCGTCCGCTCACGAAGAAGCCGGCCGAGACCCGCATGGGTTCCGGTAAGGGTTCCCCCGAGTGGTGGGTCGCCAACGTCAAGCCGGGCCGCGTCCTCTTCGAGGTCGCGGGTGTCGACGAGCAGCTCGCTCGCGAGGCACTGACCCGTGCAATCCACAAGCTGCCGCTCAAGGCACGCATCATCAAGCGCGAGGAGGGCGACGCGTAATGGCGATCGGCACCAAGGAGCTCGCTCCGGCAGAGCTCGACACGTTCGAAGACCAGCGCCTCGTTGAGGAGCTGCGCAAGGCCAAGGAGGAGCTGTTCAACCTCCGTTTCCAGTCGGCCACCGGCCAGCTGGAGAGCCACGGCCGCATCCGCGCCGTCAAGCGCGACATCGCGCGCCTCTACACGGTGATCCGCGAGCGCGAGCTGGGCATCCGTGCGACGCCCGCTCCGGTCGAGGCTCCCGCGAAGAAGGCGACCAAGTCGAAGGCGAAGAAGGCGGACGCCGCCGAGGACGCCCCGAAGGAAGAGGCTGAGTGATGGCCACCAAGAAGGAAGCCGCCGTCGAGGCTGAGCACGCCGCTCACGACGTGCGCGACGCCGACGCCCGCGGGTACCGCAAGGCCCGTCGTGGCTATGTCGTCAGCGACAAGATGGACAAGACGATCGTCGTCGAGGTCGAGGACCGCGTGAAGCACCCGCTTTACGGCAAGGTCATCCGCCGGACGTCGAAGGTCAAGGCGCACGATGAGGCGAACTCCGCCGGCATCGGCGACCTGGTCCTGATCAACGAGACCCGCCCGCTGAGCGCCACCAAGCGCTGGCGTCTGGTGGAGATTCTGGAGAAGGCCAAGTGATTCAGCAGGAGTCCCGTCTCAAGGTCGCCGACAACACCGGCGCCAAGGAGCTGCTCACGATCCGCGTCCTCGGTGGCTCGCGCCGCCGGTACGCCGGTCTGGGCGACACCATCGTCGCGACCGTCAAGGACGCGATCCCCGGTGGCAACGTCAAGAAGGGCGACGTCGTCAAGGCGGTCATCGTCCGCACCAAGAAGGAGACCCGTCGTCCCGACGGCTCCTACATCAAGTTCGACGAGAACGCCGCCGTCATCCTGAAGAACGACGGGGAGCCCCGCGGCACCCGTATCTTCGGGCCGGTCGGCCGTGAGCTTCGCGACAAGAAGTTCATGAAGATCGTCTCGCTGGCACCGGAGGTCATCTGATCATGGCGAAGATCAAGAAGGGCGACCTGGTTCAGGTCATCTCGGGCGCCAAGCCCGAGCGTGGTGGCGACCGCGGCAAGCAGGGCAAGGTCCTCGACGTCCTCGTCGAGCAGAACCGTGTCGTCGTCGAAGGCGTCAACTACGTCACCAAGCACACGCGCGTCGGTCAGACGCAGCGTGGTACGAAGACGGGTGGCCTCGAGACCGTCGAGGCGCCCATCCACATCTCGAACGTCGCACTCGTTGACCCCTCGACCAAGAAGCCGACCAAGGTCGGCCACCGGGTCGAGGAGCAGACCAAGGACGGCGTGAAGCGCACCGTCCGCGTGCGCTTCGCGAAGAAGAGCGGTAAGGACCTCTGATGGCAACGACCGACGCTGCGGTGGCTGGCAAGATCCAGCCCCGCCTGAAGGCGAAGTACAACGCCGAGATCAAGAAGGCTCTGCAGGACGAGTTCGGCTACGAGAACGTCATGCAGATCCCCGGCCTGGTCAAGGTCGTCGTGAACACCGGTGTCGGCGAGGCTGCTCGCGACAGCAAGGTGATCGATGGTGCGGTCGACGACCTCACCAAGATCACCGGCCAGAAGCCGATCGTCACCAAGGCCCGCAAGTCCATCGCGCAGTTCAAGCTGCGTGAGGGCCAGGCCATCGGCGCGCACGTCACCCTCCGTGGCGACCGTGCGTGGGAGTTCGTGGACCGCCTGGTCTCGCTCGCGCTGCCCCGCATCCGCGACTTCCGCGGTCTGTCGGCCAAGCAGTTCGACGGCAACGGCAACTACACCTTCGGTCTCCAGGAGCAGAGCGTGTTCCACGAGATCGATCAGGACAAGATCGACCGCGTCCGTGGTTTCGACATCACCGTCGTGACCTCGGCGAAGACGGACGACGAGGGTCGGGCGCTGCTGCGTCACCTCGGCTTCCCGTTCCGCGCGGACGACGCCCAGGCGTGACCCTTCGACGGGCTCAGTGGTCTCGTGTCACTGAGCCCGTCGATGTGCACGTACAATTGAAGATTGCGTGCTCATCGCAGGCCGTCTGTCGTGTAACGGCAGCCGGAACCTCATGAACGAAAGTAGACAACAATGACAATGACAGACCCGGTCGCAGACATGCTGACCCGTCTGCGCAACGCGAACTCGGCGCACCACGACACCGTGACGCTGCCGTCGAGCAAGCTCAAGACGCACATCGCAGAGATCCTCCAGCAGGAGGGCTACATCGCCGGTTGGGAGACCTCCGACGCGCGCGTGGGCAAGAACCTCACGCTGACGCTGAAGTACGGCCCGAACCGCGAGCGCTCGATCGCGGGCATCAAGCGCGTGTCGAAGCCCGGCCTCCGCGTGTACGCGAAGTCGACCGAGATCCCCACGGTCCTCGGCGGCCTCGGCGTGGCCATCCTGTCCACCTCCTCCGGTCTCCTCACGGACCGCCAGGCTGAGCAGAAGGGCGTGGGCGGAGAAGTTCTCGCCTACGTGTGGTAATCCGAAATGTCGCGTATTGGACGACTTCCCATCGACGTTCCCGCGGGCGTGACCGTTTCGGTCGACGGCCGTGAGGTCGCGGTGAAGGGCCCCAAGGGTGAGCTCACCCTCACGGTGGCCAGCCCCATCGAGGTGTCGGTCGAGGAGAACCAGATTCTCGTCACCCGCCCCGACGACGAGCGCGAGTCGCGGTCGCTTCACGGCCTGACCCGCACGCTCATCAACAACAACATCATCGGCGTGACCCAGGGCTACACCAAGGGTCTCGAGGTCGTCGGCACCGGTTACCGCGTGCAGCAGAAGGGCAACTCGGTCGAGTTCGCCCTCGGCTTCTCGCACCCGGTCCTGGTCGACCCGCCCGCCGGCATCACGCTCACGGTCGAGGGCACGAACAAGCTCACCGTCAGCGGGATCGACAAGCAGGCCGTCGGCGAGGCGGCTGCGAACATCCGCAAGATCCGCAAGCCCGAGCCGTACAAGGGCAAGGGTGTGCGCTACGCCGGCGAGGTCGTGCGTCGCAAGGCCGGAAAGGCTGGTAAGTAACCATGGCTGTGAAGTCGAAGTCCGACGCCCGCGCGCGTCGTCACGCCCGTCTTCGCAAGAAGATCGTGGGCACCGAGGTGCGTCCGCGCCTCGTCGTCAACCGTTCGGCGCGTCACGTCTTCGTGCAGCTCGTCGACGACAGCAAGGGCCACACGGTCGCCTCGGCCTCGACGCTCGAGACCGACCTGCGTTCGCTGGATGGCGACAAGACCGCCAAGGCTCGCAAGGTCGGCGAGCTCCTCGCCGAGCGTGCGAAGGCCGCAGGCGTTTCCGAGGCAGTGTTCGACCGTGGCGGCAACCGCTACGCGGGTCGTGTCGCCGCCATCGCCGACGGCGCCCGTGAAGGGGGTCTGGCACTGTGAGTGACAACAAGGAGAACGAAGTGACCGAAGCGGCTGCTGCCACTTCCGAGACGGCCGCCGGCACCACGCAGGCTGAGCCCACTCGCGACCAGCGGGACGGCCGCCGCGGCGGACGTGACCGCAACCAGGGCGGCCGCGACCGCAACTCGCGCGACCGCGGCGACAACCAGTTCCTGGAGCGCGTCGTCACCATCAACCGCGTCTCGAAGGTCGTGAAGGGTGGTCGTCGCTTCAGCTTCACCGCTCTCGTGGTCGTCGGCGACGGCAACGGTCTGGTGGGCGTCGGCTACGGCAAGGCCCGTGAGGTCCCCCTGGCGATCTCGAAGGGTGTCGAAGAGGCCAAGCGCAACTTCTTCCGCGTCCCGCGCGTCGGCAGCACCATCCCGCACCCCGTGCAGGGTGAGTCGGCCGCCGGTGTGGTGCTCCTGCGCCCCGCCGCTGCCGGTACCGGTGTCATCGCCGGTGGCCCGGTCCGCGCCGTGCTCGAGTGCGCCGGCATCCACGACGTGCTGTCCAAGTCGCTCGGCTCGTCGAACACGATCAACATCGTGCACGCGACGGTCACCGCCCTGAAGGAGCTCGAGGAGCCCCGCGCCGTCGCCGCACGTCGTGGTCTCGAGTTCGACCAGGTCGCCCCGGCCCGGCTCGTCCGCGCCGAGGCCGAGGCCATCGCCGCACAGAAGGTAGGTGCCTGATGGCCGCGCGACTCAAGGTCACGCAGATCAAGTCCAAGGTGAGCGAGAAGCAGAACCAGCGCGACACGCTGCGCAGCCTCGGTCTCAAGCGGATCGGTGACACCACCGTCCGCCCCGACGACGCGCAGACGCGCGGCTACGTCAAGACCGTCGCCCACCTCGTCAAGGTTGAGGAGATCGACTAATGGCTGAGAAGAACGAGGCCGTCGAGGCCGAGAAGGCCACGAAGAAGGCGGCGGCTCCCAAGGCCGACGCCGCCAAGAAGCCCGCCGCGAAGAAGGCACCGGCCAAGACCGCTGCCGCCGACGCGAAGGCCGACGGCTCCGCCAAGGCTGCGCCGAAGAAGGACGCCCCGGCGTCCCGCCCCGGCGTGCTGAAGGTCCACCACCTGCGTCCGGTCCCGGGTGCCAACACCGCGAAGACCCGTGTCGGTCGCGGTGAGGGCTCGAAGGGCAAGACGGCCGGTCGCGGCACGAAGGGCACCAAGGCCCGCAACACCGTGCGCGTCGGCTTCGAGGGTGGCCAGATGCCGCTGCACATGCGCACGCCGAAGCTGCGTGGCTTCAAGAACCCGTTCCGCGTCGAGTACCAGGTTGTGAACCTGGAGAAGCTCGCGGAGCTCTACCCCCAGGGTGGCGACGTCACCGTGAGCGACCTGGTCGCCAAGGGTGCGGTTCGCAAGAACGAGAAGGTCAAGGTTCTCGGCAACGGCGACATCGCCGTGAAGCTCACCGTCGCGGTCGACAAGGTCTCGGGTTCTGCCGAGCAGAAGATCGTGGCTGCGGGCGGATCCGTCAAGTAACCACTGCGGAAGAGGGGTCGGAGATTCTCCGGCCCCTCTTCTGGTTCGGTGGGGGAGGAGCCGACCGCCCGCATTCCCCGGACCTCGGAGTGGGTTACCCTGGTGTTTCAGCCGCCCCTCGGGGGTTCGGCCACCTTTTCAGGAGGAACGTTCTTGTTTAGCGCCATCGCGCGGATCTTCCGCACGCCCGACCTGCGTCGGAAGATCGGTTTCACTCTCGCGATCATCGCGATCTACCGTCTCGGCTCGAACGTCCCCGCGCCGTTCGTCAACTTCCCGAACGTGGAGCAGTGTCTCGCGGCCAATGCCGGCACCGAGGGTCTGCTCGGACTCGTCAACCTCTTCTCCGGCGGCGCTCTGCTGCAGCTGTCGATCTTCGCGCTCGGTGTCATGCCGTACATCACGGCGACGATCATCACGCAGCTCCTGCGCGTCGTCATCCCGCACTTCGAGGCGCTGCACAAGGAGGGCCAGGCCGGGCAGGCCAAGCTCACCCAGTACACGCGGTACCTCACGATCGCCCTCGCGCTCCTGCAGTCGACGACCCTCGTCACCGTCGCCCGCACCGGTCAGCTCTTCGGAACGACCGACATCGGCGCGTGCACCCAGCTCCTCACGAACGACGTCTGGTGGGCGCAGGTGCTCATCATCATGGCGATGACGGCCGGCACCGGTCTGATCATGTGGTTCGCCGAGCTCGTCACCGAGCGCGGCATCGGCAACGGCATGTCGCTGCTGATCTTCACCTCCATCGCCGCGACGTTCCCCGGTGCGATGTCGATCATCTGGCAGACCCGCGGCTTCGAGGTGTTCCTCCTCGTGCTCCTCGTCGGCATCATCGTGATGGGTCTCGTCGTCTTCGTCGAGCAGTCCCAGCGGCGCATCCCCGTGCAGTACGCGAAGCGCATGGTGGGACGCCGGACGTACGGCGGCACCAACACGTACATCCCGATCAAGGTCAACATGGCGGGCGTGATCCCGGTCATCTTCGCCTCGTCGCTGCTGTACATCCCCGCGCTCATCGCCCAGTTCAACACCCCGCAGGACGGTTCGACGCCGCCCGCCTGGGTCAGCTGGATCAGCGCGAACTTCACCACCGGCAACAGCCCGATCTACATGGCGGCATACTTCCTGCTGATCATCGGGTTCACCTACTTCTACGTCGCGATCACGTTCAACCCCGTCGAGGTCGCCGACAACATGAAGAAGTACGGCGGCTTCATCCCCGGGATCCGGGCCGGCCGTCCGACCGCGGAGTACCTGGACTACGTGCTCACCCGCATCACGCTCCCCGGTTCCCTCTACCTGGGCCTGATCGCCCTCATCCCGTTGATCGCCCTCGCGACGGTCGGCGCCAACCAGAACTTCCCGTTCGGTGGCGCGTCGATCCTCATCATCGTCGGCGTGGGTCTCGAGACGGTCAAGCAGATCGACGCCCAGCTGCAGCAGCGACACTACGAAGGACTTCTCCGATGACAGTGCCCCACCTGGTCCCTGAGCCCGTCGAAGGGCACCGACCCACTGCCCGTTTGCTCATCGTCGGTCCGCAGGGTTCCGGCAAGGGCACGCAGGGTGTGCGCATCGCCGAGTCCTACGGCATCCCCGTCGTCTCGACCGGCGACATCTTCCGCGCGAACATCAAGGAGGGGACGGCGCTCGGCCAGCAGGTCACCGCGATCCTCGACAAGGGCGATCTCGTGCCGGACGAGCTGACGAGCGAGATCGTGCGCGACCGGCTGAGCCAGGACGACGCGCAGAACGGCTTCCTCCTCGACGGCTACCCCCGCAACACCGCGCAGGTGTCGCACCTGGACGCGTTCCTCGAAGGGCGCGGCGAGGCGCTGGACGCGGTGATCCTCCTCGACGTCCCCCGTGAGGAGAGCATCGCCCGCCTCGCCCTCCGCGCCGCCGAGCAGGGCCGTTCCGACGACACCGACGAGGCCATCGCGCACCGACTCGACATCTACGAGAAGGAGACGGCGCCGATCATCGAGGTCTACAGCAGCCGCGGGATCGTCGACCGCATCGACGGCGTGGGGTCCCTCGAGGAGATCACGGAGCGCATCGCCGCTGCCCTGGCCGCTCGCGGACTGCGCTCCGCCGCCTCCGCCGCCTGAGATGTTCCGCCGCTCGATCTACAAGACCCCGGCTCAGCTCCGAGCCCTGGTCGAGCCCGGCCTCATCACCGCCGAGGCCCTCGACGCCGTCAGCGCCCTCATCAAGCCCGGAGTGAAGACGATCGAGCTCGATGCCGCCGCCAACCGCGCGATCGTGCAGCGGGGAGCGGAGTCGAACTTCCAGCTCGTCAAGGGCTACCACCACACGATCTGCGTCTCGGTCAATGAACAGGTCGTGCACGGTATCCCGGGGGAGCGGGTGCTCCAGCCGGGCGACATCGTCTCGGTGGACTGCGGCGCCCAGTTCGACGGCTGGAACGGTGACAGCGCGATCACGGTCGTCGTCCCCGATCCCGAGCGCCCGGAGCTCGTCGCCCGCCGCGAGGAGCTCTCCCGCGTGACCGAGGGGTCGATGTGGGCGGGCATCGCCGCGATGGCGACGGCATCCTCGATCGACGAGATCGGCGCCGCCATCCAGGACTACATCGAGGCGCAGGGGCCGTCCGCCGTGAGCGGCGAGCCCTACGGGATCCTCCGCGAGTACGTCGGCCACGGCATCGGGCGGAAGATGCACGAGGCGCCCAGCGTCTTCAACTACCGGACACCCGACCGCGGCGCGGACGTGAAGCCCGGACTCGTGCTCGCCATCGAGCCCATGGTGACCGCCGGCGGCGAGGCGACCTTCGTGGAGGACGACGACTGGACCGTCACGACGGTCGACGGCACGGACGGCTCACATTGGGAACATAGCGTCGCCCTGCATGATGGGGGCATCTGGGTGCTCACCGCGCCCGATGGTGGAAGAGCCGGACTCGCCCCGTTCGGGGTCGAGCCTCGAGAGATCGGAAAGTAATGGCAGCGGCGAAGAGCAACACCAACTGGTTCGCGATCGGCGTCTCCATCGCCGTCGTCGTGGTCCTGGTGGCCCTCGGCGGACTCGTGGTGTTCCTCAACAACCAGGCGACCTCTCCCGGCGCCACCCCGACCGCGAGCGACAACTTCGACGCCGAGGCCGGCTCCATCTCCATGGGTGACGGCGACACCACGGTGTCGGTCTTCCTCGACTTCCAGTGCCCGGTCTGCAAGTCCTTCGAGGACCAGTTCGGCGCCGCCCTCGAGGCCAAGGCGCAGAGCGGCGAGATCACCCTCGAGCAGCACCCCATCGCGATCCTGGACCGCTTCTCGCAGGGCACCGAGTTCTCCTCCCGTTCGGCCGGTGCCGCGTTCTGCGTCGCCGAGTCCGACTCCGACCTCTACTTCGACTACGCGAAGGTCCTGTTCGAGAACCAGCCGGCGGAGAACAGCCCCGGCCTCACGAACGAGCAGCTCGCCGAGTTCGCCACCCAGGTCGGCGCGGGCGACGATGTGGTGTCCTGCATCACGGACGAGACGTACCGCAAGTTCGGTGCCGCGCAGGCGAAGGCCAACGACATCCAGGGCACCCCGACCGTCGAGATCGACGGCGAGCGGCTCGACCTCCAGAACCAGGAAGACATGAAGCGGTTCACCGACCTGCTCGGCTGACACGCACTGACCCCTCGACGCCCCGTCCGGCCAAGTTGCCGGATGGGGCGTCGTCGGATAACATAGATCTTTGGTGCCTTGTGCCATGCGTTCGGCGTGTCCGATCCGGCCCGGTACCGCACATCACCCACCCACCGCAGATCGACCGGTCTGCAGAAGCGTCAGCGAGGCTATGGCTAAGAAAGACGGTGTCATCGAGATCGAGGGCGTCGTGTCGGAGGCTCTGCCCAACGCGATGTTCCGCGTTGAGCTCAGCAATGGACACAAGGTTCTGGCGACGATCTCCGGAAAGATGCGGCAGAACTACATCCGCATCATCCCCGAGGACCGCGTGGTCGTGGAGCTCAGCCCCTACGACCTGACCCGCGGCCGCATCGTCTACCGCTACCGCTGATCGGTCGAGAAGTAACGGCTGCCCTTCGACGGGCTCAGGGACCCAGGTCTCGGAGGTCGGACATCGGGCAGCACGAAGACAGCGAACAGGAAACATCATGAAGGTCAACCCCAGCGTCAAGCCGATCTGCGATCACTGCAAGGTGATCCGCCGCCACGGCCGCGTGATGGTGATCTGCAAGAGCAACCCGCGTCACAAGCAGCGCCAGGGCTGAGCCCCCGCTGCGTGAGCGCCGCTCTCGCAATCTCATAACTCAATACGACACGGCAGGATCAGACGCTTCGACAGGCTCAGCGACCGGGTGACCGGCGGAGCCGTGGGGGCTGACACCTCGGGGCGGAGGCCCGGGCACCGATCCTGCTCCACACCTCCACAACACCCAGGAGAACCGCATGGCACGTCTTGCCGGCGTTGACATCCCGCGCGACAAGCGCGTGGTGATCGCCCTTACCTACATCTACGGCGTCGGCCGTACCCGCTCGGTCGAGATCCTCAAGGCGACCGACATCGACGAGAGCATCCGCGTGAAGGACCTCAGCGACGACCAGCTCGTCGCCCTCCGCGACTACATCGAAGGCAACTACAAGGTGGAGGGTGACCTGCGCCGCGAGGTGGCCGCAGACATCCGCCGCAAGGTCGAGATCGGCTCCTACGAGGGCCTCCGCCACCGTCGTGGCCTCCCGGTCCGCGGTCAGCGCACCAAGACCAACGCCCGTACCCGCAAGGGCCCGAAGCGCACCGTCGCCGGCAAGAAGAAGGCCCGCTAAGCAGCGGCCAGGGACTAGGAGAACACTTTCATGGCTGCACCCAAGGCCGCCGCGCGCAAGCCGCGCCGCAAGGAGAAGAAGAACATCGCGCTGGGCCAGGCCCACATCAAGTCGACGTTCAACAACACCATCGTTTCGATCACCGACCCGTCCGGCGCTGTCATCAGCTGGGCGTCGTCGGGTGGCGTGGGCTTCAAGGGCTCCCGCAAGTCGACCCCGTACGCCGCAGGCATGGCCGCCGAGTCGGCCGCCCGCCAGGCGCAGGAGCACGGCGTGAAGAAGGTCGACGTCTTCGTGAAGGGTCCGGGCTCCGGCCGCGAGACCGCGATCCGCTCGCTGCAGGCCGCCGGCCTCGAGGTGGGTTCGATCCAGGACGTCACCCCGCAGGCGCACAACGGCTGCCGTCCGCCGAAGCGTCGCCGCGTCTGATGCGTGTGCCGAGCCGCTCGCCCTTCGACAGGCTCAGGGAGCCATGACGGGCTGAGCGGCTCGGCGCCCCGCGTGGGGCATCGACTTCCACAACTCAAGACCTCACCCCACCACATGTCATATAGCGGGCATGTGATCGAAAGGAACACAGAGTGCTTATTGCACAGCGTCCCACACTGACCGAGGAAAAGATCGTCGAGAACCGGAGCCGGTTCATCATCGAGCCTCTGGAGCCCGGCTTCGGCTACACGATCGGCAACGCGCTGCGTCGCAGCCTGCTGTCGTCGATCCCCGGCGCCGCTGTCACCAGCGTCCGCATCGACGGTGTGCTGCACGAGTTCAGCACGATCCCCGGCGTGAAGGAGGATGTCACCGAGATCATCCTCAACATCAAGCAGCTGGTCGTCTCCAGCGAGCGCGACGAGCCCATCACCGCGTACCTCCGCAAGACCGGTGCCGGTGAAGTGACCGCCGCCGACATCTCGGCTCCGGCCGGTGTCGAGGTGCACAACCCCGAGCTCGTCATCGCGACGCTCAACGACACCGCCAAGTTCGAGCTCGAGCTCACCATCGAGCGCGGCCGTGGCTACGTCTCCGCGACGCAGAACCGCAACGAGTACGCCGAGGCCGGTCAGATCCCGATCGACTCGATCTACTCGCCCGTGCTGAAGGTCAGCTACCGCGTCGACGCCACCCGTGCCGGTGAGCGCACCGACTTCGACAAGCTCATCCTCGACGTCGAGACCAAGTCGGCGATCAGCCCCCGCGACGCCGTCGCCTCGGCTGCCAAGACGCTCACCGAGCTGTTCGGTCTCGCCCGTGAGCTGAACGTCGAGGCCGAGGGCATCGAGATCGGCCCGGCGCCGGTGGAGGCTGTGAACTCCAGCGAGCTGTCGATGCCGATCGAGGACCTCGACCTGTCGGTCCGCTCGTACAACTGCCTGAAGCGTGAGGGCATCAACACCGTTTCTGAGCTCGTCGCCCTGTCGGAGACGCAGCTCATGAACATCCGCAATTTCGGCCAGAAGTCGGTCGACGAGGTGCGCGACAAGCTCATCTCGCTCGGTCTGTCGCTCAAGGATTCGGTGCCCGGTTTCGACGGCGCCCACTTCTACGGCGGCAGCGAAGACGAGTCCTTCTGATACCCGACCCTTTCTGACCAGGAGTTAGACGATTATGCCCAAGCCCACCAAGGGTCCCCGCCTCGGAGGCGGCCCCGCCCACGAGCGCCTGCTGCTTGCCAACCTCGCCGCTGCGCTGTACACCCACAAGTCGATCAAGACGACCGAGACGAAGGCCAAGCGCCTGCGTCCGCTCGCCGAGCGCCTCATCACCTTCGCCAAGCGCGGAGACCTCCACGCCCGCCGTCGCGTGCTGTCGGTCATCGGTGACAAGGAAGTCGTGCACGTCCTGTTCAACGAGATCGCTCCGCTCGTCGCGGACCGCGAGGGTGGCTACACGCGCATCACCAAGGTCGGCAACCGCAAGGGCGACAACGCCCCCATGGCCGTGATCGAGCTCGTCCTCGAGCCCGTCACCCCGAAGGCGAAGTCGACCAAGAAGGCCGCTGCGGCCCCGAAGGACGAGAAGCCGGCTGCCGAGGAGGCTCCCGCCGAGGAGACCGTCGAGGCCCCCGCGGACGAGACTCCTGCCGAGGACACGGCTGCCGAGGCCGGCGCCGAGTCGCAGGCCGAGGGCGAGGCCGCTGAGGCCGCCGCCGAGGACGCTGTCGAGAAGAAGTCCGAGTAAGGACAGATCTCCCACGAAGCCCGCCGCCCCTCCGGGGTGGCGGGCTTCGTCGTTCAGCGGGGGTCGGTGACCCGGTAGCGTGCCCCGGGGCGCCCCTTGGTGGAGTAATCCAGAGACCGCACCGCCTGGCCCGTGGCGGCGAGGTGCTCGAGATAGCGGCGCGCACTGACGCGGGAGATGGCGAGGTCCTCTCCGATCTCGGTCGCGGAGGCGTCCGGTCGGGCGGTGAGGGCGGCGGAGACCCGCTCCAGCGTTTCGGCGCTCAGCCCCTTCGGTAGCCCGTACCGCTCCCGGAAGGCGATGATCGCGTCGGCCGCCTCGACCCGGCGCACGACGTCGTGCAGCTCGGTGTGGTCGCGGAGCAGCAGCGTCGCCCCCACGTCGGCGGACCCGTTCCCGGAGGCCGTGCTCCGCGCGACGAGCACGTGCGAGCCGACGATGACGGGGCGTCCCGCGGCCTCGCCCTCGCGAAGCACCGTGCTGAGCTCCTCCCCGAGGACCTCGTCCGCGGGAGTGCCGTCGAGATCGGCGGCGTCGCGGCCGAGGAATCGGGCGGCCGCATCGTTGACCAGGGTGATCCGCCCTGTGCCGTCCACCGTGACGACGCCCTCGCTCAACCCGTGCAGGGTCGTCTCCTGGTTCTTGACCAGGGCAGCGATCTGGTGCGGCTCGAGCCGGTAGATGCGGCGCCGGATGAACGACGTCACCCACGCGGCGCCGAAGACCCCGAGAACCGCCGCGGCGAGCATGGCGGAGATGAGTCCGACGAGGTTGCTGGTGAACTCCTCGTTCAGCTCGGACTCCAGGATGCCGACGGAGGCGGTGCCGATGACCGTGCCGTCCTCGTCGCGGATGGGCACCTTCACGCGCCACGAGGTCCCGAGCGTCCCGGTCTGGGTGCCCACGAAGATGTCGCCGCCCAGCGGGATCGACGGGTCGGTGGACACCCGCTCGCCGATGCGGTCGGTGTTCGGATGCGAGTACCGGATGCCCTCGTCGTTGGCGACCACCACATAGGCGAGATCGGAGGCCTCGCGGATGACCTCGGCGACCGGCTGGATGGCGGCGGCCGGGTCCTCGTCGTCGAACGCGTCGAGGACGACGGGAAGAGCGGCGACGGACTGGGCGACCGCCTGCATGCGGTCCTTGTAGGCCTCGCGGAGCGCGTTCTCCTGGAACGCCCCGGCGGCGATGCCGGTGGCGAGGGTCACCAGGAACACGATCAGCGCCTGCAGCGCGAGCAGCTGCACACGGAGCGTCATCTTCGAGGCCACGGGTCCATTCTCCCGGGTGGGCGGACGGGCCGCGAGCCGCCGGCGGAGGTGTTCACGACCAATAGTTACGGAACGCGACCAATGGTTTCTGAAGCTTGAGCGGGCGCATCCGCGCCTTGACAGTGGACGGATTGCACCCGAACGCTCAAGGAGGAGCGCCATGAATCACGCCCGCATCGGGACCCTCGCCGCGGCCGTCGCCGCGACCGCCCTGGTCCTCACCTCGTGCTCGACCGCGGACGGCGGAACCGTCGGCTCCGACGGCGGCGACGAGGCGGTCGCCATCACCGACGTGAACATCGTCGTCCCCGCCGACCCGGGCGGCGGCTGGGACCAGACCGGTCGTGCCCTCTCCCAGCTGCTCACCCAGGAGGACATCGTCGGCTCGGCGCCGGTCACCAACGTCGGCGGGGCCGGGGGTACGGTCGGTCTCGCGCAGCTCGCCAACGAGAAGGACCCGGCGACCCTCATGGTCATGGGCCTCGTGATGGTGGGTGCGGTGGAGACCAACGCCTCGGCCGTGCGCATCGAGGACATGACCCCGATCGCCCGCCTCACGGACGAGCCCCTCGTCGTGGTGGTCCCCGCGGACTCCGCGTACGACACCCTGGAGGACCTCGTCGAGGACGTCGTGGACAAGGGTCAGGAGGTCACGATCACGGGCGGCTCCGCCGGGGGAGCCGACCACATCCTCGCCGGACTGCTGCTCGAGGAGGCGGGGCTCGACGGCGCGGAGATCGCCGAGAAGCTCAACTACACGCCCAACTCGGGCGGCGGCGAGGCGACCTCGCTGATCCTGGGCGGCAAGGTCTCGGCAGGCATCTCCGGTGTCGGCGAGTTCCTGCAGCACATCGAGGCCGGCACCATGAAGGCCCTCGCCGTCTCGTCGGAGGAACCGGTCACGCAGCTGCCGGACGTCGACACGATCACCGACTCCGGATACGACGTCGTGCTCACCAACTGGCGCGGCGTGATCGCGCCGGGCGGCATCAGCGACGCCGAGCGCTCGGAGCTCGAGCGCATCGTCACCGAGTTGGAGGCGTCCGAAGCCTGGAAGGACGAGCTGGAGACGCGGGGCTGGGCGGATGCCTTCCTCACGGGCGCCGAGTTCGACGAGTTCCTCGACGGCAACATCACCGAGGTCACCACGACGCTGCAGAACATCGGGCTGGTCGGCTGACATGACGACCGGGTCTTCCGGACCCGGCGAGGAGGTGCGGACCGACGCCCGTCGGTCCGCACGCCTCGTCGCGTCCCTGCCGCGGGGGGAGCTCGTCTTCGCCCTGCTCATGGTGGCGCTCGGCGTGTTCGCGTTCGCCGGCGTGTTCACCATCCATGTGCCCGCGGGTGGCCAGGTCGGGCCGACGGTCTTCCCGCTGTTCGTCTCGGTGCTGCTGCTCGGCTCGTCTCTCGCCGTCGTGGTGAGCATCCTCCGCGGGCACCGCGGTGTGCCGGAGGAGGGGGAGGACGTCGATCAGAGCCTGCCGACCGACTGGCTCACCCTCGTGAAGATCGTGGCGCTCGTGGTCGCCCATCTGCTCCTCATCGAGCCGCTCGGCTGGGCCCCGGCAGCGGCGCTGCTGTTCGGCGGCGTCGCGTGGGCGCTCGGCGCCCGCCGGTGGTGGATGGCGCTCCTCATCGGCGCGATCATCGCGCTGGTCGTGCAGGTCGTGTTCGGCGGTCTGCTCGGGCTGTCGCTCCCGTGGGGACCGGCGCTCGGCTGGCTGAGAAGGATGTTCTGATGGACAGCTGGAGTCTGCTCCTCGAGGGGTTCGCGACCGCGCTGCAGCCCCAGTACCTCGTGTTCGCCTTCTTCGGCGTGCTGATCGGCACGGCCGTGGGCGTCCTGCCCGGGATCGGGCCGGCGATGACCGTGGCCCTGCTCCTTCCGCTCACCTATACGCTCGAGCCGGCCGCGGCGCTCATCACGTTCGCGGGCATCTACTACGGCGGCATGTACGGCGGGTCGACCACGAGCATCCTGCTGAACACCCCGGGGGAGTCGTCGTCGATCGTGACGGCGATCGAGGGCAACAAGATGGCCAAGCTCGGGCGGGGCGCGGCGGCGCTGGCCACCGCGGCGCTCGGGTCGTTCGTCGCGGGCACCCTCGCCACCGTCGGCCTGACGCTGCTCGCCCCGGTGCTCGCGCAGTTCGCCGTGAACCTCGGGCCCGCCGACTACGTCGCCCTCATCGTCGTGGCGTTCGTCACGGTCGGTGCGCTGATGGGGTCCTCCGTGCCGCGCGGCCTGCTGTCGCTCGGCGTCGGCCTGTTCCTCGGCCTGGTCGGCACCGACTGGCTCTCGGGGCAGCAGCGGTACACGCTCGGCCTGCTGCCGCTGGCGGACGGCATCGACGTGGTGCTCGTGGCGGTCGGCCTCTTCGCCGTCGGCGAGACGCTGTACGTCGCGGCCCGGCTGAGGCACGGCGCGATCGACGTGATCCCCGTGTCGCGCGGGTGGCGCAGCTGGATGACGAAGGACGACTGGCGCCGCTCCTGGAAGCCCTGGCTCCGCGGCACCGCCATCGGCTTCCCGATCGGCACCATCCCGGCCGGTGGCGCCGACGTGGCGACCTTCCTGTCCTACGCCACCGAGCGCAAGCTCTCGCGGCGCAAGGACGAGTTCGGCCGCGGGGCCATCGAAGGCGTCGCGGGCCCGGAGTCGGCGAACAACGCCGCGGCCGCGGGTGTGCTCGTGCCGCTGCTCACGCTCGGGCTGCCGACGACGGCGACCGCGGCGATCATCCTCACCGCGTTCCAGACCTACGGGCTGCAGCCGGGGCCGCAGCTGTTCACCGGACAGGCAGACCTTGTGTGGGCGCTGGTGGCGAGCCTCTACATCGGCAACGTGATCCTGCTCGTGCTGAACCTGCCGCTGGTGGGCATGTGGGTGAAGCTCCTGCAGATCCCGCGGCCGTACCTGTACGCCGGAATCCTCCTGTTCGCCGCCTTCGGCGCGTACGCGCTGAACTTCGCGGTCGTCGACATCCTCATCCTGCTGATCATCGGCATCCTCGGCTATTTCCTGCGGCGGTACGGATTCCCGGTGGCGCCGCTGGTGGTGGGCATGATCCTCGGGCCGATGGGGGAGGAGCAGCTCCGTCGTGCGCTGCAGCTCAGTCAGGGCGACCTGACGACGCTCATCGCGCAGCCGTTCTCCGCGGTCGCCTACGTGATCCTCGCGCTCCTCATCGCCGGCGGGCTGTGGCTGCGTCGCCGGCAGCGCCGGTACGAGCAGGCGCTCACGGAGTCCATCGCGGTGCCCGTCAAAGCGGACTCGGAGGTCTGAGCCCGCCCGATTCGGGGAGGGGAGAGGCCGGGAGTAGGCTGATCCGGTGAGCGATGCGACGGTCCTGAAGCGCGGGCCCCGCGCCTACGCCACGTTCATCGGCATCGGCCTCCTCGCCGGCATCCTCTCCGGGCTCTTCGGCGTCGGCGGCGGCACGGTGATCGTCCCGCTGCTGGTGCTCCTGCTCGCGTTCGACCAGCGGCTCGCAGCCGGGACCTCGCTGGCGGCGATCGTCCCGACGGCGGCCGTCGGGGTCATCTCCTACGCGGCGTCGGGCTCCGTCGCCTGGATCCCGGCCCTGATCCTCGCCGCCGGGGCCGTGGTCGGCGCGCAGATCGGCACCCGCCTGCTCCCGCGGATCTCGCAGACCGCCCTCCGCTGGGGCTTCGTCGGCTTCCTCGTCGTCGTGATCGTGAGTCTCTTCCTCGTGATCCCCTCGCGCGACGCCGTCTTCGAGCTCACCTGGCTCTCCGGGATCGCCCTGGTGGTCGTGGGAATCGGAACCGGCGTCCTCGCCGGACTCATCGGCGTGGGCGGCGGTGTCATCGTCGTCCCGGTGCTCATGCTCGCGTTCGGCACGAGCGACCTCGTCGCGAAGGGCACCTCGCTGCTCATGATGATCCCGACCGCCCTCTCCGGCACGGTCGGCAACCTCCGCAACCGCAACGTCGATCTCCTCGCGGCGTTGCTCATCGGCGTCTCGGCGTGCACCACGACGGCCCTCGGCGCCTGGCTGGCGACCATCGTCGACCCGACCGTCGGCAACCTCCTCTTCGCCGCGTATCTCGTCGTGATCGCGGTGCAGATGGCCCTCAAGGCCATCCGCGGGCGTCGGCGCGGCTGACCGTCCGTGAGGATGAAGAGATCTTCATCCTCACCTCATCTCCTCCTCATCCGCCCCGGGCACGATGGAGGCATGAGCACCGCACGACGCATCCTGATCCCCGGCGCGCTGATCGCGGTGCCCGTGGCGTTCGCGATCGGGAGCGTCGCTCTCGCCCAGATGCCGGCGTCCCCCCGGCTGCCGGAGACCCCGCTCACCGTCCAGCTCGCGACGCCGACCCCGACGCCCGTTCCCACGCCCACACCGACCGAGTCGGTCGCCCCCGCCCCCGCCCCTGCTCCGCCGCCCCCGCCCGCTCCCGCGCCGGCACCAGCACCGGCTCCAGCGCCGGCTCCACCGGTGGGCGATGACGATGACGACGACGGCGGCGACGATGACTGAGCCCGTATCCCTCCGGGCCCCCGGCGCCCCGCTGCGCACGTTGCGCCGCCGTACGCTCCCCGCCCGGTGGCGCATCACGCTCTGGATCATCCTCAGCACGATGATCACCGTGCTCGCGATCGGACTCATCGGCCGCAGTCTCTTCCTCGCCGCGGTCGAGCAGACGGCGAATGGCGAGATCGAGCAGGAGGCGGCGGAGTTCGCGCGCTTCGCAGAGGATGCCGCTGCCGGCGGCCTCACGACCGCCGAGGAGTTGCTCCGGGAATACGTCGCCCGCCAGTCCGTGCACGAGGACGAGGTCGTGGTCGCGGCCCTCGACGGCACCCCGATCGCGGTCGCCGAAGACGGCGGCTCGCGCACCCTGGAGACCCACGCGGCGCTGGTGGAGCGGATGCTCACCGACACCGCGGTCTCCGGAGCCTTGGCGACGCCCGAGACCGGCCCGGTCCGCTGGGGACGGATGGACTTCACCGGCGGGGGACAGGACGGCGCGGTGCTCATCGTGCAGTTCACGGCAGAGCCGCGCGCACAGGTCGATCGCAGCTTCGGGGCGATCGCCTGGGTCGCCCTGATCGGGGTGCTCCTCAGCTCCGGTGTCGCGTGGCTGGTCGCCGGTCAGATCCTCGCTCCGGTCCGCGAGGTGTATCGCGTGGCGCGGGACATCGGCGAGCACGACCTCACGGCCCGCGTACCCGTCGAGGGGAGCGACGACATCGCGGCCGTCGCCACGACGTTCAACCAGATGCTCGACCGGCTGGAGGCGGTCCACGCGACGCAGCAGCGCTTCGTCGACGACGCCGGTCATGAACTGCGTACGCCGATCACGATCGTCCGCGGGCACCTGGAGCTCCTCAGCGAAGACCCGGAGGAGCGCGCGGCGACCCTGCGCCTCGTCAGCGAGGAGCTGGACCGCATGAGCCGCATCGTGACGGACCTCCTGGTGCTCGCACGGGCGGAGCAGCCCGACTTCGTGCGCCTGGCCGCGTGCGACATCGCGACCCTCACGCTCGACATCGAGGCGAAGGCGCAGATGCTGGGCGACCGGCGCTGGCAGCTGATGGAGGTCGCGGAGGGCGTGGTCCCCCTCGACCCGCAGCGCGTCACACAGGCCGTGCTCCAGCTCGCGGCCAATGCCGTGCAGGTCACGGAGGATGGCGACACGATCCGGATCGGCTCGCGCTTCGAGGGGCACGGCCCCGAGCGGCGGCTGCGGCTCTGGGTGCAGGACACCGGTCCCGGTGTGGCTCCGGCCGACGCCGAGCGCATCTTCGACCGGTTCACCCGCGGGGACAGTGCCGGTGCGCGCCGCGGCTCCGGGCTCGGCCTCGCGATCGTGCGGGCCATCACCGACGGGCACGGCGGCTCAGCGTGGGTAGACAGCGTGCTCGGCGAAGGGGCCACATTCGGGATCGACCTGCCCGCACCCGTCCCGGACACGGACGCGACCGAAGGGAAGAGCTGACATGCGCCGCATCCTCATCGCGGAGGACGATCCGCACATCACGTCCTTCGTGCGCCGCGGACTCCGTGCCGCGGGCTACGACACCGCCGACGCGACCGACGGGCACACCGCGCTGCTCATGGCCCGCAGCGGCCTGTTCGACCTCGTCGTCCTCGACATCGGCCTCGGCGGCATCGACGGCTTCGACGTCCTCGCCCACCTCCGCGGCGAGGGGGTCTCCACGCCGGTCGTCATCCTCACGGCACGGGACTCCGTGATCGACACCGTCCGGGGGCTCGAAGGGGGTGCGAACGACTACATGACCAAGCCGTTCCAGTTCGCCGAGCTGCTCGCCCGGGTGCGGCTGCGGATCGGCGACGGCGAAGGGCGCAGCGGCGGGGCCGCGCTCACGCACGGCGACGTCAGCGTGGACGTCCGGTCGCGGACGGTGACCGTGGCCGGCGAGGTGCGCGAACTCACGTCACGCGAGTTCGCGCTGCTCGAGGTCTTCCTGCAGAACGCCGGTCAGGTACTCTCCCGCGACCAGCTCATCGGCCACGTCTGGGGCATGGACTTCGATCCCGCGTCGAACGTCGTCGACGTCTATGTGCGTGCGCTGCGCGGCAAGATCGGCACCGACCGCATCGAGACGGTGCGGGGAGCGGGGTACCGGTTCCGATGAACGATCCCGCCGCACTCTCCGTCGCCGCAGCGCGCACTCGGTTCGCGACCGTCCCGCCGCTGCGCCCCGACCCCCTCCCGATCATCAGCCGGCCCGATGCGGTGAAGTCGCGGCGCGCGCTGTCCCTCGTCGGCCTCGTGCTCGTCGTGGCGGCAGGTGCGGCGATGGTCATCGGCGCACTGAACCCGGACGCGAGCGGGCGCGGGATCACGGTGCCGATCGCCGTCACCGTGTCGGTGTTCCTCCTTGCGGTCTGGGCGTGGAGCGCGACGCGCCTCGACGACACCCTGGTCGCTTTCCTCGCGGCCATCGCGCTCATCGTCGCGGGCGTCCTCCCGGTCGAGCAGTTCTTCGCGTCGCTCGGAGACGAGACGATCTGGCTGCTGATCGGTGCGTTCGTGATGGCGGCGGCGGTGTCGACCTCGGGCCTCCCGCTCCGCGCGGCCGCGCAGCTCGTCCGTCTCGCTCGCGGCCCGAGGAGCCTGTTCCACCTCACGACCGTCGCGCTCACCCTCTCGGCGTTCGCCGTGCCCGCGACCTCCGGAAGGGCGGCGCTCGCGGTCCCGGTCTTCGGAGCCCTGTCGACGGCTCTCGACGGACGAGGGCGCGTCGTCCGGGCCCTCGCACTGCTGATGCCGACGGTCGTGCTCCTCTCCGCCGTCGCCTCGCTGCTCGGCGCCGGAGCGCACATCATCACCGATCAGCTCCTGCGGGCGGCGGGAGAGCCCGGCTTCTCCTTCCTGTCGTGGCTGTGGCTCGGCCTGCCGCTGGCGGTGGTCTCGTCGCACCTCGCCGCGGAGCTCATCCTGTGGCGCTTCGTGGACCGCGCCGACCGCACGGCACGGGTGCGGGTGACCACGGGCGACATCGAGAAGGCCGCCGGTGTCCGCGTGACCGGCCCGCTCTCCGCGGCCGAGTGGCGTGCGGCCCTCCTCATCGGTACGGCGATCGCGCTGTGGAGCAGCGAGCCTCTGCACGGCCTGCCTCCTGCGCTCGTCGCGCTGTGTGGAGCGGTCGCCGCCGTCGCTCCGGGCATCGGCTGCACCACCTTCCCGGCCGCAGTCGCGCGCGTACCCTGGTCGTTGCTGCTGTTCCTGGCCACCACACTCGCGCTCGCCACGGCGCTCACCGACTCGGGGGCTGCGACCTGGCTCAGCACAGCCGCCCTCGAGCCGCTGCGTGGGCTCGGAGCGGCGGGCGCCATCGGCTTCCTTCTCGCCGTGATCGCCCTGTCCACGCTCGCGCATCTGCTCATCCCCTCCCGATCGGCGCGATCCGCGGCGATCATCCCCGCGGTGATCGCCCTCGCACCGGGACTCGGCGTGGAACCCATGGCCGCCGCGTTCGCATCGACGGCGGCGGCCGGGTTCTGCCACACCCTGCCGAGCTCTGCCAAGCCGGTCGCGATGTTCGCCGATCCCCAGGTCGTCTCCGGCGGCTTCGATCCCTCCGACCTGCGCCGGCTGTCCGTCGTGCTCGCGCCCGCCATGTTCGTCCTCGTGGCCGTCTTCGCCCTCTGGATCTGGCCGCTCCAGGGTCTGCCGCTGCTGCGCTGACCACCGTCACCACTGTTCCGCGTGCGCCGCCGGCGTACCGGTGTCCGTCGTGCCCGCGTCCGGGCTGTCGCGCGCCCCCGAGGGCGCAGAAGGAGGTCCTCATGTCCATCCACGCTCCCCAGCGCATCCTCGTCGCTCCGAGCGGCTTCAAGGAGAGCCTCGGCGCCGACGCCGTGGCCCGAGCCATCGCCGCCGGCGTGCGCCGCGTCATCCCCGGCGTGCGCGTCGACGAGTTCCCCGTACCCGACGGGGGCGAGGGGACGGCGGCCGCGCTCGCCGCGTCCACCGGCGGTGCTCTGGTGCCTGCGACCGTGACCGGACCCGTCGGGGAACCGGTGGTGGCGCACTGGGCGCGCCTCGGAGGGGCGGCGCGCGGCACCGCGGTGGTGGAGATGGCGGCCGCAGCGGGACTCCGACTCGTCCCGCGTGATCGCCGCGATCCGGCGGCCACCACGACCACGGGGGTCGGGCAGCTCATCGCCGCGGCCCTTGATGACGGCGCTGAGCGCATCGTGGTCGGCTGCGGAGACTCCGGCACGAGCGACGGGGGAGCGGGCGCGCTGACGGCTCTGGGCGTGCGCATCCTCGACCGGGCGGGCCGCGTCGTCCCGGCGGGCGGCGGACACCTGGCGGAGGCCGCGTCCCTCGACTTCTCGGGCGTGCACCCGCGTCTCGCCGAGGTCGAGATGGTCCTCGCCTGCAACATCCACAACGTGCTCTGCGGCCCCCGCGGCGTCGCCAGGGTGTTCGGTCCGCAGAAGGGGGCGTCGCCGGCGGAGGTCGAGCGGCTCTCGGACGCGCTCGACGCCTGGGCCACGCTGCTGGAGGAGCAGAGTCCCTTCGGAGGCGGGATGGACGTACGTACCGGCGCGGGGACCGGCGCCTCCGGAGGACTCGGCGCGGGGCTCGCCGCGGCTTTCGGCGCCCGGCTCGCACCCCGCTTCGAGGTGCTCCTCGACGGCGGACTCATGCCGCACGACCTCGACGCGCTGATGACGGAGGCCGACCTCGTGATCACGGCCGAGGGCGCGATCGACTTCCAGACGCCGCGCGGCAAGGTCCCGGCGGAGATCGCGATGCGCGCCCGCGTCGCCGGGGTACCGGTGCTCGGCCTGGCGGGTTCGCTCGGACGCGGCGCCCCGGCCGTGCACGACATCGGCATCGACGCGATCGCGTCGATCCTCACCGTGCCGATGCCGCTGGAGGAGGCGGTGGAGCACGGCGAGGAGCTGCTCCGCGATGCCGCTGAGCGCACCATGCGTCTCGTCCTGCTCGGTTCGGCGATGTCGGCCAGAGCCGCCTGAGGGTTTTCGGACGGCCCGCGCGCGGCGGGCCGTCGGTCGCCCTCGGTAGGATCGACGGGTGGCAGTGAACCAAGAACTCGTCGGCCGGGAGTTCCCGCCGACCGCCCCCTACCTCGTCGGACGGGAGAAGGTGCGCGAGTTCGCGCGCGCCGTCTTCGCCGACGCCCCCCAGCACACCGACGTCGAGGCGGCCCGTGCGGCGGGCTTCGCCGACGTCGTCGCGCCGCCGACCTTCGCGATGGTCCTGCAGGACCTCACGCTGCAGCAGCTGCTGGCCGAACCGGATTCCGGCATCGTCCTGGCGCGGACCATCCACGCCGAGCAGCGGTTCCGCTACACCAGGCCGATCGTCGCGGGAGACGAGCTGACGGCGCAGCTGCGCGTCACCGGCATCCGCATGATGGGCGGCAACGCCATGATCACGAGCGAGGCCGAGATCACCGACGACGGGGGCGCGCATGTCGTCACCGCCACGAGCGTGCTGCTCGTGGGCGCCGAGGAGGAGGCCGCATGAGCGCGTTCACCGTGGGAGACGTGCTGGCCGAGCGCACCGTGCACCTGACGAGGGAGTCGCTCGTCCGCTACGCCGGCGCCTCCGGAGACTTCAACCCGATCCACTACCGCGACGACGTCGCCGCCGCGGTGGGCCTTCCCGGCGTGCTCGCGCACGGCATGCTGACCATGGGGATCGCCTCGTCGGTGGTCGTCGCCGCGCTCGACCCGCAGACCCGGATCCTCGACTACGGCGTGCGCTTCACGAAGCCCGTGGTGGTCGATCCCGAGACCGGCGCCGACGTGCACGTCGTCGCGACGGTCGGCGCGGTGGACGAGGAGTCCGCGCGCATCGACCTCAAGGTCACGACGGGCGACACCACCGTGCTCGTCAAGGCGCAGCTGCGCGTCGCCGTCCGATGAGCGACGTCGAGCCGATCCGGCTGGCCGAGCTCACCACGCTCCGCACCGGCGCCGCCCCCGCGCGGATGCGCGAGGCGACGACGACGGCGGAGCTCGTCGCGGTTCTCCGGGAGACCTGGGCGGAGGGCGACCCCTGGCTGGTGCTCGGCGGGGGCTCGAACCTCTTCGTCGGCGACGAGCCGTTCGAGGGCACCGTCCTCCGCATCCGCACGAGCGGCATCGACGAGCTCCCATCGCCGCACGCCGGTCGCGTCCGTCTGCGCGCGCAGGCCGGACACGGGTGGGACGACCTGGTGTCGTACGCGGTCGAGCGGGGCTACGCCGGGCTCGAAGCCATGAGCGGCATCCCCGGCACGGTCGGAGCCGCGCCCGTGCAGAACATCGGCGCCTACGGGCAGGAGATCCAGGAGACCCTGGTCGAGGTCGAGCTGATCGACGAGGACTCCGGCGAGATCTCCACTGTTCCGGCGACCGAGCTCGGGCTCGGATTCCGCACCTCGGTGCTCAAGCACCATCACGGGAGCGAGCCGCAGCGCCGGGCCGTGATCCTGTCCCTCACGGTCGATCTCCTCGTCGCTCGCGAACGCGTGGTCCGTGGGGAGCAGCTGCGCCGCGCTCTCGGTCTGACCGACGACACCCCGGTGCCGCTGACATGGGTCCGAGAGCGCATCCTCGCCACGCGCGCATCGAAGGGCATGCTGCTCGACGCCGACGACCCGGACACGCACGGGGTCGGCTCCTTCTTCCAGAACGCGATCGTCACGGCCGCGCAGGCCCGGTCCCTCCCGCCGGAGTGCCCGCGCTGGCCGGTCGCCCCCGACCTCGACGCCGTGACCGTCATCCCCCTCGCCTCCTACGACGGACACGTGCCGCCGACGAAGACCGAGGCGCCGGACGTGAAGGTGAGCGCCGCCTGGCTGATCGAGCAGGCCGGCATCCGCAAGGGGTTCAAGCTGCCCCGCTCACGGGCGTCCGTCTCGACCAAGCACGCCCTGGCGCTCACCAACCGGGGTGGCGCCACGGCGGCCGAGGTCGCCGAGCTCGCCCGCTTCATCCAGAACCGCGTGCACTCCGAGTTCGGTCTCGTGTTGCAGCCGGAGCCGGTGCTGGTGGGCGTCGACCTGTGACGAAGCTCGAGCGGGTGTCGCGGACGCAGGCCGTCGTGGACGGGCTGCTCGACGCCATCATCGCGGGTCGGCTCGAGGCAGGACAGCCGCTGCCGCCCGAGGGGGAGCTCGCCGAGCAATTCGGGGTCTCCCGCCTCACGATGCGCGAGGGCGTCCGCCTCCTGCAGGCGCAGGGCGTGATCGTCGCGGTGCCAGGCACCCGACACCGCATCGCGCCGACCGACGAGTGGACGGGCCTCGACGCGGTCGTGCGGCACGCCCAGAGCGCGGGTGCGCGAGAGCGCTCCTCGCTGGAGATGCTCGAGATGCGCATGATGTTCGAGACCGGGGCGGCGGAGTTCGCGGCGGGGCGCCGCACCGAGGAGCACCTCGCCGAGATGGCCGCGCTCCTCGAGGAGATGCAGGCGGCGCACGAGCGGGCCGACGTGGACGCGTTCGTGGCCGCCGACCTCGCCTTCCACGATGTGATCATCCGCGCGGCGGAGAACCGCATCCTCGTCGCCTCGATGCGTCCGCTGACGACGATGCTGCAGGCGACCCGCAGCGAGACCAGTGCGATCCCGGACATCCGCGAGCACGCGCTGGCCGAGCATGCGGCGGTGCTGGACGCGATGCGGACCGGGTCCGGTGCGGCTGCCCGCCAGGCCATGCGCAGCCACATGCGCCAGACCCGCGACGACCTGCTGCACTACGTCCACGGGCGCTGAGCAGCACGCTCTCCGTCGGTTTGGAGGGACGGTGATCGTGGGGTACGCTCATCGTTATCTGATATCGGATAACGATGCAGATTCCCCTGGCCCGTGGCCCCCACCACAGGCCATCTTCCGGAACGAAGGAGTTCGTGTGCACATCGACGACCTGCTGGCCCCCCTGCCTGCACCCGTCGCCGTTACCGCGGCCGACGTCCGCACCGAGGTCGACCCCGCCGACGTGCTCCTCGTCCTCGACGACGACCCGACCGGCACGCAGTCGGTCGCGAACCTCCCGGTCCTCACCCGATGGGAGCGCGCCGACCTGGACGAGGCGCTCGCGACCGGCGCCGCCGCCGTCTATGTGCTCACGAACACCCGGTCCCTCGACGAGGAGGCCGCGGCCGCCCGCAATCGCGAGATCGTCGACGTGGCACTCGCCGCCGCCGAGGCCCAGGGGCGGCGCGTGACGTTCGTCTCCCGGGGCGACTCGACGCTGCGCGGCCACTTCCCGCTCGAGACCGATGTCCTCTCCGCGGAGATCGGATCCCGCACGGGCCACGCCCCCGCGCTGACCCTGCTCGTCCCCGCATTCCCGGACGCCGGGCGCATCACGGTCGACTCCGTGCACTACTGGGTGACCGGCGGCGAGGCCACCCCGGTCGGCGAGACGCCGTTCGCGGCGGACGCGACCTTCGGCTACGCCTCTTCCGACCTGCGCAAGTGGGTCGCCGAGAAGACCGGCGGACGCATCCCGGCGTCTGCGGTCGCGGGTCTCGACATCCGCACCATCCGCGCCGGGGTGGACGCCGTGGCCGGCTTCCTCGAGGCGCTGGCCGACGGCACGGTCGTCGTGGTCGACGTGGTCGAGGAATCGGACATGCGCGTCGTCGCGCTCGCGCTGCACCGCCTGCGGGACCGGGACGTGCTCCTCCGCGTCGGTCCGCCCTACGTGCGCGCGCACATCGGACAGGAGATCGCCGAGCCGGTGCGGGCGGAGGACATCCCCTTCGCGCACGATCGCGGCGGTCTCGTGGTCGTCGGCAGCCACGTGCCGCTCACCACCGCCCAGCTCGAAGCCCTCACGGCGGCGCGGCCCCGCACCCGCACGGTCGAACTCGACGTGCGCGCCCTCGTCGGCCCGGACCGCGAGTCCCATCTCGAGACGCAGGCGCACGCCGTCGCCGAAGCGCTCGCCACGGGGACCGTGATCGTGCACACCACCCGCGAACTCATCACGGGCGCCGACGGCGACGAGAGCCTCGCGATCGCCCGCCGCATCTCCAGCGGCGTGGTGGAGCTCGTGCGTCGGGTGCTCGCCATCGCTCCGCCCCGCTTCGTCATCGCGAAGGGCGGAATCACCTCCAGCGATGTCGCGAGCGAGGCCCTCGAGATCCGCCGGGCCACCGTGCTCGGTCCGATGCTGCCCGGCCTCGTCTCGCTGTGGCAGCCCGAGACCGGCCCCGCGGTCGGCATCCCGTACGTCGTGTTCGCCGGCAACGTCGGCGACGCGGACTCCCTCGTCACGGTCGTCGCCACGCTCGCAGGCGACGATGGAAACAACCCGGAAGGACACTCATGACATCCACCGTCGCTGTCATCGGACTCGGCGCCATGGGGCTGCCGATGGCCACCCGCCTCGCCGAGCGCTTCGCGGTGCGCGGCTTCGACATCGCTGCCGAACGCGTCGCCCTCGCCGCAGAGGCGGGTGTCACGCCGGCCTCCTCGGCGGCGGACGCCGTGGATGGTGCCGACGCGGTGCTCGTCGCCGTCCGCACCGGCGCGCAGCTCGAGGCGCTGCTCTTCGGCGAGGACGGGCTCGCCCCGCACCTCGCCGACGGCGCGGTCGTGATCCTCACCAGCACGGTGGGCACGGACGGCATCGATGCGATCGCCGCCCAGCTCGCCACGCACGGTGCGCAGCTCGTGGACGCTCCGCTGTCCGGAGGGCCGGTCCGTGCCGGGGAGGGCGACCTCCTCATCGTCGTCGGCGCCACCCCGACCGCTCTGGAGATCGCGCGGCCCGTGCTCGACCAGCTCGCCTCGACGCTGTCCATCGTCGGCGACAAGCCCGGGGACGGCCAGGCGCTGAAGACCGTCAACCAGCTCCTCTGCGGCGTGCACATCGCGGCGGCCGCGGAGGCGCTCGCGCTCGCCGACGCCCTCGGACTGGACCGCGCCCGCACGCTGGACGCGCTGACGGCCGGTGCTGCGAACTCCTTCATGCTCGGCAACCGCGGTCCGCGCGCCCTGCAGGCCTACGACGAGGACGGCGCCGAGGTGCTCAGCCGCCTCGACATCTTCGTCAAGGACCTCGGCATCGTCGGCGACGCCGCCCGCCGGGCGCACCTGTCCACGCCGGTCGCCGCCGCGGCCGAGCAGCTGTTCCTCCTCGGCGAAGCGCAGGGCCTCGGCGCCCTGGACGACTCCGCCGTCATCCGCGTCGTCGCACCCGAACGACTGTCCTGAGCGCGACGTCGCGCCCCCACTGAAAGAAGAGATCCAGAGATGCTTCCTCTTCCGATCCTCATCCTGATCGGCCTGGCAGGCCTCGGCCTGCTGCTCCTGCTCATCATCCGGTTCAAGATGCAGGCGTTCTACGCCCTCATCCTCGTGTCGATCATCGTCGGCATCGCGGCAGGTCTGCCGCTGACCACGATCCCCGCCGACGGTGACACCCCCGAGCAGCTCGGCGTCATCCAGGCGATCATCGCTGGTGTCGGCGGCACCCTCGGCTCGGTGGCCGTGCTCGTCGCCCTCGGCTCGATGCTCGGCAAGATCATCGAGCTGTCCGGCGGCGCCGAGTCGCTCGCCGGACGCTTCACCAGCTGGCTGGGCCCGAAGCGCGTCGGCATCGCGCTCGTCATCGCCGCCGGCATCCTGGCGATCCCGGTGTTCTTCGACGCCGGCTTCATCATCCTCATCCCCATCGTGTTCGCCTTCTCGAAGGTGGCCGGTCTCAACCCGATCAAGTTCGGCCTGCCGGTCGCGGGCATCATGCTCGCCGTGCACGTCGCGGTGCCCCCGCACCCGGGCATCGTCGGCGGTTCCGCGATCCTCGGTGCCGACATCGGCTGGGTCACGATCTTCTCCCTCGCGATCTCCGTGCCGCTCGCGGTCCTGTCCTACCTCGTGGCGAAGTGGATCAACACCCGCGAGTTCGCGATGCTCGCGGCCACGAAGGAGATGTACGACAACTTCGGCACGGAGAAGTCGACGCTCACCGGCGGACTCGGCGAGGGCGAGAAGGCGCCGGGCGCCGGTACCGTCCTCGGCCTCATCCTCCTGCCGCTCGTGCTCATCATGCTCGGCACGGCGGTCGCGCCGCTGTTCGAGGCGGGCACGTTCTGGAACGGATTCCTCAGCATGGTCGGTCAGCCGATCTTCGCCCTCATGGTCGCGATCGCCGCCGCGATGTACCTGCTCGGCGTGCGCCGCGGCTGGTCGGCCTCCCACCTCGGCGAGGTCATGGAGTCGGCGCTGCCGGCCGCGGCCGTCATCATCCTCGTCACGGGTGCCGGTGGTGCCTTCGGCCGCGTCCTGACCGAGACCGGAATCGGTGGAGCGGTCGCCGAGGTGCTCGCGTCCAGCGGCATGCCCCTGCTGCTCGCGGCCTTCCTCATCTCCCTCATCATGCGCGCCGCCCAGGGGTCCGCCACCGTCGCGATCGCCACCACCGCGGGGCTCCTGCTGCCGTCGGTCTCCGCGATGGGGCTCGACACCGTGCACACCGCGCTGCTCGCGGTCGCCATCGGCTACGGCGGCCTCGGTCTCAGCCACGTGAACGACTCCGGATTCTGGGTGGTCACGCGGTACCTGGGCCTCTCGGTCAAGGACGGTCTGCGCACGTGGACGCCGCTCACGACGGTGCTCGGCGTGGCCGGCTTCGCGCTGACCTGGATCCTGTACGCGGTGATCCCGGTCTCCTGACCCGTCCGCATGAACGGCCGTCGCCTCCGGGTGGCGGCCGTTCGTCGTCCCCGGCGGGTGGCCGCGGGGGCTGCCGCGGACTACGCTCGCGGGATGAGCGGACTGATCCCGTACCTGCTGTTCCCCGGCAACGCCGCCGAAGCGCTCGGCCACTACCGCGACGTCTTCGGCGGCGAGCTCCAGCTGATGGACTACGCGAGCGCCGGTCGCCACGACGGTCCGGGCGACGCGGTCGCGCACGGCCAGCTCAGCGGGCCGGTCGAACTCGCCGGGGCCGACGCGGGAGCCGATGACGACGCGGTCCAGATGAGCGGGATGTTCCTCTCGCTCCTCGGCACCGCCGCCCCCGGAACGCTGACCCGCTGGTTCGACGAGCTCTCTGCCGGCGGCCGCGTCATCGATCCGCTGCAACAGCGCCCGTGGGGCGACGTCGACGGCACGCTCGTCGACCGCTACGGCATCCGCTGGCTGATCGGCTTCCACCCCGACGACTGACCCCGCCTCCCACGCCGAGACCCCGCGTTCACGCCGAGACCCCCTCGTACCTGCGCAGGTACGAGGGGGTCTCGGCGGTAAACCGGGGTCTCGGCGTCAGGAGGTCGAGGAGAACAGGCGCTGGAGGCGCTGCACGCCCTCCAGGAGCTGCTCGTCGCCGAGCGCGTACGACATGCGGATGTAGCCCGACGGACCGAACGCCTCGCCGGGGACGACCGCGACCTCGGCCTGGTCGAGGATGAGGTCGGCGAGCTCCAGCGAGGTGGTCGGAGTCACGCCGCCCCACGTGCGACCGAGCAGGCCCTGCACGTCGGGGTAGACGTAGAACGCGCCGAGCGGGTTCGGGACCACGAGCCCGTCGATCTTCGACAGCTCCGACACGATGAGCTGGCGGCGGCGGTCGAAGGCCTCGCGCATCTTCTCGGCCTCGTCCTGCGGGCCGTTGAGCGCCGCGATCGCCGCCTTCTGCGCGACGTTGTTCACGTTGCTGGTGAGGTGCGACTGCAGGTTGCCGGCGATCTTGATGGCGTCGGCCGGACCCACCATCCAGCCCACGCGCCAGCCGGTCATCGCGTAGGTCTTGGCGACCCCGTTGACGAGGATCGTCTGGTTCGCGGCCTCCGGCACGGCCTCCACGATCGAGGTCGCCGTCACCGCGGTCCCTGAGTCCGTCGAAGGGTAGGTGAGGTTCTGGTAGATCTCGTCGCTGATGATCCAGATGCCGTGCTCCACCGCCCACTCGCCGATGGCCTTCGTCTCCTCGGCGGTGTACACCGAGCCGGTGGGGTTCGACGGCGACACGAACACGAGGACCGTCGTGCGGTCGGTCCGGGCGGCCTCGAGCTGCTCGACGGTCACCTTGTACTCCTGGTCGGCGCCGGCGAAGACCTCGACGGGCGTGCCGTCCGCGAGACGGATCGCCTCCGGGTAGGTCGTCCAGTACGGGGCCGGCAGCAGCACCTCGTCGCCGGGGTTCACGACGGCCTGGAACGCCTGGTACACCGACTGCTTGCCGCCGTTGGTGACGATGATCTGGCCGGGGGAGACCTCGAGACCAGAGTCGCGGAGCGTCTTGGCGGCGATCGCCTCGCGCAGCGCCGGCAGCCCGGGGGCGGGGGTGTACCGGTAGCTCGCCGGGTCGGCCAGTGCCTCGGCCGCCGCATCCACGATGAACTGCGGCGTGGCGAAGTCGGGCTCGCCCGCGGCATACGAGATGACGGGCTTGCCCTCGGCCTTGAGGGCCTTGGCCTTGGCGTCGACCTTGAGGGTCGCGGACTCGGCGATGGCGGACAGCTTGCGGGAGAGAGGAGCGCGTTCGGTCACGGTTACGAGCGTACTCGGGTCGATACGGCGGGGGAGGTGTGGGATGACGCCAAGATCCGAGGTTCTTTCGGGTTCGGCAGGTCAGTCGGTCGTGAGGCCGTGCGCCTGGGCGACGGCGTCCAGGGTGATGCGTCCCCCCTGCACGTTGAGCCCCTTCGCGAGGGCAGCGTCGTCGGAGGCCGCCCGCTCCCAGCCCTTGGCCGCGATCGCCGAGACGTAGGGCAGGGTGGCGTTCGTCAGCGCCCGGGTCGCGGTCGTCGGCACGGCTCCCGGCATGTTCGCGACGCAGTAGTAGATCGAATGGTGCACGGCGAAGGTCGGGTCGTCGTGGGTCGTCGGACGGGAGCCCTCGAAGCAACCGCCCTGATCGATCGCGATGTCGACGAGCACGGACCCCGGCTTCATGGCCGCGACCATGTCGTCGGTCACGAGCTTGGGGGCCGCGGCGCCGGGGATCAGGACGGATCCGATGACGAGATCCGCCGTCGTCAGCTCCTCGGCGATGTCGTACCGGCTCGACGCGCGCGTCTCCAGGGCGCCGCCGTAGCGGTGCTCGAGCTCGCGCAGGCGGGGGAGCGCCACGTCGACGACGGTGACCTTGGACCCGAGCCCGAGCGCGTTCGCGGCGGCGTGCTCGCCCGCGACGCCGCCGCCGATCACCACGGTCTTGGCCCGCGGGGTGCCGGCGATGCCGCCCAGCAGCATGCCGCGGCCGCCCTGCGAACGCAGCAGGGAGTGGGACCCCATGATGACGGAGAGGCGGCCGGCGATCTCGCTCATCGGCACGAGCAGGGGCAGTGTGCGATCCGGCAGCTGCACGGTCTCGTAGGCGACGGCGGTCGTGCCGGCCGCGACGAGCGCCTCGGTCAGCGGGCGATCGGCCGCGAGGTGGAGGTAGGTGAAGAGCGTGAGGTCGGGACGGAGGAAGCCGTACTCCTCGGCGACGGGCTCCTTGACCTTGATGAGCAGGTCGGCCTCGCCCCACGCGTCGGCGGCGGTCGCGACGATCTCGGCACCGGCCGCGCGGTACGCGTCGTCGTCGATGCTCGACCCGACGCCGGCTCCCGACTGCACGAGCACGCGGTGCCCTTCCCGCACGAGCCGATCGGCGCCGGCCGGGGTGAGGGCGACGCGGTTCTCGTTGTTCTTGACTTCGGTCGGGACGCCGATCTTCATCGATCCTCCAGGTCTCAGGGGCGCAGGGTGCAGACAAGGATCGCAGAAACGTCGAGACATCGCCAGATTCGATGAAGACTCTTCGGTGAACGCTCGAATCCTGAATAATGCTTCGTATGACCACTGCCGCCGCGTCATCCGAGCCGAACAGCGTTCGGGCCCCCGCGCTCGACCCCACCGACGCGCGGATCGTACAGCTCCTCACCGCCGACGGGAGGATGACGAACGCCGAGCTGGCCGGACGACTGGGAGTCGCCCCGTCGACGGCACACGCACGCCTGCGCGGGCTGATTGAGCGCGGGGTCATCACGGGGTTCCACGCGAGCGTCGACGAACGCGAGCTCGGCGCCGGACTCCAGGCGATCATCGGCGTGAGTCTGCGCCCGGCCGCTCGGCGGGAGAGCATCGTGGAGTTCGCGGATCGCGTGCGCGCGCTGCCGCAGGTGATCCAGGTGTTCTTCCTCGGCGGAGACGACGACTTCCTCCTGCACATCGCGGTCGCCGACTCATCGGAGATGCGCGAGTTCGTGCTCGAGCACCTGTCCGCGCAGAGCAGCGTGGCATCGACCCGCACGAGCATCGTGTTCGACTACCACCGCAACTCGGTCGCCGCGTCGTTCCACTGAGTCGGCGCGCGGCGACTCAGGTCTCGAACGAGGAGGGGACGGCGCAGTAGTCGGCGAAACGCCGGGTGGGATGGGCCGGATCGGTCACGTCGACGAGGGCGTTCGCCGCGGTGTGCGGGGGCTCGTCTCCTGCCAGCTGCCAGAGGACGTAGTTCCACATCCCGCGTACGCTCGGCGACACGATCGCGCCCGGTCCGGACACGAGGAGCACGGCGTCGCTGTCGATGGCGCGGAACGGCCCCACGACGTCGGCGCGGAGGGCGGCTTCCTCCCCGTCGGCGGTGTGTGCGCGCTCGACGGTCTGGCCGGCGGCGGTGAGAGCGGCGGCCAGACCATCCGCGGCCGCGCGCGAACGCTCGGCGTCGGCCCCGGCGACCGCGACCAGCCGTCGCCCCCGCGGATAGAGGTGCAGGAACTCCTCGGCGATGCTGTCCCATACGGCGCTCATGGCTCCAGGCTACGCCCGGCAGGGAGCGTGCGGGCCGGGTGGGACGTGAGGATGCCGCGGACCTCGCGGCCCGCGGCATCCCGGCATCGTCAGTCCTCGTCGACCAGGAACCGGCTGTAGGCGCCCAGGGTGAGGAAGGTCGGGAACTCCTCGCGGAGGGCGACCTCGCGGAAGATCTCGGCGGCGTCGTCGAAGCGGTCGCCTTCGCGTCGCTCGACCTCGTCCAGCACCTCGCCGATCAGCCCCTCGACGTACTCGACCGTGATGGGCCTGCCGTCCTGCGTGGTGCGGTCCTGGTGGATCCACTGCCACACCTGCGAGCGGCTGATCTCCGCGGTCGCGGCATCCTCCATGAGGTTGTCGATCGCCACGGCGCCGAGCCCGCGCAGCCAGGCCTCCAGGTAGCGGATGGCCACGGAGACGTTGTCCCGCACGCCCTGCGCCGTGATCGGCCGACCGATGTGCAGGTCGAGCAGGTCGCGCGCCTCCACGTGCACGTCGTCGCGCTGGCGGTCGATCTGGTTCGGGCGGTCTCCGAGCACGGCGTCGAACTCGGCCTGCGCCGTCGGGATGAGATCCGGATGGGCGACCCAGGTGCCGTCGAAGCCGTCGCCGGCCTCGCGCTTCTTGTCGGCCGACACCTTCTCGACCGCGCGCGCCGTGACCTCGGGGTCGCGACGGTTGGGGATGAACGCGCTCATGCCGCCGATCGCGAAAGCGCCGCGCTTGTGGCACGTCTGCACGAGCAGCTCGGTGTAGGCCCGCATGAACGGCACCGTCATCGTGACCTCGCTGCGGTCGGGGAGCACGAAGCGGGCGCCGCGGCCGCGGTAGTTCTTGATGATGGAGAAGATGTAGTCCCAGCGCCCGGCGTTGAGGCCCGCGCAGTGGTCGCGCAGCTCGTACAGGATCTCGTCCATCTCGAACGCGGCGGGCAGGGTCTCGATGAGCACGGTCGCGCGGACGGTGCCGTGCGGGATGCCGATGTACTCCTCGCTGAAGGAGAACACGTCGTCCCACAGCTTCGCCTCTTCGCTGGACTCGAGCTTCGCGATGTAGAAGTACGGTCCGCGTCCCGCCTCGATCAGCGCCTGCGCGTTGTGCAGGAAGTAGAGGCCGAAGTCGACCAGCGAGCCGGACGCCGAGGTGCGGCGGCCGGCGCGGTCGATGAAGGCGAGGTGCTTCTCCGGCAGATGCCACCCGCGCGGACGCATCACGATCGTGGGGGTGCGCTCGGCGGTGACGCGGTACTCCCTGCCCTCGGGGGAGGTGAAGGAGAGCTCGCCGCGGATCGCGTCGCGAAGCGACAGCTGCCCCTCGATGACGTTCCTCCAGGTGGGGCTCGTGGCGTCCTCCTGGTCGGCGAGCCAGACGCGAGCCCCGGAGTTCAGGGCGTTGATCGTCATCTTCGGGTCGGTGGGGCCGGTGATCTCGACGCGGCGGTCTTCGAGCCCGGGGCCGGCGCCCGCGACCCGCCACGTGGAGTCCTGACGGATGTGCGCGGTGTCCTCGCGGAACTGGGGGTCGTGCCCGTTGCCGATCTCGAAGCGGCGACGCATCCGGTCGGCCAGCCGGTCATGACGGCGGGAGGCGAATCGGTGGTGGAGCTCGGTGAGGAAGGCGAGCGCCTCCGGGGTGAGGATCTCGTCGTAGCGGTCGCGCATCGGCCCGGCGATCTCGATCGCGGGTCCCTGTCGGGTCGTCTGCATCGGTGCGGTGGTCATGATCGTGTCCTTTGCCTTATGCCGAGCCCCCGGGTTGTCGTCGAGACCCCGGGCTCCCGGCGTGTGCGGGGCGGGGTCTCGACGAGAACTGGGGGTCTCGGGGGGAGAATCAGTGGAACTGGGCGGTCTCGGTGGAGCCGGCCAGGGCGAGGGTCGCGCTGTCGGGGTTGAGCGCGGTGGAGATGACGTCGAAGTAACCGGTGCCCGCCTCGCGCTGGTGCTTGGTGGCGGTGTAGCCGTCGGCCTCGGCGGCGAACTCGGCTTCCTGCAGCTCGACGTAGGCGCTCATGGCGCGCTCGGCGTAACCGCGGGCGAGGTCGAACATGGAGTGGTTCAGGGCGTGGAACCCGGCCAGGGTGATGAACTGGAACTTGTAGCCCAGGTCTGCCAGCTCCTGCTGGAACGTCGCGATCTCGGCGTCCGACAGGTGGCGCTTCCAGTTGAAGCTCGGCGAGCAGTTGTAGGCCAGGAGCTTACCGGGGAACTGTGCGTGGATCGCCGCGGCGAACTCCCGGGCCAGCGCGATGTCCGGCTCCCCGGTCTCGACCCAGAGCAGGTCGGCGTAGGGGGCGAACGCGAGGCCGCGGCTGATGACCGACTCGATGCCCGGGCGGATCCGGTAGAAGCCCTCCGAGGTGCGCTCGCCGGTGGTGTACTCCCGGTCGCGCTCGTCGACGTCGCTGGTGAGCAGATCGGCGGCGAGGGCGTCGGTGCGGGCGATGATGACGGTCGGCACGCCGGCGACGTCCGCCGCGAGGCGTGCTGCGTTCAGTGTGCGGATGTGCTGCTGGGTGGGCACGAGCACCTTGCCGCCGAGGTGGCCGCACTTCTTCTCGCTGGCGAGCTGGTCCTCCCAGTGGATGCCGGCGGCACCGGACTGGATGAGGGACTGCGCGAGCTCGTAGGCGTTCAGCGGTCCGCCGAATCCGGCCTCGGCGTCGGCGACGATCGGCGCGAGCCAGTCCTGCGTGATCTCGCCCTCGGCGTGCTCGAGCTGGTCCTGCCGGAGCAGAGCGTTGTTGATGCGGCGCACGACCGCCGGGACCGAGTTCGCGGGGTAGAGCGACTGATCGGGGTAGGTCTGTCCGGCGAGGTTGCCGTCCGCGGCGACCTGCCAGCCGGAGAGGTAGATGGCCTTCAACCCGGCGCGCACCTGCTGCACGGCCTGGCCTCCGGTGTAGGCGCCGAGAGCCCGGATGTAGTCCTCCGTGTGCAGGAGGTTCCAGAGGTTCTCCGCGCCGCGGTGGGCGAGGGTGGCGTCCTCGCGGACCGAGCCGCGGATGCGGATGACGTCCTCTGCGGAGTAGGTGCGCTCGACGCCGTCCCACCGCGGGTCGGTGTCCCAGATCTCCTGAAGCTCCGCGGCCGTCTGGACCTGGTCGCCGGCGCGCAGGCCGGCGGGGCGCGGGGTGGGGGTCGCTGCGGTGTTCGTCATGGTGTCTCCTCGGATGGGAATCGGCGTCGGTGCCGATGGCGTGCCTCCACTCTGTGTGAAGTTCCCATGCTCTCCCTCGCCGAATCGAGGAGAAGTTTGCGCGAATTTCTGTTTTCGTGACAGACTCGGCCCTCACACCCCGCTCACCCGGCCTGGCGAGATCAAGAAGGATCCCGGCGCGGCCTCGCGCGGAGCGTTCCCGATCCCGCACCGACGCGGACGGCGGGCTGAGAGGAGCCGACATGGACGACGCCACGGAAGACACCGACGCCCTCACCGTCGGCCGACGCATCCGCCAGCTGCGCACAGCTCGGGGCCTGACGCTCGAGGAGCTCGCCGCCGCGCTCGATCGGGCGCCGAGCCAGCTGTCGATGATCGAGACGGGCAAGCGCGAGCCCAAGCTCACGCAGCTGCAGGCCATCGCCCGCGCGCTCGGGGTGACCATCGACGCGCTGCTTTCCGGGGAGCCGCTCGACGAGCGCAGCGCGATCGAGATCGCCCTGGAGCGCGCGATGAAGGGACAGACGTTCCAGGCGCTGGGCATCGCGCCGTTCCGCATCGCCAAGAGCGTGCCGACGGAGGCGCTCAAGGCGCTGCTCGCCCTGCAGGGTGAGATCGACCGGCTGAAGGACGAGCGCGCCGCGACGCCCGAGGAGGCCCGGCGCGCCAACGTGGAGCTCCGACACTTGATGCGGCGACAGGACAACCACTTCGCCGACCTCGAGGCGAAGGCGGCCGAGATCCTCGCGGCCGTCGGCCATCCCGGGGGACCGCTGACCCAGCGCACCGCGTCCGAGATCGCGGCGCACCTCGGCTTCACCCTCCACTACGCGCCCGATCTGCCGCAGACCACCCGCAGCGTCGCCGACCTCGCCAACGGCCGGCTGTACCTGTCGAGCAGCGTGCCGGCGAAGGGCGATGCGCGCACCGCGGTGCTGCAGGCGCTGTCGAGTCGCATCCTGGGGCACGCCGAGCCGCGCAGCTACGCCGAGTTCCTCCGGCAGCGCGTGGAGACGAACTACCTCACCGGCGCCCTGCTGATGCCGGAGGCCGACGTCGTCCCCGCCCTGAAGGACGCGAAGCAGCGGCGCGCGATCTCCATCGAAGACCTCCGGGATGCGTACTCGGTGTCGTACGAGACGGCGGCGCACCGGTTCACGAACCTCGCCACGCGGCACCTCGACATCCCCGTCCACTTCCTCAAGGTGCACGAGTCGGGCACGATCACCAAGGCGTACGAGAACGACGACGTGAACTTCCCGACCGACCGCCTCGGCGCCATCGAGGGGCAGATGTGCTGTCGCCGGTGGACCTCCCGGGTGGTCTTCGACGAGGACGACCGCTTCAACCCGTACTACCAGTACACCGACACCGGCAACGGCACCTACTGGTGCACCGCCCGCGTGGAGGCGTCGAGCGAGGGCCTGCACTCGGTGAGCGTGGGGGTGCGGTTCGACGACACGAGGTGGTTCGTGGGCAGGGACACCCCGCACCGCAGCGTCTCGAAGCACTCGGTCGAGGTGTGCTGCCGCCGGGCTCCCGCCGAGCTGGAGGAGCGGTGGCGCGAGAACTCCTGGCCCAACGTGAAGACCCCGCGCACGCTGCTGGCGACTCTGCCCACGGGAGCCTTCCCGGGTGTGGACACCACCGACGTGTACGAGTTCCTGGAGTCCCACGCGCCCCGGTGATCCCGCTCGGTACGCTCGGTCGATGAGCAGCGACGTCTTCCCCGGTCCCTTCGGTCCGATGCCCGAGGCGGGTGCGGCGGCGATCCTGTGGATGCCGCCGCAGGCGGACGCGCCCGGACCCGTCCGGTTCGTCGACGGCTTCGAGCCCTTCGCCGAGTTCGCGCGGGGCCAGGGGACCGACCCCGCCGTGCTCGCCGTCGACCTCGGGGCGACGTGGGACTTCGTCGCCGGTCATCCTGAGGTGCTCGAGAGCGAGACGCTGGCCACGGCGGCGGCGCGGTTCGTGGGGAACGTCATCGCGGTCGTGCACCCGGCCGCGACGTGGCGGATGACGGGCGAGCCGGAGATCGGGACGAACACCCTCTCGATCCCGGTCGCGGGCCTCGTGCAGGGGATGGTGCAGCAGCCCGAGCAGCGGGACGCGCTCCTGCAGATGCTCGCGTCGTGGGAGCAGGACGATCTCGATGACCAGGAGATGAGGGCGCTGTCCGCGGAGGATTCCGCTCCCGCGGTCGTCGTCCCGGCGCGCACCTACGTCCGGCCTGCTCTCCCGCTGCTGGACTTCCATGACGAGAGCGGCGAGGTCATCCGCTACGGACACCGCTGGCCCGACGGCATCGCGCCGGAGGAGTCGTACTCCCGGGAGTCCCACCCGGAACGCTTCGCACCGCTCTCCCTCGTCGTCGACGCGCTCGTCGAGCACCTCTCCCGCGAGTACGAGGTCGAGGTGCGGCGAGAGGCGGGGGAGGACGGGACGGAGCGCATCGTGCTCGCACCGGCGCGCGGTGCGCAGATCACGATCACGCCGGCCGTTCCCTCCGTCTGCGTCGAGGCCGGCGCCCTGTTCCACGCGATCGTGCCGTCGTGCATCTGCGATGCGTGCGATGAGACCGCCGAGACCGCGGCGGACGAGCTGGAGCGGATCGTGCTGTCGATCGCCGCTGGCGGCTTCCGGGAGAAGTACCCCGTCGGTCACCGTGCGTGGCTGTACACGGAGATCCGGTCGCCGGACGGCGAGCGGCGGGAGAGCAGCTCGGGCCCCGCCCCCGAGGTGCCCACGGAGGCGCGAGAGCGCGCGGCCGCCCTGCTGCGCGGGCTTGACGACGGCTGGTGGCCCGCCTGGCCCCTCAGCTCGACCCCCGCCTGACCCCCGACCCCGGCCCCCGCTCCGCCCGTCCGTGCCCCGCCTGCACGACCGTGTTGCGGGTGCACGACCGGGCGGACGGATCTGTCGTGCATCCGGCCCAGGATCGTGCATCCGGATTGAGCGCACGCCCTGACTACACGGCGTTCCAGCGGAGTCGCGGCAGCGTGGCGAACTCGGTGAGGACCGCCGCCGCGTCAGTCACGGGGAAGAGCGTGACCGGGAGCGGAGGCAGTCTCGGAGACGGTGCGACCGCGTAGGCGAGGGCGGCCGGACCTTCCGACGCGCCCAGGGAGACCCGACTCTCGCGGCCGTCGACGATGACCGTCGATGCGTGGGGGCGCGCGGACAGGGCGGCGGCCGCGGCGGTCGCTCGATCGAGGAGTGTCGGACCGGGGATCCAGGGCAGGAAGGCGTCCTCGGGGAGTCCGCAGGCGACAGCCAGCGTCGGGGTCAGCCAGCGGTCGCTCTTGAGGCCGTAGGGAGTGGGCTCCCGCGAGAGCAGGTAGCCGTAGCAGTGCAGGAGCCCGGCGTTGCCGACCGGCCAGGTGGCAGGGAGGTCCGCGCGCCGGTGGAGCTCGTCGAACACGGCCGGCGCGATGACACCCGTGCCGGTGTTCTCGTCGACCGCGGTCGACCGGCCCCACGCGGCGAAGCGCCCCGCCTCTCGATCGGCGCGGATCGAGGCGTCGAGCCAGGGCAACGCGTGGATCGCCCTCTGCGCGGCGGCACGGGTGTTGGTCGCGGCGTGGTCGGCGGCATGCATAAGGGCAGCGAGTTGGGACACGACGTTCACCATAGGCGGGCGATGTGGACGGAGTGTTCACGCGGCGTTCACACGCCGTGGGCGTTCTGTCCATCTCGATTGCCCATGGTGGACGAAGCGTCCGCACAGAAGGAATCCCGTGACCACCATCCTCCTCTTCGACTTCGACGGCACGATCGCCCTCGGCGACGGGCCCGTCCTCGCCTATGCCCGACACGTGGCCACCGCGCTCGGGACGTCGGAGCGCTTCCTCCACGGCATCCGCACCGCGCTCGCCGCCGCGGGCCCTGACGCCGTCGACGGGTACGACGTCGTCCGCCGCGCGGCGGACAGCCTCGGCGCCGACCGTGCCGTGCTCAGCGCGGCCTACCTGGCCAGCCGGGCCCAGCTCGCCACGGCGGCGGCACCGGTCACGGTGCCAAGCGGTCTGGTCGAGTTCCTCCGGACCGCCGGCCCCGTAGCGGAGCGCGTGCTGGTGACCAACGCCCCCGCCGTGCGTCTTCCGGAGGCGCTGGAGCACCTCGGGCTTGCCGGGCTGTTCGACCGCATCGTGACCGACGCCCGCAAGCCGGCCGGGATGGAGAAGGTCCTCGACACGCTGCCGTCCGATGCCCGCGTCCTGAGCATCGGCGACATGTGGCGCAACGACCTCGCCCCCGCGCACGCCCGCGGCCACGCCACCGCGCTGATCGGGGGTTTCGCCGACCCGACCGCGGTCCCGACCTTCCGCGCTGCCGACTTCGCCACGCTCGCCCCGCAGCTCGAAGCCTGGCTGCGGGCCACCGACTCCTCCGTTCCGTCCATCTCACCCACCCCCATCGAAGGATGATCATGCGAACCTCCCCCTCCCGTCGCCCGGCTCTCGGCCTCGCCGCCGCCGGCGCCCTGCTGACCGTCGCGCTCGCCGGGTGCTCCGGCACCGCCGCCGGGTCCGACCCGACCACGGCCCCGGGCGAAGACCCCGACTCGCTGGTCCTCGCCCTCGTCCCCTCCCAGGACCAGGACGGCCTCGTCGAGACGGCCGCCCCGCTCACCGACTACCTCACGGAGGAGCTCGGGATCGAGGTGACCGGCGTCGTCTCGAAGGACTACCAGGCCGCCGTCGAGGCGATGGGCGCAGGGCAGGCGCAGATCGGCTTCCTTCCGTCGCTGCAGCTCTGGCAGGCGAACGACATGTACGACGCCTCCGTCGTGCTGCAGACGGAGCGCAACGGCAACATCACCTACCCGGCGCAGTTCATGACGAACAACCCCGACAAGTACTGCGAGGACGAGCCGGTCGCCCGCGACGGGATGCTGTTCTGCAACGGCGCCGATGCCATGACCGGTCCCGCGGGCCTCGACAGCATCGACAAGGTGGAGGGCGCGAAGGTCGCCGTGCTCGGCCCTGGGTCCCCCGCCGGCTACATCTACCCGATCCTCGCGCTGCAGGAGGCAGGTCTGGACACGGATGCCGACATCGAGCAGATCCCGGTGACCGCGAACGACGCATCCGTGCTGGCGGTCTACAACGGCGACGCGGAGGTGGGCTTCAGCTTCTGGGATGCCCGCACGATCGTGCAGAAGGACACCCCGGACGTGGGGGAGAAGGTCGTCGTCTTCGCCATGACCGAGGAGATCCCGAACGACGGCGTCGCCCTCTCGGCCGACCTGTCCCCGGAGCTGCAGGGGCGCATCACGACCGCGCTCGAGGAGTTCTCGAACACGGAGGAGGGCTCCGCGATCCTGGAGAGCATCTACTCGATCACCAAGCTCGCACCGGCCGACCCCGCGTCGCTCGACGTCGTCGCCCGGGCCGCCGAGGCCCTGGGGCTGCAGTAAGTTGTCCGCTCCACATCACCCGGTGGACGTCGCGGCTGCGGCCGCGGCGTCCACGCCGTGGTCCATCCGCCTCGACGAGGTGACTGTGCGGTACCCGAACGGCACGGTCGGACTGAACCGTGTCTCGCTGGACATCGCCGCCGGCGAGATGGTCGCGGTCGTCGGACTCTCCGGATCGGGGAAGTCCACGCTCATCCGCACGATCAACGGCCTGGTACCGGTCACCTCCGGCACCCTCGACGTCGGCGGGCATCGCGTGAGCGGTGCCTCGCCGCGCACGCTGCGACGGCTCCGGGGCGACATCGGGATGGTCTTCCAAGGGTTCAACCTCGCCGGGCGCGCCAGCGTGATGCAGAACGTGCTCGTCGGACGCCTGGCCCACACGCCGCTGTGGCGCACGCTCCTCGGTGCCTATCCCGAGGCCGACCGGCAGCGCGCGTACCACGCGCTGGACCGGGTCGGGATCCTGCCGAAGCTGCACGCGCGGGCCTCTGATCTCTCCGGCGGCCAGCAGCAGCGCGTCGCGATCGCCCGCGCTTTGGCGCAGGAGCCCCGCGTCGTTCTGGCGGACGAGCCGGTGGCGAGCCTCGACCCGCCCACGGCGCACGGCGTGATGAACGATCTTCGCCGGATCAACCGTGACCTCGGCATCACGGTGCTCGTCAACCTCCACCTGCTCGACCTCGCCCGCGAGTACGGCGCCCGGATGATCGGCATGCGCGCGGGGGAAGTCGTCTACGACGGCCCCGCGGCCGGTGCCTCGGACGCCGACTTCGAGAGCATCTACGGCCGCTCGCTCACTCCGGACGATCGGCTGCACGCATGACCGCCCCCGCCGTCGCCCCGGGGACCGCGTCGGCACCGCTCGACGCCCCCGCGCGTCCGCCCGGCGCCTGGAAGGGACCCGCTGTCCTGGCCGGTGTGGTCGCGGTGACGGTCGTCATGTGTCTGCCCGGCATCGGTATCGGGGTCGACCTCGACGCGATCGCGCGCCACTGGCAGAACGGCGCCGACAAGGTGCTGAAGCTGCTCGTGCCCGACTGGTCGTTCTTCCCGCGCACCGTCCCGCCGCTGCTCGAGACCCTGCAGATGGCGGTCATCGCCACGGCGATCGGTGCCGCCGTATCGCTCCCGCTCAGCTTCTGGGCCGCGCGGGCGACGAACCCGAACGCGGCCGCGCGGCTGGCGGTGCGAGGTGTCCTCAACGTCGTCCGCAGCGTCCCCGACCTGCTGTACGCCGCCATCCTCGTTGCCATGGTGGGCGTGGGTGCCCTCCCGGGGATCCTGGCGCTGGTGCTGTTCAACGTCGGGATCATCGTCAAGCTCGTGTCCGAGGCGATCGACACGAACGACCGTGGCCCCCTCGAAGCCGGCAGGGCTGTGGGGGCGACGCAGACCCAGATCAACCGCACGCTCGCCCTCCCGGACGCCTGGCCCGCCTTCGCGAACCAGTCCCTGTACGTCTTCGAGCTCAACGTGCGCGCGTCGACCGTGCTCGGCCTTGTCGGCGCCGGCGGGATGGGGCTGCTCATCGATGCCGTCCGCACGTTCTACCGTTACGACCAGCTCGCGCTCATCATCCTCGAGATCCTCATCGTGGTGATCGTGATCGACGTCGTCTCCGACGCCATCCGACGGAGGCTCGTATGACCGTCCCGCTCACCGCCGTCCCCGCTCGACCTCGTCGTCCCTGGCTCCTCGTCGGGTGGGGCCTGGTGACCGTCGTCGTCGTGCTCGCCTTCTGGTCGATCGACATCTCCTGGGCACGCCTCCTCGACCTGCCGGCGGAGATCGTGCGTTACACCGTGCTCATGTTCGGCGATCCGGAGTGGGAGAAGCTCCCGGAGGCCCTGTGGCAGACGTGGCGGAGCATCGAGATGGCCTGGGTCGGCACCGTGCTCGGCATCCTCCTCGCGACCCCGTTGAGCCTGCTGGCCGCCCGCGGTTTCGGGCCGGTCTGGCTGCGCAGTCTGCTCCGCGGGCTGTTCTCGCTCATCCGCGCTGTCCCGGAGATCATCATCGCGATCGTCATCCTCTCGGTCACGGGGCTCACGCCCTTCACGGGAGCCCTGGCCCTCGCGCTCAACGGCATCGGCACCCTCGGCAAATGGGGTTACGAAGCCGTCGAAGCCGTTCCCCGCGGCCCCATCGAGGCGGCGCATGCGGCCGGCGGCGGTACCCTCCAGGTGCTGCGATGGGGGGTGTGGCCGCAGGCGGAACCGGCGTTCTGGTCGTTCTGGCTCTACCGCTTCGAGATCAACGTGCGCTCGTCGGCCGTGCTGGGCCTCATCGGCGTCGGCGGGATCGGCGACATGCTCACCTCGTACACCCAGTACCGTGAGTGGTCGACGGTGGGTGTCCTGCTCATCGTGGTGGTCGTGGTGACGATGCTGATCGACGCAGCATCCGGCGCGATCCGCCGTCGGATCATGGAGGGAGCCCGCGCCCGTGTTCGCGCCTAGTGCCCCGCCGACCGTCCGCATCGCCGCGGTCCGGAACACCCTGCAGCCGGCGGAGCGCCGGGTAGCCGAGCTCATCCTGGACTCCGCCGACGCCGTCGTGGAGTGGACCGCGCAGGAACTCGCCGACCGGGCCGGCGTCGGCCGCGCCACCGTCGTCCGCGCGTGCCAGGGCTTCGGCTACCGCGGCTACCCGCAGCTCCGGGTCGCGCTGGCCGCCGAGCTCGGCGGGGGGAGCGCAGACGCAGCGGTCGATCACGGGCCCGGTGTCCTCGGACGGATGCGCGGCGAGATCGACCGAGTCGCGGCGTCCCTCCCTGTGCTGGCGAGCCTCCTCGACCCTGTGACCGTCGATGCGGCAGTCGCCGCGACTGCTTCCGCGCGTCGTGTGCTGGTCCTGGCGAACGGTCTGTCGTCCCCGATCGCGAGCGACCTGGCGATGCGGCTCACGGCGGCGGGACGACCGGCGGAGTTCATTGCCGACGCGATCGCCCAGCAGATCGCGGCCCGACACCTCACGGAGCAGGACGTGTGCGTGATCGTCAGCGGTTCCGGAGCGAACGAGGCGAGTCTGCGCGTCGCGACCGCCGCCGACCGTGGCGGTGCGACGGTGATCGCGCTGACCTCGTTCGCGTCCTCCGCGCTGACCGACGCGGCGTCCCTCTCCCTGGTGATCGCCCCCGCAGGTGTGAGCTTCCGCGAGGAGCTGCAGCACGCCTCCCGCGTCGCCTTCCTCGTGTTCGCCGAGGTGTTCGCGGCCGCCGTCACCTCCGCCCGGGGCGATGACGCGGTCCAGGCCCGCGCCTACGCGCTCGAGGTGGTGTCCGACAACCTCGACGGCTGAGACGACCCGGTCCGCCTGCACGACCTCGGTCCGTGTGCGCGACTCCTCGTGTCGATCCGTCGTGCAGGCGTGGCGAGGTCGTGCAGGCGTCGCGGGGGAAAGGGGAGAGGGAGGGACGGGTGGGCCGGGTCAGTCGCGGGCGGTCTGCAGCAGTGCCCACACCTCGGCCCGGGCGGGGAAGGTCGTCAGGTCGACCCCGAGGAGGGCGCCGGCGTGGGAGACCCGGGAGCGGAGGGTGTGGCGGTGGATGCCGAGGGCGGCTGCGGCCTGCTCGGCCCGCGCGTCGTGGTCGAGCCAGGTGCGCAGCGCGTGTTCGAGCGCAGTGCCGTGGGCGGCGTCGTGTTCCCGGAGCGGGGCGAGACGCGACTCCGCGACGAGTCGGGCCTCATCCGTGGCCAGAGCGGTGAGCAGGCTCGACCCGACCGTGTCGGCGTACCGGACGGCGCCGCTCGTGCCGGGCTGACGGAGGGCGACGAGCGCCTGCGCGTGTGCACGGGAGAAGGCGTCGTACCCCTCCGGAGCGGAGACGCCGACGCGGGCGGTGAAGCGGGCGGCCACATCGTCGAGAAGCGGCTCGTCGGTCGCAGAGATGCAGATGACGACGCCGTCCTCGGAATCGGCGAGGAACGCGGGAGTGCCGTGGTCGAGGCGCCGGCGCTCCCACCAGTCGAGGAGCGGCTCCGCCGGGGCGTCTCCGGTCACGGCGACCACCACGGGGGCGGGCGGGAGGCTCCCGAGCACCCGGCGCGCGAGGCCGGGGTCGTCGCCCAGGAGCGAGCGCAGCAGCTGCGTGTGCAGGCGGCGACGGCCGCGGGTGAGCTGCTCGCTCTGCTCCCGCGCGAGTCCGGCCATCGCGATGACCGACGTGACGACGGCTCTGGCCTCCTGGTCGAGGGCGTCGGCCTCCACGGCAAGGACGCCGCGCAGGTGCCCGCCCCGCCCCACCGTGAAGAGCATGAAGGTGCGCGCCTCGAGCGTGAGGGACTGCCCCGCCTCCAGTCCGCGGTCGAGGATCTCCTGGACCCGCCTCCCGAGCTCTTCCCGGACCGTCGTCGAGAAGGCATCGCGGGGGTGGGCGACGAGCAGGTCGCCCGCCGCGTCGAACATGCCGGCCCAGGCTCCGAGACGACGGCCGAGCTCGGTGACGATGGCGTCCAGCCCGCGCGGTCGGAGCGCCGCGAGGGCCAGGGCGCGCTGGGTGTCGAGCGCCCAGGTGCGTCGGGCGTAGGCCTGCGCCGCGATCGCTTCGGAGTGCGCGCGGGCCACGGCGATGAACGGCGTGCGGTACGGCACCTCGAACAGCGGAATGCCCTGGTCGGCGCACGCCGCGATCAACTCCTCCGGCGTTCCCGAGCGATGCACGTCGGTGCCGAACCCGAGCCCCAGCACCCCGCGCTCGGCGAGGCGCACGACGTAGGGCGGGATGGCGTCCGCGTCGTCGAACTGGGTACCCGTGGTCAGGAGCACCAGGTCTTCCGCGAGGAAGGGCGTCGGGTCCGCGAGATCCGAGCTGTGCACCCAGCGCAGCGGCCGGTCGAGTGCGCCGTCCGGCAGGTCGGCGGCAGCGGAGACGAGGCGCAGGTCCAGATCACGGCGCCGCAGCAGGGCGGACAGCGTGGGCGGATCGGTAGGGGCCATGCGATCTCCGGTTGTACGAGACGGCGAAATCAATTCTCCGATTGTACGACCCGGCGAATGCGGGCGTCTCCGCTGCCGCCGTACGCTCGCGACATGGCTCTCCTCGACACCGCAGCACCCGCAGTCCCCCTCGGCGGCCCCGACCTCCCGCAGGAGCGTCGCCTCGTCACGGAACTCCCCGGCCCGCGGTCGGCCGAGGTCCTCGCCCGCAAGGCGGACGCGGTCGCCGCCGGTGTCGGACACACCGTGCCCGTCGCCGCCGTCGCGGCCGGGGGAGGGGTGGTCGTCGACGCCGACGGCAACTCGCTCATCGACCTCGGCTCCGGCATCGCGGTGACCACGGTCGGCAACGCGCACCCGAAGGTCGCCGCGGCCGTCGCCGCGCAGGCCGCGCAGTTCACGCACACCTGCTTCATGATCTCGCCGTACGAGTCGTACGTCGGCGTCGCCGAGGCGCTCAACCGCGTCACCCCCGGCGACTTCGCCAAGAAGAGCGCCCTGTTCAACTCCGGCGCCGAGGCCGTCGAGAACGCGATCAAGATCGCCCGCAAGCACACCGGACGCCAGGCCGTCGTCGCGTTCGACCACGGCTACCACGGCCGCACGAACCTCACCATGGCGCTGACCGCGAAGTCGATGCCCTACAAGAGCGGCTTCGGCCCGTTCGCCCCCGAGGTCTACCGCGCGCCGATGTCCTACCCGTTCCGCGACGGACTCGAGGGCGGCGAGGCCGCGGCCCGCGTGATCCTCCAGCTCGAGAAGCAGATCGGCGCCGACAACCTCGCGGCCGTCATCATCGAGCCCATCCAGGGCGAGGGCGGCTTCATCGTCCCCGCCGACGGCTTCCTCCCCGCGATCGTCGACTGGTGTCGCGCGAACGGCGTCGTCTTCATCGCCGACGAGGTGCAGACCGGCTTCGCCCGCACGGGGCACATGTTCGCCAGCGAGATCTTCGGCATCGAGCCCGACCTCATCACCACCGCCAAGGGCATCGCGGGCGGGCTGCCCCTCGCGGCCGTGACCGGTCGCGCCGAGATCATGGACGCCTCGCACTCCGGCGGCCTCGGCGGCACCTACGGCGGCAACCCGATCGCCTGCGCCGCGGCGCTCGCGGCCATCGACGTGTTCGAGAACGACGGCGTCATCGAGCGGGCCCGCGAGATCGGCGAGATCCTCATCGGCCGCCTCACCGCTCTCCAGGCCGAGGACGCCCGCATCGGAGACGTCCGCGGTCACGGCGCGATGGTCGCGGCCGAGTTCGTGGACCCGGAGACCAAGGCTCCGGACGCCGCGCTCACGGCCGCCGTGGCCAAGGCGTGCATCGCTCAGGGCGTCATCGTCCTCACCTGCGGCACGTACGGCAACGTCATCCGCTTCCTCCCGCCGCTGTCCATCGGCGACGAGCTGCTGAACGAGGGCCTCGACGTCGTGGCCGAGGCGCTCGCCGGCGCCTGACACACTGTCCGGTCGCGTCCCCGGATCGGGGGATTTCGGGACGCGACCGGTACTTCTTCCCCCGCATCCCCCGACGACGAAGGAGTTGCAGATGGCTGAGATCACCCGCGACGTGCTGATCGTGGGCGCCGGAGCCGCAGGGCTCACGGCGGCCAACGACCTGCGGAAGGCCGGACTGTCGGTCGCCGTGCTGGAGGCCCGCGACCGCGTGGGCGGCCGGCTGTGGACTGACGTGATCGACGGCGCCATGCTGGAGATCGGCGGCCAGTGGGTCTCGCCCGACCAGGACGCCCTCAAGGACACGATCGAGGAGCTGGGGCTCGAGACCTACAGCCGCTACCGCGAGGGTGACAGCGTCTACGTCGGCCCGGACGGGAAGGCCCATCGCTTCACGGGCGAGATGTTCCCGGTGTCGGCGGAGACCGAGGCCGTGATCGCCCGCATCACCGGCATCCTCGACGCCCTCGTCGCCGAGATCGACCCGGACCGCCCGTGGGAGCACCCGAACGCGGCCGAGTGGGACTCCATCTCGTGGGACGCCTGGCTGCGCTCGCAGACCGATGACGACGAGGCCGTGCGCAACCTCGCCTTCGCGACCGGCTCGGCGATGCTGACCAAGCCGACGCACGCGTTCTCGCTGCTGCAGTCGCTGCTCATGGCGGCGTCCGCCGGCTCCTACTCGAACCTCGTCGACGCCGACTTCATCCTCGACAAGCGCGTCGTCGGCGGGCTGCAGCAGGTGCCGCTCCGCCTCGCCGAGCGCCTGGGGGAGGACGTGCTGCTGAACCAGCCCGTCCGCAGCCTGGAGTGGTCGGATGACGGGGTCGTGGCGACCACCGACGACCTCACGGTCCGGGCACGGTACGCGATCCTCGCGCACGCCCCCATCCTCTACAACCGCATCTCCTTCGTTCCGCCGCTGCCGCGTCGTCAGCACCAGCTGCACCAGCACCTGTCGATGGGCTTCGTCATCAAGGTGCACGCGGTCTACGACCGCCCGTTCTGGCGCGAGCAGGGCCTGAGCGGCACGGCGTTCAGCCCGTACGAGCTCTCGCACGAGGCGTACGACAACACCAACCACGGCGACGAGCGCGGCACCCTGGTGGGCTTCGTGTCCGACGCGAACGCCGACGGCGTGTTCGAGCTGTCGGCCGAGGAGCGCAAGGAGCGCATCCTCGAGTCGCTCTCGCACTACTACGGTCCCGAGGCCAAGAACCCCGTCGTCTACTACGAGAGCGACTGGGGCAGCGAGGAGTGGACCCGCGGCGCGTACGCCGCGAGCTTCGACCTCGGCGGACTGCACCGCTACGGCGCCGACCTGCGCACGCCGGTCGGACCGATCCACTTCGCCTGCAGCGACATGGCCGGAGCGGGGTACCAGCACGTCGACGGGGCGATCCGCATGGGCCACCTCGTCGCGGCGAACATCGTCGACGCCCGCCGCGAGGCCGGCGCTCCCGAGAGCATCGGCTGATGACCGGCTCGGTCGTCGTCGGCTACACGGCGACGGATGCGGGGGCCGACGCGGCGGCGCTGGGCGCGCGACTGGCGCGCAGCATCGGGGCGACCCTGCACCTCGTGATCGTGCTGCCGACCGAGGGCACCCGGAGCGCCGCCGTGCCGCCGGAGCGCGCCTACGAGGACGTCATCCGGAAGCAGGCCCGGAGCTGGCTGCAGGACGCGGTCGTGCGCCTGCCGCAGGAGCTCGTGCGCAGCGGCCACGTGCGCTTCTCGGAGTCGTTCGCCGAGGGCCTCATCGCCGCCGGTGAGGAATTCGACGCCAGCGTCATCGTGATCGGCACCGCCGGCGGGGGCCTCTTCGGTCGGCACCGCCTGGGCAGCGTCGCATCGGAGCTGCTGCACTCCTCGCCGATCCCGGTGGCTCTCGCGCCGGCGGGCCTCGCGCAGCAGGACGACCACGTGCTCCCGCGCGTCACCGTCGCCGTCGGCACCCGTCCGGGCGCGGAGGGCGTGCTGGACCAGGCCGTGGCCCTCGCCGGCGCCGCCGAGGTGAGCCTGCGTCTGGTGTCCCTCGTGCCGTTCGACGTGCCGCCGGGGCTCGACACCGGCGCCATCCGCCTCGCCGGCAGCGAGCACGCGCACCAGGTGCTGGCCGTGGCCGCCGAGCGGCTGCCGGACGGTCTCGGCGCCGTCGTCGAGGAGGCCCCCGGCGAGACGGTGGAGGACGCCGTCGCCGGGCTCTCCTGGCTCCCCGGTGAGGTCGTGCTCGTCGGCTCCAGCCGGCTGGCGCAGCCGCGCCGCCTCTTCCTGGGCTCCACGGCGGCGAAGATGCTGCACGAGCTGCCCGTCCCCATGATCGTCGTCCCGCGTACCCGCGATGAAGCAGGAGACCGCTGATGAGCAGCACCAACCGGGCGACGGAGCCCGCATCCGGCGTCACGACCGGAATCTCGACGAAGGGCCTGAGCGCCGGCACCGTCGGCCTGATCGGCGCCGTCGTGATCGGCATCTCGTGCATCGCCCCCGCCTACACCTTCACGGCCGCCGTCGGCCCCACCGCATCCGAGGTCGGCGCGCAGATCCCGGCGATCATCCTCGTCGGCTTCATCCCGATGCTCCTCGTGGCCTTCGGCTACCGCGAGCTCAACAACCGCATGCCCGACTCCGGTACGTCCTTCACCTGGGCCGCCAGGGCGTTCGGACCGTGGGTGGGCTGGATGGCCGGCTGGGGCCTCGTGGTCGCCACGATCCTCGTGCTGTCCAACCTCGCCGGCGTCGCGGTCGACTTCCTGTTCCTGCTGCTGTCGCAGATCACGGGCAATCCGGAGATCGCCGATCTCGCCGGCGTGACCTGGATCAACATCGGCGTCTGCCTGCTGTTCATGCTCGGCGCGACGTGGGTGTCGTACCGCGACATGCAGACCACGCAGAAGCTGCAGTACTGGCTGGTCGGATTCCAGATCCTCGTGCTCGTGTTCTTCGCGGTCGCCGCGATCGTGCAGGCCGTGGGTGGCAACGGCTTCGACTACCAGCCGTTCGACCTCAATTGGTTCAACCCGTTCGCGATCTCGTCGTTCAGCGCCGTCGCCGCCGGTCTGTCGCTGTCGATCTTCATCTTCTGGGGCTGGGACGTCACCCTCACCATGAACGAGGAGACGAAGGACCCGGAGAAGACCCCGGGGCGCGCGGCCACCGTCACCGTGCTCACGATCGTCTCGCTGTACCTGCTCCTCGCCGTCGCGATGATCATGTTCGCGGGCGTCGGCACGGGGGAGCTCGGCCTCGGCAACGGCGACATCCAGGAGAACGTGTTCTTCCACCTCTCCGGACCGATCCTTGGGCCGCTCGCGTTCCTCGTCTCCCTCGCGGTGCTCACGAGCTCGGCGTCGTCGCTGCAGTCGACGTTCGTCGGTCCGGCCCGCACCCTGCTCGCGATGGGCCACTACGGTGCGCTCCCGAAGTCGTTCGCGAAGGTGAGCCCGCGGTTCTTCACCCCCGGCTACGCCACGATCGTGTCGGCCATCGTGGCCTCCGCGTTCTACGCCGTGATGCGCGTGGTCAGCGAGGACACGCTGTGGGACACGATCCTCACGCTCGGCATGATGATCTGCTTCTACTACGGGATCACCGCGTTCGCCTGCGTCTGGTACTTCCGCAAGCAGTGGTTCGACTCGGCGCGGAACGTCTTCTTCACGTTCCTGTTCCCGCTGGTGGGCGGCATCATCCTCGCGATCCTGTTCTTCACCACGCTGATCGACTCCATGGACCCGGCCTACGGCTCCGGGTCGGAGATCGGCGGCATCGGGATCGTCTTCATCCTCGGCATCCTCATCATCGTCGTCGGCGTCGCCGTGATGATCTGGAACGCCATCCGCCGCCCCGCCTTCTTCCGCGGTGAGACGCTGGGTATGGACGCTCCGCCCAGCCGCCGCCGTCGTCCCACGTCCGTCTGAAAGAGAGAGACTCCATGAGCACTCAGAACGAGCAGGCGCTGCTCGACAGCATCCCCACCGGCCTCTTCATCGGCGGGGAATGGATCGAGGGAGAGACCGGCGCGACCTTCGACGTCAAGGACCCCTCGACCAACCAGGTGATCCGCACGATCGCCGACGCCACCCCCGCGGACGGCATCCGGGCGCTCGACGCGGCCGTCGCCGCGCAGGACGAGTGGGCCGCGACCGCGCCGCGCGTGCGCGGCGAGATCCTGCGCCGGGCGTTCGACCTCGTGCAGGAGCGCAAGGAGGACCTTGCGCTGCTGATGACGCTCGAGATGGGCAAGCCCCTCGCCGAGGCCCGCGGCGAGGTCGCGTACGGCGGCGAGTTCCTCCGCTGGTTCAGCGAGGAGGCCGTGCGCATCAGCGGCCGCTACGGCCTCAACCCCGAGGGCACCGGTCACATGATCGTGTCGCAGCGCCCCGTCGGCCCGTCGTTCTTCGTGACGCCGTGGAACTTCCCGTTCGCGATGGCCACGCGCAAGATCGCGCCGGCCCTCGCCGCCGGCTGCACCGTCGTGATCAAGCCCCCGGCACTCACGCCGCTCACGACCATCTTCTTCACGACGCTGCTCGAGGAGGCCGGTCTGCCGAAGGGCGTCGTCAACGTCGTGCAGACCTCGAAGTCGAGCGCCCTGTCCGCGCCGATCATCGCCGACCCGCGCCTGCGCAAGCTGTCCTTCACCGGGTCGACCGAGGTCGGCCGCAAGCTCATCGCCCAGGCGGCGGAGGGCGTGCTGCGGGTCTCGATGGAGCTCGGCGGCAACGCGCCGTTCGTCGTGTTCGACGACGCGGACCTCGACAAGGCCGTGGACGGCGCTCTCGCCGCGAAGTTCCGCAACATCGGTCAGGCCTGCACGGCGGCGAACCGCTTCATCGTGCACAGGGACGTCGCGGGCGAGTTCGCCAAGCGCGTCACCGAGCGTGTCAACGGCATGAAGATCGGCCGCGGCACGGAGGAGGGCGTGGCGATCGGCCCGCTCATCGACGAGGACGCGGTGGCCAAGGCCGGCGAGCTCGTGGACGACGCCGTCGAGCGCGGCGCGACCCTGCTCGCGGGCGGCAAGGCGCTCGAGGGCACCGGCACGTTCTACGAGCCCACGGTCCTCACCGACGTCGTCCCCGGGTCCGCGATCCTCCGCGAGGAGATCTTCGGCCCGGTGCTCGCGATCGCGACCTTCGAGACCGAGGACGAGGCCGTGCGCCTCGCCAACGACACCGAGTACGGCCTCGTCTCCTACGTCTTCACCGAGAACCTGCAGCGCGGTCAGCGGATGATCGACGCGCTGGAGACCGGCATGATGGGTCTGAACGTGGGTGTCGTCTCCAACGCGGCGGCTCCTTTCGGCGGCGTCAAGCAGTCCGGCGTCGGTCGCGAGGGCGGCTTCGAGGGCATTCACGAGTACCTGTCCACCAAGTACACGCTGATCCCGGTCTCCTGACCTTCCGCGTGGGTCCCTGAGCTCGTCGAAGGGCCCCACCCCCCCCGAACGGCCTGGGTCCCTGAGCCTGTCGAAGGGCCCCAGCACACGAACGGCCTGGGTCCCTGAGCCTGTCGAAGGGCCCCAGCACACGAGAGGACAACCCATGACCGACTACGCCGTCGTCAACCCCGCCACCGGCGAGACCCTGGCGTCGTACGAAACGTTCACCGACGCCCGGATCGAGGAGGCCGTCGCGGCCGCCGACGAGGCGCATCGCGAGTGGTCGCGCTCCACCACGGTCGCCGACCGTGCCGCGCTGCTGCGTCGCGCGGCCGAGCTCCACCGGGAGCGCCGCGAGGAGCTGGCCGACATCTTCGTGCGCGAGATGGGCAAGCCGCGGGAGGCCGCACTCGGCGAGGTCGACTTCGCCGCCGACATCGCGGAGTACTACGCGGACCAGGCCGAGGACATCATGGCCGACCAGCCCATCAAGATCCTCGGTGAGGGCTCGGCGATCATCCGCCGCTCCTCGCTGGGGCCGCTCGTGGGGATCATGCCGTGGAACTTCCCGGCGTACCAGATCGTGCGCTTCGCCGCGCCGAACCTGATCGTCGGCAACACGATCCTCCTCAAGCCTGCGCCGCAGTGCCCGGAGTCGTCGAGCGCGATCGAGGCGATCTACCACGACGCGGGCTTCCCGAAGGGCGCGTACCAGAACGTGCTCGCCACGAACGACCAGATCGCGGCGATGATCGCAGACCCGCGCGTGCAGGGTGTGTCGCTGACCGGCTCCGAGCGTGCCGGCGCCGCGGTCGCCGAGGTCGCTGGGCGCAACCTCAAGAAGGTCGCGTTGGAGCTCGGCGGGTCCGACCCGTTCATCGTGCTCTCCACCGACGACCTCGATGCCACCGTGCAGGCGGGTGTGGACGCGCGCCTCGACAACAACGGCCAGGCCTGCAACGGCGCCAAGCGCTTCATCATCGTCGACGAGCTCTACGACGCGTTCGTGGAGAAGTTCACGGCGGCGATGGCGGCCGTCGAGGCGACCGATCCCACGCTCGACGACACGGTCCTCGGTCCGGTCTCGTCGGAGGCGGCGGCGGAGAACCTGCAGAAGCAGATCGACACCGCCGTGGCCCAGGGGGCGACCCTGCTCACGGGCGGCACGCGCGACGGGGCGTTCTTCGCACCGACCGTGCTCGCCGACGTGACCCCGGAGATGGACGTCTACCGCGAGGAGCTGTTCGGCCCCGCGGCCGTCGTCTACCGCGTCGCGGACGAGGATGCGGCGGTCGCGCTGGCCAATGACACCACGTTCGGTCTCGGCTCCTACGTCTTCACGACGGACGAGGCGCAGGCGGAGCGGGTGGCCGACCGGATCGAGGCCGGCATGGTCTACGTGAACCTCGTGCTCGCCGACAGCCCCGAGCTCCCGTTCGGCGGCATCAAGCGCAGCGGCACGGCCCGCGAGCTCGGCCACCTGGCCGCCGACGAGTTCGTCAACAAGAAGCTGATCCGCATCGGCTGACCGTCGACCCACCCCCTTGCGGCCGAGCGGCCCCCTTGCGTGCGCACGCAAGGGGGCCGCTCGCACGAGAGGGGCCGGGTCGACGGGGTGCGCGTCGAAGACGGACGAGGCACAATGGCGGCATGAGTGCGCACACGGATCCGGTCCAGACCCTCACCGCGGAGCAGAGCTGGGAGCACCTGCGCAGCCAGGAGCTCGGGCGGCTCGTCACCAGGGTCGGCGAGACGATCGACATCTTCCCCGTGAACTACGCCGTCGACGGCGAAGGACTCCTGTTCCGCACGGCCCCCGGGAGCAAGCTGTTCGAGCTGACGGTCAACGCCGACGTTCTCTTCGAGGTCGACGACCACACCGACACCGCCGCCTGGAGCGTCATCGTCCGCGGGCGTGCCGAGGCGCTGGAGACCGACGCCGACATCGAGCGGGCGGAGGCGGCGGGTCTGCGCCCGTGGATCCCGACCGACAAGCGGGTGTACGTGCGCATCGCCCCGACATCGGTGTCCGGCCGCGCGTTCCAGCGCGATCCCGAGCCTGACCGGGACGGCCCGCAGGAGTACTGAGTCCGGCCCGGGGAGGCCTCGGCGGGCGTAGGGTCGGGGTATGGCCAACGTCGCTGAGAACATCGTCAAGACTCTGAACGCCAACGGAGTCGACCGGGTCTACGGCATCCCGGGCGACTCCCTGAACGGTCTCACGGACGCCCTCCGCAAGGACGGCCGGATCCGCTGGGTGCACGTGCGCCACGAGGAATCCGCCGCCTTCGCCGCCGCGGCCGACGCCGGCACCACCGGAGACCTCGCCGTCGTGGCGGGCTCGTGCGGCCCCGGCAACCTGCACCTCATCAACGGCCTGTACGACGCGCAGCGCTCTCGCGTGCCGGTGCTGGCCATCGCCGCGCACATCCCGACCGTCGAGATCGGCACCGGCTACTTCCAGGAGACGCACCCGCAGGAGCTGTTCCGCGAGTGCAGCGTGTACGTCGAGTACGTCGCTGACCCGTCGCAGATGCCGCGGCTGATGGAGATCGCGATGCGCGCGGCCATCGAGCAGCGCGGCGTCGCCGTCCTCGTGATCCCGGGCGACGTGGCGCTGTCCGAGATCGCGGACGACCGCGCCGTGGTGATCGAGCGCACCCGCCCGCTGATCCAGCCCAGCGGCCCGGAGCTGGAGAAGGCCGCGACCATGCTGAACGCGGCCAAGAAGGTCACCATCCTCGCCGGGGCCGGCGTCGAGGGGGCGCACGACGAGGTGATCGCGCTGGCCGACGCGCTCGGTGCCCCCATCGTCCACGCGCTGCGCGGCAAGGAGTTCATCGAATACGACAACCCCTTCGACGTCGGCATGACGGGACTGCTCGGCTTCGCGTCGGGCTATCGAGCCATGGAGGCCGCCGACACGCTCCTCGTCCTCGGCAGCGACTTCCCGTACGAGCAGTTCTACCCGGAGCACGCGACCACCATCCAGGTCGACATCCGCGGATCCCAGCTCGGCAAGCGCCACCCGCTCGACCTCGGTCTCGTCGGTGATGTGAAGGCCACCGCCGAAGCCCTGCTGCCCCGCATCGCACGGAAGGACGACCGCGGCCACCTCGACGACGCCGTGGCCCACTACCGGAAGACGCGGAAGAAGCTCGACGAGCTCGCGGTGCCGGCCAAGGGCGCCCGCCCCATCCACCCGCAGTACCTCGCCCGGCTGCTCGACGAGTACGCCGCCGACGATGCGATCTTCACCGCCGACGTGGGGTCGCCGACCGTCTGGGCCGCGCGGTACCTGTCCATGACCGAGGGGCGCCGGCTGATCGGATCGTTCACGCACGGCTCGATGGCGAACGCCCTGATGCACGGCATCGGCGCGCAGGTCGCGCATCCGGATCGTCAGGTCGTGGCGCTCGCCGGTGACGGCGGCCTCGCGATGATGCTCGGCGAGCTGCTCACGCTCACCCAGAACGGACTCCCGGTCAAGACGATCGTGGTGAACAACTCGTCGCTGAACTTCGTGGAGCTGGAGATGAAGGCCGCCGGCTTCGTCACCTACGGCACCGGGCTGGACAACCCCAGCTTCGCCGCGATCGCCGAGGCCATGGGGATCTTCGCCCGTCGGGTGGAGCGCAGCGAGGATCTGCCGGAGGCCGTCCGCGAGGTCCTCGCGCACGACGGTCCCGCGCTGCTCGACGTCGTGACCGAGCGGCAGGAGCTGTCCATGCCGCCGGCGATCGAGGCCGCGCAGGTCAAGGGCTTCGCGCTCTACGCCATCCGCACGGTCATGTCGGGTCGCGGTGACGAACTGCTCGACCTCGCGCGGGCGAACTGGCGTCAGCTCTTCTGACGCGGCCCTCCGCCGCATCCGCACCGGCGCGGGATCCCCTCCGGATCCCGCGCCGGTGTCGCGTCAGCTCTCGACGAGTGCCCTGACCTCGGCGGCGTCGGCGTGCCGCCCCAGCGCCTCCAGCACGTCGCCGAGCTCCAGCGCCGCCACCTGACGCAGCGGCGGGAAGCCCTCGGCATGCTCCAGGGCGCTCCGGTACACCGGCACGGCATCGGCCGGGCGGTCGTTCCCCGCGAGCACCCGGCCCGCGAACAGCTCCGAGCTTCCTGCGGCGCCCTGATCGCCCAGCGCCGCGAAGCCGTCGGCGGCGGTGAGAGCAGCGGCGACGGCCTCATCGATCCGGCCCAGCTGGGCCAGTGCGCGGCCGCGGGAGTCGGTCACGTCGGCGAGCAGCCAGCCGGCTTCGTGCTCCTGGGCGAGCGCGGCGACCTCGTCGAAGAGGGGGAAGGCGCGCTCGTCACCCCGGCCTGCATAGGCCTGGCCGAGGCTGTGCAGCACCTCGGACAGCGCGCCGACGGCCTCGGGGGCACGCCGCACGATGTCCGCAGCGCCCTCCAGCAGCCGCACGGCGTCGTCGTGCTCCTCGAAGCGGGCGAGGATCTTCGCCTGCTCCGTCATGGCCATGGCCTGGTCGGCGTGGGCCTCCGCCTGTCCGAACAGCTCGGCGGCGTAGCCGTGTGCGCCGACCGCCTGACCGAACTCGCCGGACTCGGCGAGCGACCGGGCCAGGAGGGAGGCGGTCATGGCGCGCGAACCCGCAGGTGTCTCGGCGTTCTCCTCGCGCTGGAGCACGTCCCCGAAGAGCTCGGCTGCCTCCTCGGCGTCTCCCGCGCGGAGCATCGCCCTGGCCAGCCGGAAATCGACGCCGGTGCGATCGCCCTCGTCCTGCAGCCGAGCGGCCAGACGGTAGCGGGCGACGGCCTTCTCGGGCTCCTCGGCGTCCTCCCAGAGCGCGCCCGCGAGCACATGGGCCTCGGCGAGAGCCCGGGTGGCGCCGAGCTCGGCGAGCAGCCGGCACGCCTCGTCGGCGTCGACCGCGCCGTCCTGGTACGCGCCCGAGCCGCCGCGCACGCGCGCCCGGGTCTGCAGTGCGCGGGCTCGGTGTCCGGCGGACAGGTCCTCCTGTGCGAGGAAGCGGTCGAGGAGCGTGCGCCCGGCGTCGAGGTCGCCCGTGCTCAGCACGGCACTGATCGCGACGAGGGTCGTGGTGTTGGACAGCCGGGTGTCCTCGGCCTCCGCGAACGAGCGGGCGGCGAGCTCCGCGAGGTCCAGCGCCGCATCCGGCTCCTCCGCCCGCAGGTGCAGCGATGCGCGGCTGATCGCCAGGTCGCCGCGCGACCACGCAGGAAGACGGTCGGCCTCGGCCAGTTCCTCTTCGAGCGCCGCCATGGTCTCGTCGGTGTGCAGGCCGAAGGTCGCCAGGCCGAGCCGTTCCTCGAGGTCGGCCTGCGCGTCGTTCCCGGCGGCCCGAAGCGCGGCGATCCGCTCGGGGAGGAGGCGCACGGCCTCGTCCCCGCGATCGAGTGCGACGAGGATGCCGAGGTGCATCGACAGGAGCTGCGCGCGCTTGGCGGCGTCGTCGACTTCCATGGCGTGTGGGAGCGCGGCGAGGGTCTCCTGCTCGGCGCCGAACTGCGCGAGCTGCATGGCCCGCTCGAACCAGCCGTCCGGGTCGGTCGGGGTCGTGGCGGGCGCGGGGGCGACGAACGCGTCGGAGCGGATCGGGACGTCGTAGCTCTCGTCGGCGAGAGCGCGCATCCGGGCGAGGCTGCGGGCGTGCCCGTCGGTGCCGTCCCGCTCGTCGAACTGTGCGCCGATGCGCTCGGCCGTCGACCAGGCGGTCGCGGCGAGCTCGGCGGCGCTCCACGGGCCGTCGTGCGCGCCCAGCAGCGGCACGAGCGCCGGGGCGTCGGCACCGCGGACCGGGGTGTCGCCGTGTCCGGCAGCGGTGACGCGGTCGAGAGCGACCGCGAAGGCCGTGAGGGCGGCGAAGTGCGCGTCGACGTTGAGGCCGTCGTGGGCCAGCCACGCGATGTGCTTCTCGATCAGGGCCAGCGCCCGCGCCTCGTTGCCGGTGATCGCGGCGAACACGATGTTGTTGGCCACGATGCGCAGGTTGTCCGGGTTGTCCTTCGCCAGGCGGTAGCTGCGCAGGTGCGCGGTCTTCGCGTCCTCCGTGCGACCGGCGCGCAGATACGGGAGCAGCACGCGGGACAGAGCGTGCTCGGGCTCCTCGCCGCACGAGAAGCCGCCCTCGAGCATCTCCTCGACGAGGCGGATGGCGTCGGCGTCGCGGTCGGTCTCCGCGAAGAAGCCCGCGAACTGGCTGCGGCTGCAGGCGTCGCAGTGGCTGTGCTCGTCCCGCGGCGTGGCCTCGAGCTGCACGCGCAGGGCCTCGGCGGCGTCGAACCGACCGGCGTCCCAGGCGTCCTCGAAGCGGGCGGTCAGCACGCCGCTGAGGCCGAGTCCCGCGGCGCGGTAGTGCGCCTCCATGTCGTCGAGCACCGCGGCGATCTGCTCCTGCGAGAAGGCGGGGGAGGAGCGCAGGGACGACGCCATCCACTTGAACTGCCACATGAGGTCGGCCCCGCCGTTGTCGAGGTCGGCGGGGAACCGCTGCGGGTCGGCGTCGTGATGCGCGAGGCACCAGGCGAACGAGTTGAGCATGACGTCGGTGGCCCCGACCATGTTCGCCGAGGCGGTCTGGCGCATGCGGGCCTCGTACTCCAGCCTTTCGTCGCCGATCTCGATGGCCAGCGCGACGGCCTCCGCCACGAGGGCCTGCTCCGCCGGACCCCACGGGGTGCGGTCGATCTCCTCGATGAGCTGCTGGAAGCGCTTCTTCGGACGTGCCATGGAAGGCCCTTTCGGGTAGTCGGGGGTGTCAGCGCGCGTCGAAGGGGAGCGTGTCCCCCTCGATGCCGGCGGAGAGCGAGACGAGGTCGGACAGGGCGCTGGTCATGAGGGCCCGGTCGGCGTCCGAGAGCGGGTGGTGTCCCGCGAGGAGCGCCTGGATGTAGAGCAGCTGGACCGTGCGCGCGAACACGGCGTCGTCCTCGACGCGGACGAGGGCGCGGACGACGCGGTTCGACCAGTTCAGGCACAGTCGCGCCGTGAGGTCGTCGTCCCGCGCGGAGGAGAGCGTCTGATCGATCCGGTCGAGTACCCCGCCCCAGAGCGTGCTCGCGATGCCCTTGGTGCGCCCGCGGTCGATCGTGCGCAGCACCTCGGGATCCGCGACGTAGAGTCCGGTCAGCTCGGGGCGATCGATCGCCCTGACGACGACGGCACAGTCGGAGCCGGCGAGCACGGCGCCGGCGCGGGACTCCAGCGCCATCGCGATGTCCCGGTCGTCGAGCGGCGGCGGGTCGAGGCGATCGAGCTCCCCGGTCACGTCGACCTTCTCCACCGTGACCTGCGGGTAGAGGTCGGGGAGCAGACGGATCAGGTCCGCGTCGTAGAGGTAGCCGCCGTTGACGAGCACCTCGTCCGAGGGCGAGATGCCGGCCACCTGGCGGAACTCGTCGACCGTCTGGGCGTAGCGCACCTGCGGATACCGTTCCACGAGCTCGCCGATCCGCAGCGTGCCGTGCGTGGTCTCCACGGTGAGCCAGCGTGTGATGAAGCGCGCGAGCTCCTCGTCATGACGCACCAGCGACTTGAGTCCGACCTCGTGCACGGCCACGAACTGGGCGAGGCGATGCGGTTCGCGCAGACCGAGCTCGAGCACCCAGCGGCGGATCCCGGCGCCGAGCTGCTCCCGGACGTGCTCCAGGGCCGTGTCCTCGACGAGGGACTCGCGGCTCGCGGTCGGCGCGAGGCCGGTGGAGTCGACGACGGCGCGCACGAAGAAGGCCCAGTCGGGCAGCACGTCGTCGACGCGCTCGGACAGCAGCATGCGCCCCAGGTACATGCGGGTCGCCTGCCGGGCGCCGGGCGGAGGAGCGAAGGGCAGGACGTACGCCAGGCCCTGCGTCCCGGTCGCCGGTTCGCTCAGCGGGATCACGTCCAGCGGGGCGGCCCCGAGCAGGTCGCGACCGTACTGCACGGCCGCCTCGACGTCGGCGGCGGGGTCGAGGAAGGGAGGCTCGCGCGTCACATCGATGTCCCCACCGGGCGCGTCGATGGTCACCCGCACCGGCAGGAACTCCCCGAAGGTGGTCGCGAGCTCGTGTACGGCCGCCGGCCGCAGCAGCTCGTCGGTATCGAAGCGCGGCACGAGGTGCACGCTGGTGCCGATCGGAAGGTCGTCACCGATCTCCGTGACGCGGAAGGTGCCGTCCGCGCTGCCCGTCCACTCCACCGCGGAGCCGCCTCTGGCGCTGCGGGACCGGATGACGATGGTGTCGGCGACCATGAAGCAGCTCAGCAGCCCGATGCCGAACTGGCCGAGGAAGTCGCTCCGGGGGAGGTCGAAGATGTCCCGCTTGGAGCTGCGCCCGACGGTCGCGAGCAGATCGGCGACCTCGGTGGCGGTCAATCCCACGCCGTCGTCGCGGAGCACGAACTCGCCTGACTGCGCGGTCAGCGGCGTGATCCGGATGCGGCTGCCGCCGCCGTCGACCTCACGGCGCGCCGCGATCGCGTCCCTCGCGTTCTGGAGCAGTTCCCGCAGATAGACCCGGGGACTGGAGTAGATGTGCCGGCTGAGCAGATCGACGACTCCGCGCAGGTCCACCTGGAACTGCTGCACATCCCCACTCACATGCGTCCCTTCCTGCTTCGTCCGCCCGCCGAGCCTAGCAACAACGCGGGTTCGGCTTCCTGTTCGGCACCACCGGATCGATGCCGTATGCTTGGTGAGCAGTTGTTCTCTGCATTCTTTCGCCGTGCCTGGCGTCTACGACATCGGCCGGTGGCAGGGTGGGGAGGGCATCCCCGAGACCTCCGGGTCTCTAGGGCGGTAGCTCAATTGGCAGAGCAGCGGTCTCCAAAACCGCAGGTTGCAGGTTCGATTCCTGTCCGCCCTGCGCGTCAGCGCACGCTGACACACGAAAGGTACATTCAGGATGGATCAGGACGAACCGCGCGGCGACGTCGTCGCGGCCGGCGCCACGCGCCAGAAGAAGGGCAACCCCTTCTCCCGGTTCTTCGGGGGCATCGCCCTGTTCATCCGCCAGGTCATCGCCGAACTGCGCAAGGTCGTCACCCCGACCCGCAAGGAGCTTTTCAAGTTCACGGGTGTGGTGCTCGTCTTCGTCCTGATCGTCATGGGCATCGTCTACGGTCTCGACTACGTCTTCGGGCTCCTGACGCACTACGTGTTCGGAATCCCTGGCTGATGACCCCCGCGGCGACCGCCGCAGCTATGGAGAAGAAGCAACGTGTCTGAACGATATTCCGACGACGCCGACTGGGCGACCGCCGCAGAGCAGTCCAGCGAGGAGGACGAGGCCCAGGAGGGCAACGTGCTCGCCGCCGAGGAGCTCTCGGTCACCTCTGCCGAGCACGTCGCGGTCCACGTCGAGGACGAGGACGGCGAGCAGGAGACGGAAGACATCGACATCGACATCGACGACCCGGAGGCGGACGCCATCGTGAACGACGCTCTGAACCTGGACGAGGCCGCGGAGTCCGAAGCCGCCGCCGAGGTCCTCAACGACTCCGTGGCCGAAGAGGTCGCGGAGCAGGAGGCCGAGGCGGCCGACGAGGTGACCCCGTACGAGGGGCCCGACGTGAACGGCGAGGACGACCGTCCCGCCGCCGAGTCCGACGAGGACGAGTCGGCGTCCGAGGAAGACCCGTACGAGGCCTTCCGCATGGACCTGCGCATGCTCCCCGGCAAGTGGTATGTCATCCACTCGTACGCCGGCTTCGAGCGCAAGGTCAAGGCGAACATCGAGCAGCGCAAGTCGACGCTCGAGGTCGAGGACGAGATCTACCAGGTCGAGGTCCCGATGGAGGACGTCGTCGAGATCAAGAACGGCCAGCGCAAGATGGTCACCCGCGTGCGCATCCCCGGCTACGTGCTGGTGCGCATGGAGCTCACGGAAGACACTTGGTCGGTCGTGCGGCACACCCCCGGCGTCACCGGCTTCGTGGGCAACGCCCACAACCCGACGCCGCTGCGCTTCGAAGAGGCCTTCAACATGCTGAAGTCCCTCGTCGAGGTCAAGGACGTCCCGACCGCCAAGAACATCGCGGCCAAGGGCGGCGTCGCCGTCGCCCGTCCGCTTCCCGCCGAGGTCGACTTCGAGGTCGGCGAGACCATCACGATCAAGGAGGGCTCGTTCGCCGGTCTTCCCGGTTCGATCAGCGAGATCAAGCCGGAGAGCGGCAAGCTCACGGTCCTCGTCTCGCTCTTCGAGCGCGAGACCCCGGTCGAGCTGTCGTTCGACCAGGTCACCAAGATGATCTGACCGTGGGTCACTGAGCCTGCCGAAGTGCACGAGAACGGCCGTCCCTCCCGGGGCGGCCGTTTTCTCTTCCCCGACCCACCCCCTTTCGTGTCTCCCGGCCCGTTGCGGACGCACGCACAGGGCCGGCTCGAACGCAAGGGGCCGGCTCGCGAGTGGGGGAGTGATCAGGTAGACTTACGTGGTTTGTGCGATAGCCCGCATGGGTCCCTGAGCTTGTCGAAGGGCGCGCAGACGACCACGGGCCGGAGAGGCCGGAGCCGTGGGAGAAGCGGATGCTCGCATCCGCCTCGAGGAAAGGAAAGAGAATGGCACCGAAGAAGAAGGTGACCGGCCTGATCAAGCTTCAGATCAACGCCGGTGCCGCCAACCCGGCGCCGCCGATCGGCCCCGCGCTCGGTCAGCATGGCGTCAACATCATGGAGTTCTGCAAGGCGTACAACGCCGCGACCGAGTCGCAGCGCGGCAACGTCATCCCCGTCGAGATCACCGTCTACGAGGACCGCAGCTTCACCTTCGTCCTGAAGACCCCGCCCGCGGCGGAGCTCATCAAGAAGGCCGCCGGCGTGCAGAAGGCTTCGGCCACCCCGCACACCGTCAAGGTCGGCAAGATCACCAAGGACCAGGTCCGTCAGATCGCCGAGCAGAAGCAGGCCGACCTGAACGCGAACGACATCGAGGCCGCCTCCAAGATCATCGCCGGCACCGCCCGTTCCATGGGCATCACGGTCGAGGGCTGAGGAGAATAATCATGGCTACCAAGTCCAAGGCTTACAAGGCTGCCGCCGAGAAGATCGAGGCAGACCGTTTCTACACGCCGTCCGAGGCCGTCGCGCTCGCGAAGGAGACGGGTTCGGCGAAGTTCGACTCGACCGTCGAGGTCGCGCTGAAGCTCGCTGTCGACCCCCGCAAGGCGGACCAGATGGTGCGCGGCACCGTCATCCTGCCCCACGGCACCGGTAAGACCGCCCGCGTCATCGTGTTCGCCACCGGCCCTGCGGCCGAGGCGGCGATCGCCGCCGGCGCCGATGAGGTCGGCGGCGCCGAACTCATCCAGAAGGTCGCCGACGGCTGGACCAACTTCGACTCCGCGGTCTCGACCCCGGAGCTCATGGGCCAGGTCGGCCGTCTCGGCAAGGTGCTCGGTCCCCGTGGCCTGATGCCGAACCCGAAGACCGGCACCGTGACTCCGAACCCGGCCAAGGCCGTCGAAGAGATCAAGGGCGGAAAGATCGAGTTCCGCGTCGACAAGCACGCCAACGTGCACTTCGTCATCGGCAAGGCCTCCTTCTCGGCCGAGCAGCTGAACGAGAACATCGACGCCGCGCTCGAGGAGATCGTCCGCCTCAAGCCGTCCAGCGCCAAGGGCCGTTACATCCAGAAGGGTGCGGTGTCGACCACGTTCGGCCCCGGCATCCCGCTGGACGTCAACGCCATCTGACGCGTCGACGGGTCTCGCACCTGTCGCACCGAACGCCCCCGGGTCCGCCCGGGGGCGTTCTGCGTTCCCGGGGCGGTTCGGCCCGCGACATCCGGCGTCATCCGATGCGCGGACGTCGGAGGCGCCGCGTACTGTGGGGGAGTTCCCGCGGTCGTCGCGTAAACTCGCACCCGCGCTTTCTCACCCCAGGAGGGTCCATGTCCCGTCGTCTCATCGCCGTCACCGCACTCGTCGTCGCCGCCGCCGCGCTGACCGCCTGCAGCGGGTCCAGCACCCCTGCGAGCACGGACGGCGAGAGCGCCGCGGGCTCCGACTTCGGCCTGGTGAAGGACGGCACGCTGACGGTCGCGACCGAGGGCACCTACCGCCCGTTCAGCTTCCACGGCGACGGCGGCTCCGGCGACCTCACCGGCTACGACGTCGAGATCATCCAGGCCGTCGCCGACGAGCTCGGCCTGAAGGTCGAGTTCCAGGAGACGCAGTGGGACGCGATCTTCGCGGGTCTCGACGCGGGCCGCTTCGACGTGATCGCGAACCAGGTGTCGATCAACGAGGAGCGCGAGGCGAAGTACCTCTTCAGCACCCCGTACACGGTGTCGCCCGGCGTGATCGTGGTGAAGGAGGACGACGACTCCATCTCGTCCTTCGACGACCTCGAGGGCAAGACGACGGCGCAGTCCCTCACGAGCAACTGGTACGAGCTGGCCACCGAGTCCGGCGCCAAGGTCGAGGGCGTCGAGGGGTGGGCGCAGGCCGTGGAGCTCCTCCGACAGGGCCGGGTGGACGCGACCGTCAACGACAAGCTGACGTTCCTCGACTACGAGACGACCAACAGCCCGACGGGCCTGAAGATCGCGGCGGAGACCGACGATGCCGGTGAGCAGGCCTTCGTCTTCACGAAGGACAAGGAGGCGCTCGTCGATGCGGTCGACGAAGCGCTCGACACGCTCCGTGCCGACGGCACCCTGGCCGAGATCAGCGAGAAGTACTTCGGCGAAGACGTCTCGCAGTAGGCGATGCAGAATCCCTGGGAGCTCTTCTTCTCCTCGCTCGGGCCGATCGCCTGGGCGGGGCTGACGGCGACGATCCCGCTCGCCCTGGTGTCGTTCGCGCTGGGGCTCGTGATCGCGATCGGCATGGCGCTGATGCGGATCTCGGTGCATCCGGTGGTGTCCGGCATCGCGCGGTTCTACATCTCGGTGATCCGCGGCACGCCGATGCTCGTGCAGCTCTTCGTGATCTTCTACGGCCTGCCGTCCGTCGGGGTGACCCTCGATCCGTGGCCGAGCGCCATCATCGCGCTCTCGCTCAACGTCGGCGGCTACGGCGCCGAGGTCGTGCGGGCGGCGATCCTCTCGGTGCCGAAGGGGCAGTGGGAGGCCGCGTACACGATCGGCATGAACCGCACCCGCACGCTGACCCGCATCATCCTGCCGCAGGCCGCGCGGGTGTCGGTGCCGCCGCTGTCCAACACGTTCATCTCGCTCGTGAAGGACACCTCCCTCACGTCGCTGATCCTCGTGACGGAGCTGTTCAAGGTGGCGCAGCAGATCGCCTCCACCACGCTCGAGTTCATGGTGCTGTATCTGGCTGCGGCGCTGGTCTACTGGGTGATCTGCCTGGTGCTCTCCTTCGGGCAGAGCGCCCTGGAGAGGAGGCTCGACAGTCGTGTCGCGCACTGAACCCACGACCGGACCGCTGCTCACCGCCCGCGGCCTGCACAAGAGCTTCGGCGCCACCGAGGTGCTTCGAGGCTTCGACCTCACCCTGCACCGCGGCGAGGTCGTGGTGCTCATCGGGCCGAGCGGCTCCGGAAAGACGACCGTCCTGCGAGCCCTGAACGGCCTGGAGACGCCGGACGCCGGCACCATCGCGATGTCCGGAGGCCCGGAGATCGACTTCGCACCGGAGGTCCGCCCGAAGCCGCGCGTCGCGAAGCAGCAGCGGCTCGCGCTCCGCGATCGGTCGGCGATGGTGTTCCAGCACCACAACCTCTTCCCGCATCTGACGGTGCTGGAGAACGTGATCGAGGGGCCGTGGCGGGTGCAGGGGCGTCCGAAGGCCGAGGTCGTCGCCGAAGCGCAGGCCCTGCTCGCCCGGGTGGGCCTCGCCGACAAGGCGGACGCGAGGCCGCATCAGCTCTCCGGCGGGCAGCAGCAGCGCGTCGGCATCGTGCGCGCCCTGGCTCTGCAGCCGGACCTGCTGCTGTTCGACGAGCCGACGAGCGCGCTCGACCCCGAGCTCGTGGGAGAAGTGCTGCTGGTCATCAAGGAGCTCGCCGATGAGGGATGGACGATGGCCGTCGTCACGCATGAGCTGAGCTTCGCGCGGGAGGCAGCCGATCATGTGCTCTTCCTGGATGGCGGCGTCGTCATGGAGCAGGGACCACCTGCCCAGCTGTTCAGCGCTCCGCAGCACGAGCGCACGCAGCGGTTCCTCACGCGCATCCTCCGGCCCCTCGACGGCGCGTGAGCCCTCGACCCCGAGAGGATTCGATGGCAGGATGCGGTGCGTGGGCACCATCGACGACTACCTGACCGACCTCGACGCCGCGGACCGTGCGGTGATCGATCGTGTGTACGCGATCGCCGGTGAAGAGGTGCCGGAGGCCGAGCAGGGCACCGGCTACGGCATGCCGGCGCTCGTGTACGACGGCAAGCCGCTGCTCTCGGTGATGCGCGCGAAGAAGCACATCGGCGTCTACCCGTTCAGCCCCGAGGCGGTCGCTGCCGTGGCGGACCTCCTCGCCGGTCACCCCGGGGTCAGCCTCGACAAGGGGACGATCCGGTTCCAGCCGGAGCACCCCCTGCCGGTGCAGGCGGTCCGCGCGCTTATCCGGGCGCGGGTGTCGCAGATCGACGCCGGGTGAACGCCTAGCCGCCGAGCACCGGGAGCACGAGGCTCACCGCCAGCGTGATCATCACGACCGCGATCACCGCGTCGAGGATGCGCCAGGAGCGCGGGGTGCGCAGCCATCGTCCGAGGTAGCGGGCGCCGAAGCCGAGGGCCGCGAACCAGAGGATGCTCGCCGCGACCGCCCCGGCCGCGAACAGCCACCGCTCCTCCCCGTGCGTCGCCGCGATCGACCCGAGCATCAGCACCGTGTCGAGGTACACATGCGGGTTCAGCCACGTCAACGCCAGGGTCGTGAGGATCACCGGGGCGAGGCGGGTGCGGGTGAGCGTGCCAGTGCCCCCGGACGCCTCCAGGACCGGGGCGTCGCCCCCGTCGACGACCAGCTCCTCGCCGCCCCGCCAGGCCCGCCGCGCCGCAAGCAGTCCGTATCCGAGCAGGAACAGCGCCCCTGCCCAGCGGGCCACGACGACGAGCCAGGGTGCGGCGGACAGCACGAACCCGAGCCCGGCGACACCGGCGATGATCAGCACGGCATCGGAGAGCGCGCAGACGATCACGACGGCGAGGACGTGCTCGCGCCGGATTCCCTGACGCAGCACGAACACGTTCTGTGCGCCGATCGCGACGATAAGGGAGAGACCGAGGCCGAGACCGGCGAGGACGGTGAGCATGCGTCGAGCCTAGGAGGACGGAGCATCAGGTGCAGCGAAGATTCCTTCCGCACCATTAGCATCACTGATGTGAGGATCGACCCGGAGCTCGCCGCCACGCTCGCCGCCGTCGCCGACGAGGGCACCCTCGATGCGGCATCGCGTCGGCTGCAGGTCACCCCGTCCGCGGTCAGTCAGCGACTCAAGGCGCTGGAGCAGCAGCTCGGGCGGATCCTCCTCGTGCGCAGCAAGCCGGTCCGCCTCACCGAGGCGGGGGAGTCCGTCGTGCGGCTCGCGCGGCAGATCGCTCTGCTGGAAGAGGATGCTCTCGCGGGAGTCGGGATCGAGGGGAGCACCGAGGGGCGGCGGATCAGCGTGCCACTCGCCGTCAACGCGGATTCGATGGCGACCTGGTTCTTGGCACCGATGGCCCGGCTCTCCGCCGCGCACGACATCGATGTCGACCTGCACCGCGACGATCAGAACTTCACCGCCCGCCTGCTCGAATCCGGGACCGTCATGGCGGCGGTCACCAGCGAAGCCACGGCGGTCGCGGGGTGCACGGTCGCGCCCCTCGGCGTGCTCGAGTACCGCGCCATGGCCGAACCCGCCTACGCCCGCCGATGGTTCCCGGACGGCGTGACCCCCGATGCTCTGGCGCACGCGCCGTTCGTCGACTTCGACCGCCGGGACACCCTGCAGCACGAGTGGCTGGCCGCGCGCGGAGTGCCGGCGGCCGGCGTTCCCCGGCACTACGTCCCGGCGTCGCACGACTATGCGCTGGCTGTCGGCCTCGGTCTCGGCTGGGGGATGGTGCCGCGGCTGCAGGAGGTGCCGGGACTCGTGGCGCTGGGCGGTCCGATCCTGCGCGTGGCGCTGTACTGGCAGCAGTGGACCCTGCGCTCCGCGCTCCTCGACACGATCGCGTCCGAGGTCGCGGGGGAGGCGCGTCGGGTGCTCGCTCGCGAACCCTGACACGGCCGGGACGGCGTCGCCGGGTGGTCAGTCGGCGAGAGCGAGGGCGCGGAAGGCGTCACGCTCGCGGAGCTGCTCGCGACGGCTGTCCACCGGGGACGCGGAGCGGGCCGGGACCGTGCGTCCGGTCGTGCGGCGGTACAGCTCGTCGATGAGGTCGGTGGCGAGCCCCACGAGTTTCGCGATCTCGCGCTCGTCGCGGTCGATCCAGACGCAGCGGGGCTCGTCGTGGACGGGGGAGAAGTCGACGTGCTCCTCCCACACGAACAGGGTGCGCTCGGCGCCCAGCACGTGCTGCTGCCACCACACCTGGCGCAGGTAGGTGCGGGGGATCCCCCGGAAGGCCTTGTTGGTGGTCTTGATCTCCGCGAGGCTGACGCGACCGTCCGCGTCCACCGAGATGCCATCGGGCGTCGCCAGGTGGCGGTGCTCGATCTCGGCGCGGAACAGCGCGGAGGAGGGGAAGATGCCGTGCGTCGCGGCGACCCAGGCGGCGATCTCCGGCTCGCGGCGCCGGCCGTGGTCGGTGTAGGCGTTGCCGCCGAACCGCGGCCCGCCGCCGAGCTTGGCGTCGGCAGCACGGGCGATCGAGCGCTCGCTGGTGAGCCCGGCGACGTCGGTGGCCGTGATGCCGCGAGAGCGTGCCCTCATCCATGCCACGCGGTCGCGCGAGTCCGCGACGATGCGAGCTTGGAGTTCCGGGGTCACCAGAAGACTCTAACTCTCCCCCACCCCCGTTCCCGTCGTACACGCCGCCCCCTCCCGTCG